>JBHIBO010000018.1:0-28936 GCA_046759185.1 Thermoplasmata archaeon | reverse complement strand
CTCCGAGGACTCCGTCATCTCCTATCCCAATTGCCTCGGGCGTAAATCCGTTTGGATGCGCTGGGGATCCACCAGGGTGGTCCGGTCAAAGGTCGTGCGATATGCGAAAACCTCCACCCCCTCGGCTTGCGCCTCCCTCAGGGCCTTTCCAAAGGCAGGATCCGTCTCGTCCTGCGGGCGAAACCGTCGGGCGTCGGGCCGCTGAATCACGAAGAGGACGCAGGCCCGGAATCCGTCTCCCACTAGCTTTGCCAGCGTTTCGACATGCCTCGTCCCACGACGGGTCGGCGCGTCTGGGAACAGGGCGTCGCCGTCTTCGACAAGGGTACAGGACTTCACCTCCAGGTAGCAGTCGCGCCCGTTTCGGAGGAGGAAATCGAGCCGGCTAGCGCCCACGACCACCTCCGGACGGATGCTCGAGTAGCCTCGGAACTCAGGGAGGAGCCCCTCCTTGAGCCAACTGCAAACGGTGCGGTTGGGCAGACGTGTGTCGACGGACACCCACACCTCGCGGCTGCGCACGGCAACCAGGTCGTATTCGGTCTTTCGACCAGGAGACTGTCGCCGTTCCAGGAGAACGGGTGCCCCAGCTGGTAGGAGTTCGACGAGGCGGCCCGGATTGGGGAGATGGCAAAGGGTGGCCTCTCCGGCCCGATCCACGCGCACCAGAAAGCGGTTAAGACGCTCCTCGAAGGACGCGGCAAGGAGGCTCATGCCGCCTGGTTCCAGTCGCGGAGTACCTGGATGAGGAGGCGAACGCCCACGCCCGTCGGGCCCTTGGGGAGGTACTCTTTCTGGAGGGCGTCGGCCTTCCAGGTCGTCTTCCGGGTACCGGCGATGTCCAGGTGCACCCAGGGCACGTCCTTCACGAACTTCTTCAGAAGGAGGGCCGCCGTGATAGCGCCCGCGTACTTCCCACCCGTGTTCTTCACATCGGCAATGTCGCTCTGGATCTGCTCCTCGTACTCCTCGAAGAGGGGGAGGGGCCACACGTAGTCTCCCGTCTTGGCTCCCGCCCGACGAAGGCGGTCCATGAGCTCCTCGCTGGTCCCCATCATGCCCGTGGTCATCCGGCCGAGGGCGATCATGCAGGCTCCCGTCAGGGTGGCCACGTCGAAGATGGCCTGAGGATCGAAGGTCGTCGCGTACCCCAGGCCGTCGGAGAGGACCAGGCGGCCCTCCGCATCCGTGTTCCGGACCTCGATGGTCGTGCCGAGGTATGTGGTCAGAACGTCGCCTGGCTTGGTGGCCCTGCCGCCGGGCAGGTTCTCCGTACAGGGAGCAATGCCCACGAGATTCACCGGCAGCGAAAGCTCCGCGGCCGCTCGAAGGACTCCGATGACAGCGGCGGCCCCCGCCATGTCCTCCTTCATCGTTTCCATGGACTTCGCGGGCTTCAGGGAGAGGCCCCCGCTGTCGAAGGTGATCCCCTTCCCGACCAAAGCGATCGGGCTCTCCCCCTCCGGGCCGCCGTGATACTCCAGAATGATGAACCGCGGAGGCTCGTTGCTCCCTCGGGCCACGCCAAGGAACCCACCCATGTTCAGCTCCTCCGCCTGGACCTCGTCAAGGGCCGTGTACTCCAAGCCCGCACCCTCCGCCACCTCCTGTGCCACCCGAGCCAGTTCGCGAGGCGTCTTGTCCCGGGCGGGGGCGGCAACGAGATCACGCACGAAGTTGGTGGCCTCGGACACGGTGCGCGCCCACTGGATGGCCTCCTCCACCGTCTCCAGATCCTCCGCATCCTTGACCGCGACCGTCATGGTCGCGAGCTCCACCTCGTCCTCCTCGTGTTCCGTCTTGTAGCGATCGAAGCGATAGGACCCGAGGAGAGTCCCCTCCACCAAGGCCTCGGCCGCCTCCCTCAGATCGACCCCGCCGATACCCGCGCCGTGGAGGATGGTCGTATAGCTCGAGACGCCGGCCTCCCGAAGGAACGTCGCCGCCTTCGCGGAGGTCTCCCGGATTCGGTCCAAGCCGAACTCCGGCTGGTCTCCAAGGCCCACGACGAGGACGCGTTCGGTGGGGATGCGCCCCCCCGTCCGGAAGAGGATGGTCTCCTTGAACTTCCCCTTGAGGTCCCCGCCCTGAATGAGATCGGTAATCATCCCTCCGAGGGCCCGGTCCACCGCCCCCGTTGCGCCACCCGGCGCATCCACACCCTGGAACAGGTTCACCACAACCGCCGCGTCCTCGGCCTCCTCGATCCGTCCGTGCGTGGCCTGAATCAGCATCGGGTCCCCCTAGCGGACACCGAGCGAGGGCTATTTCAAACGTTCTTCCAGGCTCCTGCACCAAGCCTTTAGAAGGCCGTGCGCCTTCCCCGCGGTACCTCGGACCCGGTTCGTCTTCCGAGTCCAGGGAGACGGACGGAAGGGGAGGTTCGGAAATGAAAATCGGAATGAAAATCGCGAGGGACATCCTTGAGAGGATCTTGCCCGAGGAGACCGCCTATGCCCACTGTGACATCCCGTGCGGCATCTACGATCCCCACTATGCCCAGCTGGCTGCTCATACGGTCATTCGGATGGACACCCTCATCGGGGAACTGACGGAGAAGGCCAAGGGGACAGCAACCCCGGCGGAATTGGAGCAGTACGCCCACGGCATCGCCCGCTACACGGAGATCAAGGAGAAACACGCCGAGATCTGCAAACACGAGGTTCGCATCCTCTGGGGAGACTACTTCAAACCGGATCACGCGGAGGCCTTCCCGAGTCTCCACGACCTCGTCTGGAAGGTGATGATGCTTGGCTCCCAATCCAAGCAGACCACCAACCTACAGGTTGGGGAAGAACTCCTGGAGACCGTGAACCAGATCGCCGAGATCTTCTGGAAAACGAAGGACGTGACGCCAGTCCGGACGGGGTCCCACTACCCAACTGGACGTGAGATGGTGGTTCCGGCCGCGGGGTGAGGGTCGGTCGTGCCCCGGTTGGTGTCGCCCTTGCGCCGCTTCCGAGTCAAGGACCGGAGTATGGAGCCCACCCTCTGTGAGGGCGATCAAGTCATCGCCAGCCCCCTCCCCTATCTCCTGGGACGTCCTTCCGTGGGGGACCTCGTGGTCCTCCGCCATCCCTCCGAGAACCGATTCTTGGTGAAGCGGATCTCGCGGGTCAACGGGTCACAGATTTCCATTAAGGGGGACAGTCGACGGCATAGTACGGACAGCCGGGACTTCGGCCCGGTGTCTCCGGACCACATTGTGGGAAAGGTTGTCCTACGCCTCGAGGGCTCGGAAGGCGCACTCACGCCTTCTTGAGCAGCCCGTAGCCGTACACCACGCCGGCCACGATCCCCCCGATGATGGGGCCGATCCAATAGACGAAGTGCTCGAGGGGGAAGTGGAGGATGCTCTCGGCCGAACAGCGGACGCCGATAACCGGAGGCCCTTAGCCGATGTAGCTCGCGCTCCCCTTGTCGAAGTCGGAAACGAGCTCCATGGAAAACTCCCGCGGCTGCCAGGCGGCCTCTGGATAGACGAGGTTGGGGAAGAAGGCCGCGTAGTCCCGACCGATCTGAGTGACGAGGTGGTCGGGGCCGAAGGCGTCCTCGCTCAGGCGTGCGACGGTGGGTCGAACCGTTCCTTCGTCCAGGAAGCCCAGGGTGTGTAGATACTCGTGGAGCAGGACGTTGAACGCGTAGGGTTTGTAGAGCTCGGGGTTCGTATCCTTGATCCGAAGCAAGGGGACCTTGTTCATCACAATCACGTTGCTTCCCACGGCGTGGAAGCCCCCGATAAAGCCGCGCGGGTGGTTCCCCAGGTCGGCCAACCCGAGCATCAGGCCCGCGCGAATCCGTCCCAGGTTATCCTGGACGACCCGCTTGACGAGCTCAAAAATCTCCGCGAGCCCGGACGCGGTCGCTAGCTGCTCGGAGTACCCCATTGGGGGAAACTAGGGTCCCCTCCTTTAGGAAGTTTCTCCCAGCGAAGGCCCGGACCGCGAACCTTTTGAGCACAGGGCCGCTCCTCTCCCCGTGGACCTTCTCCTTCCCCTGGCACGCCAATGGGTCGCGGGAAACACCTTCGACGAGGGGCTCCAGAGGGCACGAGTGGCGAACGGCCGTGGCCTCGGGGCGATTCTGAACTTCCTGGGAGAGCGCTACACCCGGCGCGAGGAGGTCGAAGCGACGATGCGGGAATATCGGGCCATCCTCGCCGGTATCGAAGCCGACGGGCTGGACGCGGCTGTCTCCATCAAGCCCACGCAAATCGGGTTAAGCATGGACGAAGCATACGCTCGGACGAACCTCGAGGAGATCCGAGAGCTTTGTCGCGCCCAGGGTGTCTTTCTCTGGTTGGACATGGAAGACACGCCGTACACCTCAGCCACGCTACAGATCTACGAAGACACACGGCGCGCGTACGCCGAGACGGGAGTGGCGCTCCAGGCCAACCTTCGCCGGTCGGAAGAAGACCTCCATGCCCTCATGCCCGACGGGATCGTCCGACTCGTGAAGGGTGCCTACCGGGAGGACCCTCGGATCTCGTACCGGCGAAGACCAGACATCGACGAGAACTTCCGGCTCCTCATGCGAATTCTGTTCGAGGAAGGCCGCCGCTTTGCCCTCGGCACCCATGATGATGCCATGATCCAGGAGGGCTTGGCCCTACAGAACGAACATCAGCGCGCACTGGAGTTTCAGACCCTTATGGGGGTCCGGGATCCCCTGAAGCGGGAATTGCGGGCCCGGGGCCTGCGAACGTTGGAGTACATCCCCTATGGGCCCCGCTGGCTTGCCTACTTCGGCCGGCGCCTGCGGGAACGACCTCGCAACGTCATCCTCATGGTGCGTTCCTTCGTCAAGGCGTAGGCCGGCCGGGCGGAAGGGAATCAGGATGGACGAGAGGACCTCGCGGCGCGCTCTTGCCACCGTGCTTAGGGAATACCCCGCCCAGAACTGGACGCAACAGAGAGACCCCTTCGAGGTTCTCGTCGCCGTCGTCATCTCCCAGAACACCACGGTCCAGAACGAACGGGTGGCCCTCCAGAACCTCCGGGACTCCATCGGAATCACCCCCGACCGGGTGGCGGCCGCCCGCGTGGCGGACCTCAGGCGTGCACTCCGTCCCGCCGGCCTCTACACCGCCAAAGCAAGGTGGCTGAAGGCCCTTGCCCAACATCTCCTCGACCGGTACCAGGGCGATCTCCTCCGGCTCATCCGGCCCCCCCTAGAGCGGGCTCGGAGGGCCCTGATGGCGCTGGAGGGCATCGGACCCAAGACGGCCGACGTGGTCCTGGCTATGGTCGGAGACTACCCCACCATGCCCGTGGACACGCACATCTGGCGCATTGCCCAGCGATGGGAGATCGACCCCGGACGGGGGTACGAGGACGTCACGGAGGCATGGAAAGCGCGCATCCCTCCAGGGCAGCGTCGGGAGGCCCATCTGGCCCTCATTCGGTTCGGTCGGGAGACGTGCACCGCCCAACTCCCCCGATGCCTCGTCTGTCCCGTCGCCCCTGACTGCCCGTTCTATGCGAAGATTCGGAGGGGACGGATTAAGATACGAATCTGGCAGCCGCGTGAGGCCTCCTCGTAAGTCCAAACCATTATCAAGGGTCAGAATCTCAGATGGCCGCTATGGAGCGGTTCTCCCACGACCTTGTCATCGTGGGTGGTGGCGCCGCGGGCCTCCGGGCCGCCATCGCCGCGGCAGAAGAGGACCCCCATCTGGACATCGTCATCGTTTCCAAGGTCTACCCCATGCGGAGCCACACCGTTTCCGCGGAAGGGGGTCTCGCCGCCGTCCTTCGGGACTATGACAACTTTGACCTCCACGCCTTCGACACGATCAAGGGAAGCGACTTCCTCGCCGACCAGGACGCGGTGGAGCTCCTCGCCCAAGAGGCGCCGAAGGAGGTCATCCAACTGGAGCGCTGGGGGTGTCCCTGGAGCCGTGAGCCCGATGGGCGCATCGCCGTCCGCGCCTTCGGGGGCATGAGTGTTAAGCGGACCGTTTTCGCGGCGGACAGAGTGGGCTTCCATCTGCTCCACACCCTCTTCCAGCACAGCCTGAGGTACGAGAACATCCAGCGGCTGGACGAGTGGCTTGTCACCTCCCTGGTCATGGAAGGGCAGCGGGTCATTGGGGCCACCGCCTTGGACCTCCGGACGGGAACCATGGCGGGTCTGACCGCCAAGGCCTTCATCCTGTGCACAGGCGGGGCGGGTCGGACGTTTCAGTTCACCACGAACGCCAATATCAAGACGGGGGACGGGATGGCCATGGCCTACCGGGCGGGGGCGCCCTTGAAGGACATGGAGTTCGTCCAATTCCATCCCACGGCCCTGCCGGGGACCGGCATCCTCATTACCGAGGCTTCCCGAGGGGAGGGAGGCTACCTCCGGAACGCGGAGGGCGACCGCTTCCTCAGGGACTACGTCCCGGGGAAGATGGAACTGGGCCCTCGGGACCTCCTCTCCCGGGCCATCATGTCGGAGATCCGTGCGGGTCGCGGGATCGAGGGGCCCCACGGCGCCTACGTACACTTGGACCTCACGCACCTCGGGCGAAAGGTCCTGCAGGAACGCCTCCCGATGGTCGTGGAGTTGGTGGAGACGTATATGGGGATTAACCCGGAGAGAGCTTCTATCCCCGTCCGACCGGGGGTGCACTACATGATGGGGGGCATTCACACCGACAACGCGGGGCAGACTCCCCTCGGAGGCCTGTATGCGGCGGGGGAGACCGCCTGTGTCACCATCAACGGGGCGAACCGGCTGGGGTCGAACTCCCTGACCGAGTGCCTCGTCTTTGGCGCCCGGGCGGGGCGCGCCGCCGGGCGATACGCACGCCAGGCCACGAGCACCGAAGTGCCTGTTGAGACTGTGCAGGCGGAGGAGACCCGTCTCTACGACGAACTCCTGGGACATGAACGGGGGGGACTAGGGGTCGCGGAGATCCGCGACGAACTCCACAGGACTATGGAGGACCGGGCGGGCATCTCCCGGGACGAGGCGTCCCTCAAGGAAGGGGTGAAGACCGTGGCGAGGCTGAAAGCGTCCTTCGCGAAAGTGGAGGTGGCCGACAAGGATCGGGTCTTCAACACGGAACTCGAGTCCGTCCTGGAGCTGGAGTCGATGCTCCTAGTGGGCGAGACCATCATCCAGTCTGCCCTTCGTCGCACGGAGACCCGTGGCGCCCACTTCCGGACGGATTACCCTGAACGCGACGACGAGAAGTTCCTGGCCCACACCATCGTGACGCAGGGGGAGACGGGCCCCGAGATTGACTACCTGCCCGTGACGATCACCCGATGGCAGCCCGAGAAGCGAGTGTACTGAGCATGCCCGACGAAATCGTCCTCCGGGTCACCCGCTACCGGCCCGAGCAGTCCCCCTTGCCCTTCCACGAAGACTTCACCGTGCCGTTCCGGGACGACATGATGGTGCTGGACGCCCTCACCTACGCCAAGGATCACATGGACGGAAGCCTCGCCTTTCGCTGGTCGTGCCGCATGGGGATCTGCGGGAGCTGTGGGGCGACCGTGGACGGGAGCCCCCGCCTCACGTGCGAGACCTTCCTCCATGAGATCCCCAAGCCCATCATCCGGGTGGAACCCCTGGACCACTTTCCCGTGATCAAGGACTTGGTCGTGGACATCGACAGCTTCATGGAGAAGCTGCGGACGGTCATGCCCTGGATCGTCCGGGATGATCAGAAACCCCTGGAGGAGGGGGAGTACCGCCAGCTCCCGGAGCACGTCGACCGGTACTGGCAGCAATCCCTCTGCATCAACTGCATGATCTGCTATGCCGGCTGTCCGGTCTACGGCCTGGAGCCGGAGTTCATCGGCCCGGCCGCCCTCGCCCTCGCCTACCGCTACAACGTCGACACCCGCGATCACGGCTCAAAGGAGCGTCTCTCCCGCCTCATCGGGCGGACTGGCCTCTGGGAGTGCACCTACATCGGTGAGTGCTCCGTGGTCTGCCCCAAGAACGTGGACCCGTCGGGGGCCATCCAGCGGCTCAAGGCCCCGGGCGCGATTCAGGCAGCGAAGATCCTCTTGCCACCCATGCTCCGGAGGTGAGAACGCGGACGAAGGGCGCACGAAGACGTACACTCCCAAAATGCCGGCCACGTGGTGGCTCCGCAACCCCCGTTACTTCCTCTACATGCTCCGCGAGGTCACCTCCATCTTCGTGTTCCTCTACGCCCTCGCCTTCGTGGTGCAGTTCTTCCTTCTGGCGGACCGTAGCGCCTTCGTCGCCTTCCGGGTTCTCTTCAACTCCCCCGTGTTCCGGGCATTCACGGGCGTGGTCTTGGTCATGGCCGTCGTCCACGCCATCACTTGGTGGTCCCTGAATGCCAGGGTGTTCCAAATCCGCCTCCGTGGACGCACCCTTCCGCCCGGCGCCTTGATTACGGGGGGCGTGCTTGCCTGGGCCGTCGTCAGCGGCCTCGTCTATCTCCTGATCTTCCGGGGGCTGTGAGTGGAAGCAGACACGAGTGCCGCGATGTTCTGGCAGTTCTTCGCCCTGGGGGGGTTCATCGTAGCCCTGCTCCTGCCCGTCCACATCGTCCTCTTCCACGTGGGAGCCGACCTCGGCCTGTTGGAGCAGGACCTCTCCACCTTCGACGCGATGCTGGCGTGGGTAGCGGATCCTCTGGTGAAGGTCTATCTCGTCGTGCTCGTGGGAGGCGCCCTCTTCCACGGGGCGCACCGCTTCAAATACGTCCTCTTCGACCTTGGGATGAAACGCTCCTACCGGAGGGTGGGCACGTTCCTCTACGTCATCGCGGGCCTGGCGACGGCCCTGACGGCGTTGGTGGCCATCTTCGGGGTGTGACGGACTCTTCATAAGGCAGCGTGGTGTCCGCGGCACGAGGATGTCCGCCGCGGGGTTCGACCGATTGAGACCGCCGACGGAGGGAACGGCGATTGAGCCGAGGGACGCCGGTCTCTCGGTCCCCACCGATCCCGTGATCCCCTACATTCAGGGGGACGGCATCGGACCGGAGGTCGTGGCCGCCACACGAGGGGTCCTAGATGCGGCGGTGGCCACGGCTTACGGGGGGGAGCGTCGCCTCGTCTGGTGGCGGGTTCTCGCGGGCACGGAGGCGCAGGACACCTACGGCGAGCTGCTCCCCCCCGATGTCTTTGCGGCGATCCGCCACTACGTCGTGGCGTTGAAGGGACCCCTGACCACCCCCATCGGGGGTGGCTACCGGAGCCTCAACGTCACCCTGCGGCAGGAATTGGACCTCTACGCTAACGTGCGCCCCATCGCCTGGATTCCTGGGATCCCCAGCCCCCTGAAACACCCGGAACACGTGGATCTCGTGGTCTTCCGGGAGGCGACGGAGGACGTGTATGCGGGCATCGAGTGGGCCGCGGGGAGCGAGGAATCCCGGAAGCTAGTGGACCTCCTGGAAGAGAACTACGGCCTCCAGGTGGGGAACGACCCGGCCCTGGGCCTCAAGCCCATCAGCGAGTTTGCCAGCAAGCGCCTTGTCCGGAAGGCCCTCGCCTACGCCGTGGAGCGGGGCCGCCACAATATGACCCTCATGCACAAGGGGAACATCATGAAGTACACAGAGGGGGCGTTCATGCAATGGGGGTACGAAGTGGCCGTCAATGAGTTTCGGGACGACGTGGTCACGGAGGAGGAGGTCCGTGAGCAGTACGGAGGGACGCCCCCGGAGGGCAAAATCCTGGTCAAGGACCGGCTCGCCGACAACATGCTGCAACAGCTCCTAACACGGACGGCCGAGTACGACATCATCGCGACGATGAACCTCAACGGCGATTACGTGTCGGATGCCGCTGCGGGGCTCGTGGGAGGCTTGGGCGTCGCGCCGGGAGCGAACATCGGTGACTATACGGCCCTCTTCGAGCCCATCCACGGAAGCGCGCCCAAGTACGCCGGGCAGGATGTGGCGAACCCGATGGCCGAGATCCTGGCGGGGGGCATGCTCCTGGAGTACATCGGATGGCCCGAGGCCGCGCACATGGTCAGGGGTGGCGTGAGTCGCGTCGTGGAGGAGGGAGAAGTCACGCAGGACCTGGCCCGTCAGATGGAGGGAGCGGGCGTAGTGGGGACCCAGGCATTCGCGCAGAACGTTGTCGAATCCCTCTTGTAGTTCGCCGTCGGACGGGACTTAGGCACTCCCACGCGGAGATCATCCGCGCCCCTAGGTGCCTGCCTTCTCCCACTTGAAGCTCACAAGGGCTGCGATGAGGCCCGCGGCGAGCCACTGAAGAGGCGCATTCGGGTGGAAGAACAGGAGAGACTCGGCGAGGACGACGGTGGAACCGACCGCGAAGACGGCGAGAAAGACCAAAGGCCGAAACCGGACGTTGGGCCCTGCCCAGAGATCCAACGCGAAGAGCGTCCGGAGGGGTTCCTCCATGCAGCGGGGTCGGCGTGGAATCCCATAAGGGCACGGCCGCGATTATCATCGGTGAGTACGCGGCTCAGCCCTTCTGGAGCTCCTTCAACAGACGGGGAATAATCTCGAAGAGGTCCCCCACCGCCCCGTAGTCGGCCACGGAAAAGATGGGTGCTGTCGGATCGATGTTGATGGCCACGATGGTCTGCGACCCCTTCATGCCCGCCAGGTGCTGCATGGCCCCCGATACTCCGGCGGCGACGTAGAGCTTCGGGTTTACGGTCTTCCCGGAAGATCCCACCTGACGGCCCCGGGGAAGCCACCCGTTGTCAACGACTGGGCGGGAGGCGCCGACAACCCCTCCGAGGGCTGCGGCCAAGTCCTCGACCAGCCGGATGTTCTCCTTTTCCTTGATCCCCCGCCCCACGGTCACGACCACGTCCGCCTCGGCGATGTCGACGTCCTCGCTCTCGGGCCTCGCGTACCCCTGGACCTCCCGCTGGACTTGGAGGGTGGAAAGGTCCACATCGACGGGAGTGATGGGCGCCTTCGTTCCCCCAGGTTCCGCCGGCGTGAACGTGGCAGGACGCAGCGTCACGAAGGCGGGTCCACCTCCCTCCATCGCGATCTCGACCGCCACCTTTCCATTGTATCCCGTTCGCGTGGCGATCGCCGAGCCGTCCACCAGGCTCACGTCCATGGCCGCGGTGACCAAGGGGCGTGCCATGTCAGCCGCAACCCGGGGCAGGAACTCATAGCCCGTCGCCGTGTGGGCCGCGAGAACGAGATCGGCCTCTTCGTGCTTGAGAAGCGTGGCCAGGGCGGTCCCGTACCCCTCGGGGGTGTAGTCCTTCAGCCTTGGGTCCTCAACGACAAGAACCTCTTTCACCGGGTAGCCAGACAACTCGGCGGCGAGGTCCGAGACCCCATCCCCCAGGAGGACGGCCTTGACCTCGGTGGTTGCAGAGGCTGCCACCTCCGCCGCCTTTCCGAGGACCTCCCACGTGGGGTCCTGAAGCTTCCCCTGCCGGTGCTCCGCGACAACGAGGACTCCCAAGCTACCCCTCCGGAACGAGGCCTTTCTCTCGCAGAACGGCCGCCAGTCGCTGAGCCACCTCCCCGGCGGGCCCTTCCAACATCTCCGCCTGCTGGGTCACCTCCGGGATGCGCATCCGACGGACGGTGAGGCGGGGTGCTCCCTCCACCGGGGCGGCCGTCGCCTCCTGAATGGGCTGCCTCGTCGCCTTGAGGATAGCCGCCACCGATGCGTAGCGAGGCTCGTTGATGCCGAACTGAATGGTCAGGAGGGCCGGCAGAGGGAGGGTCACCAGCTCCTCGAGCCCGCCCTCCAACTCCCGGTTCACGCGCACACGGTCCCCCTCGACCACCACCTTTGTGACGACCGAGGCGTGCGGAATCCCCAGGTGCGAAGCGAGCATCGGGCCAGTGGCGCCATGAGCGTAGTCGTCCGATTGCACCCCGCAGAGGACGAGGTCGAAATCCAAGGACCGGATGGCCTCTGCCAACGCCTGCCCGGTGTACGCAGGGTCAAACTCCCTCCCATCCGGGAGATCGACGCGGACCGCCTCGTCGGCACCCTTCGCCATGGCCAGGCGCAGGACCTCCGTCACCCGCTCGGGCCCCGCCGCGATGGCCGTGACCTTCCCCCCATGGGCCTCCCGGAGCCGGACCGCCTCCTCCAAGGCGTACTCATCGGGCCCGTTCACCTGGAACGTCAGGGTGTCCCGGACGATGTCAAGGGCGTCGTCCCGGATGCGATACTGGAGCTCGGGATTGGCCACCTGCTTGACACACACGACGGTGTTCATAGGCCCACACATCGGACCGTTCGCCCCCTATAAACCTGCCCCGCTGGGCCTGCCAACCGTTATAACCACAGCTTCCCGTGGTCGGGCCGATGGGGTGGGCCGGAGGCGTGATCGGGGCCCTCGCGCAAGAGCCTCAGCGGGAACATTTCGCGATCATCGGCGAGCAGGTCTTCGCCCCCATGCTCATCGCCTTCGCCGTCGCCATGGCCATCTTTCTCGTCGGGCTCTTCTTCCGGTGGCGAACGTGGCGGCGCGTGAAGCGGGCCAACCCCCAGGAGTCGTTCCTTCGGCGGATGCGCAGGCTCATTCGCGTAGGCCTCCTCCAACGCAAGGTCATTCGTCAGGTCTACGCGGGCCTCCTCCACACCCTCATCTACACGGGCTTCATCGTCCTCCTCCTCGGGACGATCCTAGTCGCCCTGGACTTCGACATCGCCACCAACGTCTTCGGGACCCCCTTCCTCGTCGGGAACACCTACCTCGCCTTCGAGATCGGCCTGGAGCTCTTCGGCCTCTTCCTCATCGTTGGCCTGGGCCTCGCCCTCTGG
Source organism: Thermoplasmata archaeon (assembly GCA_046759185.1). Lineage (GTDB taxonomy): Archaea > Thermoplasmatota > Thermoplasmata > RBG-16-68-12 > JAJISG01 > JAJISK01. The sequence goes on along the minus strand of JBHIBO010000018.1, from coordinate 16,220 downwards.
CGACGCCTCGTGACCCGCCCCAAGCATCTGCGGTCCGGGTGGGGGGACTACTACCTCCTCCTCATCCTCCTGTTGCTCGCCATCCAGGGGTTCGTCCTGGAAGGGATCCGCCTGGGGGCCACCCCCCAGGAGCCCTGGTACCCCTACTCCTTCGTGGGCTATGCCCTCTCGCGCCTCTTCGTCGCCGTGGGGCTCCTGACCCCCGGCGTGGTGAGCCCGGCCCTGGAGTCCACCTACTACGGCCTCTGGTGGTTCCACGCCTTCGCTACCTTCGCCTTCATCGCGAGCATTCCCTACACGAAGTTCCTCCACCTGGTCACCTCCCCCCTGAACACCTACACGGCCTCCCTCCGTCCTTACGGGCAGCTCCCCACGCCCTTCCGGCTGGGTGACCTCACGGGACCGGAGGCCGGCCAGATCCAGCTTGGGGCCGCCAACACGACCTACTTCTCCCGACAGGATCGCCTCATGTTCGACGCGTGCACCGAGTGCGGCCGTTGCACCAGCGTCTGCCCGGCGTGGACCACCGGGAAGCCCCTGGACCCTATGAGAGTCATTCTGAGGCTCAAGGCCATGACCTTCCAGGAGCGGCGGCAGGAGCTCGAACGGCCGGCCCCCTACGTGGTGGGGGAGGAGGAACTCTGGGCCTGCACGACCTGCAACGCCTGCGTGGAGATCTGCCCCGTGGCCATCCGCCATGTCGCCCCCATCGTGGAGCTCCGGCGGAACCTGGTCATGGAACAGGGGGCCTTCCCGGCATCGGCCCAGGAGGCCCTCCAGAGTATGGAGACCAACTTCAACCCCTACGGGATGCCATGGGATCAGCGTGCGGCATGGGCCGAGGGGCTCGCCGTGCCTCTCCGGGAGGAGACCGAGACTGCGGACCTGGACCTCCTCTACTGGGTGGGCTGCGCCGCCTCCTTCGACCCGCGGAACCAGCAGGTGGCCCGGGCCTTGGTGAAGATCCTCCATGCCGCTGGCCTACGCTTCGCCATCCTCGGGACGAAGGAGAAGTGCACCGGGGACCCCGCACGGCGGATCGGCAACGAGTACCTGGCCCAGACACTCATGGAGGGGAACGTGGAGACCCTCCGTGCCCATGGGGTGAAGCGGATCGTCGTCACCTGCCCCCACTGCTTCAACACCTTCCGGAACGAGTATCCGGAGTTTGGCGGGGAGTATGAGGTGGTCCACCACACGGAACTGATTCAGCAACTCCTGGCCTCGGGTCGCCTCCGTCTCCGGAAGACGGACCTGGACCTCGCCTGGCACGACTCCTGCTATCTAGGCCGCCACAATAGCGTGTATGAGGCTCCGAGGGAGGCCCTTCGCGGCATCCCGGGGCTCCGCCTCCGTGAGATGCCCCGCCACCGGGGGAACCAGCTTTGCTGCGGAGCGGGCGGAGGTCGGATCTGGATGGAGGAGACCCGAGGCAGACGCATCAACGTGGAGCGGACGGAGGAGGCGATCGCGACCCGAGCGGGAGGCGTAGCCACCGCCTGCCCCTTCTGCACGACTATGATGGAGGATGGGATCAAGGCCGTCGGGTCCGAGGCGTCCTTCCGGACTCTTGACCTCGCGGAGATCGTGGCCGCATCCCTACGCGATCAGGGATAGATTCCGCGAATCTCGTAGGCCCGTACGATCTTGTCCATGGCGACCATATAGGCTGCCGTCCGCATGTCGACCTTCTCCTCCTGGGCGGTCTCCCAGACCCGGTCGAATGCCGCCACCAAGATCTCCTCCAGCCGCTGCTTCACCTCCTCCAAGGACCAGAAGAACTGCTGGAGGCTCTGGACCCACTCGAAGTAGCTTACAGTGACCCCGCCGGCGTTGCAGAGGATGTCAGGAATGACCGTGATGTCTCGGTCAAAGAGGATCTTGTCGGCGTCTGGCGTCGTGGGTCCGTTGGCCCCCTCGGCGACGATCCGGGCCTGGACCGACTCCGCGTTCTTCGACGTGATCCATCCACTCAGGGCCGCCGGGATGAGGACCTCGGCCTTCGCTGCGAGGAGATCTTCCTCGCTGATGGGCTCCGCGTCCGGGAAGCCCGCGACGCTCCCAGTCTCCTCCTTGTGCGCCTTGACGGCGGCGGGATCCAGGCCCTTCTTGTTCTGGATTGCCCCTCGAGAATCGCTGACGGCGACGATCTTGGACCCGGCCTCGTCGTGGAAGAGCCGGGCCGCATGATAGCCCACGTTGCCGTACCCCTGGATCGCGACCCGGGCCTTGGCGAGGTCGACCCCCAGGATCGCCGCCGCCTGCCGTGTCGTGTACATGACCCCCCGGGACGTGGCCTCCTCCCGACCGCTGGATCCCCCGATGATGGGGGGCTTCCCCGTCACCACCCCGGGCACCGAGTACCCCTCTTTCATGCTGTAGGTGTCCATGATCCATGCCATGACCTGAGGGTCTGTGTAGACATCAGGCGCGGGGATGTCCTTGTAGGGCCCGATAATGATAGAAATCTCGGAAGTGAACCGGCGCGTAATCCGTTCAATCTCCCTGGGACTTAGCGCCTTCACGTCGACGATGACCCCACCTTTGGCGCCGCCGTACGGAATCCCGGTGACAGCACATTTCCAGGTCATCCAGGCCGCCAGGGCCCGGACTTCCTCCAGGGTAACCTCAGGATGGTAGCGGATGCCCCCCTTGAACGGACCTAGGACCTGGTTGTACTGGACCCGGAACCCCGTGAACACCCGGACGGTCCCATCGTCCATCTTGACGGGGAAGTTCACCGTGAGCTCCCGGCTGGGGACCTTGAGAATCTCCAGCAAATCGGGTTCTACCCCCAATCGGCGGCCTGTGGCCTCAATCTGGGCCTGGGCGATCTCGAAGGCGCTCATCTCCCCGCCCATCTTCTCGTGCGGCTTCTCGGTGACTGCTTCCATGCCCGCTCCCTCGTGAGCCGAGCCTCAGAGGCTCGCGGGTGAGATTAACCGGGGGACCCGATAAAGACGTTGCCTTCGTACTCTAACGACGCGAAAAAAGAGTGGAGAAGGACCGGGACACGCGTCACCGGCCCTTCCCACTTGGCCTTTGGGGGGAGTCTAGCATTCGGAGAACCCACAGTGCTGGCATTTGATGCAGTTCTCCTCGAAGATCAGTGGGCTACCGCACTCCGGGCACTCGGGGCTGAGGCCCTTCCGCACCATCGCCTCGTCCCCCTCCCGGGTTTCCCGACCGTCCCGGCTTTCCTTATCCAGCTCTTCGTCCAGAACAGGCCCGAAGCTCTCAACCTGGGGCTGCAGGGTGGTCTGGTCGTACCCGCTGAGGTGACGCTTGAGGGCCTTGCTGAGAGCATCCGGGACCGAGTAGATCTTCTCTTGATGGTCCCATGCGAGGCGCGGGCTCCGGATACCCTCCAGCTGGTCAATCACCTCGTCAGCAGGAATACCCGACCGGAGACTGAGGCTGATGAGACGCGCCACGGCCTCGGTGAACGATGCGGTGTATCCGCCACCGCGGCCGATTTGGGCGAAGACCTCGAAGAGCCCCTCCTCGTCCTCGTTGATGGTCACGTAGAGCTTCCCGTAGCCCGTCTCGATCTTCTGGGTCGTCCCGCGAACCACGGAGGGTCGGGCACGGGGCTTCCCGACCTCCTTGTGGACGGCGACCGTCTCGGTGGCCCCCACCTCTCCCTGTGCGGACTTCTCCCGCGACGTGAGGAGGATGCCCTCGCGGCTGCCCTCACGGTAGACCGTGACGCCCTTGCAGCCCTGCTTCCAGGCGTACTCGTAGATCTCCTTCACCGTCTCGACGCTGGTGTCTTCGGCCAAGTTGACCGTGCTGCTGATAGCGCTGTCGATGTAGCGCTGGAGGGTCCCCTGCATCTTCACGCGGAAAAAGGGGTCAATCTGGTGGGAGGTGACGAAGAAGTCGGGTAGGTCGTCGCCCTGGTCGCCGGTAGCCTTCCGATACTCCCGAACGAGGGGGTGCTCGACCTCGTACCACTCCTTGCTTAGGCTCTCGCTCCGCCGAAGGTACTCCAGGGAAAAGATGGGCTCCACCCCGCTGCTGGTGCCCGTAAGGACGCTCCCCGATCCGACGGGGGCGACAGTGAGGATGCAGACGTTTCGGAGGCCCTGTTTCCGGATCTTGTCACGGAGGTCCTCGGGCAACCGTTGGACGAAGGGTCGCTCCAGATGCGGTTCGGCTTGGAACAGGGGGAACGGCCCCTTCTCCTGGGCCAGGTCGGCGCTCGCGTCGTAGGCCCAGTTCCGGATGCGCTCCATGAGGCCGTCCACGAATGTGATGGCCTCATCCGAGTCGTACTGGATGCGGAGCTTCGCCAGCATGTCGCCGAGCCCGGTCACGCCGAGACCGATACGACGCGTGAGCCGAGCCTGCTCTGTCTGCTCTTTGTGGGCGTGGAGGGGGAGATTCACCTCTACTACGTCGTCCAGGAACCGGACGCCGAGACGCACAGCACGTTCGAGGCCCGCCCAATCCACTTCGGCCTGCTTCGTGAACCCATCCCGGATGGAAGCGCTCAGATTCACGTGGCCCAGGGTGCAGGCGCCGTTGTGCTCGAGGGGTTGTTCTCCGCAATTGCCCGTCGTGACATGCGCGAGCGAGAAAGCATGCTCCCGATGATCGACCCGAAGATCCCACACGGGTTCCCTTCGACTCGTCAATTCTACGTTTCGGACCACGCAGGTATCGGCTGTCGGGACCTCGCGCTTCAAATCGCGCAGCTTCTCCAAACGAGCTTGCTTGTCGGGGTGAGACAGTCTAAATATGGACCTGAAATGAAGAGCCGCGCCGTGCGATATGCTGAGATCCCAACGTTCGTACTCTCTTCCGTAGTCCTTCCCGTTCGGGAAGCTAGCCTTGGACTTGGCATATCGGATGTAGTTCTTGATTCCGTAGAACCCAAGGAGTTTAGAAAGGTCGTCAACGAGCTTCTTGCGTGAGGAAACAAGCACGGCTCTCTGCTGCAGACTCTTCGAGTCCGTCACGAAACCGTCTGTGGAGAACAAGCCATCGACCAGTCCGCGACGGAAGTCTTCGGAAGCCTGTGTCCAAACGGTCGTGGGGAGACCGTCTTCCTTGGACTTGAGTCCCCAGCTCTCCATCAGCGCAACGAGGAACGGACTGGAGGCATGAATCTCATACCATGGTCTGCCCTCGCGCTTCCGCCTCGTTGGATTGTATCGGAATCCGGTGATCGACTCGAGGATATCCAAGACCCGCTCTTTGATCGCTTCGTCCTTCTCGCCGAAGACAAAGCCAACCTGAATCCGGCCATCGTCTGACCTCTTCGTGATGTTTCCGTCTCCAAGAATGACCCCGGCCAGGAAGCCCTCGTCGTATGTGCCGTCAGTTCCGTAACCTAGCTCGGTGCGTCTCTCAAATGGGATGCGGTCTCCCGGACGCAAATACTTGGTCGGGATCTTTCGGTGCAGGCCTTTTCCAGTCCACCAAACAGGCCATTCGTGTTGGGCCGTCGCGAAATACTCGTGGCCGCCTTGCAGCTCAATCCGATAGATTGGTTCCGAGTCGCCGGTTCTAACACACTCGGCGTAGGCGGTGCCGCCTGAGGGAACCGGAACCTTTGTCCCCCGACCTTCAAGCTCATCAATGGGTAGAATGCCGTTCCGCGTCAGAACCTGGGTTCCTGCTACCAGCGAGGGGTTCGTCCCCTCAACCGGCGCGCAATATTCACTTGGACTCTCCCGCTTCACGTTGTCCCAGAAGATGATACCGGGCTCGGCCGAAGCGTGGGCGGATTGGATTAGATCGTCCCACAGTTCTCGCGCATCCACCTCGCTCTCGACACGGCCCGTCCATTCGTTCTCAAAACGCAGGGTAAAGGGTTTCCCTTCCTCGACCGCTTGCATGAACTCGTCCGTGACCTTGACGGAGACGTTGGCATATCGGACCGATCGGAGGTCCTTGCCCTTCACGTGGATGAATGCCTGAATGTCGGGGTGATCCACGGGACAAGTAATCATGAGGGCCCCGCGGCGGCCGTGCTGCCCGATGGTCCCTGTGGTGGTGCTAAAGAGCTCCATGAAGCTGACCGCGCCGGAGGATGTTCGAGCGGCATTGTGGACAGGTGTCCCCTGAGGCCTGAGAATGCCGATGTCGACGCCGTTTCCGCCGCCGAAGGAGTACGTGCGAGCGGCCTTCTTACACCACTCGAAGATGGCTTCGAGGCTGTCTTCCTCAACGCTGGTGAAGTAACAGTTGGTTTGGGTAACCTTCCGAGGACTGCCGGCCCCATGGAGAATGCGGCCGCCAGGGACGAAACGAAAGTCAGAGAGCAGCCACATGAACTCCTGAAGCCACTCAGTCTCGTGATCCTCGACGGATGCCATCGCACGGGCGACTCGTTCCCACATCTGCCGAGGGTGGGTCTCCTTGAGCTGATCCTCCAGGTCCCAGAGGGCGTACTTCTCGATGAAGCAGCGTGCCCGGAGCTCGTCGTTCTCGAAGTAGTCTAGGGCCTCCTGGGGGAGATCCTTGACCTGTCGCTTCACCGCCACGTCCGCCATGCCTACACCTTGTCACGAAGGAGAGGAAGCCGTTGCTGCCAGGGGGATCGCGCCAGACACCCAAGCCCCACTCCTTGGCCCAATGAAGGGTAAACCCACCGCATTCGACCCCCCTTTAAGTGCGTTTTTGACACGGGTCTTTTATCGGATGCTCGACCCAACGCCGCCACCCCTCGCCCTGAATGCGTGGCAGGTGTATCCGAACTTTCACCGACTACGATACCGGTTCGGGCGCGGGATGGCAACCCGGTTGAGAACCGTTCCTGGGACACATAAGGTATACGGGTACCAAGGGTCAAGAGGATGCGCCTCGGGTGAGTGAAACTACCTTGGCTAGATGAAAGGGGGTTTCGTCGCCTCGGCGCGTAGCCGCCTCCCACGTACCTCGATCTCGAGGGGCTGTCCAGGTGTCCTCGCGTTCTCTTCTAAGTAGCCAAGACCGATCCCGACCCCCATGGTCGGAGATAACGTGGCGCTGGTCAGGATTCCCACCTGATGATCCCCTCGCCACACAGTGTGGCCCGGTCGAGGGACGCCTGGCTCGCGCAGTTGGATGCCTTGGAGCCGGGGATACCCGGTCTCCCCCTCTTGCGTCCGGAGGGCCTCCCGGCCCACGAAATCGTGGTCCCAACGCACCACGCGATCATACCCCACCTCCAGGGGGGTCTGCCTCCCATCGAAGTCCTGTCCGGAAAGGAGATATCCCTTCTCCAGCCGCAAGGTGTCCCGAGCCCCCAGCCCTACGGGAGGGACTCCGGACTCCTTGACCAGCGCGGTCCAGAGGGCCACCCCCAAGGCGTTCGACGCGTAGATCTCGAACCCGTCCTCGCCGGTATACCCCGTGCGGGTCAGGTAATAGGCGCGGGGATCCAGGCCGGTTCTAAGCTCCAGGTAGTCGGACAGGGGGGCCCACCCCTTGGTTTCCAGTGGAACCGCCTCTGGGATCCGGGTGAGGGTACCTCGAAAAGATCGCAAATCTCCAAGAGGAAAGTCACTCAACGGCTGGAGGGATCGTTCCGCCTCAGGCCCTTGGAGAGCAAGACACACCAACGCGGTGGTGTGGTCCTCCACCCGAGTCGTGGCAAAGCGCTCCTGAAACCAGGCGACCACACGCTCCCGGGGTCCTGCGTTGCACACGCACAGGTAGGAGGTGTCCGAGAGACGGCAAAAGATCACATCGTCTAGGATGTGTCCGTGGCCATCCAGTAGGAAGGTGTAGCGACAAACTCCCTCGTGTGTCGGCAAGCGGCTCGGGATGAGTGACTGGAGCTCCGGGCCAATCTCCGTGCCGATCAGGTGGACTTTTCCCATGTGCGACACGTCGAAAAAACCAACATGCGACCGGACAGCCAGATGTTCCGCCCGAATTCCAGAGAAGTAGAGAGGCATTTCCCAACCGTAGAAATCCACCAGCTTGCTAGCGTGGGTACGATGGTAACTGAAGAGGGGCGTCCGCACGGTTCCGGCTTCCCGTAGGAATTCGAAACAGGAGAGAAACTAATATTAAGGCTCGCTCCTGATGAAGCGGGGCGTGGGGATTCTTCGGGAATTCCGTCTCGAGATCAGTAGCCTCGTTCTCGTGCTGGGCCTCGTACCTACCATTCTCGTCATTCTCAACTTCCTTCCCCGGGAGGGTCTGCCATCGACCGTTGTCGAGCTGCTGGACGCCATCGGGAACTGGTTCGTGTGGTTGTTGGTAGTGGGTCCCCTCCTCACCATGGTGGGAGGGTGGTACTTTGTCGACACCCTCCGGAAGCAGCGGGAGTTCGAGAGGCTGATTGAGGTTCCTAGCAAGGCCCACTTTGTCCGGAACCGGGAACGCCTGGAGTCGCTATCGTGGTTCCTTCCCGCTGAATACCGCCAGCGGTATCGGGAACAGAAAAAGCGCTGGAAGATCAAGGCCTGAGCCTTCCACGAGAAGCGGAGGGGTGGGGGTGAGGGGTCAGACAACACCGGTTAGAGAAGCCACGTGGTCCGCCGCCTCGGGACTCAACCCCTTGTCCCCGAGAATCGTGTAGCGCTCCGGCTTGATCTCGTGGGCGTGGACGAGGGCCGCCCTGATCTCCTTCGGAGAGATGCCCACGGCCTTCGCGGTCGTGGGGGCTCCGATGACCGCCAAGGCGTCCCGAATCTCCTCCCAGTCTCCGCCGTGGAGGTACATCATCATGATGGTGCCGATGCCGACCTGTTCCCCGTGGAGGGCCGGCTGCTGGGCGAGGCGATCCAGGGCGTGGGAAAAGAGGTGTTCGGATCCACTCGCCGGGCGGGAGGAACCGGCGATGCTCATGGCCACACCGCTGGACACGAGGGCCTTGCACACGTTCCAGGCACTCTCCTCCAACCCTGGCTTGATATGCGGGGCCCCTTCGATGATCATCCGAGATGTCATCTCGGAGAGGGCGACGGCGTAGCTGCTCAGGTTCTCGTTCCGGAGCCGATTGGCCAGCATCCAATCCTTTACGGCGGTGGCGTTGGAGATGATGTCGGCCGAGCCGGAGGCCAGGAGGCGATGGGGGGAAGCCGCGATGACCTCCGTGTCCATTACCACGGCCAAGGGCGCGTGGGCGGCCAGGGAGGTTTTCTTGCCATCGGGGCCCAGGAGGGAGGCGTTGGCGGAGACCAGTCCATCATGGGAGGCGGCGGTGGGGAGGCTGAGGAAGGGGATGTGCTGCCGGAAGGAGGCGTACTTGGCCACGTCGATGGGCCGTCCGCCCCCTACACCCAAGACGGCGTTCATCCCACGGTCCTGGAGGATGCTCCCGACCACCTCGGTCTCCCGGAGGGTCGCGTCCTCGATGATGTGGTGTTCGGCCTCGATGCCCTCTTCCCGAAGGGCCTCGCCCACCCGGTTGCCCGCGACCTTGCGGGTAATGGGATCCTCCACGATGAGGACGGGGCCACGAAGCTGCAAGCGGTGGGTGACTCGGCCTGCTTCCAGAACAACCTGGTGGCCGATGACCACGTTGCGAGGAAGCTCCATGCTGCGGGACTTGTCGAAGGCCTGGCCCGGGTCGCCGGGCATGGAGGGGTCGTTAGGCGGACCCGGCTATTTAAGAGTAGACGGGCTGGTTTCACGCGCCAATCTATTAGCAGAGGGGGCCTTGAGGCAGGAGTGGCGACCCTGCGGTTCCGGAAGCGGAGACGCCTGCGGCGGAGGGAGGTGGCCGCCCTGCACCGGGACCTGGAGGCCGCCTTTGGCACGGCACCCTTCCTCCCTGACGCGGCCCTCGATCGGGCCGAGGGGACGGACTACGATGTTCTCTATGCGGACGGCGAGATTGCGGCCCTCGTAGTCGACGGCGCCCCAGCGCCCACCGTCCGAGGGATGCTGCGGACCACACCGTCGAGGCGGTTCGTGACCGTGGACGCGGGGGCCGTTCCCTACGTGTACAACGGGGCGGATGTGATGGCCCCCGGCATCGTCGAGGCGGATCCCGCGGTCCAGGCCGGGGATCTGGTATGGGTTCGCGACGAGGCCAACAAGGTCCCCCTAGCTGTGGGCGTCGCTCTCCAATCTGGGAACGAGATGGTCGCAGCGCGCCAAGGAAAGGCCGTGGAATCCCTGCACCATGTGGGAGACCGCCTCTGGAAGCTGGGCGAGGACTAGAGATCGCTCATGGGGCAAGACCGCGATCACGAGTGGCTGTAGAGGCGGTCGTAGGCCTCCCGGATGGCCGCCGCTGCGGCGTCCAGGTCCTCTCGGGCTGGGTGGGTGTCCCAGTTCGCGTCGATCTTGAAGGCGTCTCCTTTGAAGCGGGGGAACACGTGGAGGTGTACGTGCGGCACTTCCTGGAAGGCGGCCTCCCCATCCGCCAGGAAGAGGTTGATGCCCTCGCACCGCAGGCCCGAGGCCCGCAGGGACTCGGCCAGGCGCATGGCGACCCGGAACAGATGGCCCCCGGTTTCCTCGTCCACGTCCGCCATGTAGGGCGCGTGTTCGCGGGGGATCACAAAGAGGTGCCCGGGGTTGACCGGGCTGATGTCCATCAGGGCCACGACACGGTCGTCCTCGTAGACGACGCTCCCAGGCACTTGGCCGCCCAGGATCGCACAGAATACACAATCCGGCGAATGCCTGGCCATGCCTGCCCATCGAGACGGGCAGGATAAGGGTTGAGGAAGGGGGAGGTGCACTGCCGATATGTTTAAGAGCCCGCGCCGAAATGCCGGGCCTCCAGAAGGGATTGGGATGGGCCTATTCAAACCGCTAAGGAAATTGGTGGATCACGGGCCAGCGGCCGAGGGCGAGTACGTCGACCTAAGCGAGCTCCCCTGGGAGGGCGAGGCAGGGCCGACCAAGGCCCTAGTCCGCGTCGTCGAGGTGTTTCGCGAAGAAGATCTCGGCCTGATGAACAGCCTCCTCTACGAGGGGAACGTGGTGGTGGTGGACTACAGCCCCATCGCCAACGACGAACTCTCCTTGAAGCGCGTGACGAGCGAGCTCAAGGCCGTGGCACGGGACACGGGCGGGGACGTGGCGGCGCTAGGCCGTAACTTCCTCCTGGCGACGCCCGACGGCATCAAGATCGACCGGACGAAGGTCCGGAACGCGTACTGAGTTTCCTCACAGGGATAGGAGCGGGCGCGCCCGGAATGTACCATCCCGGAACTCCAGCCGATGGAAGTCCCGGGAGTGGACGGCGTGGCGCATCTTTATGCAGCGCATCCAGAGGGCCACCAGGCCGCCCTCGAGCTCTCGTTGGGTGATCTCCAGAACCCCATCGGCCACCCGGTCCTCCCCGCGGGGGAAGGCACCGTCCTCGACGATCAGGAGGGCGGTGATCCCCGCCTCCCGGAGGAAGCGGAAGAACCGGAAGAGGGCCTTCCGGGGGGCCCGAATCTGGGCCATGTCGAAGAGGGCATCGAGGGGGTCGATGGCTAGGAGATGGAGGCCGTCCTGTGCCTTGCGCTCGAGATACGCCAGGAGGATGTCCAACCAGTCCCCCGCTTCCTCGGCCAGGCCGTGCTCCGCGCGGAGCGTGGCGATGTCGACAATAAAGTCCTCCGTGTCGATTCCAAGCCCGGAGAGGGTCCGGCGGAGGCTCCTCCGGTCCTCCTCCAGGGTCAGGTGGAGGCAGCGGGATCCTTGGGTCTGGTTCTTGGCGAGGACATAGAGGGCGAGGGAGGTCTTCATGGTCCCAGCGGGGCCGTGAAGGAGGACGACGTGCCCCTTGGGGATGCCCCCGCCGAGAGCTGTGTCCAATCCCTCCACGAAGGTCGGGACCTGCCCCGCCGAGGGCCGAATCTCCCGCCGCCCAGCTTCCTCGAGCTGGGTTTCCAGCTGGTCTAGCTGGAGGCGGATGTCCTGGATCTCGCGAAGGAGGCCCCCTTCTCGCTCCTCGCCCATGCCCCTACCTCCGTCCTCGTGGCCCTTCCTATGGGACCTGCGGATTTAGTCTTTTGTTGCCCGCGCTGATAACGAGGGGGAGCGTCGGGGGTACGGAATGTTCTTATAGGGTATCGTTCCAATGAACTGGCTCAAGGGAAGTGGAGACCCTTGGCCATTGATATCGGGGAGCATCTGGAGGGAGCCCTGACCGTCGACGATCTCACCCGGGCCATTCGCAACAGCATCGATCGCCAGGGGATGCGGGAGGATGAGGCACGGGCCATGGCCCAACACATCCTCAACTTCTTCGGGTATGCGGAACGCATCATCGACAACGTCTTGGAGCCCGATGACCGGGACGCGTTCTACATGCTGGAGGATTCGGGGATCCTCACCACGGAGCGGGAGGAGACCACCCTCTACGATGGCCGGGAATGGCGGATCCACTACTGGCTCTTCCGGAAGGAACGGATCTTTGAGTTGGCGAACGCCGCCCCGCCCATCGAGGAGACGATTCCAGATCCCGACACGGTCTACGAGGAGATTCCTGAGGACTTTTGGGAGACCCGGCGGCCGGGGGAGCCGGAGCCGTAGTCAGGGAAGCAGCAGACGCTGGACGGCCGTGGGGTATTGGAGAAGGAACTCCAGACCGAGAGAGTACGGAAACCAGGCGCGTCCCTCGCGGAAGGGATACGCCTGCTCGACCCCCCCCAAGCGGCGCAACACCGCCGCGGCCAGCTCGTCCTCCACCGATGCCTGGTTCTCCAGGTCCAGGTGGAAGCGGAGGGTGATGGGCAGGCGGAGGCGGCCCCGCTCCGCTTCGGACGTCACGGCTGCCAACTTCTGAAGAACCGTCTTGTCGAAGGGGTAGCGCTCCCCTTCCCGTGTCGTCGCGTGAGGTTCGTCCTCCTCCAGGAGCTCACGCAGGCTCTTGGTGCGCGTCACGAGGCCGTAGGTGAGCTTCCCCATCTCCAGGCCCACCCAGCGATCCACCGCGTCCTCGTCGTGCAACATGGAACCAGACGGGGCCTGGGCTAAAGGCCTTCCCCGACGAACATCCAGTTTCGGTCACCCCTCCGAGGCAGCTTTCTACCCCCCCATTGCTGGAACCACGGTGCGGTTCCCCTACCCGCCACGTCCCCATCAGCAGGAGACGCTGGGGCTCATGCAGCGGGCCCTCGAAGGGGGGCACCTCGTCCTCCAAGCCGAGACGGGGTCGGGGAAGACGGTCTCCGCCCTCTACGCGGCCCTCACCCAGGCCGAAGCCGAGGACCAGGTCGTCCTCTTCCTGGTGCGGACGAACGCCCAGCAGCGGCAGATCATGCTCGAGCTCCGCAGGTTGGGGCCCTTCGGTGTCGCGCTGCAGGGGCGCCGCCGTCTCTGTCTCCTCGCGGAAGATCGGCACCTGGGGTCCGGGTCCGTTGACGAGCTCTCCCACTTCTGCCGGGATCGAAAGGAGGAGGTCCTCGAGGGGAAGGAGGGGTGCCGTTACTACCGGGGCCTTCTCGAAGGGGATACCGAGGCCATGGCGCGTTGGGTCCGGGCAACGCACCCGACAGCGGAAGAGACCCGTGACCACTTCGGGGCCCAGGGCATTTGCCCCTACGAGCTTAACAAGGTTCTGGCGCCCCGGGCGCGGGTGATCACCGCACCCTACGTGTACTTCTTTGCCCCGCCCATCCGAAGGGTGCTCCTGGAGACCCTCGCCCGTCCCCTGGAGGACATCCTCCTCGTCGTCGACGAGGCCCACAACCTCCCCGCCCACTGCCGGGAGGTGGGCTCCTTCCGCGTGTCGGTGGAGGCCGTGGAGGAGGCGGAGAAGGAGCTCATGGAGCATGGAGATCCGGAGGTGGCCGAGGGGGTCAGCGCCTTCGATCTGCTGGAGATCGTCGCCACCGGCCTGCGCGGGCTGGCGGCGGAGTACGTCATCGAGGAGGACGGATTCCTTCCCCCCCTGGCACTGGAGGCGCGGGTGATGCAGGAGTTCGCCATCACCACGTCCCAGCTGCGGGGGATGCTGGCGTCCCTGGCCAGCACCGGAGAGGCGATCCGGGAGGTGCGCCGGCGAGGGGGGGCCCTCCCGCGGTCCCCCACCCTCAGCGTGGCCCGCAATCTACAGCGCTGGGTCATGACGGAGGAGGGGGAGCATGCCAAGCTGATTCTCGGCGGGGAGCGACCCGCCCTCCACGCCTACTGCCTGGACCCCTCCCGGGTGGCCGAGCCGGTCCTCCGCTGCCACGCCTCCCTGCACATGTCGGGGACCCTCGCGCCCTTGGAGGCGTACCGGGACGTCCTCGGGCTACCCCCGGACACCCTCCTGCGGGCCTTTCCCAGCCCCTTTCCCCCGGAGAACCGTCGGGTGGTGTACCGGGACCACGTCACCACGCGGCACCAGGAGCTTGTGGAGGACCCGGAGGCCTTGGGCCGCCTTCGAGAGGAGGTTCGAACCCTCCTCCGGGGCTGCGAACGAAACACGCTCTTCCTCTTCCCAAGCTACCGGCTCCTGGAATCCTTCCTGGACCTCCGGCAAGAGAGCCGGGTCCCCGTCTACGTCGAGCGACGGGGCATGGGCCAGGCGGCCCTCATGCGCTCCCTGGACGCCTTCCGACGGTCCACCGCGGTCCTCTTCGCCGTCGCGGGCGGCCGGGTCTCCGAAGGTCTCGACTTCCCCGATCGGGAGCTGGAGGTGGTGGTCCTGGTGGGCATTCCCTACCCGAAACCCACGGCGGCCCTCCGTGCCTTGGTGAGCTACTACGACTGGAAGTTCCGGAAGGGGTGGGAGTACGGCGTCCTCGCGCCCACGACCCGGCGTCTCCTCCAGTGCATGGGCCGACTGATTCGCTCCGAGCACGATCGAGGGATTGTCATCGTCCTCGACCGCCGGGCCCCCTATTTCAGACGGGCCCTGGGCCCCATGGTTCTCGTCGAGGACCCGTCCCGAACCATCCGGGAGCACCTGTTGCCGCGGCGGAAGGTCTCTCCGTCCTCACCATGAGGCGGGCTCGGCCCGCCGACGGCGCCGATTCTCCGCACGTGCGATGATGGAGGTGATCATGAACCGCTCGCGCCCCCATACCAGGGCGAAGTAGTTCTGGGCGTGCTTCGCCCGACGCATCTTCACGCATCGGATGCGAAGCTGGACGTCGCTGTCCCCGACCTCGGCCTGTTTCAGCAGAAAGATGCCGTCCGAGAGGAAGTCCTCCTCGTAGGCCACCAGGCGGCGGGAGTGGAAGGGGATCTCCGAGATGAGAAGGCACGTGGGTCCCAGATCCCGGAGGAAGGCGAAGAAGTGGAAGAGGTCCCGCCGGGGGTTCTCCATCTCGCTCAAGGAATACAGGCCGGACAGGGCGTCGACGGCCAAGAGGTCGAAGTCGTGGTCGTACACCCGCTTGGCGATGTACTCCTGCAGCGCCTCCAACCAGTCCTTCTGGCTGTCCTGCTCCCGGTGCTCTCGGCGGATCCGCCCCAGGTCCAGGATGTAGAGCTCCATGTCGTCGAGGCCCCCCATCCCCAGCTCTTCCATGGCCGCCTTGAGGTCCTCGTATCCCTGCTCGAAGGTCACGAAGAGGGCCCTGCGCCCCTTCTCCCGGACGTTGTGGTAGAGGATGCTGAAGACGAGGGAGGTCTTCATGGTCCCCGGGGTCCCACAGACCAGGACGACGCTGCCCTCGGGGATGCCCCCGCCCAAGGCCTGGTCGAATCCCTCGACGAAGGTGGGGATGCGCTCCACGTCGGACCCTCCGTGAGGTCGCTATAAAGGAGTGCGGTGTCGGTTATCTCGCGTGAAAACGTCGCGAGGCTGAAATAGGGCGCCCGGTCTCTGGAGCCGTTGGTCCTCCTCACCCTGCTCCTGGCCTTCTGGTTCTTCCTCCCCGCCTACCTGGCGAACCCCGCCGCGGCACTGCTGGGCGGCGGAACCCCCATGGATTTCGGGGTCACCCTCCGAGACAAACGCCGCCTCTTCGGGAACGGGAAGACCTGGCGCGGCTTCGTGGGTGGCGGCCTTGCAGGGGTCGCCCTCGGGACCCTGATGTGGGCGGCCGCGCTGCCGTTCCCGGGGACCCCCTTCTCCTACGGCCCCTTTCCCATGTTCTTGGGAATCGTGGCCGCCCTTTCCTTCGGCGCCCTCCTGGGGGACCTGTTGGGCAGTTTCCTGAAACGACGGTGGGGCATTCCCCGTGGGGCGAAGGCCCCAGTCCTTGACCAGTACGACTTCGTGATTGGGGCCTTCTTGGTGACGGGGTTGGCCTTCCCGGCCTGGGTGGCTATACACTACCTCGCCGGCCAGGCAGCCTTGGGCATGGCCCTCATTATTATCGTTACACCACCCTTGCATAGGGCTATCAACCTGCTCGGGCATCGGTTGGGCATGAAGGAGGTCCCATGGT
>JBHIBO010000017.1:0-32762 GCA_046759185.1 Thermoplasmata archaeon | reverse complement strand
GCGCTGGGGATGTGCCGGGCCCACTCCAGCACGGTGACCGAGTGACCCCGGCGTCCCAAGGCAAGGGCCTCCCGGAACACCCGGGGATGCTGCCGGAGCGACTTGCTCAACAGCATCAGGACGTTCAGGTCAACCGCCTTCCATCAGTCAGCGCCACGGTCGAACGGGGATGGCTGACTCGAGTATCGAGAGGCGTGGGATGGTTCAAGCTTATCGTTACCAAGCGGGGGGGCGTAATAAGGCTGTAGAGACGCGGATCTTGGACCCCCGACGGGACACGGTCGGCGACCCACCCCTTCAAGCGCCGGGCCCTCGGATGGGCCAATCGCCTCCCTCAAGGAGCTCCCCCAGGATTCGAGCGATGCGCCGGCCACTCTGGCCGTCGCCGTAGGGGGAGGGGACCTTCGGGACCACAGGGTTCTCCGCGAAGCTCTGAATCCGTGGGAGGACGGCGGCCGCCACGGTCCCGAGTACTTCCACGTAGCCCGCGGCGACGGCCTCGGGACTCTCGGTAGTGGTCCGCAGAACGAACACCTTCTTCCGGAGATTCGGGGCGGTGGCCTCCTGCTGGATGCCTCCCGAGTCGGTCAGGATGAAACGGGCGTGCCGCATCAGGAGAAGGAAGTCGAAGTAGCCTTGAGGGGGGATGAGCTGGACGTTGGGAGAGTCGGCGAGGGCGCCGTACAGCCCGAACTCCTGCAATCTCTGGCGCGTTCGGGGGTGGATGGGGTAGACCACGGGGAGGGGACTGGAGGTGAAGATCCGGACGAACTCCTTCAGCGTCGCGGGGTCGTCCACGTTCTCAGCCCGATGGGCGGTGGCCAGGCCGAACTCATCGGGGCGAACCTCTTCCATCACCTTTGACGTCCGCTCCGCCAACGGCAAGAACCTGAGACACGCATCGATGACGGGGTTGCCCGTGACGAAGACACGGCCCCAAACCGACTCCTGGAGGAGGGTGGACTGGCATTGCTGCGAGGGAGCGAAGAGGAAGGACGAAAGGTGGTCCACGAGCCTCCGGTTTTGCTCCTCGGGCATGCGGGGATCGCCACTCCGAGGGCCGGCTTCGACGTGGGCCACGTCGATTCCGAGTTTCACGGCAGAAAGCGCTGAGGCGAGGACGGTATTCGTATCCCCTTCGACCAAAACGAGGTCAGGCTTCTCCCTGGCAAGGGGTCTCTCCAGCCGGAGCAGCGCCTCGGCCGTCTGTTCGGCATGGGTTCCCGAACCCACCTCCAGGAACACATCGGGTTTCCCCATGGCGAGCTCCTCGAGAAACACCTCCGACATCTCCCGGTCATAGTGCTGCCCCGTGTGAACCAGCGAGAATGGGGTCCCGTTGTCCCGGAGCGCCGCCAGCACGGGCGCCATCTTGACGATTTCTGGCCGGGTCCCGACAATGACGGAGACGACCACGAGGTGTGATGGAGCCTGCAGGGCCATAAAACCCTTCGCCGCAGGCAACTTACCCAGAAGGCGAAACCCGTGGCGCTAACCACGGGCTGGCCACCCTGGGTTGGGTTGCTCTCTCCCTATACCGGAGGAAACGCGAGGACGAGGCGCAAGGATAAAGCGGTGGGGGCGGGATGCGCGGTGGGAAATGCGGCTCCTCATCGTCTCCCACCTCTTCAAGAACCCCCTGGAGCACTCCAAGCTGCCCCACCTGGCTGACCTCCTCCAGCGCTTGTCCGAAGACGTGGAGATTCACGTGATCGCCCCCGTCCCCTGGTTCCCTCCCATCCGGTGGCCGAGGCGATGGCGCGTGTACGGCCAGATCCCCCGGAAATACCGCTACGACGCGGTTTCCGTCCGATACCCCCGGCACCTCGTGCCTCCGGCGCGCCTCCTGTACGCCGCAGCGGGGCGGACGTTCCTGCGGGCGCTACGGGGAGCGGTTGCCTCGGAGACTTACGACGTCATCTGGGCGCACTATGCCTTCCCCGATGGCTGGGCGGCCGTCAAGCTGGGGAAGGAGCGGAACACGCCGGTCATCGTGACCGTCCGGGGCGAGGATGTCCGGAGCGATGTGCGACACTGGGGGGTTCGGAAACGCGTGGTATGGGCCCTGCAGGAAGCGGACGTCGTGACCTCCCCCCACCCGGAGACGACCGAGCTGGCCAAGGCCCTCGGGCGGAACGAAGTGGTCGAACTCCACAACAGCCTCGACGTCCGTCGATTCTCCCGGGGAGACGGAGCCCGGGTTCGCAGCGAGTTGAGCTTGTCCGACGAGTTCGTGGTGACATTCGTGGGTCACCTCGTGGAGTTCAAGGACCCGGAGACCTTCGTCAGGGCCGCAGCCAAGATCCCCCAGAAGGAGGCCATTGCCTTTCTCGTGGTGGGTTCCGCGGGACGGGGACGTGAGCAGACCGACCTGCGGTCCCTGGCGACCCGTATGGGGGTCGCGGACCGCGTGAAGTTCCTCGGGGACCGCGGGGACATCCCCGATATCCTCGATGCCTCCGATCTCTTTGTGGCCTTGAGTCCCTACGAGAACATCTGGAGCAACACCCTGCTGGAAGCGATGGCGGCTGGGGTTCCCAGCATCGTGACGAGGGCCGGTTCGACGGAACGGTTCCTCCGCCACGGGAAGGAGACCTGGCTCGTGGCTCCTAAATCTCCTCCCGACCTCGCCCAGGCCATTCTGCACCTCCGATCCACACCTGCAGTTCGGAGGGAGCTTTCCCAACGGGGGAAGTCCTTGGTCGTTGCCGAGTTCGACATCGGGGGTGTAAAGGACCGTGTCCTTACGCTGAGCCGTTCTCTGACTCGTAGGTCCGCCTCTGCATGACCTCAGTCCAAGAAACTGGGCAAGGAACCCGGGCCGCGCCACTGGCGCGCCGCTTCTCTCATGGGGCAACGGGCCCGTTAGGCGTTGGCAAGGGGGCGCCATCGCGTTCCCACACCACCATGATGTGCCGCAGACCGACCCCTAGGGCATGAAAGTTCGTTACGAAGAACTCTCTCATCCTCCGTGGGACTCGGTCCCAGAAACCGTGCAAGAAAGGTAGACCCCACGTCGTGCTGCGAATCTGCCGAAATCCGTGGATGGGCGCGATCCGCTCCATTTCACGCGCGGAGGAGCCTTCGATCCTGTGGCCATGCGGGCCGGAGGTAACGAGGACGCCGAAGAACTCGGGGTGGAAGAACCGCATGTCGGGGTTGTCTCGGGTAAGAATCCTGCGAGCCCAATCCCGAGGAAGCCTCCGCAGGAACATCAGAACCAGAGACTCCGTGTTCGGGGTGGTCAGGACGAGGCGGCCGCCAGGCCGGAGGACCCGGTGCACCTCACGAAAGAACGCCTCTGGTTCGTACATGTGCTCGTACACTTCGGACGAAAGGATGCTGTCCACTGATCCCGCGCAGAACGGGAGGCCCTGCTCGGCGTCGGCGTGGACGAAGGACGGACGGTATCCTTGAACGCCGGACTCACGAAGGAGGACAGGGTCGGCTTCGACACCGATGGCCAGCCTTACGCCCTCGGCCTTGGACAGGGCCCGGGTCGCAGCCCCGTACCCCGAACCCACCTCGACGACCACGCGATGTGGGATCTCCAGCATCGGGGCCAATGTCATGGCGATACGTCTCTGCTCGTAGAAGGACTCGGCATCGGAGAGCCCCGCCCGGACGTGGCGCTGCACGAAGGCCAGGGCGTCCCTTTCCGAGGGCCGCATTCCCAGGAGCAAGCGATCAAGCCTATTTAGGCTGCCCGTTAACGACTCTCGCGGTCATGAGCCCACCTCCTGGGTTGTGTCTGCGGGATGTGCACCTGAAGGTTCCCTCTGGAGCTTCGCGGTCGAAGATGAGGACAGCCCAGCAGGTGGGAATGGCGTTTCGCGGCCCTCGAGAAGCTTAAGAGCCTCACCCTCAATCGAGAGGATGATGAACGTCGTCGTAGTGGGCCTGGGCAACGTGGGCATCCCCCTGGCCGCTTCCTTGGCCGGGCGTGGCCATCGGGTGACTGGGATCGACATCGACGGCCGCAAGATCGAGGCCATCGGGGCAGGTCAGAATCCTCTTCCCACGAGGGAGGCCGACGTGGACGCACTCCTCTCCGAGGTTGTCGAGGCGGGAGCCCTCACCGCGACCGACGGCCTGGAGGCGCTTCGCGAGGCGGATGCCATTTTCGTCTGCGTCGAGACGCCCTGGGACTCTTCGTCGGAGAGGCCGGACTATCGCGCGCTCGAGGGAGCCCTCAAGGACGTGGCAAAGCAGATGACAAACGGCGTGCTCATCTCCATCGAGTCGACCCTCGCCCCCGGGACCATGGCCAGGCTGGTGCGTCCTCTCCTCGAAGCGGGTTCCGGGCTGAAGGTCCACGAGGGGTTCCACCTAGTCCACTGTCCCGAGCGCGTCACATCCGGAAGGCTGCTTCACAACCTGGTCCATCTCGACCGGGTTCTGGGAGGGGACAATCCGGAGGATCGGCGACGGGCCCGGGAGGTGTATCGAGAGATCTGTGAAGGCCGGCTGTTGGAGGCGGATTGGACGAGCGCTGAACTCTCCAAGACCCTAGAGAATGCCTACCGGGACGTGCAGCTCGCCTTCGCCAATGAGGCGGCCCTCCTGTGCGAGCAGATGGGAGCCGACGCCTTTGCCGTCCGCGAACTGGTCAACAGCTGCCCGGGGCGGGCAATGCTGCGTCCAGGTCCGGGCGTGGGGGGCCACTGCCTCTCCAAGGATTCCCTGCTCTTGGCCTCCGCCGCTGAGGGCGCGGTTCCGCTCCTCTCGGCGGCGCGGGACGTGAACGAGGGGATGCTAGCCCACGCGAGAGACCTCGTTCGGCACGCTCTTCGTCAAGAGGAGATGAGGCTTCGGGGATCTCGGGTCGTCTTGCTGGGCGGCACCTACAAGGAGAACGTCGCGGAGACGCCGAACTCCCCCGGGCTGGCCCTCTACGGCCTCCTAGAGGACGGCGGGGTCGACGTCCGTCTTCACGATCCCCATATGCCCGAACAGGACGGCGTAGACCTATGGAGGGACGTGACACAGGCCGCGGAGGACGCGGACTGCCTCGTCCTGGTGACCGCCCACGACGACTATCGCGCGTTGGACTGGGGGACCCTCGGGGCTTCCGTACGACGGCGCCTCGTGGTGGACCTCCGGGGGGTCCTGGACCGTGCTGCCCTCGGCGGCGCAGGGTTTCAGTACGTGGGCCTAGGTCGGGGGAGTTAGGCAACCTCCACAGGGGCACCCCTTCGCTGGGCCTCGCTGATGGCCGCGACCACCTTGAGGGTCTGAACCGCCTCCCTCCCATCCACCAGGGGCTTCCGGTCTCCTTCAATGGCCCCGAGGAAGTCTTCGAGTTCCCGCCGCAGGGGCTCCTCCTTCTTGAGGGCCACCTGCCGGGTCTCGTACTCGAAGGGGGCCTGGTAGAGGTTGGAGGGGTCGTACTTGGGCAGGCTCGAGGAGGAGATGTCGACCGTCTGGTCGATGTAGTCCACCTCCACGAAGTTGTTCAGGCAGGTCAGGGCCAGGCGCCGGACTTTCATGGGGGTGAGCCAGTTCACCTCCACCGTCCCCGCTACGCCCCCGCGGAAGGTCAGGAGGGCCGTGGCGTGATCCTCGAAGTCGTCGTGTCGCTCCCGCCCCGCCACGCTGTAGACCCGCTCGACCTCCGTGCCCACGAGATACCGGAGGACGTCCACGTCATGGATCCCCAGGTCCATCATGACCCCCACGTCCCGGACCCGGGTGGGGAAGGAGCTCACCCGCCGGGTGGAGATGGCGATGAGCTTGCCGTACGCCCCCTCCCGGAGGGCATCGTGGGCGAACTCCACGCACGGGTTGTGGCGCTCAATCAGGCCGGCGGCGAGGACAACGCCCCGATCCTCGGCCTCCTGGGTGAGCTTCTCTGCCTGACCCGGGTCGCCCGTGAAGGGCTTCTCCAGGAGAACGTGGACCCCATTAGCAACGGCTTCGTGGGCAACGTCGTAGTGCAGACGGGTGGGTGTTGCGATGCTGACCGCCTCGATGTCCTCCCGATAGAGGTCGTCGGGGGTTGAGAAGAACGAGGTGCCGAACTGGCGAGCCGTCGCTTCCCCCACCTCCCGTTCGGCGTCGACGACCCCCACGAGCTCGGCCACGTCCGAGAGGATCCGTGCGTGGTTCTGCCCCATCGACCCTACACCGACGATGCCCACTCGCATGTCAGAGGAGCAAATGGGCACGAGGGCGATAAAGGGTTGGTGGACAGCTACGTGAGGGAATCGAAGGCGGCCACGATGGCCTCCAGGTCGGCCTGAGTCAAGGAGGGGTGGACGGGAATCTCCAGCATCCGAGGGAGGACCCGTTCTGCCACGGGACAGTCGGCTGCACGGCCTCTTCCCCTGAAGGCTGCTTGCTCATAGATGGGCTTGGGATAGGAAGGGCGACTCTCGATGCCCCTTGCCCGCAGAGCGGCGATCAGATCGTCGCGGGAGTGAGGGAAAGCATCCTCGATCCGGAGGATGTACTGGTAGAAGACGTGGGTTCGGTCCTCGGCGACCTTCGGGGTCTCGAGACCCTCCACCCCCTCCAGGCCGTCGGTGAGATAGGCGGCATGGCGGGACCGCGCTTCGATGAAGCCCTCGATGCGCTTCATTTGCTCGATGCCCATGGCAGCCGCAAGGTCCGTCATCCGGTAGTTGAAGCCGATCATCTCGTGTTCGTACTTCCTGGCCTCGCCGTGGCTCCGGAACTTGCGAACGTCCTCGGCGATGGCTGCCACGTCCGTGACGACCATGCCGCCCTCGCCCGTCGTGATGAGCTTACTGGGGTAGAAGCTGAAGCACCCGGCGCGTCCGTAGGAGCCGATACGGCGATCCCGGTAGGTGGCCCCGTGGGACTGGCACGCATCCTCAACAACGGCAAGATCGTGGTCCTCCGCCAGGTCAAAGAGGGGGGCCAGATCGGCCGACTGGCCAAAGAGGTGGACGGGCATGACGGCCCGCGTCTCGGCGGTTAGGGCGTCCCTCACGCGGTCGGGGTCCAGCGTGTAGGTGTCGACAGACACATCGACGGCGACGGGAGTCGCCCCGCAGGCCGCCACCATGGCCGCGCAGGAGAAGAAAGTGATGGCCGGGAGGATCACTTCGTCCCCCGGCTCGATCTCAATGGCCTTGAGGACCGCATGAATCGCGGCGGTCCCAGAACTCGTCGCCACGGCGTAGTTCGTCCCAATGTATTCTGCGAAGAGCTCCTCGAAATCGGCGACCTTCTCGCCTTGGACGAGGTGGCCGGAGTCCAGGACGCGGCGGACCGCCTCCCTCTCCTCCTTGCCGATGATGGGGTGCGCGATGGGGATTCGCCTACTCACCCGCGATCCTGACCTCCTTCTCGTCGTAGGAGCAGTACAGGTTCTCGTCCAGGGGCCTGCCGCAATGACACACGTAGCCCCGTTGCCTGGCGGGGTTGCCCAGGAAGAGGGCATGGTCTGGGACATCGCGGGTAACGACCGCGCCGGCCCCGACCACCGCGTAGGATCCGATGGTGATTCCACACAGGATTGTCGCGTGGGCCCCGAGGGAGGCCCCCTTCTTGACCAAGGTAGGAACGATCGTCCAGTCGTCCGGTCGCGCCCGCGGGTACAGATCGTTCGTAAAGACGACATGGGGGCCGACGAAGACCTCGTCCTCCAGCGTGACACCATCGTACAACGTGGCCCCGTTTTGAATCTTGCAGCGGTCACCCACGATTACATTCTTGTCGACGTAGACGTCCTTTCCGAGACGGCAGTCGCGTCCAATCTTTGCGCCCTCACGGACTTGGGCGTGATGCCAAATGTAGGTCCCATCCCCTACCTCGGATTCGGGAGATACCTCGGCCGTCTCGTGCACGTCCGCGCCCATGACGTGCGGAACTAAGCCAGAGAGGCTTAAAGACTCCTCGGCGAGAGCTCCAGGAGATAAGGTTACCCTTCGCCACCGCGAACAAGCTGCTAGAAGCCTTGGTCACCGGGCGACCGATTCTGGTATCGAAGGGTACTTATTTGGATAGGAATTCATGAAACGTCTGGCCTAGGCGTGGCAGCGGAGCATGCGCTAAGGGATGGGACGGTCCTTTGCTGGTAAGTGAAAGCCAATCCGTACGGCGAAGTCTTAGAATGCCCTGCGGAACAAGTTGCCATATCCAAGTGAAGGAGGACTGATCCCGAGTGGAAACCCTTGAAATCGCCGTTATTACTCATACCTACCCAAGTGAAGGAATCCATGCCGGTGCTTTCACGCAGGCTCGGGTGGAGTTATACCGCGAAATGGGGCATGCAGTCGATCTATTCGTGCGAGGAACTGAGGAACCAAGCAGCCCGCGAAACTACGATGTGGTCGCCGCTCACTATCCACTGCCCGAATACGTCATACCAACGGCCCGTCGGTTTCTCCCTGGGACTCCCGTCGTCGCCTATCTTCATGGTTCGGAGGCGATCACCCGTGGTGTACGGGATTTCCATCCCTATCGGATGAAATCCCGATGGCAGCTGAAGAGGTTCCTTCGAGAGTGCCAAGCTTCGGTTACCGAGTCACGCTGGATGCAACAGGAGATCAGGAAGTACCTGGGTGTGACAGCCGAGGTCATACCGAACCCGGTCGATCCGTCCCTCTTCCCCTTGATGTTGCACTCTACCCGGAAAGGTCTTTGTCTTCGGGGTCGAGGATGGAAGTATGGCACGGACTTGCTCGAGACTATCCTTCCCTCTTTGGCCGATCGGGACATCATCGTTGATAACTTGGATCCAGTCTACAGTCGATTGGAACTCCCGAAGCTCTTGGCCAACTACGGGTTCTTCGTCCTGCCATCCCGCATGGAGGGTCAGGGGGTAATGGCATGTGAGGCGGCGGCCACAGGGATGCCAGTCGTCGCCACCAACGTCGGTGGAATTCCTGAGTTTATCATTGATAACGAGTCAACCCTTTGTCCTCCATCCAGTGCAACCGAACTCGAGAGCTCGATCGTCGAAATGTGGGGCAAGCTGCCCCTCGACGAAGAGCGAAGGGCCGGGATACGTGAGTCGATCCTTGCGATCTGCGGCCCGGAGGTAACGGTCGACCGCGACATCGAGTTGTTCAGGTCACTGACGTAGGTTCTTCTGAGGACGAAGCCCGGATAAAGGGGCTTCGAGCTCGACCCCTCTCTCTTTGCCGTTCTTCGGAGGCATCATATACTCACGACCATCGTCCCCCCAATCGATCTCAGAGTCATTCGGCGCCGAGACGGGAGTGGCCCATATCATGCAGAGTGCTAGGACGGACACGAAGCTGGTGGCCGTGCTGCTGTTGGATAGCCTGCGGGCCGACATGGTGGACGACTCAAGGGTTTTGGCGGGGCTGCCCGCACTTCGAAGCCTCTTCAAGGAATCCGCTCTCTTCGAACGGGCCTACGCCCCCTCGCACTGGACCCTGCCGACCCATGCTTCCCTGTTCACTGGCCTCCCGCCCAGGGAGCACGGCGCGCATCCGCCATCCATGAAACTTCGGGAGGGGGTGCCCACCATCGCGGAGATCTTCCGCGAGGAGGGCTACTCCACGGCCTGCGTGACGTGCAACCCCGTAATCTCGGAGCTCTTCGGTCTGACGCGAGGCTTCAATGTCGTCTGGCAGGCCCGCAGCCCCAAGACAAGGTGGCTCCTGAATCGGGCCAGAGATTTCCTGCCCAGGCAAAGACAGGGTTCGAGGGGCCCGATGGACGTCCTAGGTAAGGTGGGGGAGGGTTTGCTGGCCCTGGTCGCCTCCAGCCCTCTGCTGGACAACGGGGCCAAGGAAGCCGTAGCCATTGTGCGTAAGACTCTCAGAAGTCTTACGCGACCCACCTTCCTCTTTGTCAACCTGATGGAAGCCCATGGCCCGTACCAAGGCCGTGGGGCTTTTGCCAGCTGGCGCCGTCGGCTCCAACACGCCAACGAGCTTCTCTGGTACGACACCTTTCGGAACGGGATTATGGGGGGACGCATCCCTCTCTCACGAGAGAGACGGGAATGGATCGAGAGGATATACTGGGAGGGAGCTCGGTATGCCGATCGGTCGCTGGGGGTCCTCGTACGTCATCTCTCCAGAGAGTTGGACCGAGGGTATCTCATCGTGCTCTCCGATCACGGTCACTTGCTGGGAGAGAAGGGTGGAATCGACCATCCAACGGGCCTGAGTGAGCGACTTCTCCGTGTCCCCGTCCTCGTTCGACCCCCAGGCGGTATTGAGGGGCGACGGCAGGAGGAGTTGCTGGACATCACTTGGCTGTTCAGTCTGCTGGAGCGAATTGCCTCAGGACAGGGAGATGCGTTTGAATCGTGGCTAGAATGGGTCCGTCACCAGGGGTCCGTGGTGAGCGAGGCTCGAGCGGGTTTCGTTCCCTACGCCATCAGTCTGAAGGGGTACGACGCACGTTCGAGGCAGGACTTGCTCAGTTTCAAGGCCCGCCATGACCATCCAATGCTCGCCTGCGTATCCTCGAGTTGGAAGCTCGTCTGTCACTTGGGACGTAAAGAGGATGAGCTTTACCGGGTGGCGACGGACCCACAAGAGGAGGTGAACCTGCTGACCAAGGAGGAACACGTGGTCAACACGCTACATGAAAAGCTCCGAAGCGCGTTTGTCAGGCGTGCGGGGGACGAGACGGAGGGTGGGGTTCGAGATTGGCTTCCCTTGGAGACCAAGCTGGCGATGTCCAAGCTCGTCCTTCGCGACGCCCTCGCTTCCGACCACCAACCGGCAATAATGTGGACGGGGGGTAAGGACAGCACGCTGCTTCTGTACCTGGCCTTGGGAGCGACCCGTGGGGAGGAACTCGAATTCCCACCATTGGTGTTCGTGGATCATGGACAACACTTCCCTGAGACGTGGTCCTTCGTAGAAGAGACAGTTAAGCGAGAGGAGCTGAAATGGCTCGTAGTTCGAAACGACGATGTCTTCACCGCCGCTTCAGAGGAATCCGGGTCGGTTCCATTGGGACGCTTGGATGCAGAGAACCAGGAGGAAGCCTTGAAGGCAGGCCTCGACGGGCAGGAAGTGTCTCTGGATCTCAACACGGCCGTGGGCAACCACATGTTGAAGACCGTGGCCCTGAAGCGGGCCATCCAGCAGTACAAGTTCGATACGGTCATCACTGGAATCCGATGGGATGAGAGCCCCGCTCGGGCGCGTGAGGTCTTCTTCTCTGCCCGGGACGATCCACCTCATACTCGGGTTCATCCCATCCTGCCCTGGAGAGAGAGGGAGGTCTGGACGTACACCCTGAATGCGAACCTGCCGATTCACCCGCTCTACAGCAGGGGCTATCGCTCCCTGGGCGGGGCTGCGGCCACGCGGTCGACGGGCTCCAAGCCGGCGTGGGAACAAGACCTGGAGGGTTCGGATGAACGCTCGGGGCGTGCCCAAGACAAAGAGGGAATCATGAGGCGCCTCCGGGATCTTGGTTACTTCTGATCGGACACCCAAGCCCTGTCAACTTTGAGGCGGGTGGTGCCGTGTACGGACAGCTCTAGCCCCGCACTAGGAGACAAGTCCGGCGCGGGAACATCTTCCTAACGAGAGGAGGTCAGAGGGCCTGCCGCAGAGCTTCAGCAGGGGGGAGACGCGAGGCACGGCGAGAGGGGGAGAGGGTCGCCAGGAGGCTGGCGACGAAGGCCAGCCCGAGAATCAGAGTGAGGTTGGGCCAGGGAATGACGAACTCCGCTTCCCCGAAGAAGGACAGGGTCAGGAAGAGGTTATACGTCAGCGCGATGCCGAGGACCAGGCCCAAGAAGATGCCTAAGACCGCCACGAAGGAGAGCTCGAGGAGGAAGGCCTTGAGGATCATGTCCTTGCGGAAGCCCAAGGCCCGCAGCGTCCCGATGGTGGCACGGCGCTCCACGACATTCCGCACCGCGAGGACCCCCAGGCCCGAGATGCCCACGGCGAGACCGAGGGCCAGGAAGGCCTGAATGAGCTGCATGACGTTGAGGGTGACCTCTAGGCTTTCCTCCACCAGGTCCCGGATGACAATGCCGATGAAGGCATGGTCCACGAGTTCGGCCTGCATCGCCTTGGCCAGCTCGGTGGAATCCTCGCCCTCCGCCACCTGCACGTAGAAGAGGGTGGGGCCCGGAGCGTTGGTCAGGCGCTCCACCTCCTCCTCTTGGAGGAAGACACCCTGAACGAAGCCCGCGTCCATGATCCCGATGATGGTGGCCCTCACCTCTTCCCCGAGGGGATTCGCGACGGTGATGCGATCCCCCACATCGAGGCGGAGGTCCGCCGTGGGTCCGAAGTCCTGGGGCTGGACGCCCCGGTCGACGACGGCGAGGCTCTTGTCCTGCCGCAGGGCGTCCCACACGTCCTCGGCGGTTTCGTACCCGTCGGCCGTCTTGAAGAAGGTGAACTCGTTTCGATCTGCGAAGCTCTGGGAGACCCCGATGAGCGGGTAATTCTCGACCACCTGCCCGCCGGGGGCGTCGAGCTCAACTCGTGACCGCAAGAGGTCATCGTGGGCCGCCACCATCGGAGCGAGGCCTGAGTCGTTCAGCCGCTGATCCAGATCCGTGATGGGTGCGAAGGGGCTCGCGAAGCCCACCAGGTCGTAGCCCCCCGACTCCTGCCGGGCGAAGACATCCACCGTGGAGCCCGTGATGCCCATGACCATACTCATCACGGTAATCGTGAACATGATCAGGGAGAACATGGCCAAGATGACCCCAGTGCGGAACTTCTTGGCCATGGGATAGGCGATGGCCGCCCGGACCACCGGCACGTTCCGCTTCTTCCGAGTGAGCTTCGTGGCCAGCTTCAGGAGGACGTCGCTGTTGGCGATGATGGTGAGGACGCCGCCCGTGACCAGGAGAACCCCGATTACCACGAAAGCGCCGATGTTGGGATCGACCTCCTCGACCAAACGCCACGGGCTGAGGCCCCAGGCCAACGTGAAGATCCCGGCGGCGGTCAGGGGTATCCTGGGTCCGAATCGGCGCACCGTCACCAAGGCCGCTCCCAGGGCAACCAGGGGTCCGCTGGCCGCGTAGGCGATCTGGTCGGTCTCGCGCACGCTGTAGAAGAGGGCGAAGAGGCCTCCGGCAATGAGGACCGCAGCGAGGGTGACCTCCGCCCACGACGCCCGCTTGGCCGGCGGCTCCGGGAGGTCCCGCATTGCCCGGATGATGTTGAGCTTCCCGATGCGCCACGAGGCGACGGCGACGGTTACCAAGGTCAGCAGGAGGCCCAAGGAGAAGGCGGTCAGGAGGTCGCTTAGGGTGAAGGCGATGACCAGGTCGCGGGCGAAGAAGGTGAAGATCTGCCGGAAGGCCTCCATAATGAGGGTCGCGACGCCGAGTCCGGCGAAGGCTCCCAAGGCGGCGGAGGCGAGGGCGTAGACGGTCCCCTCAAAGATGAACGACTGGACGAGGTGGCTCCGTCGCATCCCCAGCGCCCGGGACATGCCCATCTCCGTCTTTCGCTCCTCCGCGAGCCCGGAGAAGATGTTCATGATCAGGAGGATGCCCGCGATGATCGTGAAAGCGCTCATCAACACGAAGAGCTGGGTGAGCTGGTCGAGGAGGCTGGTGAAGGTCTCGATCTGGTCCCGCTTGATGGGGACGATGGTGAAGGGGTGGCCCGCTCCGAGGGCGGCGTTGAGTTCGGCCACGGCCTCGTCCGTGACGAGGTGTCCGTCGTCCACGCCCCCCACGTTGGAGACCGTGATGAGGTTAATTCGGCCCTCCCTGCCGAGATCCGCCTGCAGGGCGCTGAGGGGGAGGAAGAGGTTGGAGGCCGTTTGCCAGCCGCCCCGACCGCGATCCTGCACGACGTCACGGACCGTCACATAGAGGACCTGTCCGTTAACGAAGGCTTCCAGCTCGTCCCCCGCCACCGCCTCAATCGCCGTGGCAAGCTCCCGGTTCACGTACACCTGGCCCGGGGAGAGCGCACTCCCGTCCACCTCGGTCCCATCCTCGAGGAGGAAAACGCCAAGGTCCTGGATGGCGTCGAACCCGATCAGGTTCAGGCCGGGCTCCACCAAGCCCGTAGCGTTGGCCTGCACGGAGGCAGGAAGGAGAATCCGAGGCGCGAGACCGTCGACGTGCTCCATAGTCGGGAGCTTCGCCTGTACGTCGTCGTACACCGTCTCGTTGAAGAAAGCGGGGTTGCCCGCCTCGTCCTCCTGCTGGATGAGCTCGTCCACGAGATCGGTTCCCCGAAGGACGATGGCGGTGACGGTGGCATCGAAGCTGGCGTCGATGACCAAGGCGCCCGAGATGATGGAGGTCGCCACCGTGAGACCGGCGATGGCCAGGGCCACCTGGGTCTTCCGACGGATGAGGTTTCGCAGGGCGATGCGCAGGAGCAGCCGCTTCCTCGCGGCCGCCCCGAAGACGAGGAGGATGGCTCCGATGGCCAGAATGAAGGAGACGTTGGCCAGGGTGAGCTCCAAGCTACACCTCCTGCAACGTCCGTTCTTCCACTACCAGCCCGTCCCGGATCGTCAAGATGCGGTCGGCATAGTCCGTCACGGCGGGGTCGTGGGTGACGACCACCAGGGTGAGACCCTGGGCCTTGTTGAGCTGGCTGAGGAGGGCCACGACCTCTTCGCTGGTCTCCGCGTCCAGGTTCCCGGTGGCCTCGTCGGCGAAGACGACCTCGGGGTCGTTCACGATGGCGCGGGCGATGGCTACCCGCTGCTGCTGTCCGCCCGAGAGCTCCAGCGGCCTGCGTCCGCCCTCCCCTTCGAGCCCCACGGCCGCCAAGGCCTTCAAGGCTTGCTGCCGGGCTTCTTTCGCCCCCACACCCAGGATGAGTAGGGGGATCTCCACGTTCTCCGCGGCCGAAAGGACGGGGATCAGGTTGTACGATTGAAAGACGAAGCCCATCTTGGCCGCCCGGTAGTCCGTTCGATCCGTGTCCGAAAGGTCCGACAGCGGGAGGCCGCGGATGGATACGGTGCCGTTGGACACGTCGTCGAGGCCGGACAGGACGTTCAGCAGAGTGGTCTTCCCCGAGCCGGAGGGGCCCATGATGACGACCATCTCCCCCTGCTTCACCTCGAGGTCGATCCCTCGAAGGGCTTCCACCTGCACGCGTCCCGTGTCGTACACCTTCCGGATGCCCTCGGCTTTCAGGATCGGCTCCCCGTCCATGGGGGTCACGACGAGGCCGCCTGCCCCGGGACCGCCGTGGTTGACCAGTTCATCCCGGCGCTTGTCTTCCAGCTCCTCGCGGAGGGCCGTGACCTGGGACAGGAGGAAGAAGACCAGGGTGAGGATCGCAACGAGGGTCGTGATGAGGAGCTCCTGCCCCAGTCCGTCGTAGAAGAGGTCGAGGGTCTCGAACCGGACCTCGTAGAACTGGTCCAGGATCGTGAGGGCGGCGGCTCCGATGGCAACGACCGCTAGGAAGAGGGCAAAGATACGGGAAAAGTTCACGCAGATCACCGTGGCGCTTTACTTTCAAAACTAGATGTAAAATGTATATAAGGTCTTCAGTATTCTTATCAGCGCCTTGTAACCCGAGGTAAAGTGGTCCCCATGCTGATAACGACGACGGACCGGTTTTCAGCCTTTGCCGACGAGTGTGTGCGCTTCGTAGAAAAGGTGGGCGAGGAACTCGCCGAGGACGTGGATCCCATCGAGGAGGCCCAGCGCAGCTCGCGCATCATCGGGGCCATTACGAAGAAGTGGACCGTCCCGATCATGTATCTGCTGTATCGCACCGACCAGCTGGGCTACTCTCGCCTCCGGCAACTCCTCATGGGCATCAGTTCCCGAACCCTCTCCCTCCGGCTTAAGGACCTTGAAGGACGGGGGTGGGTGCGCCGTGAGGTCTTGGAGGACCGTCCTCCTCGTGTCCTCTACTCCCTCACCGACGCGGGGACGTTGGTGGCCAAGATGGCCGGGCCCATGTACCTCTACATCCGGCTCCTCGAGGGGGAGCGGGAGGCGAGCAGTGCGAAGGGTCCGGGTGCCTGACCTCCCGCCCTGAACTCCTCGGAACACGGGAACGCGTACGCGCATCCGAGATAGACTCGACGATCGGCGAAGCGAACGCGCTCTCTGCCTCACGTGCCTCGTCGCGCCCTGGGATATGGTCAGGGTCCCTTCCGCACACCCCAGTACAGGACGAACAGGACGGCCGCCAATACGATGCCGAACACCGCGATGACGATCGCGATCAAGAACTGCGTCTGCAGGCCGGCCAGGTTGCCCTGGGCCGTATCAAGGTCGTCCTTGGCATTGTCGAGATCCTGTTGCAGGCCCGGGACCGGGTCGTTGAAGGTCACACTGACTGAGGTCGACCCCGAGTTGCCCGCGGGGTCCGTCGCCACGGCCGTGATGGTGTTGGCCCCTGGCGCCAGTGCCAGGCCGATCGAGAACCCACCGTTCGCGTCCACGTCGACCGCGATCCCGTTCACAGACACGGAGGCACCCGCCTCCGTGGATCCGGTCACCTCCACGGTAGCGACCTCCACCGAGGAGGGCGCGTTTAGCGAGATCGTCGGATCGACGGTGTCGACGATGATGTCAACGGTCGTGCTGGCGCTGTTCCCCGCAGCATCCGTCGAGATGATGGGGATGCTGTGGATCCCGTCGGCCAGAGTCAGGTCAACCCGGAAGGTCCCCATCGGATCGACGAACACAGGGTTGCCGTCCACGGTCACGGTGACTCCAGGATCCGTCGTCCCCGCGACGGAAACCACGGGGTCGTTCGTGATGGACACCACGGGCTCCGTGATGGTCAGACTCGGTGCGACCGTGTCGATGCTGAACGACCAGACGGTCCGGTTCTGGCTCCCCGTCGCGTCATGGACCTCAACAGAGACGGTGTGGAAGCCCTCCGAGAGGGCGAAGGGCAGGTTTAGGGCCATTCCCGTCGCCGTGGTCACGGCCAGACCGCTGAGGTCGGTCCCGTCGAGGATGAAGACGAGGGAGTCCTGATCCACCGACGATTCGAAGGCGTCCGGCGTGTCCTTCCAATCCAGGCCGATGGCCGGCGTGTTGCCGGCAATCACCGCGCCGTTGGCGGGTGTCTCACCGGACAGCATGGGCGGCAGGTCGGGGACCAACGAGACCACAATCGGGATGGCTCGCGGGAACTGAGCGGACCCAACGAAGACGGTGCCGGCGAAGGTCTGCGAGATGTGCGGCAGCGTCCAAGCGATCGAGACCTCGGCCGGCACGCCCGACTCGATGCTGGACGGCAGGCGGGTGAACTCGACGAACGGCTGTTCCACCAGGGTCACGGTCAGGTCGTACAGGCTGCCCGGATTCACGTCGAAGCCTGCGGCGTGCACCCAGTAGCATCCGGCAGCCGGGTTGTTGACCGCGGCCGCCTCGGGGTTCGCGTTGGTGGATGCCTTCGAGCCAATGACGTCGTCGGCCACCGCGTAGAAACCATCGCAGTCGCCATCGTAGAAGATCCCGAAGTCCGTGTCGCGCGCTCCGCCGTGGAAGAACATCGAGTAGCTCGCCCGGGAGACGCCGGATGCGACGACCGTCTGGAACCGGTTGGTCGAGTCGAACAGGTACTGGACGAAGTCCCCGCCAGGGAACGGATATGGATCGACCGGCAGGTCGGCGTACATCGTTTCGCTGCCCGTCTCCACCAGCCCCTGAATGTCGGGGAAGGCGAGGCCCGAGGTGACGGTGAAGTCTTGCGTGCCCTCCACGGGGAAGCCGACACCGCTCAGGTCGGGGGGCGACAGGTCGGTGACGCCGGCCTGGCCCCTGGGGGCCTCCCCGACGCTCATGGATTCGACGTGGAAGGCCCTCAAGACGATGATGCTGAGGCCCCCGTTGAGCGAGGCCGTCAACGCAGTGCCGTTCGTCGTCAACAGCTCGACGTCGGTGAAGGCGACGGTGTCCTGCGTACCGGGTCCGTACCGGCCACCGAAGTTCTCACTGAACCAATCCGTCAGGTTGGTGAGGAGGAAGAGGCCGTGCACCGAGAGGGGGCTGTTCCACTCCGTGATGACCGTCACGGTGGCGGGCTCCGGCAGGTCGAGCATGAAGTACCGGTAGTCCCCGGAGGCACGGGCATCGTCTCCCCACCACTCGCCGTAGGTCTGTCCCTGTTGGTAGTGGCCGAAGTCCCCGGGGCTGGAGGCCCCGAACTCCATCGGGAATCCGCTCGAGGCGACGTTGACCATGACCGGCAGGGTCGTGACATCCCCGCCGGGCAGGGTGAACAGGTACATCGCCTCGTAGAGGCCCGGCTTGGCCTCCGCGGGCACGGAGACCATCAGGTCCACCTGGGCCGAGGAACCGGGCGAGAGCGGCACCATCGGGAGGCTGGCACTGAGCCACGGCCAGTCCCTGCGCTCGAAGTAGTCGACCACGACATAGACCGTGATCGGGTCACTCGGATCGAGGGTGGAGTCGAGTCGCAGCGCCAACCCGTCATGGACCCGGTTCGCCAAGTCGTGGAGGAACAGGTACGCATAGGGCCCGTTCGCGCTGGCCAGGCTGATGAAGTTCTGCGTGATCAGGTTCCGCTCGTCGAAGCCGTCGTACGACCCGCTCGCATCGACATCGGTCCAGTCCGAAATCCGAAGGCGGAACGCGGGAGTGTCGTCGATCATCCGTTGCCGGCTGATGAAAGCGCTCACGCGGATGGAAGACGCGCTGCCCCACAAGGCGGCGTTGCCCGGGACGAGGACTGTCCCGTCCGTCGACATGAGGCCGGAGGCGTTGAGCAGGTATTCATCCGCTCCCGTTCCAGGGATTCGCGTGAAGTTGAACTCCAAGGAGCCTGTGTTCGCGAGCACCGCGTCCGAGATGGCCACGTTCCTTACCGTCACGTTGGGCCCCGCCGCAGGCCGGTGGTCCGTCAGCGTCACCGTAGCCACGTCCGCCCCGCCAGCCGGGAGGATGTTCGTGTAGCCCGGGTAGACGACCCCGTGGTAGTCGCCAGGGTTCCACTCGTGCACGTCAATGGTCACCCCGTCCATCTCGCTGGCGATGAGGACAGCCCGAAGGGCGTTGGCAATGCCGGTCCCGGTCAGGGTTGGGTCCTGGCCGGCGTCATCGGCGCTCTGCTTCACGATGCCCTTGGCCGTGCTGGCAAGGGGGAACTGGCCGCCGTGGGCTCCCTCATACGCGTCGTAGACGAGGGCCGTTATGCCGGACAGGTTCGGAGTGGAGAGGCTCGTCCCGGACCACAGGAGCCAGGAGGAATTGCCGTCCTGGACCGTCCCGGAATCGGAAGTGAACGGATTGTTGTTCAAAGCGTCCGCCCCGTAGCCGAACATGCCGCTCGTCAGTGCATCGAGATAGTGGCGGCCCATGGCGCTTGGTCCACGGCTGGAGAAGTAGGCCGTCCCGCCGAAGGAGGGATACGGTCCTCCGTCGAAGTCCATCCAAGGATCCGTTCGGTAGAAGTAGTTCTCCATGGCACCGGACACGAGGAGGCTTGCCCCGCCAGCGGGACCCTGGCGTCCGCCCATCCCAGGGCCGGAGTTGCCCGCAGCGAAGACGTAGAGGATGTTTTCGTCCCCATGAACGGTGGAGACGTAGTCGACGAAGCGGGAACCCCACTCCCACCCCGTCCAGTCTCCTCCGCCCCAGCTGTTGCTGGCGATCTGGGCCTCGTCGAAGGTGCCTGGTAACCCGTCGTATCCCTCCGAGGCAAACATCACGGCCGTCCACAGGCCCGCCTGCCCGAAGGGATCGGCGTTGCCGAAGTTGTTGCCGGCGCCGATGAGCTTCGCCCCGGGGGCGTGGCCCAACAGGGTGGGACCACTGCCGAATCCGCCGGTCATGCCCTGTCCGGCGATGGCCGAGGCTACCCAGGTTCCGTGGGAGCCCCCGGTTCCGGGGTCATCGAAGTCCCCGAATAGCATCGTCAGGTCCCCGTCGCCCGGCACGAGGTTGCTAGCGGGGTCGAGTCCCTCCCAGATGTCGAAGCTGTTGTCGTTAAGCATCGACTGGAAGGTGAGATTGAGAACGTCGATCTGCCTGGAGGCGTAGGGAATCTCCCGGAGGCCGTCGGAGATGAACGTGACCATGCCGCCCGAGACGTCTTGGAGACCGTCCCCGTCCAGATCCTGGAAGATGAGTTCCGCCTCGGGGTCGAAGGTGCCCCAGTCCGTGTTGACGAAGGCGCGCTTCTCATCACTCAGGTCAAAATCGCCGTCGAGGTCGACCACGACGCTGTCGAAGGGTCCTGCCGCGGCCATGTTGCTGAACAGAATCACGCCAGCCCGCATCCCGAGGAGGTCGTTGAGCTTGTCATCGGGGTGGAAGCCAATCCGGACCTCCTTCCCCGCCGACAATCCAGGGACTCCGGACACATTCCAGGAGAGGGTGGTCATCCCGTCGGTCCAGTTGACCCATCGCGTCATGTTGAACTCGACGACGGTGGTGGAGTAGGTCGTGTTCACCCACCAGGAGTTGGGACCGGTCTCTCCGAAGACGAGCCAGTCGTTCAGGGAAGCCCCATCATAGGCCATCGGGTGAAGGAAGTAGTCAGATCCCGTGTCCAAAACCCGGTATGTCACGTTGTACAGGTCGGGGTGGGCGAAGTCGAGGCCGGTGTCAATGACGGCAACGACCACATCCGTCCCGTCGAAGCCCAACGCATGGGCCATGTCGGAGTTGTGCATCGCCGCCTCGTTGGCGTCGCTTGGCGTGAAGATGCCCCCGCCCGATTCCTCAAGCTCGTTGAAGGGCGCCATCTCGTCGGGCTGGAAGGCCAGCCGAGCGGATGGAACGCCAATCTTCTCAGCCCAAGCGCGGACACCCTCGCGGGTCAATCCGACAAGTGGGCCCGGCGGGGCCTTGACCGCCTCGATGGCGACATCCTCGGCTGTCTCGAGGACGACCGGGACGGACGTCGCTGGCTCGGCGGTCTCTCCTCCAGGGGCCGCCGCAAGAGAGGTCAGCGCGACGAAGGCGGAGAAGCTCATTACCAAGGTGATCGCGATGCTTATCGCACGAATGGGACGATTCGCAATCAAACTCGTCTCCCCCAATGTCCTTCAGAGGCAGGTTACTCCGACCGACCTCGGTCGAAGTATGGCATCGACACGCAGCGGACTAAAAAGGTTTGCCGTTGCGGAAATATGACCCCTGGATGTGCCTCCTTATAACGCGCTGGGTCATGAGCGAAACGTGCCCTCCGGCCCGCGCGTTCTCCTTGTTCTCTTCCTGGGAATCGTGGTAACCGCGGCGGGGGTTCCCTCGGCGTCGGGGCAGGGATACCCCGCCTTCTCCCTGGGGGATTTCTGGGAGTATGCGGTGGAATTTCGACTCGACTCGCTCCCTGGATTCGAAAACGTCTCCGGGTCCCTCGTGGCCACCGGGGATGCGAGAGTCCAGGTCACCGAGGCGGCGCCAGACGATGCCAGACTCTCATGGGCGGGAAACCTCAGTCTGCAGGGTCGGTTCACCCTTCCCGGAGAGACGGCGGACGCCACCATATCCGGAACGATCGCGATGGCCTACGAGGAGCAGAGACGGGCGCCTTACTTCCTTCCCATCGCCTTCGATGCCCAGGCGGTCCTCGACGGGGCGATCACGTTCATCGTAACCGTCCCCTACTCGGCTACCTTGCAGCTCAACGCCACGGCCCCACCAGACCCCACTTCCCCCACCTACCCTCTTGCGGAGGGAAATCGGACCTTCATGACGACGACGACCTTGGCGACGAACCTGTCCGTCGATTTCATCGGCATGACCATCCAGAACTCAACGGTGGAAGAGGCCACATCCGAGGTTCGATGGATCGTCACCCCATCGGCCTCCGTGGAGGTGCCGGCGGGCACCTTTTCGGGCTCGCAGGTATGGATGGAGGCGCTTTCGGGCTTCGTTCCCTCGCCCTTTCAAGTCCTCCTTCCGGGCGCGGTCCAGGTGACCCATCACAGCGACCTCGTCGGGAGTCCCGTGCTTTATCAATTCCTCGCCAACGGGACAGAGGTGGGCAGCGCCTCCCTGCAGACGTACTCGTACGCCTCCAACGAGTCGCCCCCCTTCTGGCAGAATCCGTTCTTTCTCGGGGGCATCTTGGCGATCCCCATCGCCCTCTTGTTGTATCGCTACTGGCGCGAGCGCCGGAGGGGCCTGTAGTGCAGGTACGAACCTTTTTCTCGGGCCGGACCTAGGATATCCCTCATGCTCATCGAGGCCGACGGCCTGACGAAGCGCTTCGGTTCCGTCCTGGCCCTCGACGGACTCACCACCCGAATCCCGGAAGGCCCGGTCGGTCTGCTAGGGCCCAATGGGGCCGGCAAGACGACCTTTCTGCGGCTGTTGCTGGGTCTCCTCCGCCCGACCCAAGGGACCGGGCACGTCCTAGGCTTCGACATCCGCTCCCGCACCATCGCCGTCCGGGAGCGCATCGGGTACATGCCGGAACACGACTGCCTCATCCCCGACCTGACGGGCATCGGTCTCGTAGCGTACATGGGACGGGTCAGCGGCCTGGATCCCAACGTCGCCCTGGGGCGGGCCCACGACATGCTGGACTTCGTCGGGGTGGGGGAGGAGCGGTACCGGAAGGTGGAGGAGTATTCCATGGGGATGAAGCAGCGGGTCAAGCTCGCCCAGGCCCTCGTCCACGACCCGGACCTCTTCCTCTTCGATGAGCCGACGGCCGGGTTGGACCCCGAGGGGCGCACCGAGATGCTGGACCTCCTCAGGCTGGTCTCCCAGATGCCGGAGAAGAGCATGCTCATCTCCAGCCACCTTCTGCCGGACGTGGAGGACATCTGCAGACACGTCGTCATCCTGAGCGGGGGGCAGGTCATCGTGGAGGGGGATCTGCGGCAGCTATTAGGGGAGGGGATGAACACGCTGGGGGTCCGCATCGAGGGGGACCTCGAAGGATTCGCGGCAGCTCTGCGACAGGCCGGAGCGGAGGTGGCCGTGGACGAACCCTTCCTCCGCATCACCCGATCCGAGGGCGTCGAGACTCTGATCTTCCAGACCGCCCTGGCGCAGGGAGTGCAGGTCCGCTACCTGGGCATCGAGGCTCGCAGCCTGGAGGAGGTCTTCTTGGAGATCGTGGAGGGGGCGTAGTGGGTACAGTTCGGCTGCCGACGTACTTGCGGCGGGAGGAGCCCCTCCGGGGGCGGTTCTTCCGCGTCTGGAGCATCTTTGCCTCGGGGGTGCGACGCGGCTTCCGGCGACCCTTCGCCCTCATCACCATCCTCCTCGCCCTGGCCTTCGGGGTCATCGCCACGGTCTTCAACATCTTCGTGGCCGGGCTGTTCGGGCAGCAGATCGACTTGGCAAGCTTCTACCAGACCCTCACGAACCCGGCCATCCTCGTGTTCATGCTCCTCGTCGCTGCGGGCGTGGGCGCGGGCCTCATCGCGGACGACCTCCGCCACCGCTCGTTGACCCTCTACCTCAGCCGGCCCGTCACGCCGTGGGGCTACGTCTTTTCCAAGGCCGCCGTCGTGGGATTGGCCCTCTTCATCGCAATCGCCTTCCCGGGCATCGTGGGCCCCATCGTGGCGGCCCTCCTGTCATACGTCGGATGGGAAACCGCCCTGGTGGCCCTGGGCGCGGGCCTGGCCTTCGGCCTGCTGACGGTGGGCGTATTCGCCTTCACCATCCTGATGTTTTCCAGCCTGACGACCCGGAAGGGCATCGCGGCGGCCGCCTTGGTGGCCATCGGCTTCGCGTCGAACGGCCTGGCACAACCCCTGGCGCAACTCTTCGAGGCCGATGCGCTCCTCCACCTGTCCATCTACGAGAACCTGCTGGCGGTCGGACGCGTTCTCTACGGTGTGGAGCAGGTCGGCATCACGGGGGAGGCCTCCCTCGCGATCTTGGCAATCGTCATCGTGGGTGCGTTCCTCATCACCCTCTGGCGCATCCGGTCCATCGAGGTGGTCTCCGGATGAAGGTCATCGAGGGGGAGGGCCTCACGAAGTGGTACGGCGAGGTCCTCGGTCTCAATCGGTTCACAGCGAGCTTTGAGGAGGGCATCACGGGCCTCGTGGGGCCGAACGGGGCAGGGAAGAGCACCTTTCTCAAGCTGGTGACCGGACAGCTCATCCCGGACGAGGGCAGCCTCCGAGTGCTCAACGAGGTGCCGTTCAACAATCAGGCCCTCATGGCGCGCCTCGGGTACTGTCCGGAACACAACCGGGTCTACGACTTCATGAGCGGGCGACGGTTCGTCACGACCCTCCTCCGACTGAGCGGCTACGGGCATGAGGAGGCCGACCGAAGAGCCGTGGAAGGGATGGAGCTGGTGGGTCTGCAGGCGGACATGGACCGTCCCCTGGGAGGGTACAGCAAGGGGATGCGGCAGCGGACCAAGCTCGCCCAATCCTTGGCCCACGACCCGTCACTCCTCATCCTGGACGAGCCCCTCAATGGGACGGACCCCGTGGGCCGAGCCCGTATGATGGAGGTCATCCGCGGCCTCCCCGAGAAGGGTGTCAGCGTCATCGTGAGCAGCCACATCCTGTTCGAGGTGGAGCGGATGACGGACCGGGTGGTCCTGATTAACCGCGGGAAGGCCATCGCCTCGGGTCTCATCCGGGAAATCCGTCGCCTGATCGATGAACACCCCCACACGATCCTCATCGGGACGGAGCGGCCCCGCGAATTGGCCGCGCAGCTTGCCGTCCGGGACCACGTCGCCGAGATTGGGTTCGACGGCGACACCCTGACGGTCCGGACGCGGGACCCCGAGACCTTCTACCGGGAACTGCCTGGCATCGTGGTGGAGGGGCGGATCCCCGTGCACTCGATGGAGAGCCCCGACGACAACCTCGAGGCCGTCTTCCGATATCTGGTGGGGTGACGTGGCGGCGGCGGAGTGGGGCCGGTTTACCACCCTGGCAGGGCTGACGGCTAAGACCACGCTGAGTTCCCGCAAGGGGGCCGTGACGTGGGCGGTGGCCCTCCTGCCCCTCTACGTGATCGGCGGCGTTCTCGCGGCCGGGCAGGAGGTGACCATCGAGCTGTTCCAGCTGCTCGTCGTCATCCTACTCAGCATCGTCCTCGTGGTGACCGCCCTGGTCCACGGCTCCCGCCTGTTCCGGGAGGAGCTTGAGGACAACACGATGGCCTACCTCACGACCCGCCGTATCTCGAAGGCCAGCCTGGTCGTCTACAAGTTCCTGGGGTACTACGGTAGCGCCCTCCTCATCGTCGTCCTCCCCATCATCGCCAGCTACGTGCTGACGGTCTCCTCGCTGGCCACCGGCCTCGAGGAGCACATCGAGGTCTTGGGGGCCTTCGTGGCCATGTCCGCCGTTGGTCTGGCGGCCTTCGGAGGCCTGTTCCTGTTGCTGGGGTTCGCCCTGAAACGCGCCCTGATGGCCGGTCTCATCTACGGCTTCCTCTGGGAAACCTTGATCCCGGTGCTCCCCGGCAATGTGCCGCTGTTGAGCATCACGCATTACCTCCGGTCCATCGGGAAGAACCTCGTGTCCTCCGGTCCTCTCTTCCAGTGGATCACCACCTTGGACCTATTCACGTCCCTCCTGGTCCCCCTCCTCGTCGCGGCCGTCGCCGTCGTCCTAACGTATGTTCTCCTCATTACACGTGAAGTAAAGACCAAGGACTGACTCCGGGAGAGGGAGCGCCGATGGAATTCATTGAGACGGTCGACCTGAAACGGACCTTCGGGAGCGTCGTCGCGGTTGAGGACCTGAACCTCCGCGTGCGGGAGGGGGAAGTCTTCGCCTTCCTCGGGCCGAACGGCGCGGGCAAGACGACGACGGTCCGCATGCTTACCAGCCTCATCTCCCCCACGTCGGGCAACGCCTACATCGGGGGTAACGAGGTGGGGCGGGAGCCCGATTCCATGAACATTCGGGCCATGACCGGGCTGCTCCCCGAGGCCCCCGGGCTCTACGAGCGGCTGAGTGCTGCGCGGAACCTCGACTTCTTCGGGCGGCTGTACGGGGTCCCGGAGCGTCGTCGCGAGGCCCGGATCGAGGAATTGCTCAAATGGATTGGACTCTGGAGCCGCCGCGAGGCCCCCATCGCCACCTTCTCGAAGGGGATGAAACAGAAGATCGCCATCGTGCGGGCCTTGGTCCACGACCCGCAGATCCTCTTCCTCGACGAGCCGACCGCGGGACTCGATCCCTCGGCGGCGAAGACGGTCCGCGACTTCCTCATGGACCTGGGCAGCATGGGCAAGACGATCTTCCTCAACACCCACAACCTCAGCGAGGCGGAGCGGGTCTCCACCCGCATCGGCGTGGTCAACACGCACCTCCTGGCGCAGGGGACGCCCAAGGAGCTCGCCGCGCGCTACCTGAAGCCGGCCTCCGTGTTCCGCCTCCGCGAGGCCACCGAGGACGTCGTCCGGGCGGTGGATGCCTTGGAGTTCGTGGAGGACGTGCACGTGGAGGACGGGGAGCTGCACGTCTCCCTGGACGACCCGC
The DNA here is from genome assembly GCA_046759185.1 of Thermoplasmata archaeon. Lineage (GTDB taxonomy): Archaea > Thermoplasmatota > Thermoplasmata > RBG-16-68-12 > JAJISG01 > JAJISK01. Next base: position 6,479 of record JBHIBO010000017.1, on the reverse strand, counting down.
AGAAGGGGAACCCCGCGGTCGCCAGGGCGGTCATCGCCGCCGGCGGGGAGATCGAGTTCATCGTCGAGAAGGAGATGGGGCTGGAGGAGGTGTACCTCCGGCTGGTGGGGGATGCCGCATGAGGTTTGAGAAGGCCTGGACCGTCGCCGCCAAGGAGATGGCGGAGTTCCGGAGCAACAAGTACGTCCTCCTCACGCTCCTCCTCCTGCCCCTCACCATGGCGGTGGTGATCCCCTTGGTGCTGGTGCTGCCCATCGTGTCGTCCGCGCCCTCGGGCGAGCCACTCCCCCTGGATCCGCCCGTCGACATGCGCATCCAAGGGGAGGCCCTCGTCGATCGGGTCCTGGTGAACGCCAGCATCTCGGATTCGGAAATCAGTAGCTCCATCATCCGAGACTCCCGCGTGGTGAATTCCACCTTGGAGGGGGTGACGGTGACCGGCAGCATCCTCGAAGGGGTCACCCTCAAGAACTCCGCGGTCCGCGGGTCCAACGTCATCGATCCGGGAGAAATCAGCGGGAGCAGCCTCGTCAACAGCCCCATCATCGGGGCCGAGAACGAAGCGGTCAACATCATCCTCCTCGTCCTGGACACCTTCCTCATGTTCTTCATCATCATCCCCGCGGCCATCCCCGCCTTGATGGCCAGCTACAGCCTCGTGGGCGAGAAGTTGAACAAGAGCCTGGAGCCGCTCCTGGCCACCCCGACGACGGACGGGGAGTTGCTCTTCGGTAAGGCCCTCTCCATCTTCCTCCCCACGATGGGGGCGACGTGGCTCTCCGGCGTCATTTTCATCGTGCTAATCAACATCACCCTCGAGCCGAGTCTGGGGTTTGCCCCCCTGCCCACGCCCACGTGGATCCTGGCCCTGGTCCTCCTCGCCCCCCTCTTCGCGGTCCTCAGCATCACGGCGAACGTCATCATCTCCAGCCGGGTCAGCGACGTGCGGGCCTCCCAGCAACTGGGCGCCCTGGTGGTGCTCCCCGCCATCTTCCTCTTCATGCTGCCGCTCTTCGGCGTTGTCATCCTCGGTCCCCTCAGCCTCCTCGCCTTCGCGGGGGGGCTCATCGCCATCATCGTCGCCATGGCGATTCTCGCCCTCCGGCTCTTCCGAAGGGAGGAGATCCTGGTCTCGTGGAAGTGACCTAACCCTCGGGTTGCCGCCAGGCCGTGAGCAGGTCGGACCACCACGCCCCGCGGCCATCGAAAGGGACGTAGAGGGAGAGGCGATCCAGGACACCTCCGTATTTGTGACGGAGGGCTGAGACCAGGTCGTCGGGATGGGCGCGGAGGACCACCTCCTCCAGGAACTCCCCCGGAAGCTCGCCGCCCATCTCATCCCAGCGCCCTCGGAGGGAGAGCTTGTGGAGGCGTTCCCCGACCGCCCCCTGGCCGTGGAGTTCGAGGACGTGTCGGTAGGTCCGGGTAGACGCGTAGAAGGCCACCTGTTGGGCCGCGAGCTCGAGGGCCGCATCGCGATCCTCCTCGGAGGCGCCGACGGCCACGAAGACCGGAGCGACGAAGGTCACCTCCGCGGCCGACCGCCCCCCTCGCCGCGCCCCCTCCTCCACAGCGGGCCGGAGCACCTCCTGGACGTAGCGGACCGTGTGAAAGGGGTGGACGTGGAGGCCCTCGCACAGCTCGCCCCCGAGGCGGGCCATCCCCGGGTTGACGCCCGCCAGATAGATGGGGATGGTCGGGTCGGCCAACGGACCCGGGTTGAAGAAGGGGGTCATGAGGTTGAAGGAGAAGTAACGCCCCTGAAAGTCCAAGGTTTCGCCGTTCTGCCAGGATCCCCAGATCGTCCGGAGGGCCTGAATGACCTCCCGCATCTTAGGGGCGGGGGGGACCCAGGGCACCGAGAACCGCCGCTCCATGTGCCCCTTGACTTGGCTGCCCAGGCCCAGGATGAACCGCCCGGAGGCGAGGGCCTGGACGTCCCAGGCCGTGTAGGCCAGGGCCATGGGACTCTTCGAGAAGGCGAGGGAGATGGCCGTGCCCACGTCCAGGCGGTCCGTATGCTCCGCGGCCAGCGCCGAAGCGACGAGGGAGTCGTGGGAGGTTTCCCCGACCCAGAGTCCATCGAAGCCCAGGTCCTCGGCGGCCTCGGCCAGGCGGGGGACCTCTGCGGGGGAGGTCGGGGGCAAGAAGGCGTCGAACTTCATCGTCGCCACGGCGAGCCACGTCCGGGGCCTAAGGACGGGGCCGCCAGATCCGCTTGAGGGACGCGATGAGACGGGGGATGGGTCCCTCCGTCGCGGATTCGGCGCGGCCTCCAGCCTGCGGGGGGCTCTTGCTCACGCTCAGGGTCGGACCGTCCTTCGCCAGGATGTACACCGTCTCCCCCTCCGCGACCTCCTCGCCCGACTCGGCGTGCCACATCTCCCCCTCGTACCGGACGTACCCCTTTTCCCCGGGCTTCAACCCGTCGAGGGCCTCCGCCTCCTTCCCGATCATCCGATGGAAGGGCTTGGCCCGCCGGGCCTGGAGGACCTTGTACATGGCGAACAGCAGGAACCCGCCAAACACGGCGGTGGGCACCAGGAGAATCAGGAGGATGCGCAGCTGCTCCTCGGGCGTGATGAGCACCGTGGGGGGCGCGATGGGCGCCAGGAAGAGGGTGCCTAGGACGAGGGAGACGATGCCTCCGGCTCCCACCACGCCGAAGGAGGGCGTCGCAATCTCCACGATGAGGAGGGCCACGCCGAGGCCTATGAGGAACAAGGATACGAGGTTAACGCTGAAGCCCAGCCCGACCAGGCCGAGGGCGATGGCGATGATCCCGAAGATCTCCGCCCCGACGCCGGGCGTCGAGATGCCGAAGATGACCCCGTAGATGCCCAGGAGGAAGAGGATGGAAGCGATCACAGGGTCCGTGATGATGCCGATGGCCTGAAGACGGATGCTCGGCGACTGGACGATGACCTGGGCGTTCGCGAGGTCCAAGGTCACCCCCTTAAGGATCGTCGTTCGTCCGTCGAGCTCAGCCACCAACGCATTGGTGTCGGCCGCGATGACTTCGATGGCCCCTGCCTGGAGGGCGTCGGGGGCGTTCAGGTTCAGGTTCTCCCGGACGAAGGCATCCGCCAAACTCTCGTTCCGTCCGTGAAGGATCAGGACGTTCTTGACCTTCTCCACGATGTTGTTGACGATCTTCGGATCGTCCACCGGCGTGAATCCATCCGGCCCGATGATGACAGGCTGCAGAGAGCCGATGGTGGTCCCGGGCGTCATGGCGGCGACGTCCGTGGCCATCAAGATCCAGGTCCCAGCGCTATCGGCGCTCCCACCCGCCGGGTTGACGTAGCCAATCATCGGGATGGGGCTGTTGAGCATCAGCTCGACGATCTCTTCCGTCTCCGCCACGCCTCCACCCGGCGTGTTCAAATGGAGAAGGATGGCGTCGGCGCCTTGGCTCTGGGCGGCGTCCAGGACCTCCACGAAGTGCTCCAGGGTCGCCCGGGTGATGGCCCCCTCGATGTTCATCTGGAGGACGAGGGGCTGTGAGGTCTGGCCCGCCACGGCTGCGAGCGGAACGAGGACCCCGACGAGGACGAAGAGTCCGAAGAGAAGCGGCAGCCCGCTCCGACGGCCGAGGGACGGCCTCATCCCTGCTCCGCCTTCTTGGGCCGGTCCTTGATGGCCGTCGCCACGCCCACCATTTCGCCGACCCCCGAGCTGACGGCGCCCGTCGTCGTAACGACGATAAGGTTCTTCTCCCGGGCGATGTCCTGGAGCGTCTGGAGCTCCCGGAGGCGCATGGCCGGGGAGGATTGAGCGTACAGCTGGGCCGCCTCGAGCATCTTTTGGGCGGCCTGGAACTCCCCCTGCGCCACGATAACCCGGCCCCGCCGCTCCCGCTCGGCCTCGGCCTGCTTGGCGATGGCCCGGATCATCGTGTCCGGCAGGGAGACGTCCCGGATCGTGACGGACTGCACCTTGATGCCCCAGGGGTCCGTCGCCACGTCCAGGAGGTCCTGGATCCGCTTGTTCAGCTCCTCCCGCTTGGAGAGAAGTTCGTCCAGCTCCACCTGCCCGAGGACGTCCCGGAGGGTCGTCTGGGCCAGGAGGTTCGTGGCCTGGAAGAAGTCGCGCACCTTGATGACGGCCTTGATGGGCTCGTCCACGCGGTAGTAGACGACGGCGTCGACCTGGACGGAGACGTTGTCCTCCGTGACCACCGACTGCCGCGGCACGTCGATGGAGAGGACCCGGAGGTCCACCAGGACGCGCCGATCGATGAGCGGGATCAGGATGTACAAGCCGGGACCTTTCGTCCCTCGTAGGCGGCCGAGACGGAAGATGACGGCCCGCTCGTATTCCCGGGCCACCTTGATGGCGGAGACGAGAATGATGAGAAGGACGAAAACTGCTAGGCCGATGAGTAGGGTCACCGTCTGGTCAATCTGAGCGACAATCTCGGGTAACGCCGTGGGATCCCCCCCAAAAAATCGGGGCGGCCTATTTAATCGTTTGCCGGCAGGCCAGGCTGGCCCCCCTCCGTCGAGGGAGGGCGGAGGAAGTCGTACCGCTGGGAGAACCCTAGGCGGCCGCGATGATCATGATTCCAGCGGCCCCAAACAGGATCCACGCCCCGAAGCCCAGGCCCCAGACGACCGACACCGTGCCCATCTCGAACGCGAGGTCCACCGCGCCGCCGAAGGGATTGGCGAACACGGGTTCGAGGATGACGTTGGGATCGATCCCGCCCGGAGGGAGGCCCAGCAACCCGAAGAAGGCGAAGAACGACAGGATGAACTCGACCGCGAAGGGGAGGACGTGGACGCCGCCCCGTTCGAGGAACCGGAGGCCCATGCGACGGGAGGTCGTCGTGCCGGTGATCCGGAAAAACCAGTATAGCGTCAGGACCAGGAACATCGCGGCCAGGGGGATTGGGAGGAAGGCGACAAGCGCATCCGGGTCGCCAATCTTCATGGGGTTGATCAGGATGCCCGCCAGACCGGGAAGTAGGTCTCCTCGGGATGGAAGTAGAGGATGAGCGCGTGGGTGTCCATGAGGGCCCGCCCCGTGGCGTCCTCGATGCCGTCCCGGTCGGTGTCCGACCCCCGGTCGCTGGCGAGGGGAGGCAGGAAGAGAAAGAGCAGAAGGAGGGCCAAGGTGCACGCGACCTTCGCCCGCCGCAGTACCGACGGTACGCGCCCCCTGGCTCGCGCCCCCCCTCCCCCGGGTTCAGTCCGCCCACTTGATAGAACAGACCATGGGTGGCACGAAAATCTGTGGCGGCTCCTTGCCAGAGGGAGGTCATCGTCTCCGGGACGCCAATCGCCCCGCCCGGAATTCCAGGCCCTGCAAGGCCGGGAAGCGCCTGTCGGGGGTGTGGAGACCTACAAGCAATACACTGAAATACACGAAAAACCATGGGTGTTTGTGGCCCAAAAGACCCTGACCATCTCCGAGAAGGCCTACCGGTCGCTGGCGCGCCACAAGCGGGAGGGGGAGTCGTTCACCCATCTCATCCTCCGGCTCGTTCCTCGGCATACAGCCGAAGACCTGCGGGAGTACTTCGAGCAATTGGGTCCCCAGCCCGAGCTGGCAGAAGCCATCGAGACGGTGTACCGGGAGCGAAGGCGAGCTCGCCTTCGCGAGGTAGAAGTAGAATGAGTGTTCTGGACACGGACTTCTTGGTTGGACTCCTCCGGCAAGACCCCGAGGCCCAGGAGAAACTTCAATCCCTAGCGGCGGAGGGAGACACGGCCATGACCACCGTCGTGAACGCCCTGGAACTCTACAAGGGAGCGTTCCTGTCCAGGGCCCCCACGTCTGCACGGGAGTCCGTAGACGGCCTCCTCGAGAGGGTGGAGCGACTGGACCTCGAGGCGTCGTTGGCGCCTCACGTGGCAGAGGTCGCTGCCGACCTGATTCGGAGAGGTCGGTCCATCGGTGACTTCGACACGATCATCGGGACAATGGCCCTGGCCGTACGCCAGGCCGTGGTCACGCGGAACGTCGACCACTTCCGACGAATCCCGGGCCTCCAAGTCGAGACGTGGTGACCGACGCCCCGTCGATTTTCGACATCCGCGCCCGCAGAGGAACGCGCTCGGGTCATTGGCACGGCATCGAGTAGGGCCCGGCGAAACGCCTTCAATCCGCCCACTTGATGCTGCACCCGATGGGCGGGACGAAGGACTGAGCAGGCTCCTGGCCGGCCAGCAGGGCCTCGAAGGCGTCTCGGACGTACACCTTCTGCACGGCGGACGGGTCCTCCCGGTTGTCGTCCAGGCGGCCCCGGTACCGGAGAATCCGGTCCTTGTCGAAGATGAACAGGTCGGGGGTCGTCTGGGCACCGTACGCATCGGCCACCGTCTGGGCCTTGTCGCGGAGGTAAGGGAAGGGGTACCCCATCTCCTGGGCCTGACGGGTCATGCTCTCGAAGCTGTCCTCGGGGTACTTGATCGAGTCATTGGGGTTGATGCCCACCATCTGGACCCCCCGCGCCGCGTAGTCGTTCTGGATCT
>JBHIBO010000016.1:0-34320 GCA_046759185.1 Thermoplasmata archaeon | reverse complement strand
GTCGTCATCGGTCTGCACCCGATGGGGACGCGGGTGCCCCTACACATGATGGGTTTCTCCATGTACAACCTCACGCTCATCGCCTGCCTGGGCTACAGCCCGAGACGGGACCTGCCCCCCTTGGTGGACCTCGTCGCGGCGGGCCGACTGGACCCTGGCCGCATCGTCAGCCGCACCTATCCCCTGGAGAAGGTCAACGAGGCGTACGCCGCCGTGGAGCGGGGAGAGGTGGCCCGCGCCCTGGTCCGGATCGGTTAGGTCCCCCGGAACTCCGTCGGGACCTCGCTGGCCGTCTGCACGAGGAGCTTCGCCGCCTTCGTGTAGCGCATCACCTTCATCATGCTGCCCTTCAAGCGGAACTTGCCCGTCAGCAGACCGCGGATGGGATCGATGCCTCCCTCGATCAATTTCACCCAGTTGTTGTAGGGTCCGGCGTAGGTGAAGGCGGTCTTCATCGCCTCGCCCGGGACGAGCATGCGAGCCTCCCGGCACTTCCCGTGCCACAGGTCCACGTAGAAGGTGGCCTCCTCCGACAAATCGCCCTCCGGCTGGACAACAAAGAGGAAGTCCCCCTCCCAATCCTTGGCCGCGGAGGCGTAGTCCTCGCTGGCATTCACCTTCTCGCGGAAGGCCTCGATCCACTCCTGGGAAGGAAACTTCGCCATGGCGATCGGCCCCCCATCCACCGGCCACGGATTAAGGCATCGACGCAGCCGTCCCGAATCCCCAGGGAGGCGGGTCGAAGGCCTGGAATTCGGTAGGTTTCTCGCCCTCCGAAGGACGCCCCTGCCGAACACCCAAGCCTTAACTCGAAGCCGCGTCTCAGAACGGGGGTGTCCGGCCTCCGTTCCATACGGGCGTACCTCGTCCTGACAAAGCCACGGATCATCCTACTCCTCGTCCTCGTCGCCCTCTCTGCCTACGTGGCCTCTGCCCCCCGCGCGATCTCCCTTCCGACTCTCCTTCTCCTCGCGGTAGCCGGCGCGTTGAGCTCAGCGGGAGCATCGGCCGTGAACCACTACCTGGACCTGGACATCGATGGCATCATGGTCCGGACGCAGCGGAGACCTCTCCCTCAAGGGATCATCCGGCCTCCCGAAAGGGCCCTTGCGTTCGGTCTCGGCTTGCTGGCTAGCGGCATCGCGGTCAGCTACATCCTGATCAATCCGCAGACCGCCTTCTTCATCCTGCTGGGCGCTTTCGTCTACATCGTCGTCTACACTTGGGGCCTCAAACGACGGCATCCCAGCAACATCGTCATTGGCGGCCTCGCAGGCTCCGCCCCGGCCCTCGCAGGGTCCACCGCCGCCGTCGGGACTGTCACCCTGCCGGCCCTCCTCCTCGCCCTTCTTGTCTTCCTCTGGACACCCGGGCACTTCTGGGCCCTGAGCCTGCGGAACAGGGAGGACTACCAACGGGCGCGGGTACCCATGTTGCCGGCCGTGACGGGGACACGCGAGGCGGCCCTGGCCATCATCATCTCGACGACGGTCGTCGTGAGCTTTGTCGCGACCTTCTACCTCTTCGGAGGCGTTCCCTTGCCCTTCCTAGTCCCCGCCGTCTTGGCGGGCGGCTATCTCCTTTTCACGGCCCTCCGGATCTGGGGGGAGCCGAAGGCCGCCTGGACCTCCTTCAAGTTTTCAGGCGTGTTCCTCATGGCTACCCTGCTGGCCGTGGCGGCCGGCCGCGTCTTCGGGTAGGGCTCGCCTCCTCACTCGACGAGAATCGTATCCATTTCCTCACGCGCGGACATGAGCTCTCGCATGTCCCGCAGGATGTCCCGCTGCTCCTTCGCGTAGTAGACCATGGAGTGCTCCTGCAGCAGGTGGTGGAGGAGCATCTTGACCTGTCGGAAGGGCGTCACCCCGTGGAGCTTGGCGTAGCTGCTGGCGCGGGCCACGCGCACGCCCCGTGTGCCCCCGGCGAACAGGGCGCCTCCCACGTTCCCCTGCTCGCTCGCCGCCCCGGCGCCGCCGCCGGCGAAGGCCTCCTCCGCCCCCGTCCCCAGGCCGGAGGCCGTGACGGGGATGATGTGGCCGTACCGGAAGAGGCGTCCGAGGACCCCCTGCTTCGTCTCGAGGTCGGTGACGTTCTCGAAGAGGATGCTCCGCTCGCTCTTGGTGAGGATGCCGGCCCGGAGGACCAGCCGGAGGTCTGTGATCACGTAGGTGTGGGTGCGCCGGTAGAGGTCTACGATGGCCATGCCCACGAGGGCCATGACCACGGAGTAAAGGGGGAGGAAAAAGGGATTGGCACCCACCTCGGGGGCCTGGAGGGTAATGTACAGGGCGAGGGCGATGAGGGCCACGTACGTACCAAAGACGGACCATCGGATGGTGAGCACGGAGACGGCGATGCCAAACACCGAGAGGGCGACAGTCCAGATCACGAATCGCACGGCGACGATGCCCGGCATATACCCTAAGAAGTCTTCGAAGGAGACCCAGCCCGTGACGGCGTTGAAGAGGTACCCCAGGCCCAGCGCAAGGGCCAGCATGTAGAGGAACGGGGAATGGAAGTTGAGGAAGGAGAGGGGATGAGGCTGAAGCTCGGCGCGAATCTCCTCGTTGCGGAGGAGGTCGTACTTCGGCTTCCACGGACCGGGGATCCGCCTTAGGACGGCCCTCAGTCGTCTTGCGAATCGCGAGCGCACCCCAAACCCTTCGGACGCCGCGCATGCCCTTTTTCGCTTAAAAAGATTTCCTTGGGCCCCGAATTCACGCGAACTCATTTATGGGTCCATCCGAGGGACGCCCTCTCGGGAGCCTGAATCCACCTGCCCCACCGGTGGCGGTGGATGGTCGAAACGATACCAGGCTGTGTCAGGATCGTCACGACGACGAGAGCCACCACCCCTGCTAGGATGAGGAGAAACGAAACCCACGAGAGTAGGTCCGATGGCGACCCAGGGGCCAAGACCATGCCCAATAAGGTGGGAATCCCGGATACGACGAGCGAAGCGGCCCAGAGTCGCATCGCCGCTCGACGCTCGCCTGCCGACATCTGCCACGGGGGCTTGGGAAGTCGACGCGCAATGTCCAGGACAAAAGACCGCGTTGCAGGGTGTGCAGCAGTGGAAGATGAAATCCGCAGCGATGAAGCCGGGCGCCGCTCGCTTGGCCAGAAGACGAGCCCCTCTTCACGGAGCCGAAGCGTCAGGGAGAGTGGGAGCCTAACCGTGAAGATCTCGGCGTTACGATTCAAGGACCTGGTCCGAACCGACTCGTAGGTTCCATCGAGATGGTTGAGGGCCCAAACGACGACTTCGTGGAGTGAATCTAGCGGAATGTAGACGCCGCCCTTCCAGCTCCATGTCATGATCGCCGCCTCCTGCTGGCAATGGTAACTAGGCCTTCATCCCGTCCCCCCAGACCTGTCTCTTCACGCGCTGAAAGCCCATCCCCTCGGTGAGTCGGAGGGAGGGAAGGTTGTCCTCAAAGACCTCGGCCGCAGCCATCTTTCCCTTCGCGAAGACCTTCTCGGCCGTTGACGTGGTCACCACCTTCGCGTACCCCCGCCCCCGGTAGGCCTCCTTCACGTGGAGGAACCCCAGCATCACCACGCGGTCGGTCTCGAAGTGGGTCATGTCCCATGCGACCAACTCGCCGTCCACCTCGACGCCGGACGTGATCCCCTCCTCGATGCGGCGACGGACGTAGGCGGTCGCGTCCCGTTCCGGTGACCAGAGCGCGGCGATCATCGACGCCTGGGACGCCTCGATGGGCCGGGTGGCCACCCCGCGGGAGGGACGGAGGTCTTGCTGCCTCAACTGATAGAGCCAGACCGGCGTGCGGAAGGTGACTTCGAGAGCCTGCTCGAACGCCGGGACGAGCTCGGCATCCACGGACGTGAGGCGGTACTCTCCCCTCGGGAGTAGGTCCAAGAGGCCCTCCAGTCGATGAGAGGGCTCGGCTGCGGCGACCAACCTCCGAGTTTCCGGACGGACCCCGAGGACGGCACGGGGACGCCGGTTGTCGTCGACCCAGGTTCGCACCTCCCGACCAGGCAAGGAGAGGAAGTGGAGGACGTGGGCGTACCGCACCGATTCGCCGTCCAGCCACGACCGGAGACGGCTACGGCCCTTCGGGGTCGCTTCCACGCCAGACGAAGGCCCTGCGATTATAAAGGACGTGATTGCCCCTTCCCAGGGGAGGCCGTGCCCCAGGGGCCTAGATCCCGAGCTTCTCCCGATAGGCCTTGATGTCCAGCAGGCCGTGACCGCTGATGTTGAAGACGATGACCTTCTCCTCGCCGGATTCCTTGCACGCCAGGGCCTCGTCGATGGCCCCAGCCACGCTGTAGGCCGACTCGGGCGCCGGGAGGAAGCCCTCAGCGGTGATGAAGGTGTGAGCCCGCTGGAATACCTGTTTCTCGTCGGCAGGATAGGCAAGGGTGTCGATGAGCCCCTCGCTCCGCAGAAGGCTCAGGATTGGGGCGGCCCCGTGGTAGCGAAGCCCGTCGCCCATGATGGGCTTCATCTCCGCCTGATGGCCGAGGGTGTACATCTTCAACATCGGCGTCAGCTCGGCATGGTCGGCGTAGTCGTACCGATACTCGCCCTGCAGGTTGGGGGCGGCCTCGCTCTGGGTGGCGAGGAACCGGATGCCCCCGTTCTTGAGGGCGTCCGGGACGAAGGGGAGGACGAAGCCCCCGAAGTTGCTTCCCCCGCCCAGGCAGGAGATCATCACGTCGGGCTGCTCCTCCACTCGGCCCAGCTGGGCCTTCGTCTCCAGGCCGATGACCGTCTGATGCAGCAGGACGTGGTTGAGGACGGACCCGAGGCAATAGATGGTGTCCGGGTCGGACTGCGCCACCTCCAACCCTTCCGACACGGCGATGCCGAGGGATCCGGGGTGCTCCGGGCTCTCCGCCAGGATGCCCTTCCCCACCGCCGTTTGCTGACTGGGTGAGGGGACCACGTCGGCGCCGTAGGTCTTCATGAATCCCCGACGCTCGGTCTTCCACTCGTAGACGTTCCGCACCCAATACACGACCGCCCGAAGGCCCACCAAGGCAGTGGCGTAGGCGACGGCGGTCCCCCATTGTCCGGCTCCTGTCTCCGTGGCCACCCGTTCGTACCCCTCCTCCCGGGCGTACCACGCCTGGGCCAGGGCCGTGTTGACCTTGTGGCTCCCGGTGGGGGAGTAGAACTCGGCCTTGTAGTACAGCCGTGCGGGCGTCCCCAGGGCCTCTTCCAGCCTGTGCGCTCGGAAGAGCGGTCGCGGGCGTCCCGCCTGCTCGTAGAGGTCTTGGATGCCGTCGGGGATGGAAATCCACCGCTGATCAGAGGACTCCTGTTCACGCGCATGGCGGAGGAGGACCTCTTCGAGGCGCTTCAGGCGAGGCTGCCCCTCCTCCGGGTCCCTAGGCGGCGGCAGTGGCTCCGGCAGATCAGGCAACACGTTGTACCAGGCGGTTGGCCGTTCCTCAAGAGGAAGTTGGATGAGTTTGGATCCCCGCACCGTGTCCGTCCCCCGCTCCGCAAATGAGAACCGTTCTTAAACCATTGTGCCGGCCCGCTGGATCTGTCCCAGGACGTCGTCGGCGGCCCGTGCAGGATCCTCGCTCTGCGTGATGGTGCGCCCCACGATCACGTAATCGGCCCCATGCCGGAGGGCCTCCACCGGGGAGCCCCCCTGGACGCCGACCCCTGGGCTGAGGATGAGGAGGGAACCCACCAGGTCCCGCAGCTCCTGGATGACCGTCGGGCGTGTGGCCCCCGCGATGATCCCCGTGGCCCCGACCTCCACGGCCAACTTGGCGAGGTCACGGGCCTGGGGGAGGACGAAACGCTCCGCCCCCGGATGGCTCATGGCCGCCACCACGAAAACGTCCCCCTCGGCGGCCTCCAGACACGCACGGAGGGAATCCTCGCCCGGAAACCCGTGGGCGATCACCCCCGAAGCCCCGTGGTCGAAGGCCTGCTCCACGATGAGGCGGTTCGTGACGGGGATGTCGGCGACCTTGAAGTCGCAGAGAACGTCCCCGAAGCGGCCCAGGGTGTCCACGATCCCCAGGCCTGTGGAGAGGACCAGGGGGTAATTGACCTTGAACGCGTCGCAGCGGGACGCCGTGGCCTCCGCGATTTCCACCGCCCGCTGGGCCTCCAGGACGTCCAGGGCGATGATGAGTCGTTTCTCCGTCCGCATGCCACTCCCACGGGGCGTCTGGGCGCCCGGTGAGAACAGCCTCACTACCTTTATGTAGTTCCCGGACCGACGCGACGCTGGTCGATGGTCAGCGAGTACCAGATGAAGACGAAGATCTGCCTGGTGGGGGAGGCAGCCGTCGGCAAGACGAGCCTCATCCGGCGCTTCGTGCAGGATATCTTCGACGACTCCTACATCACGACCCTGGGGGCCAAGGTCTCCAAGAAGGAGATCCAGGTGGAGGTGCCCGAGAAGGACCTGCTCATCCAGATGGACATGGTCATCTGGGACATCATGGGGGAAAAGGGCGTCCGGGACCTGCTCCGGGAGGCCTTCTTCAACGGGGCGAAGGGCATCCTGGCCGTCTGCGACCTCACCCGCTACTCCAGCCTCAAGGAACTGGACGATTGGGTCCAATCCGTATTCCAAGTCGTGGGCGAAGTCGCCGTGGTCTACGCGGTGAACAAAGTGGACCTCCGGGACGAGGTCATGCTTCTCTTTGGGGAGCAAGACATCGAGCTGTCCGCCCAGGCGTTTGATGCGTCCTACTTCTACACTTCCGCCAAGACGGGGGAGCAGGTCCAGCTCGCCTTCCAGAAGCTGGCGGAGGACATCGTCCGGCACAACCTGCCCACGGACCTTGTCAAGGTGGGGCCCTAGCCGAATAGGCTCAGGATGATGACGGCGAACCCGAACAGGAGCATGCCCAGGGAAATGAGCCAGAACAGGCGGAGGAGTCGGGCGCGCTTGAGGGGGTCCTCCCACCAGTCCAGGAGTCGGCTCACGCGGCTGCTTCCTTGAAACGTTTCAAGCGGAAGATGTTCTCCCGCTCCATCTCCTCCAAGCGCAGGGTGATGAACTTCTCCGTATCCTCCAGCTCCGGGATGACCCGGTGCTCCAGGGCGTTGACGCGGCGCTTGACCTTCTCGATCTCCTCGATGAGGCGACGCATGGTGGTCTCGATCTCCGCCGCCACGATGACGTCCTCCACGAGCTCCTCGTAGGCCTCGGCGGCGGCATCGATGCGCGGGGAGGTGCCGATGATGCCGTACCCGCGCTCGTCGACCCGCTTGCGCACCTTCTCCGCCTCGATCTTCGGGACGACGATGCCCATGACGTTCCGTGTGGTCAGCTCCAGCTCGGGCTTCTGCAGGAGGGCGTAGGAAGCGGACCGGATTCCCACACGCCCCTCGATGGCCGACGCGACCGCGAGCTTGCCGGAGGCATCCCGATACCGGTCCACGATGTTGGAGCGGACCACGCGCGCCCGCTCGAGGACCTGAAAGAACTCGATCATCAGCGCGTCCCGCTTGAGCCTCAGAAGGCGGTGGCCCCGTTGCGCCATCTTCAGGGTCTTCCGGACCTGGAGGAGCTGGGAGCGGGTCGGCTTGTATTCGGCCAGAACCATCTAGGCCGCCGCCTTCTCCCGGTGGGCGGGGTGGTATGCGTCCAAGGTGCGGCGGTCGATCTTCGTGAGCCAGGCCTCGTCCAAGGTGGCCAGAAGCTCCCACCCGATCTCCAGGGTGGTCTCGATGTCCCGATCCTCCTCGGGCCCCTGGCGGATGAACTCGTTCTCGAACCGATCCGCGAACTCCAGGAGGCGTCGATCCCGCTCGGCCAAGGCCTCCTTTCCTACGATGGCCATCAGGCCTCGAGCGTCGCGCCCCTCTGCATAGGCGGCATACATCTGGTCAGACACAGCCTTGTGGTCCTCCCGGGTGCGCCCCGAGCCGATGCCCGCGTCCATGAGGCGGGACAGAGAGGGCAGTGGGTTAATTGGGGGGTAGATGCCCTTACGGTGGAGCTCCCTCTCGACGGAGATCTGACCCTCTGTGATGTAGCCCGTGAGGTCGGCGATAGGGTGGGTCCAGTCATCGTCGGGAATGGCCATAATGGGGATCTGGGTGATGCTCCCGTTCTTCCCGTGGATGCGACCGGCACGCTCGTACATCGTGGCGAGGTCCGTGTAGGTGTACCCCGGGTACCCCCGCCGGCCAGGGACCTCCTCCCGGGCCGCCCCAATCTGACGCAGCGACTCAGCATAGTTGGTCATGTCCGTCAAGATGACGAGCACGTGCATCCCTAGGTCGAACGCCAGGAATTCGGCTGCGGTGAGGGCCATGCGTGGTGTAATAAGCCGCTCAACGGCCGGGTCGTCGGCCAGGTTGAGGAAGAGGGCGGCCCGTTTCAGGGCCCCGGTCCTCTCGAAGTCGTCCATGAACTGGCTGGCCTCCTCGTGGGTGATGCCCATGGCCGCGAAGACTACTGCGAAGGGCTCGACCGCGCCCGGAACCTTGGCCTGTCGTGCAATCTGGAGGGCAATGTCGTTGTGAGGCAATCCTGCCCCGGAGAACAGCGGAAGTTTCTGCCCCCGGACCAAGGTGTTCATGCCGTCCAGGGTGGAGATGCCCGTCTGGATGAACTCGCTGGGATGGGCGCGGGAGTAGGGATTGATGGCGGCCCCGATGATCTCCCGACGATCCTCGGGGATGATTCGAGGACCGCCATCGATGGGATCGGCACTGCCTGAGAGGACGCGACCCAGCATGTCCTGGGCCACGCTGAGGCGGATGGTCTCCCCCAGGAACTTCACGCTGGAAGCGCGGTCGATGCCCGCGGTCCCCTCGAAAATCTGGACCACAACCATATCGCGGGATGTGTCGAGGACCTGGCCCCGTCGCTTATCACCTCCGGGCAGGCTAACTTCCACGAGTTCCGCGTACCCGACGGGCTCCGTTTTCTCGACGAAGACGAGGGGGCCTGCGACCTCCGTGATTGTTCGATACTCTTTCACCATCAGCTCGCCTCCAAGGCCCGGAATTCATCCTCCATCTGAGAGATGGTGGCCTCCAGCTCTTCTTCGAATGCCTCTTCGTACTTCACACGGGAGAGAAGGGCGCGAGAGGGGAGGTTGACGATCTCCCGCACCGGCACGTCGAGGCGTTGGGCCCGATGGCCGAGTTCACTGAAGCGATGAATCGCTTCGATGAGGGCAAACTGCCGCTCCAGGGTGAAGTACGTGTCCACGTCGTGGAAGGCGTTCTGCTGGAGGAAGTACTCGCGGATCATCCGCGCGACCTCAAGGGTCAGCTGCTGGTCCTCGGGCAGGGCGTCGGCCCCAACCAATCGGACAATCTCCTCAAGCTCGGCCTCCTCCTGCAGCACGCGGTACGCCCAGGTCCGAATCGCAGGCCATGCGTCGTTCACGGTCTGCCGGAACCAGTCCTCCAAGGACGGGGAATACAGGCTGTACGAGGTCAGCCAATTGATGGAGGGGAAGTGCCGGCGCTCCTTGAGCTTCGTGTCCAGGGCCCAGAAGACCTTCGTGATGCGTAGGGTCCCCTGGGTCACCGGCTCGGAGAAGTCCCCGCCGGCGGGGGAGACGGCGCCGACGACGGAGATGCTACCCTCTTCCCCCGAGAGGGTAGTTGCCCGTCCGGCCCGTTCGTAGAACTCGGAAAGGCGGGCGGAGAGATAGGCGGGGAACCCCTCCTCCCCGGGCATTTCCTCGAGCCGGGAGGAGATCTCCCGCATGGCCTCGGCCCAGCGGCTGGTGCTGTCTGCCATGAGGAGGATGTGGTACCCCATGTCTCGATAAAATTCGGCCAGGGTGATCCCGGTGTACACGGACGCCTCCCGGGCCGCGACGGGCATGTTACTGGTGTTAGCGACAAGGACCGTCCGCTGCATCAAGGGGGCGCCGGTGTAAGGATCGACAAGCTCCGGGAAGTCCCGAAGGACCTCGGTCATCTCGTTCCCCCGCTCGCCGCAGCCGATGTAGAGCACGATCTTTGCATCAGACCACTGGCTCAGCTGGTGCCCCGAGACCGTGTTATGGAGAACCATGGGCAACTCGCCCCCTACGAAGTTGTGGGTATCTTCCACAGTCAGGTCGTAGACATCCGTGCTCTCCGCAACGGTCTCAACCTCAACGACGCGATCGAGGAGAACCCAATCGAGGATCGTATCCAAGCCTGCCACCCACTTGCCGATGGCAGAGTCATCAGGAAGGAGCGGGCGAAGCTCATGGAGGGTATTCCGCGACATCCGCTGCCCGGAAGCGGTGTTCTTCAGGGCCTGCAGCCAGTCGCCACCGTCCGTTGGGAGCGCCTGCCGAATCGCCTGGACCTGCTCCAATCCAACGGGGACTACGTCGTAGGAATCGTTGTACGCCTCTCTCTGATAGGAGGGGAAGACTCGGGCTGCTTCCTTTGGCGAGACCCAGATCCTATGATACGTGTGGCCTTCGATTGTCTTCGACGTTCTCCGGGCGAAGACTCCGAGTCGAGCGAAAAGGTAGGCCAGGCCACTGGCCATGTCCCGACTCGCGGTCGAAATCTCAAGGCCCTCCTCTGCGAAGTGCCCGTCGCCCTGGGCATATCCAGTGAGGAAAGCCGCGACTACCTCCTCATCAGAGCGAGCGAGGGCATCGACGAGCTTTGCCGTGCGCGACTTCTGGCGAACCGGAATGTTCCATGCCTGGAGAAGGAGGACCAGGGCGCGAGAGGCCACTGTCACGGCAGTAACTGTAGGATCGCGACGTTCGCGTCCTTCGAGGCCAAATAGAGACCGGAGGAGAGCAGTGTATCGAGCTCGTAAACTTGCGTCTTGGTTGTAGAACTCGACGGCGCCACGTCCCTTGATCATGCCATCGCTGAGCTGCAGACCTAGGAATTCGCCCAGCTCGGCGGTCATGTACCTGGGGACGCGAATTGCTTTGCTTGACCCCTCCGCCCGAATCGAGGAGACCCCGACACCTAACCGGTTCGCTACGTCGACTGTGGGTGCCGTCCGGAGGAGCCGGTAGTTCCAATAGACATCCTTCGAGATCCCAAGGCTCGCCGCAACCTCTGCGATAGTCGATCCCTCTGCCATCTCCTTCATCTGGGCGGCGACCTCCTTTCTTGTCTGCCGACTCGCCACTCTCGCCTCCGGAGGGACCTTCAACTCCGCTTTGCGCTGGGAAGAGAGGTCGAGCTTCCTGGGAACAAGCACGGCAGCTCCCGGCTCTAGCTCAGCCGCAGGCGTCTCCAAAACCTGATTGCCGTCGAACTCGAAGAGTCGATGGACAGGCGTAAGTCGAATCTTGCGGCCACTTCGGAGGCGGACCGTGGTCAACGCATCGGTCTTACCTCTGTAGACCGCAGTCGCCTTCCCCTTCGTTATTCGCTCACCGTCAAACGAAAGCACAGATAACGGCTTGTCTAGATCCACGAAATGCTCGGGCTCGTCGCCTAGGTCCGGAGGAGCGACAGATTCGTACAAGTCCCGAATGGGGACCAGAGTCCCGTCTGTCAGGAAGACGGGTGTAGATCCTACGACGCACTTCCCTGTCCCGAAGCCTCCGGGAATCGCGGCCGTGCCGCCCTTTGCCAGAGGGAAGAAGAAATCGAATACGCGCTGGCCCGTGATGAGCGGGATGCTGGGGGTGAGGCGCTTCTGGACCGGACGCGCACGACGCACAGGCCACATCTGCATCGGCAGGAGATCTACTCCGTCGTCCAGGCTCACGACGACATCCTCGACGTTCACGGTGCCCTCCCGCACGTCCTTCACGGTGCCTGCAGCGTCGGGAGGGGCCAGGACGCGATGCTCGACGTGTTCCGCCTCGGGGATGGTCCCGATGACCTGCCCTCCCTGGATTTCGTCGCCCTTCTTCACGGCGGGCTCGAAGGACCACTCCTTCGCCCGGTCGAGGGCGTTTGCTCGGACGCCTCGTAGGATGTAGTCCCCCATCCGATCCGCGAGGGTTGGGAGGGGCCGCTGCACGCCGTCGTAGATGCTCCCTAGGAGACCCGGACCGAGCTCGACGAGCAGGGGCTGGCCGGAGTCGATCACCTTCTCCCCCGGGCGCAATCCGCTCGTCTCCTCGTAGACCTGGATGATGGTCCGATCCCCTGTGAGGCCGATGACCTCCCCCATGAGCTCCTCCTCCCCTGCGAACATCACGTCGTACATTCGCGGTCGGAGCCCCGTGGCCGTCACGACGGGACCTGCCACTCGATAGATTTCCCCAGTACGCTCGGCCTTCGCCACACACTCACCTACGTCGTCTGAAAGAGATCGATGCCGATGGCCCGCTTCACCTTCGTCCGGAGGTCTTCCTCCTCGGCCCCCCCGACGGCGATGACCACGGGTTGCGGCACGATTTCGAGGCGTCGCCGCAGGCCCGCAGGCAGGCCGGCCATCTCATCGCTCCGCAGGACGAGGATGCCCACGTCCTCGTCCTCGAGGAGGGCATTCACGGCCTTCTCCAACTCGCCGGCAGCCGCCCCGACGGCCTTCCGGATGCCCGCGAGGCGAAAGCCCAAGACGAACTCCTCGCTCCCCACGACGGCGATTTCCACTAGACCACCAGCATATCCCGGATCTGCTCGACGCTCAGGCCGCTCCCCTTTCCCCGGGCCACGATTCGGATGTTCTCGACCTCCCGAGTCTTCGCGATCACGTAGTCCAAGACGGGGAGGATGGAAAGGGGATGAAGGTTGGCACCCGTGCTAGCCTGGTCGAGGAGCCACTTCTCCACGGCCCGGATGCCGCGGGCTAGATCGGCCCCCTCCTCCTGGAGGTACGGAGCTAGGACCTCGTGATACGGCGTGCTGCGAAGCCGCTGGGAGACGCTGGCCAGGTCGAGGGTCACCATCTCCCGAAGGGCGGAACGCCGGAGGTGGCGTCCCCTGGGGATGAATAGCTGTCGGGCGCGCAGGTCCTCGATCCCCAACACCCGTAGGAGGGTCTTCAGGTTCACGACGTCGATCTCCAGGCGGACGAAGTTATGGAAGAGGGTCGCCGGTTCGGAGGACGGGGGAAGCGCCTCGAGGAGGCCCACATAGTAGATGCGGTCCAAGAGGTCCTCGTAGGGGGCGAGGGTGGTCACCTCCTCCGGGGCCGCGCTCAGGCCGAGGACCGCCGTAAGGTAGGGAGTGTCCTCCAACGCCTCCACCACCTCTTCGATGGTCTCGAGACCCACCAATCTCTCCAGGAACGTCAGGTCCAGGCTTCCCGCGGCGACCACGTCCTCCAGGATCTCCTCACCGCGGGCGCCGTAGAACTTGCCTCGGAGGACCGTCTTCACGTTCCAAACGTCCCACCGATCTAGGTAGCGCCCGATCATGGCCCGTAGGGGGCCCTCGGAGAATCCGATAATCTGGGTGAACACCTTGGCCAGGTTGTCCCGGGTTGCCATCTCCACCAGGTCGACACCGTCGTACCGCGTGCCCAGGGCCAGCATCTCATCGTGGTACTGCCCCTCCCCGAGGAAGCGGGCGATCTCCGGAATCCCCATCTGGAGGAGACGCTCGTAGGTCTCCTTCGGTAGGAGGAGGGATTTCTTGGCTTTGACCCGAGCCGTGACGTAGGGGTAATTGCCCCGGTCGATGGGAAGCCGGTCGGCCACCGACTTGAAGAAATCTGTGTACGTGTTCTCCGCGGCCATTCTAATCTCCCTTCCAAAGGATATCGGCCACGTCCCGAACGGCCTCCTCCCACAGTCCATCCAGGAAGGTATCGAAGGTCAGGTCGGTACGCCGGTCACCAGATCGGGATTCGATGACGAAGCCTCCGATGACGTCCAGGTCACCGCGGACTTCGGCCCCAGTAAGGCGCTGCAGCGTCTTCACATCCCGTGAGGTGCACCGGACCCGGGCGTCCTCCAAGTCCTCACGATTCTGCTCCACGAGACTCGTCAGGAACCGGTCGGTGTCGCCCATCTCACGTAGCCGCTGCTTCGCCGCCTCACGAACCTCGTCCAGAATCTCCTTCTGGGCCTGCAGGAGGGCCTTGCGGGCCTCGAGTTCCGCCCGAGCGACTTCCCGGACCTCCTCCCGGGCCCCCTGGTCCTCGGCCTGGCGCGATCGCTCACCCCGGAGCTCCTCGCCCTTCTCCTGGACCTCCGCGAGCATCCGCTCTCGCTCCTGCCGGGCCGCATCGAGGATGTCCTCCGACTCCCGCTGGCCCTGCTGGCGAATCTCCTCGATCATCCGCTCGAGGGACATGGGCCTGTCCGGTCCCTCACGGCACCTGGGCGACCGTGGGGATTGCGCCCAAGAGCAAGAAGCCGATGACGAAGCCGAACAGGATGATGGTCTCGGGAATGACCATCAAGACGAGGCCTCGTCCGAACAACTCGGGCTTCTCCGCCATCGCGCCGATGGCCGCCCCTCCGATCACCTTCTGGGCCCAGGCCGTAGCAATCGCGGTCCCGACTAATGTCAGGCCCACGGAGATTGCGACCAAGCCCGCTGCCAAATCTCCCATGTTGGTTTACCTCCTTCACGCTGTTTCGACGGTTGGAGCCCCGAAGGGCTTGAATGGGACCCCGTTGCCATTGAAGAACTTGCTGAAAAACTCGACGTAATTCAGCCGCAGGGCCTGGATACCCGCGGAGATTCCTCCGAGGAGGAAGACCATCATCTGCGCCAGGATGACAAAGACAAAGCCGATGATGACGAGGGCGGTCTGTCCGGTGAAGATAAGGCTCCCGAACAAGAGGGTCATGAAGGCTTCGGCCAGGGCGGCCTTCGCGATGGCGATGCCCGCTAGCCGGGTGTAGGAGACGACGTTGGCCAACAGGCCCGCAATCTCGATGGGTCCGAGGAAGCCCGCGATGTTGACGGGCTTCGTGAGGGCCTCTAGGTACACGACCAGAGCAGCGCCTACGATCAGAAGAATGAGGGATACCAACGGGATCTCGAGGCCCGCCAAACTCACGACAGTCCGAGGAAGGAAGAACAAGATCTGGTTCCATACGAATCCGGCAACCCGGTTCCCACGAACCGCGTACATGAGAAGGACGAAGAGACCAATAAGAATCGCCAGCCACGCTCCCTTCGCGGCGGCGTGACGCCGACTGCGGGGGAGCTCGTTCACGATGCCGATGATGTAGCCGAAGCCCAGGTGCACGACGCCCGCGATGACCGACAACACGAGCATGTCGCCAACGTCCGTCAGCTTGTGGATGAGGGCAAAGAAGGGGATGTGGATGCCGAAGCGCGCCCACGAAAGGGGCTCCTCCCCTGCCGAAACGGGCTGGGAGCCGCCTGTGACCGCATCGAGGGCGGGGTGGAAGGGAATCCCGAAGGCCTCCGCGAAGACGAAGGTCCCGAAGAGGGCCGCGAACACGCCTCCGAGGGTGATGACGGCCATGAGGCGACGGAAGTCCGACGTGGGAGGCAGCTTCCACATGGCGAAGAGCCCCAGAATGATAAACAACGAGCCATAGCCCAAGTCGCCGATGATGAAACCAAAGAAGATGGGGAAGACCACGAAGAGGGGTAAGGTGGGATCGATCTCGCCGTATCGGGGCGTCGAGAACAGGTTGGTGAGGAGTTCGAAGGGCCGGGCGGGCTTCGGGTTGTCGAGGAGGACAGGGGGTTCATCCTCCCCTGGCGGATTCTGCAAGTCGACGTAGAGGGCCTCCAGGTCTCCCAATCGGGTCTGGATTTCAGGCCATCGATCCGATGGAACCCACCCTTCAGCGACGAAAGAGTGGTCGCTGGTGGCGAACAGCAGGGGGGCCTCGGCCTTCTCAATCTCGACCGCCAAAGAAGCCTCGGCGGAAATCACAAAGTCCGCGTAGCGTTCTCGCAGGTTGATGAGCCGTTCGCGCACCTCATCCAGGCGGCTCTGCCACTTCTCCGCCTCCTCCCCCATGCGCCGCAAGGAGACGCGAGGGTCGCCTCGTTCACCCGGTACCTCCAGGGATGCGAAACCCTGGCTCACAAGGAATTCTCGAGCCTCGTCAGCCATTGAGGCATCCACGAACAGGGCTACGACATCCCCTGCCCGAAAGGCTTCGAAATTCTCGGTGACTCTGTCGAGCCCATCCAGATTACCGCTAAGCCGGCCTACGAAGACGGCGAGCCTCTCGTACGCGGAGTAGTAGGACAAGTCCAGGCCCAGGGCGGCGAAGGGTTCGAGGTCCGCGATAATGGCGCGCTGTTCCGCGAGAAACTCCTCGATGCGCTTCCGTGAAGCCTCTTCCTCCCGAATGTTGACCTCGAGGGTCAGAATTCGCTGTTTCGTGTCCGGCCTTGCCGCCGAGCCAGGAGGCACCGGACCTGGCTCCACCTCGAGGATGGACGCAATGGATCGAAGCTTGACGAGGGACTCGGACACCTCCGAAGCCTTGGGAAGGGGTTTCCCTAAGCCGAAACCCTCCTCCTCCCCCGTGTGGCTTACGACGTGGAGGACCTTCAGTTCGTAGAGAATCTCGATGGTGGAGGGAAGCAGGTCCCGAGGTCCCGCGATGAGGGCCCGGACCATCTCCTTAGCCCTGAGCATGAATGGACTCCTCAAACCTCCGCAGCAATTGCTGGACGGCGGCCGGGACGTGGGCACGCGCGGCCTCCTTCACTGCCTCCGCCTCCCCCTGCCCTGCGGCGAGGATCTCCGCCCTCTGTGCCTCGATCTTTTCCCGCGCCGCCGCGAGGATCTCCTGAAACGCCTCCTCAGCCCGGTTTCGGAGATCATCTTCCAGGTTCAGGGCTTCCCGCTTCGCCTCGCGGAGGATGCGTTCCCGCTCCGCCTCAGCCTGGGCCTTCACCTCGTGGACCTCCCGCTCGACCTCGCGGATTCGGTCTAGGGTTTTCAGCTTGGAGGCCATGGCCGCCTGTGCTAGATTTGGGGCCGACTTAAAGCTTACGTGGGGTTCGATTTTCCTCGCGTGACGACACGCCTCCAGGGCCACCGCCTGCTCCCCGAAGAGTTCCCGCGAACCTGTAAAGACGAGGGGGACCTGAGGAGTCCATGGAGTCGTCAGGCGAGGGGCTGGTCTTCGACCCGGAGAGGCAGACCCTGGCCCGGCGTCGGCAGGGTGAAGCCCTAGTGTGGGGGCTCCTCGGCTTCGTAGTCTTCCTTGTGGTCCTTTTCCTCACCCTGCCAACCGGTCTACCCCTCCGGCTGGAGGGTTGGGCTCTCTCCCTGACCACCAACCCCTGGGCCGTGGTGGCCCTCTACGTCGTAGTCGGCTACTTGGTGCTTGCGATCCTCGCCCTCCCTCTTCGAGTAGTGGGCCGACGGTCCGAGCTGAAGTATCGACTCTCACGCCAGTCGTGGTCCTCTTGGGCATGGGACCGACTAAAGGCCACCGGCCTGGGCCTCCTCATCGGCCTGGCGACCGTCGAAGCGCTCTACTGGACGATTCGCAATTTCGGGGAGCTGTGGTGGATCGCCTTCTGGCTCCTCTCCTTAGCCTTCACCCTCCTCGCCGGATTCCTCGGTCCGGTCGTCCTGCTGCCCCTCTTCTACCGCGTGACGGAGACCCAGGGCGCGGATCTACGGGACAGACTCCAGGCCCTCTCGGCACGGGCGGGGGTTCGAGCTCTTGGGGTGTACGAGTTTCGCTCCAGCGCAAAGACCGAACGAGGCACGGCCGCCGTCGCTGGCCTGGGACGCACGCGTCGCATCTTGCTGAGCGACCACATTCTAAGGAAGTTCACGCCCGGGGAAGTCGAGGGCATCCTCTCCCACGAGCTGGCCCACCATGCCCATCGAGATCCGGCTCGCTTTCTCCTCATCTCGGCCCTCCTGTCATTCCTCGTCCTTCTCGTTCTGGACCGCCTCGTCCGCGGGAGTCTAGGGGCGTTCGGGATGACGAGCCTCGACCAGGTCGCCACGCTGCCGCTGTTTGTCGTTCTCGGAGGCCTGCTCTTCGCGGTCGTAGGGCCCTTCAACCGCGCCTTCTCGCGCTGGCGGGAGGCACTGGCCGATCGGAGGGGGGCCGAGCTCACGGGCGACCCGGAAGCGTTGGCCCGGGCCTTGGTCAAGCTGCATGACCAGAACCTGGGAGTGGCGGACCCCCACCCCGCGATTGAACGCCTCGTCTACACCCATCCCAGCGGGCGCCGCCGCCTCCATGACCTCCTCCACCAACAAGAGGCGGCCTCAGAGAACCGATGACCGTTGAAAAGAGTCAAGAGGGGGCGCCTTCATGGGACCAGATGCCTTTCGTCCCCATCCTGGGCTGAGGACGAGAAAAGGGGAGCCCATGGACGCCATCGAGCTGAAGGACATCCGGGTCGGCCTCAAAGGGACGTTGGTCCTCGAGGACATCACCCTCAACGTACCTGTGGGGGACTTTGCAGCCCTCATCGGACAGAACGGGGCAGGAAAGACGACCCTGATCAAGGTCATCCTGGGCCTCCTCCGTCCCCAACGGGGCCAGGCCTTCCTCTTCGGGGAGCCCGTGGAGACGTTCCAAGGGTGGGCGCGGGTCGGCTACATCCCCCAGCACGCCATCCGCATCGACGCGCGATTCCCTGCGTCCGTCAAGGAGGTGGCGTCCCTCGGCCGCGTTGCCCCTCGTGGCCTCCTCCGGTTCCTTTCCCCCGAGGATCACAAGGCCGTGGACCGGGCCCTGGACACGGTGGGTATGGGCGCCAAGGCACGGGTTCGGGTGGGGGACCTCTCGGGCGGTGAGCTTCAGCGGGTCCTGATTGCACGGGCCCTCGCCACCGAACCCGATCTCCTCATCCTGGACGAACCCGCCGCGGGCGTGGACCCAGGGACGCAGGAGGGACTCTATGGGTTCCTTCGGGAGCTGAATGAAGAGCGGGGCTTGACGATCCTTCTTTCTACCCACGACCTAGGAGCGGTCATGGAGATGGCTCGGACGGTCGCGTGCATCAACCGCCGTCTCGTCTGTCATCGTCCCACGGCCGAGGGCCTGACGGCGGAAGAGCTCGTCGAGACCTACGGATCCCCGGTGGCGGCGGCGACGCACAGCCACTAGAGGTGCGGCGTGACCCTTCTCGAACTCCTGCAGATGGGGGTCGTGCAGTGGGCCTTGGTCGCCGGCGCAATCGTGGCCGTCTCCGCGGGCCTCATCGGAAGCTTCGTCGTCCTCCGAGGCATGTCCCTCCTGGGGGACTCCCTCGCTCACGCCTCGTTCAGCGGCATCGCTGTGGGCTTGGTCCTGGGGGTGGCCCCCCTTCCCCTCGCCCTCTTGAGCGCAGTCGTCGCCGGCCTCGGCATCCACCTCCTAGAGCACCGAGGAATCACCCGCGGGGATACGGCGATCGGCATCATCTTCGCGGGGGGGCTGGGGATAGGCATCATCCTCGCCACGATGGCGGGGTTGGACCAGGAGCTGTTGGAGGCCTTCTTCGGGAACATCGCGACGGTGAGCGCGACGGACCTCATCCTGTTGGGTATCCTCCTTGGGGTCCTCTTCCTGGCCCTCGTGGGCCTCTACAAGGAGTACGTCTACCTGACCTTCGACGAGGAGACCGCCGAGGCCAGCGGGTTGCCCACCCACGCCCTGAACGTCCTCTTCGTCGTCCTCACTGCCATCGCCGTCGTGGCGGCCATTCGCATCGTGGGCGTGCTCCTGGTGGCTTCCCTGCTGATCCTGCCTGCGGCCGCGAGTCAACACATCAGCCGCAGCTTCCGACAGTCCGTCGCGTTGGCGGCGGTCTTCGCCGTCGTGGCGACCCTGGTCGGCATCCTTCTCGCCTTCCAGCTGGATTGGCCGCCCGGGGGGGCAGTCGTGTTGATCAGCTTGGCCCTCTTCGCCGCGTCGGTCCTCGGGATGCGGGCGTGGCACAGCTCGAAGAGGGCTGCGTGAGTCGGCCTTTTTGCAGGGTTATATGCAACTCCCCCCATGGTTTCTTCGTGGCGGAGCCGGAGGTTACCCGCATCCTTACCCGCGCCCAGAGGTCTTTGGAGGCGCAGCAGTTCGATGAGGCCAGGGCCGCTATCGTGGAGGGCCAGGCACGCTTTCCCGGCAACGACACGGTTCGGGACCTGTTCCAGCAGATTCACCTCGCTGACGGCGTCCGCCGTCACCGTAGGGCACAGGACCTGCGGCGGGATGAGATTCGAGACCTGGAGAAGAAGGAGCGGGCCGGCTACGGGAACAGCGACCGCGTCGTGGAGGAGTTTCGGAGGGCGACCGCGAGCCTGGACCAAGTGTTGGCCCTCGAGCCCGATCACGCGAAAGCCATGATGCTCAAGGCGGGCGTCCTCGACCGGATGGACCGCAAGGAGACGCGGGAGGAGGTCCAGGGTCTCCTGGCCAAGGCCCTCTCCCTCCATCCCGAGAACGCCGAGCTTCTCTTCGCGCGGGACCGCTTATCCGTCCCGTGTGCTCATTGCCAGGATACCGGCCTTTGTCCCGATTGTCAGGGGGCTGGCGAGATATCCGCCCTCGTCCTCCGGCGCGCCTGCCCCACATGCAAGGGGCAGGGGGCCTGCCGCCGTTGTGGGCTCTTCTGAACGCAACCCGCGGACAGCTGGCCGTCACGCCTCGGGCATGACGCGGAGAGTGCCCTCCTCGTCAACATGGTCGGGCGCCGTGATCAGACAACGGAACGTGAAGGTCCCCACTAGGTTGGCGTGGAATCGGACCTCGACGGTCTCGTTGGCCGTGACCCACCGGGAGATTCCAAAGGCCGTCAGCCCGAAGTGGTGGTCTTCATCCACCGCGGTCACGTTGAGCACCACGAGGTCGCCCCGCGTGACCTGGACGACAGCGGGGTCCATCCCGTTCGAGGAGATGCGGAGGTCGTAGGAGACGAGGGGAGGATCCCCAACAGCTTGGGGGTCTGGAGGTCGATAAAGCAGGGCCAAGAAGATCGTCGCGAGGAGGAGGATGACGAAGAGAACTAACGTTGACTTGGCCCATCCCTTCACGGCAGGGTATCTGTTTCGGACTTAAAAGAACGGGTGGTCCGGGGCCCCCGGGGGGAAACAGGGGTTCCCCCAGAACCCCGTCTCGGCAGCTCGGCTAAGCCCGTTCCAGGGGGCCCTGAATCCCCAGTACACAATATTCTTATACGCCTCTGGCCTACGCCGGCCGGACCATCGGTCCAGCTGGGATGAGGACCCGGATGAGAGGGAAGCGTCGTTCGACCTTCAGTCGAATCGCGGGCCTCGTCTTTGTGCTCTTCCTCGCTTCCTTTATCCCCACCACCGTCCCCGCATCCGGACATCATACTCTCGCGTCCGTCGAGGCGTTCCTAACCATCGTGGGAAACTCGACCGACGCAGACAGCCTGTTCTTCGACAAGACTGAGATCATCCTCGGGCCAACGCCCGTCTTCGTCAATGTAACCTTCATCAACCTCGACTTCACCAGTGATCTGCAGCACAACTGGACCATCACGCTGGCCGGCGTGTTTTACACAACCCCCCTCGTCCTGCCCGGTGAGACCGGCTGGGTCGAGTTCTGGATCAATCAGACGGGGACCTTCCCGTACTGGTGTGCAGTGCCTGGTCATCGCGCCGCGGGGATGGAGGGGGCCTTCGTCGTGACGGACACGGGGCAGATTGGCGTCGATACCGGACCCCAGGGCGTGGCCTTGCGAGCCTATTGGATCGGACTCATCGGCATCTTCAGCATGATTGCCGTCATTCTAGTCTCTTACTTCGTCATCAAGTACGAGAGCCGCCACCACACGGATCAGCGGGAGCACCGGCGGAGGGGACTGCCCTGACGGAAATCGTTCGGACGGAAGCGCCCACGGAGTCGATCACGGCCCTCCTTGTCATCTACATCCTCGTCTTCTTCTTGCTCTTCTTTGCCGGCTTGGTTATCTTCGGGCTCATCCAGGGATGGAACCCTGCTTGGCTCTCCCTGTGGATTGGCATCACATTTGTCGGCTTGGGGGCTCTCATCGACCTCTACCGGCGGAACTTCCTGCCAGATGAGATGCTCAGGAAGGTTCGGTTGCCCAAAGTGGTCTTCCGGAGGAAGCTGAGAAAGTGAAGATGAGGCGTCGGGGACTGGAAGAGGAGGAACAGCCGGGGATCAGCCGCCGCTCCTTCCTGCGAGGGGCCGTCGCCGCGGGATCCATCGGCATCATCGGAGCCGCGGGCTTCGGGACCGTGGTCTCCCTCCTCAGCCCTCCGACCGAGTGTCGGGGACAGGTCCTCAGTTCGTTCCTCTACATCAACCCGGAAGGTGCGAAGTTGCCCGTGTGGTACGTGGAGGAGGGCCTCGTGGGGAAGGAGGCTCGCATCACGGACTTCCAGCCCGGTCGGGCGGCCAACGTGATTTGGAAGGCCACCATCTCTGAGGATGGCGCGATTGCCTGCGGCTTCTCCGCCTTGCTCATCCAGATGGACCCAGCGGAGCTGATCCTCCCCGACGACCCGGCCTTTGATCCGAATGAGTTCGTGCTGGGCGGCGTATACGCCATCTTCAACTGCTGCACCCACGCCTGCTGTCGCCCGGGGTGGCAGCTCATCCCCCAATCCGACTTTCGCGATGACTTGGGCCACGAGAACATCTACTGCCTGTGTCACGACAGTCAGTACAATCCGCGCCAGATTAGCCCGTACCGGCACCCCCCGCCCCCGGACGCGAGTGGGGCCGAGTACTTCGGCGTTCACAAGGACGCCGCCGGGCCAGCTCCCCGTGGGATGCCCCTAATTCCCCTTGAGCTAGAAGGAGGCAAGCTCATCGGGCGGGTGAAAAATCAAGCCTGGTACCAGTACCTGGACAACAAGAGCAAGACCATCCCAGTAGCCCCGGGGGAGTCGGGTTAGCATGGCTCGGCGACCGTTTGGGGGCCTCCTGAAAGCCACCTTCGACTGGTTTGCGGAACGCTTCCCGGTCACCCCGTGGGGTGAAGCGACTCGGAAGGGTTTCCTCTCGATTCATCGGCAGATGCCGCGTAGCCACGCCGAAAAGTACGAGTTGAAGACAATCTGGTACTGGTACCCCCTCTACTGCCTCGGAGGCCTGGCCTTCATCGGCTTCCTGGTCCTCACCGTGACGGGCATCATCCTCGGCTTCTACTACGTGCCAGAGGGCAACCTGCGGATCCTGGCCGATGGCACTCGCACCTCGGGGGCCTTTGAAAGCCTACAGTTTATCATGGGGGAGGTGCCCTTGGGCTTCGTCTGGCGAGGGGTTCACCATTGGGCAGCCCACATCTTCGTCGCCGCCGTATTCCTCCACATGGCTCGGGTCTACTTCACGGGTGCCTACAAGAAGCCCCGGGAGCTGAACTGGCTGCTGGGCGTCACCCTCCTCCTCATCTCCCTCGGCTTCGGGTACACGGGTTACCTCCTCCCCTGGAACAGCCTGGCCTTCGCCGCGGGCACCATCGGGATCAACATGACGAAGTCCGTGCCCCTCATCGGGGACCTCCTAGCATCGATCGTGTTCGGCGGTCTCGAACTCGGCGCGGCCACGGTCTTGCGCATGTACTGGTTCCACATCTTCATCCTGCCGCTGATCGGCATCGGCGTGATGTTGCTGCACATGACGCTGGTCTGGGTTCAGGGCATCGCCGAACCGCATTGAGGTGGACCATGGCGACAGACCACGGGATGGCGGCGGTTCGGAGCGAGCGGGAGATTGGCTTCCCCACACAGTACGGACCGGCCCGGACGGACCTCAAACCCGGGCACGCGCTCGTGCCCCACGAGGCGTATCGAGACCTCGTCATCATTTTCCTGATGACGGGAGTCATGTTCCTCCTCACGGGCATCGGGATTCCCGAGCTCGGCAAGTCCGCCAATCCCGACGTCGTGGCGGAGGTCGAACTTCCCGACTGGTATCTCCTCTGGTCCTGGGGCCTCCTCAAGATCTCGGAGCTATTCCCGCAAGTGGAGATCTTCGGCCTTACGTTTTCGACGCTCTTCTACGGGTTTCTCCTTACCAACATCCCCATCATCCTCCTGCTGCTCTGGCCCTTCATCGACAGGAGCGGAACGGAGAGCCGCCCCGCGAAGTCTGCCGTCCGGGCCGCTATCGGCGTGGCGGCGATCGTGTGGGTGACCACCGCTTCCATCTACTCCGTGAACGTGCTCATCATCCCGCGGTTCGTGACGGCCGAGGGGGTAGCCATCGTCACAGATGACACCCTCAAGTGGACCTTTATCGTCCAACCCGTCCTCGCGGGGCTCGCCACCTACATCGCCTTGCGACGACTCGCGTTCAAACCGATGCGCCGATGGAACACGGCGATGACCGTGGGAGCCCTGTTCTTTTTCGTTGTACTGAGTCTGGCAATCCTCGGGCTGGCCCTCACGAACGGGACCCCCGCGCAGGACCTGTTGAGCGTGGAGAACCTCTGGCTCGGCTTCTACGTAGCCGTCGCCCTGATTACAGGCATCTTGGCGCTCTATATCGTGTTCTTCCTCGACGAAGGACGGGGGCGACGGACCCTCTTTCGTTGGATCGGCCTGTCGCTTGTGATCCTGGTCGCGGTGAGCTGGTACCTCATCCTTTTCGCCCAACCCATCTTCGACCACGTCCAGGTCTTCATCATGACCTACTCGCACATCTTCATCGCCCTTCCCATCTTCGCCGTCGTGGTCGCCTACTTTGGGCAGCGGACCCCCTACAGCGACTACGAGTTCAAGCTGAACGAGTGCTACCAGTGCGGGCGGTGCCACCTGGTTTGCCCCATCACGAAGGTGGACGCCGACGCCCTGGGTGGCCTGAACCTGGTGTACAACGTCTACAAGCGCCAGCACGACGGCGTCCCCATGTGGGCCTGCCTCACCTGCGATGCCTGCAGCGCCGTCTGTCCCGTAGACATAAATTACTCGGAATATGTGCTGACGGAGCGGGCCCGCGCGATGAGGGAGAGGCGACGCATTCCGGAGCGCCCCGCCGCGACGCTGCCCACGGCGACGAACGGCGGACGGAGGATCTAGCATGGGCTTCCGACCGGAGGAGCCAGGCTTCTCGATCCGGGACCTGACCGCGGGCGAGCGGACCGTCCCTCACCCCATCCTGTACGCCACCCTGGACAAGGAGGCGGAGTACGACGAGATCCCCGATGTGAAGATTGACAAGAAGAGTGCGTACGCGTACTACCCGGGCTGCGTCGACTACTACGACTACGAGATGCAGTTCAGCCGGGACAACTACGGGGTGACGGATCACGGCATCATCTTCGACTCCTCCGTCAAGCTGATGGAAGCCCTGGGCCTCGACCCGGTGATCCTAGACCGCAGCTTCATGAAGTGTTGCGGGCACGACCAACTCTGGCAGGGGAAGGTCGATGTCTGGAACAAGCTGCGGGACTACAACGAGACCCTCATGCACCGGATCTTCGAGGAGTGCGGTGTGAAGACCCTGGTGACGAGCTGTGCCGAGGGCTATCGGACGTTCAAGCTCGACTACAACCTCGGCGACGTCGAGGTGAAGCACATCACCCAGGTCCTCTACGAGGAGGGCATTGAGTTCCGGGCTCGGCGGAAGGAGAGCGTCACGTACCAGGACCCGTGCCGGATGTGCCGCCAGATGCCCGTGGATGCCGTCTACGACGAGCCCCGGGAGCTCATCCGGATGACCGGAGCGGAGTACGTGGAGATGGAGCACTTCCGGGCCGATGCGACGTGCTGCGGCGTCGCCGGGATGATGTACTGCAACGACAAGACCAAGGGCATCACCAACGACCGGATGATCGAGGCCAAGGAGGAGGCGGTGGATTACCTCCTCACCGCATGTCCCAAGTGCCTCACTCACTTCGGCTGCCAGCAGCACGAGAACCTCTACCGGGAGGACCGCGAGAAGTTCGAGTTCCGGGTCATCGACATCACGCAGTTCCTGGCGGAGGCCCTCGAGGAGGCGGCCGCCGAGGCCCTCGCGGAGGAGCGGCACACCGTCGAGGCCACTTACAATCACACGGGGTGAGGGTCCTGGCCGAGGTCGAAGCGTTGACGGTTGCTCGGAACGCCCGCCACCGGTCCCGTCAGACCGCCAAGACGAGTTTCAAGGCCATGAACCGGAACTTCGTCATCAAGTACCCCCGGGGCAAGGGCGTGATCGCCCACGTCTACGACGACATCTGCATGGGCTGCATCCACTGCTCGGACAACTGTCCGGAGAACATCCGGCCCGACCATGAGGACGCCATCGTCATGGTGGACCAGACCTCCTACCTCCCGGACCTCCAGTTCGAGACTCGCAAGGCCCGGATCGTGGCGGAGACGTGCATCGGCTGCGCGAAGTGCGCCGTCATTTGCCCAGTGGAGGCGATTGTCATGATGCCGCGGCCGGGCTGGGAGGTCGTGGACAACGCGCCGGCCGCCTTGCAGTCGGAAAGCGCGGAGGGCTGAGACTGGGTACCGCGGGGGAAGTCGGAACCGAGACGCCATCGGAGCGGCCGAAGTGGCCTCGCCGCATGTCGCGTAAGGCTGAGGTCCGTCTCATCAAGCAGCTTCCCAAGATGCAGAAGGCCATCGTGATCTCCAAGGTCTCGGCGGTGATCCTCTTCGCCATCGGCCTGGAGGGCGTCGTGACCTCTACCTGGTGGCTGGCGGCCATCTTCCTCCCCCTAGGCGTACTCTTCACGGTATGGCCGGTTCGGATGAACATGCCCAACGTCTGCCCGCGGTGTGGGCACATCTCCCCTCGCGATGCGGGCGTCTGCGAGAAATGCGGCACGGCTCTGATGTGATGGGCTAGCGCGGCCGAGGCACCCAGAGCAGCCCGGATGGGTTGATGATACTTGCCAGGTCGACGGCCTGCTTGATGCGCCGGACCAGCCCGAACCGCTTCCCCATCTCCTGGTCCTGGGCAAGAAGCTGGGCCACCTGGGTGCTGCGGACCCGGCAGGGATGCCGCTGGGCAATGCGCACGAGTTCTGTGAGCCGGTCGAATCGATCTCCCCGGTGGAGGACCTGATCGACAGGCCCGCCCGTGGTGCTGATACCGCGGATGTCACCCCGCATGAAGGGCAGGACATGGACGGTTCCGCCCTCCTGCAGCGTGCCGGCAACGCCAAAGGCGTCACCGCGAATCCCGGTCCATGTAGCCAGGTCCTCCCAGAGAGCTGGGAGGTCCGCCAGTGAGGTCCGGATCTCGGCGAGGTGAAAGGGAGGCCTGTCTCGTGTCGCCGTCTCGTGGAGGTGTCCGAGACCCTCCGTCACCTCCCCGGGCGTCGCCTCGCCCACGGCGGCCTGCAGGGCCTTCTCCTGGCTTGCCAAGACCTCCTCAGGCCCGGCCAGATCGACTTCCAGGGTGTATCCCTCTCCCCCATCCAGGCCGACGGCCGAGGCGACGGGATCGCCAAACACGACGCGAAGCGGGTCCAGGGGGGCACCCTCGACGGCCTGGAGGGCCTGGAACAAGTCGTCCCAGGTGGCGAAGGCAAACCGAACGGCTCGCATCCGGTCGAAGGGCAGCAACCGGAGGGTGACGGACACGGGAATCCCGAGGTCGCGTCCCATGAGGAGGAGGAGTGCGTTGAGGTCGTAACCCGTAGCGTTGTTCGGGACGAGGTCGAAGCCACTCTGGGAGTAGCTCGTCTCGGGACTCAGGAAGTCCACGTTGCGTAGGATGTTCTGGGGGCCGCCCGCGTACGAGGAGAGCAGGGCGGTGCCGGCGATGAGATCGCCCATGTAGGGGTTCGCGGGGAGGACGGGAAACAGCGGGAGGAGGCGTCCGGCCTGTTGGGCGGCCTCGGATACGTCGCGCCAGGTGGCCCCCACCTCGCACCGAAGCATGTGGTTCTCTGGGTTCACATCGACCCCCGAAAACTCGGACAGGTCCAAGAGGAGACCGTCGAAGAGGGGGAGGACGTCTCCCTCGAGGGGATCCGACCGGGGCTCCCAATCCACGCTCAGCTCCCGATCCTTCAACATCTCCAGGCTCTTACGGACGTAGTGGATGGTGCCGGAAGTGCCCCCGAGGTTCACGCCTGCTGCTTCCCCCGAAGCGAAGCGCATGGCCTCGGCCACGTCCCGCGTCTCCTCCACTCTTACCGGGATGACCGTGGCCTGATCGAAGAGCCGCTTGATCTCATCCGGGAGGGCCCGCTTGTCCCGCAAGTACACGATCTTGACGAGCTGCTCCTCGGGGAGACGCTCCAGGGCCGGGTAGGGCCGCAGCACGGCCATGAAGTCGCGGTTTCCGGCGGCCACGGTCAGACCCCTCGCCTCTTCAGGCGGGTGATGATCCTCTGAGAGGGCATAAGGCGGCGGAAGGCGCCCAGGAACCGTAGGCCGAAGCGCATGAGGCCGGGTCGCAGGTAGGACTCCGTGAACGGGTAGAGCGGGGGTGGTTTGGCCATGGTCCCCACGAGCTTGCCCCGGTTCACGATGTTGGCCGGGTCCACGCTCCGTTTGATGCTCTGCATCATCGCCGCCAGGGGCCCAAACATGGGACCGAGGTTGTACGTCATCAGGAAGCCCAGTCCCAGGGGGTGACCCTTGAGGCCGAGGACGAACTCGTGGAACCGCTCCACGAAGGCGATGCTAAGCTGCCCGCGAAGGGTCCGTTCATCGGTGACCAGGTACGGGACGAGGAGGGCGGAACCTCGATCCGTGAGGAAGCCATGGATGGCGGCCTCCGTCTTCATCCTCCGGGCGAGTTTCGTGGCCCCCGCCACGGCCTCTTCGAGGCGCGAGAGGGGAACGAGGGCTTCCACGGCCACGAGGCCTCCCGAGACGCGCCGGGATTGATAGGGCTGGTCCCGCTGCTCCCAGAGGTAGTCGGCCACGAAGTCTTCCTGTTTCGTCCCTCCAGCCTCGGTCAGGATCCGATTCGCCGCGCTCGCCTCCGCCTGTACCTGCGCCTTCGACCCGTCAAAGGCGACGAGGGTCGCGGCCGGGAGGGCCGGAACGCGGGGAGGCTGTTCGAGTTTGGTCCGAGGACCCCTGGACCCCGCCCGGTAACCCTGGAAGGCCCGCTGCAGGAGGAGGTGTGATTCATCGAAGAATCCGATGTGGTAAGGCGTGACGGGGGACTGCGTAAGGTGGCGAAGGCCCTCACTGAGGGCCCCCACGTCAGGGAACCCGTACGCGGCAACGGCAAACCCGTCCGGCTTCGTGCGAAGACGGAGGGTGGCCTTCGTGATGACGCCCAGCGTGCCTTCGGCCCCCAGGAAGAGACTCGTCAGGTTGTAGTTTTGCGACCCCAGGTCGAAGGCCCGCTCACCCGTATCCAACACGTCCCCGTCGGGGAGGACGACCTCCAGGCTTCGAATCCAGCGGGGGAAGGACCCATACTTGTAGCCCCCAATCCCCACACCGCCGTTGCTGAGATGGCCTCCGACGGTGGCCGCACGACCGAGCAGCGGTTCCAGTGGGAAGGACAGCCCCTCCGCTTCGGCGGCCTGGAGGGCCTCCTCCCACGTCGCCCCTCCCTGGATGGTGAGATACTTCCGTTCCTTGTCCACCTCAACGACCTTCTTCATCAGGCTGGTGGAGAGAAGAATCCCGCCCAGATTCGGGACGGAACCGGCGTGTGAGGAGGTGCCTCCACCCCGGGGCACGACGGGCAGGTCCAACTCCTTCCCAAGGCGGAGGACGCGCACCACCTCCTGGGTCGACTTCGGCAGGACCACCAGGTCCGGCTTCAGGCGAAACTGGATGGCGGCCTGCTTGGGGAGGGGTGCAAAGTCGTGCCCGTACAGATGTTGCTCCAGGTGGTCCCGGGAGACCCGCTCCTCCCCCAAAGTGTCACGGAGACGCCTATGGGCGTAGCTGAGGTCGCTATACGTCACGAGGGGCCACGGGGCCCAAAGAAGGCCGCGATATTAAGGTTCGGGATGGTGGCGGTCAGATGCCCAGGGCCTCACCGATCTGGTCCATCAGCTGGGCGCGGTCCAGACCCTCAGTGGAGACGCCTAGGAGCCCCGCCACCTTCCGCAGTTTCTCCTCGGGTTCTTCGTCGAGGACCTTGATAATCTCCATCTTCAGGTTTCGCTCCCGTCGGCCGAGGACGTCGATGTTGAGCTCCTTGGCGGCCTCCACGAGGCGGGGGTTGATTTCCACGATCTGCTGGGTCCCCTGGTAGCTGGTGGAGGTGGACGCGTCCATCTCCTGACGAATCTGACGTTCAACCTCCATCCGTCCGCGGCGGAACTCCCCGAGGGCCTTGCCGATGCCACGAGCCAGCTGCGGGAGTTTTTGGCCTCCAAAGAAAAGGATGACAGCCACGATGATCAGGATTATGATGATCTCGAATCCAGCGGGCAGCCCGAACTGCAGGCGGGAAACCTCACTCACCTGGCTGAGAAGGTCCATCTCAACACTCGCTTGGAAAATAGCGGGGTTGGTGATATAGCCTTTTCGTAAGCAGAGGAGCGTATGGTCAGGTGTTTAGCACCGGATAGATGGAGCCAAAGCGGCTGTCGACGTACCAGGTGTAGACGAAATCCGCCGCGGTAGACCCCCGGACCCACACGTCTAGGCTCTCATCTGGGGACCACGCGAAGGTCCGGCTTAGGGAGAGGGTGAGGGTTCGCCCCCCCAGGGGGATGTCAGCGACGGTGAAGTTGTACGTGAAGGTCAGGTTACGCTCTCGGACTTGATCGAGGGAGGCTGTGAGTTCCCAACCCGGGCCCAACGAGGTGAACTGGCCTCGGTCCAGGAGGGTCCTGTCCGAAGGAAGCGGGGGGGCGAGGCCCGCCTGGTTCAACGGCCTAAACGATGCGTTGGACGGCGTCGGTTCATAGGCTATCAGCAGGCGGCCTCCGACGTCGAACACGGTGTAGGCCACCGAAAGGTTCAGCAGATAGACCCCGGCGCCCCCCTCGCTCGCGGCCAGCTGCAGGGAGCGCTGTGTGTCGGAGGTCCAACTCGCGGGGTAGAGCGTCAGGCGGGCTCCCTCCGAACCGGAGTCGAAGGGGGCTGTGGGAGTCATGTTGAGGCGCACCGCGATCTCGGTCCCGTCACTCGCACTCGCGGACCACAGGTAGGTGACGGCCGTCGTCGCGGCTGCCATGAGGGTCGCTCCGGTCCCCATTGCGGGGTTCAGCGGGGACGGGGAGTACAGGACGAACGCCGGGAGGGTGAGGTCGGCCGTACCGGACGCGATGGGTGTGGGGGAGGGTGTCAGGAGGGGGGTGCCCAGGTAGACGAAGGTAATGATGACAGCTCCAACGAGGATGATCGCGGACCAGACAGTGGGACTCGGCCTCCTGGATCCGGTATCCTCCGGCTCCTTGGGCTTCTCACGGTCTCTCCAGGTCCGAGTGGCCAGCACGTAGCCGACCACATAGAGGACGCTCATGGGTACGGCCACCAGGGCCATGGTGATGCCGCTCCCGTCCGGGGTGATGATGGCGCCGAAGAAGAAGAACGCGACAATCGCGATGCGCCAGTACTTCTTGTAGACCTCTGGGTCCACGAGGCCTAGGGCCGTGAGACCCCACATGACCACTGGGGTCTGGAACGCCAAACCCATCCCGAGGAAGAAGAGTAGGACGATATCGAAGACCGGGTCGGCCCGGGCAAAGGGAACGAAGCCGATGTTGAGGCCAATGGTGTAGAGGAAGTCGAAGACAAAGGGGAGAATGAGGAAGTGGGAAACGAGGACGCCGGTGAGGAAGAGGAGCGTCGCCGGCACCGTGATCTTGAGGATGACCTTCTTCTCCCGGACGTAGAGGCCTGGCGCGATGAACTTGGAGAGCTGGTACACGATCATCGGCATGGAGGCCACGACCGCCAGGAACATGGCGACCTTGAACTGGACCAGAATAGCCTCCGCCGGGGTAATCTGAACGGCCGTGACGAAGTCCGGCAGATACCAATCCAGAGTGAGACGGACCACCTGTACGGAGATGGAGTTGAAGAAATCGGGCCAGAGGTAGGGGAGGGCGATCCCACCCACCTCGACGAACCGGACGGAGAAGGAGATGAAGAGCGTGAAGAAGACGATGAACACCGCGAAGATCCAAAGCCCACGCCGGCGGAACTCCTCGAGGTGTTCGAAGAAGCTCATCCGAGGCGATTCCATCCTGGGATGATGACGCCTCGGCGTTATATTAGGATTGGCGGGGACGGACCAGAATCAGGTTTGATTATATGGAATGATAATAATAATTGGAACAATATTAATATAGGGGAACCGTCGTTAGGCAACTCGTGAGGACCCCTCATAGGCGAGGGGTAGTGAACGTGGGCGTGGCAGGAGGACGAGGCGTGCAGCGAGAAGTGCGGATTGTAGATCTCTCGGATGTGAAGCGGGAGAGGCAGCCGATTTGGTTGGTCCGAAGGGCCGCGGAGATTTTGATCCATAACGCGAGCCAACTCACGACGGACGAGTTGCGCACCCTCGGCAACATACTGATGAATGAGGCGGGCTCCAGGTCCGTTTTGGGGGAGGAACGCTAACTATCCCTGGGGCCCCCTCCGACCTGCGTCACCGCGGCGCGGATCTCCGGAAGACCTTCACACGCCCGTTCTTTCCAGGGTGGATTTTGGACCAAGCCAGACGCCTAGATTAGGCTCGGCAAAGGTTTAATAAACCCCGGCCATAAGCCGCCGGAATGGTCCTGGAGCTCTACTATCCAGTGGCAATTTTCGTACTCATCGCCATCGCGTTTCCCTTCTTGACCTACCTCGCCACGCGCCTGCTCCGCGAGGACAGGCCCACCCCGCTGAAGGAGACGACCTACGAGTGCGGGGAGGTCCCCGAAGGCGAGGCGAACATCCAGTTCAACTTCCAGTACTACCTCTTCGCCATCATGTTCATTGTCTTCGACGTCGCGGCCATCTTCATCATCCTCTTCGCCCTGATCTACGGGCAGGTCCTCGCGATGGACTCCCTCGCGATGGCGACGATGGCCTTCTTCATCCTCATCATGACGGCAGCGACCCTCTATTCCCTGAAGAAGGAGGAGGTGTACTCCGTTTGAGCCGGCGGGGCGGGGATGCCTCTCCGCGGGACCGAGGGGCCTGGTAGCCGAGGCGGGCGACGACGTGTCCTTCGAGGAACAGCTGGCCCAACGATTGCCGGAACGGTTCCCGGAGGGAATCGAGGGGGCCAAGGTCACCCAGCCGCGGCGGGTCGAAGCGGCGGCGAAGCGTGAGGTCCTCCGGCATGTCTGTCAATACCTCCGGGACGAGGAGGGGTTCGAGCACATCTCGTGCATCTCGGCCGTCGACTGGGTCACCCACCTGGCGAACGTCTACCACCTCGTCTCCTACCAGAACAACACCATGCTGCAACTGACCGTGCAGATCCCCAGCGAGGACCCTGAGGTGGACACGGTTTCGGACATCTGGAAGGGGGCCCTCTACCACGAGCGCGAGGCCTACGACCTCATGGGGATCACGTTCCGCGACCACCCGGACCTGCGGCGCATTCTGCTCCCGGAGGACTTCGCGTTCCATCCCCTCCGGAAGGACTACGAGGGGGACTGACCGTGGCTGAGCAAGTATGGATCAACATGGGGCCGCAGCACCCCATGACCCACGGCCTGTGGAACCTCCGCATCAAGGTGGACGGCGACACCATCGTGGACGCCGAGCCGGAAATGGGCTACCTGCATCGAGGGGTCGAGAAGATCTGCGAGGTCCGGGACTACCTGAAGCCCATCGTGCTGATGGACCGCCTCTGCTACGTCTCCTCGCTGACCTGGGCTCACGTCTACTGCAAGGCGGTGGAGAACCTCATGGACATCGAGCCGCCACCGCGGGGGAAGTACCTCAACGTCATCGCCTGCGAGCTCCAGCGCATGGCCTCGCACGGGATGTGGCTGGCGGCCTTCCTGGCGGACCTGGGCCTCCTGACCGGCTTCCTCTACAGCCTCCGGGAGCGGGAGCTCGTGCTGGACCTCCTGCAGCTCATGACAGGCCAGCGGATGAACCAGAACTACCCGCGGCCAGGCGGCGTCCACAACGACATTCCCCCCGGGTTTGAGACCGAGGTCCACAGGGTCTTCCGTTACCTTCGTCGGAAATTCAAGGACTACGAGCAGTTCTTGGAGGACAGCCCCACGTTCCTTATGCGCACCCAGGGGTTGGGTGTCCTGAAGAAGGAGGACGCGATCAACTACGGTGTCACGGGACCCAACCTGCGGGGCTCCGGCGCGCGGGTCGACCTCCGGGAGCTGGACCCGTACGACGTGTACGACGAGCTGGACTTCGAACCCGTGGTGTATGAGGAGGGCGACACCTTCGCGCGGTACAAGGTCCGCATCGGCGAGTTCTTCGAGAGCATGCGAATCATCGAGCAGGCCTTGGACCGACTGCCGGAAGGCCCACATCGGATCAAGACCCCCAAGCGAGCAGAGGGGGAGGGCTATGCCCGGACGGAGGACCCCCGGGGCGAGGCGCTCATCTACGTGATCGGGGACGGAAGCGATCGGCCGTATCGGGTGAAGATTCGCTCCCCCATCTTTGTGACCCTGTCTGCCCTTCCGATGATGCTCCGGGGCCACCGCATCGCGGACGTTGTGAGCATCACTGGGGGCATCGATGTCTGCGTGGGGGAGATTGACAAATGAGCGGCCATATCGTGGACCTCTTCGGCGGG
>JBHIBO010000015.1:0-36874 GCA_046759185.1 Thermoplasmata archaeon | reverse complement strand
CCGGGGTCACGGACTCCCAAAGCCCGAAGGATTGGCCAAGCTACCCTACAGCCCCAGCGCGCCGGACGACCTCGGAACGCAATAAAGGCATTGTCGGCCGCGAACTCAGACCTCAAGCCCCTCGCTGGGCAACAGCTATCTGATCTCCCTGGAGGCGAACGGGGACTCGACTCTGCGTTTCCGGAGCGGGAATAGGGCGAGAAAGAGGGCACCGGCGATATTGATGGGAATGAACGCCTCGGCGAAGACGTCGATAATTGCCTCGGGCACGCCGATGCCCCGAAGGCCGAGGGCGTAAGAACCGAGGATCGCCGTCACCGCACCCGTAATCACCAAGGTCGCAGCCACGGCTCCGGGCCAGGCACCGACTCTCCGGAAGACCCATCGCCCAGAGAAGCAGGCGACCAGAAACGCCGCCGCTGCCACCGTGGCGTCGATGTAGGTGATCCCGGTCGGATGAATGGCCTCATACAGCAGGGCCCCCGACAGGACCCCCGCGCTTACGCCCACTATTGCCATTGTGCCGAACGGCAAGGCGGCGGCGAGAAGGAACGCCTCGGGCCTGGGGTTCAAGACACAGGCGCCTACGGCGCAAAGGGGGACCGGTGGCACCCCGACAAAAAGGGCGACGTAGGTGAGGGAAAAGGCCACGAAGGGTAGGACGTCCCTCTTCCACCTGCTACCGGGCTCCATCCCGGGCGTCATGGCGTCCGTGATTCCTCAACTCTCCGTCGCGGCCACGCGGACACCCGGCCTACGACGCCAATCGATGAGTTCCAGGAAGGCGAGGCCGATGATGTTGATGGGTAGGAACACCTCCAAGAAGATGTGCCACCACTCCTCCAAGACGGCCGTTCCGTACTCCACCGCCGCGAACGTCCCAAGGACCACAATGAGGAGCGCGGAGACGATCCAGGTGGCCGCGAGGTTGTTGAACGGACGCCGAACCCGGCCGCGCGCCTGGAACCCGGCGTAGGTGCCCACGAGCACCACGAGCGTCTGTAGAAGGGCAAAGGCCAGGGTCACGCCTTCCGGGACTAGTCGAAACGCAAGGTTGTGGACCAGCACGCCGGCCGTCGTGCCCAGGATAGCGGGCCAACCGAAGGCCAACGAAGCGGCGACCACGATGGCCTCGGGCCGGAACAGTAGCCCTTCGGACCCACCGATTCGGGGATTGGGCGGAAGCGGGGTGATTTCCGCGAAGAAGATCGTGGAGAGGTATCCTATGATGAAGGCCGCGAAGAACACCAAGGCGATCAGAACCGGTCGGAGAAGAGCAGGGGCCTGGTTCACCGATTCATCCTCACTCACGGAACGCCCCCTGAGGCCCGCTCGCCGAAGCGGGACGTACCGGGCCAACCCTTCGCGTCACGTGACTTGCGAGGATGGCCACGGGGATCCCGACCAGATTGATAGCAATCCAGACCCGGGCAAGGACCGTCGTCAAAACAGTGACCGGCTCGTGTCCGAAGACCAGGAAAGTGCCCAGGGTCATGACAGCCACGAAGAGGGCCGTCAGAATCCAACCTGCGGCAATCCATCGCAATGGGCTTCGGTTCCGGTGAACCGCCAGGTACGCGACGAACGTGGCCACGCCCACGGCGACTGCAGCGATTACGGCATCCGCAACGACTCCGTCGTTGACCCAATGAGCGACGCCGCACGCGACGGTGATGATGAGGATACCGGGAGAACCGAGAAGGAGGGCCAGCGGCAGGAGGGCCGCGACGACGACCACGCTCAAGCCGAATCCGCTGAGGGTGAGGGGTTCGAGCAGGATCATCTTGCTCACGAGGACGACCGCGAACGAGATGGCGGCGATCAGCGCAATGGAACGGTCCTTCATGCCACGTTCACGATCCCGAAGGTGTACAGGAAGTAAAAGACGATCAGGTACACGCCCATACCCAGCATGACGGCTGTGGAGACCTTCTTCAGAGGCCCCATGAGCCGGGTGATCTTCTCGCTGTACGTTTCGCGGTACTGTGAGGCGAGAATGGACAGCAGAACCGTGGGAAGGATGACGCTGACGACGAACACGAGCATGATCAGCGTGGTGCTCCCCGCCGACCCCGCCGCGATGGCGGTCGTCGCGACACCGAAGAGGAGGACGGGCACGCAACCGACGGCAGCCGCGATGTACGTGAAGCCGATCACGAAGATTCCGCTGTAGCCCGAGGCGCCGGGTCGCACGCGAATGCCGGGGAGGGAGATGATCGGTCTTCCTGCGGCGGAGGCGAGGGCGAGGATGAGGACGATAACGCCTCCGATGAGAACCAGGTAGGCCGTGTATTGGGCGAGGACGGTTGACAACACCGCAGCCAGGACGGCGATGGGGATCAGAAACGTCAGGAGGCCTAAGGCAAAGACGGTGCTCCCCACGCGCCCGTCGAGACGACGGCCGTCATCCGTCAGGTAGAAGAGGACCAGGTTCGGCAGGAAGGGAACCCCGCAAGGGGAGAAGGCCGTGAGAACGCCCGCCGTAAAGGCGAAGGACATCTCTAGGACAACCAGGGCTCAACCTCGCCCGAAAACTATCGGATAACGACCCTATAAGCGTGGCTCCTCACCGTTCCACATGCAGTTGAAAGGCGTGGCGGTCGACATCCGCAAGCGAGGCGGGTGGAGACAA
The DNA here is from genome assembly GCA_046759185.1 of Thermoplasmata archaeon. Classification (GTDB taxonomy): domain Archaea; phylum Thermoplasmatota; class Thermoplasmata; order RBG-16-68-12; family JAJISG01; genus JAJISK01. The sequence goes on along the minus strand of JBHIBO010000015.1, from coordinate 34,242 downwards.
CTCGTTCACCCCGCTGGCCCTTCTTTCGACAGGTCTCTTGCCGCGAGGCGCACGGCCTCCCGGCTGGAGTAGCGCGGCTGCCATCCCAGGGCCTTGAGCCGACGGACATCCAGCCACATGTCTCGCACGTCACCTCGCCAACCACGCCCCTCATCGACGCCTCCGGTCCAACGATACCGGACACCTTCGAGCCCGAGGGCGTCGCACACGGCGTTGGCCACCTCCTCGACGCTGATCTGGTCCTCGCTCCCGACGTTGTAGACCGCGAACCCGCCCCCTCGCGCCTCCCAGGCCGCCAACATGCCTGCAAGGGCATCTCCCAGATACACGTACGATTTCTTCGTCCCCGGTTGGCGCCCAAGAATCTCGAGCTCCCTGTGGTCCTCCCCCAGCTTTGCCACAAGGTCATACACCACCCCATGCGTAGCTCGGCCGCCCACGATGTTGGCGAATCGGTAGACCACCGCCTGGAGGCCGAAAGTGTGACTGAAGGCGGAGATCAACGCCTCGCCCGCGAGCTTGGAGGCGCCATACAACGACAGAGGCGCCATGGGCGCGTAGTCCTCGGGGGTGGGTACCGCTGCTTCTCCGTAGACCGTTGAGGTCGAGGCAAAGCCCAGACGGGACGTACCTACCCGCCGCATCGCCTCCAAGAGGTTGTAGGTCGCGCGGATGTTCTGGTTCACATCCGCGCGGGTATCCCTCAGCGCCGTGCGCACATTCTGGCTCGCCGCCAGATGAAAGACCTCGTCGCAGCCCTCGAGGTAGTCCTCCAGGGAGTTCTCAAGGAAGTCCCCCTCCATGAATTCGAAGCCCTCGCGGCCTTCCGAAGCGGCCAGGTTGGCCCGGCTCCCCGTGGAGAGGTTGTCCACCACCCGCACGGCGTTGCCTTGGTCCAGGAGGGCCTCCGTGAGGTGACTGCCCACGTACCCGGCTCCCCCTGTCACCAGGATCTGCCGTCCGGTCATCGTGCCTCCTCCCTCTGAGTGAGAAAGTCCGCGAGCGCGTCGGCTGCCCGACCCCGATGGGACACCGCATTCTTCTCGGCGCGGGTCATCTCGGCGAAGGTACGGGAGGACCCTTCGGGGACGAAGATGGGGTCAAAGCCGAACCCCGCATTCCCCCGGGCCTCTTGCGTGATGATCCCCTCACAGCTCCCTCGGAACAGCCGATTCTCTCCGCCCGTCCGAAGACCGAGAACCGTCTGGAACGTGGCCCTCCGATCGGGGATCCCATCCAGCAACCGCAGGACGCCGTCGCAGCCGAGGGTCCCGTAGACGTAGGCGGAATAGACCCCGGGAAAGCCCACCAGAGCACGGACGAACAGGCCGGAGTCGTCCACCACCAGGTCGCCTCCGTGGAGGGGGGCAAGCCAATCCAAAGCCGTGTCCACAACCTCCTCGAGTCCCTCCGCCTGGACCTCGGGGTACGCTGCCTGCAGGAACTCCAACTCGACACCCCGCTCCTTCAGCAGCAACGAGACCTCCCGGAACTTCGTCTCGTTGGAGGTCACGAAGCGCGTTGGTATCGCCCCCGCCTTTCGATCTCCTCCGCCTTCGCGATCACCTCGTCCGCCCGGGGATAGGCGGATCGGTATCCCTCAACAACGGCTGCTAGAAGGTCCGTGTCGTCGCTATGGGCACTCCCCAACGCCTCCTGGAAGAGGTGGAAGTCCACGCCCTTGGCCTCCACCTCCGCGCTCCGCTCCCCCATTCCGAAGTCGACAAGGACAAGGTCCCCGTCCCGGACGATGATGTTGGACGTGGTTAGGTCGCCATGGATCAGGTCGCCCGCGTGAAGCGTGCCGATGACCGCGCCAAGGCGGCGGCACAGGTCCGTCCTCCCCTCCCCGCCGGCCTCCAAGGCTGCCTTCATGAGGGGTCCCTCGACGTACTCCATGACCAGCCGATTCTCCTCGGGGTCGACGTCATAGAGGACGGGTACGGAGACCCCCAGGCACCGAGCCTCTCGGAAGAGACGGGCTTCCGCCCGCAACCGGACCCGACGAAGCGTCTCGTCAAGGGCGGCGTGCCGGTAGCCCTTCGGAACCCGTCGCTTCTCCACGGCCGGTCGCCCCCGCCACTCCGTCCTGGTGATGAGGGCCTCGGCCCCGCGGTGAATGAGCACGGTGCGGCTCATGCTGGCCTCCGTAGAAAAACGTTCTCACCTCGGCCGCGACGTCGTCCGACGGGCGGGGACGGAAGCCGTGAGGCAGGCGGGAGCGCACGAACGGGCGGAGAACACGATCGTCGAGGATGACCACAGCTGCCACGTCCGCTTCCCCGCGGATGCATCGACCCGCGCATTGGACCGCGCGGTTGATGGCCGGATACAGGTAGGCGTAGGCGTACCCCCGCTGACGGCCGAAGCGACGGGCGTAGAATGACCGCAATGCCTCGATACGGAGGTCCGGTGGGCTAAGCGCCAAGCCGGCCACGATCACGCCACTCAGCAGGTTCCCGGGGTAATCCATCCCCTCGGAGAGAGACCCGCCTTGGACCGCCATGAGCAGAGAACCGTAGCCACCTTGGCCCGCCTGCAGCATCTGAAGGAGACCCTCTTTCACCGCCTTGGGTTGGCCTCGCCGTTCCCAGAGCGTCCGTTTCCTGTGGGGGAAGGCCTTGAGGGCCTCGCCAACCTGACGGGCGACCTCGTAGGAGGGAAAGAAGGCCGCCACATTGCCTGGAATCTCTTCGCAGAGGCGTGCAATCTCCCGGGCACACGGCGTGTACGCCGCGGGCCGTTTCCGATAGGCCAAGGAGAGCCCGGGGGTCGCCAGGAGCAGGCGGTTCTCCGCGGGGAAGGCGGGTAGGTAGACGCCCGTGCGTGCCCGGACTGGGTCGATGCCGAGGAGATCCACGTACATCTCCCCCGGGTGGAGGGTCCCGCTCATCAGCAGGGCCGCATGCACGCGCCGAAAGACGTCCCCCGTGGCCGGCTCTGGATCCAGGGCCGACAGGTGGAGGGAGCCCCCTTCGCGCGGGGAGAGGAGCCGAAGATGGTCCGGTTCCTCCCAGGCCCGCAATAGGGATATCGCGTCCTCGGCCACAAACGTCTCCTCCCGTCCAAGGGAGGGCGCTAGGCGTTCCAGGTGACGGGTCAATCGGGCCCGGGGCCACCCTCGACGGGAGAGCTGAGGAATCTGATCCAGGAGTCGATCGAGAAACTCTGTCGGGACCCGGGAGTCCCCGCCCACAAACCGGGCCTCCGCGGCCAGGAGTCGCGACACCGCCACCAGGCAGGCCTTACGCCGCCTGGAACTCGGCCTGCCCACGAGACGAGCAAGGCCCGGGGCGGTGATGCGGCTAGAGAGGGAGCTTCGGGCCCGCGAGGGCAGATTGTGTGCCTCGTCCACCACGCAGACGAGATCAGAGAGACGGACGCCCACGGAACGAAGGACGCCCCGCGAAACCGGGTCGAAGAGGTGGTTGTAGTCACATACGAGGAGATCAGCTCGCTTCGCGGCGTGGAGAGTGGCGCCATAGGGGCAGACGCGAAAGCGGGCCGCTAGTCGGATGGCTTCCTGCGCGTGGAGCGGGTCGTGGAGGAGGGTCCGGGCGAAGGGGCGGATGACCCCGTCTCCCGCGTGGCTCTCTTTGTGATCAGGGCACATGGCCTCACGGGCGATGAGATCCACAGTGGGGATGGAGGTCCCTGCACGTCGGATGAGGCGAACCGTCTCGATGGCGATTCGATGCTGACTCCTCCTGGCCGTGGTGAAAAAGACCTTCTTCCCTTGAGCTCTGGCGACCTCGAGGCTCGCTGCGATCGCCACGGCCGTCTTCCCCAATCCCGTGGGGGCTTGCGCCAAGAGGATGCCACCCTCGCCCAGGCACTCCCGGGCGTCGCGGAGGAACTCGGCCTGCCCCGCTCTGGGGGCGTCGTAGGGAAACAGGTTTCGCGGCACGCCTCCCCGAGGGGGGTCCCCTAGGAGGAGTTAGTTACTACAAGCACGATGCCTTTCGAGACCCAGCGGGCGCTGCCTTCTAAAGGGCGACTACGCCAGGGCCGGCCAGATCTTGTAGCCGCGCCGATCCGCAAACCGTTCCATGATGCTGAGAACGTGACGGCCCCCAATCCGGCCGATGGTGTTGATGGCCGCCTTCACGAGGAACGGCATGCTGGAGATGTCCCAAAGGGTTTCGTCGATCTCCCGGAGGATGTGCCTCCAGCAGCGGAAGACGACATTGAACCGGGCCTCGTCGATCATCTCGTCCATTCGGTAGAACTCCTCCCCCCGCAGGACGCCGATGGGAACGAAGGACAGGGGGGCCACGATGAAATGGGGATGGTCCATCACCTTCTCCATCTGGTCCAAGAGGACGCACGTGTCGTAGGCGTCGTCGGCCGTCTCCCCGGGGAGACCGATGATGGCGGTCAATGCCGGGAACCACTTGTTCTCGTTCAGGACCTTGATGGACTCCCGGACCACCTCAGGCCACTCCGACGGTTGGTAGGGCAGGAGTTTCCGGGGCATGATCTTCTCGACGAGGGAGACGCTCCCCGTTTCGAGACCGGATTGAATGCCCACCCACTTCTGCCGGTCGGCGTGCCCGTTCAGAATCTGGCTGAGATCTGCAATCAGGTCGGGGTCCGCGGCGACGGACGCCAGGGTCCCGTGAGTGGGGTTCCCGGATTCAATTCCCTTGACGTCCATGGCCGCTTGGAAGATTTCCTTGATGGCGTCCGCGTTAGGCATCATCGTCCGGTAGTTTTCCACCTTGTACAGGAAGATGTCATCGGACTGGAGCCAGGCGTTCGTGAGTCCGGCCCGCGCGTTGACGGAGGCCTCCTGCTGGATGTACTCCGGCGAGAAGTAACGGAGCTTCCGGAGGGTGACCTCGCAGAACTGACAGCCCCGGCCGCACCCACGCATCACCTCGATCATGCCGTGCATGCTCGGACCGACGATGGGCGGGATCTCCTCCAGCTTCGGTGGGTTCAACGGCTCGGGGTAGGACTCGGGGGCCGAGCCATCCATTATGTCGCGGAAGATGTCTCCCGCGATGTGATCCACCTCCCCCCGCACGAGGTGATCGATCCCGTATCGCTCCTTTTCCTCCGGGCGGTAGTCAAAGTGCCAAACCCCCGCCCCCCCGACGACGACCTTGAACTTCCGTTTCCCGTTGGGAAGGTTCATGGCCACGTCCTCGAAGCACGCCTTGGTGTAGGGCGTCATCACCCCCCCGTTGGTGAAGCTCATACTGACCGGTCCCAGGCCCAGGGGGTCCATGGTGTGGAGGCCCACGACCTCCGTCTCGGGGCCGATGAATCGGTTCACGTGCTCCGGGTGCGCGACGACAATCTCGTCTCGGTGGAAGTCGCTGAGGAGGGAGGCCTCCAGCTTCCGGAGGCCGTAGGGGGCCCAGACGGCCTTGCCGTTGTTGTGAGGGGGTTTGGGGGCCAGGGCGCGGAAGGCGAATCGGGAGTACCAGAAGTCCGTGGGAATGCAACTGAAGAACGTGGCCAAGGGAAGGTCACGGAAGTTCGTCATGAGGCTGTAATCTGCCGTCAGGACGATTCGCGCCATCTCTTGCCCCCCGTGGTCGTGGTTACCGGCGGCGTCCGCCGCCACGCGTCTTCGACCTGGTAGACGGGAATCCCACCATGACCTCCCTCAGGTCCCCCGCGCGCAGCAGGAGCGGAGACGCGATTTTCCGACTCATCGCCAGGCCCGAATTTAACGTTTTCCTGCGTGGATACCCCCGTCCAGGCACGGAATAACGCCGTGATTCTTTTGGCGCGTAGGCACTCAACCTAGAAATATCCTTGGGGTCTAGCCGGGTCGATGGCAGTTTACCCTTACAGGCCAATCAAGCCCAAGATCCGCTTCAGTCGGACGGAGATCAGGCATATCCTCCTCGCCATGGCCGTCCTCATCCTTGCCTTCTCCATCGTCCTGGCCGGTGGGTTGCGTGTCATCGGGGGCGATCCCTCTCTCCTCCTCGGCTCCGCCATCCTCGCCGTGGTGGCCGTGCCCACGGCGTTTCTTTTGCACGAACTCGGCCACAAGGTGGTGGCCCAACGCTACGGCCTCTTGGCAGAGTTCCGCGCTTGGAACTTCGGGTTGATCTTCGCGCTCTTCACCGCCTTCATCGGATTTCTCTTCGCAGCCCCTGGGGCGGTGGTCATCGGGGGCGTCGCGGATCGGCCATCGTATGGACGCATCAGTGCCGCCGGGCCCGTCGTGAACCTGGTCATTGGTGGGGCCTCTACGTCGGTCTTCTTTGCGGCGCTCCTAGCCGGGTACAACATCCCCATCTTGGGCATCGTTAGCCTTCTCAGCCTCGTCTATTTCGTCGCCTTCATCAATCTCTTTCTGGGAGTTTTCAACATGCTGCCCATCCCGCCCTTGGATGGGTCAAAGGTGCTTCGCTGGGACCTTCGTGTTTACGTCTTGCTGCTCGTTCCCCTGGCGGCCCTCCTCATCGTGGTGTGGTTTCGGCCCTTCTTCTAGCCGCGGTTGATCAGGTTCGCAAAGAATCCCGCGCCGAAACCGTTGTCCACGTTGACCACGACCACGCCCGGTACGCACGTGTTCAACATCGCGAGCAGGGCTGCCAACCCATCGAAGTTCGCACCGTAGCCCACACTCGTGGGAACGGCAATCACGGGGGCCTCGATTAAGCCAGCGACGGCACTCGGGAGCGCTCCCTCCATGCCCGCGACCACGACAGCGACCTGGGCCGCAACCAGGCCCTCTCTCTGGTCCAGGAGGCGATGAACGCCCGCCACCCCAATGTCGTAGAGGCGTGTGGTCCGATTGCCCAGGACTTCGGAGACGACAGCGGCCTCCTCGGCCACCCCTCGATCGGAGGTGCCGCCGGTGGCCACCACGACGTGGCCTCGCTCTGTGGGGGCGGGCGACCCTACGAGGATAAGACGGGCCTCTGGGAAGTAGCGCACCTCCTCCTCGGCCAACTCCCCCTTCACCGCCTCAAAGACCTCCTTCTCGGCGCGTGTGGCCAGGACCCGCTCTGTGTCCCGCGAGAGAGTCCCAAGGATCATGGCCACTTCCTCTGGAGACTTCCCGGGACAGTACACGACCTCAGGGAATCCACGGCGAAGGGACCGGTGGGTGTCGAGCTTGGCGAAGCCCAGGTCCTCGAAGGGGAGGCGTCGAAAGGCTTCCATGGCCTCTCCTACTGTGATCTGCCCCCCTTGGAGCTCCTCGAGGACGGCACGGAGCTTCTCCCGGTCCATGGCCCTAGCCGACCTTCTCCCACTTCTCCAACTCGAGTACGCTCGAGAGGGTGCCCCCGCGCTTGATCTCCTCGCGAATGCGGTTTTCCCGCTCCAATACGTCCAGGGCCCGGTTCGCGATCTCGACGCCCATCTCCTGGGGAATCACGACCACCCCTGTCTCGTCGCCGACGATCCAGTCCCCCGTTCGAACCCGCCGGCCGCCGCACATGATTTCTGGGCCGATCTCGCCGTGGCCCTTGGGCTCCCCTGCGTGGGGCACGACCCAGCGGGAGAAGACGGGGAAGTCCGCGTCCAGGATCGCTTCCATGTCCCGGGACGCCCCGTCGATGACCACACCTGCGATCCCCTTCACTTTGCAGCTCCAGGAGGCCAGCTCGCCCCACACGGCGGTTTTCCCGCCGCCCACGTCCACCACGATGACTGTCCCCTGGGTGGCCTTATCGATGGCTTCCACGGGCTTGGCCCAGTCACCGTCGGCCGTCTTCACGGTCAAGGCACGCCCCACCATGTGCGTCCCCCGGTTAACCCGGGGAAGAATCCCCTCCATGGGCCCACGCTTCTGCATGGCGTCTGCGATGTTCGACGTGGAGACCTGGAGGAAGGCCTCGTAGAGCTCCTCCTGCCCGTACTTCTTGTACAGCTGCGTCCGGAGGGCCTTCCGTTCCCGCATGGCCCGCTTGATGTCCGCTGCCGCCTGGGAGACCTTGGGCTCCTTGATGATGGCGCCCCCCACGATGATGATGGAGGCCCCGGCCTCCAGGGCCTGGGGAACCGTTTCCGTGTTCAGTCCCCCAGCCACCGAGATGGGAATGCTCACCGCCTCGGCGAGGGCCTTCAGCTCCTCCAGGGGGGTCCGGGCAATCATCTGCTCGTCAATGCTGACGTGATGGCAGAGGTAGTCGACGCCCAAGGCCTCGACCTCCTTCGCCCGTTTCACCTTGTCCCCCACCGCCATGAGGTCCCCCATGACCTTGGCCCCGTAGCGGCGAGCGGCCTTCACCGCCTCCAGGACGGTGGCGTCGTCGGTGACGACCATGACGGAGATGACCTCCGCCCCGGCCTTGGCGGCAATCTCGACCTCATAGGCCCCCGTGTCCATGATCTTCAGATCCGCCACGATGACGCGGTCGGGGAAGGCTCGCTTCAGGGCCCGCACCGCCTCCACCCCTTCGCTCTTGATGAGGGGGGTGCCCGCCTCGATCCAGTCGGCCCCACCCGCCACGGCCTCCTTCGCTGCCTGGAGGGCACGCTTCAGGTGCATGAAGTCCAGGGCCACCTGAAGAACGGGCTCGGTGAGCATGCCTTTCCATACTCGCCGCGGGGTTAAAGGCTTGCTCGGGCCCCCTCCCACGGGACCCTCAAAATCGGGGTTGATAACGAGGCGAAAAGCCTGATAAGCGACCGTCCCGCATCGAACCGCCGTGGGAGATTCGGAGAGCGCCGTAGGGCGAGATCGATGCCTAACGGGCATCGACGGCCTGGACAACATCCTCAGCGGAGGCCTCCCCCGGAATAACACGATCCTCGTCACCGGAAGCTGCGGAACCGGCAAGACCTCCATGAGCCTGGAGTTTCTCCTGCACGGGGCCGAGAACGGCGAGAAGGGGCTCCTCGTGGCCGCCACCGAGCCGCCGGACAAGCTCATGGAGAACATGATCCCCTACGACTTCTACGACGCCAAGCTCCTCGAGAAGAAGGACATCGTCTTCCTGGACCTGCATGACCTGTACCGGAAGGCGAAGACCGAAGGCCCTGAGATCGACCAGAAGGGGTCCGAGGCCCTCGTCAAGGCCATCGTGGCCGCGGTCAAGTCCCACGGCGCCAAACGCCTTGTCATCGATTCCATCACCTCCATCTGCGCCCGCCTGCTCACGGCGGACCTCATTCGTGAGTTCATTCGGAGCCTGAGTCAGCTCGTCGCCCAGGAGGAGTGCACGGCCCTCCTCATCGCGGAGGTGCCTGCGGGGGACGAGCGGTACTCCCCCTACGGGGTGGAGGAGGCCGTCGTGGACGGCGTCATTCTGCTCGGAAACCTCGAGCGAAAAGGGGACCTCCTCCGGACGCTCCAGGTCGTCAAGATGCGAGGGACGACCCACTCCCGGGCGAAGTACATCCTGGACCTGACGTCGGTGGGGGTCCTGCTCGCGCCCCTGCTCAAGGGAGGGCGGTAGGTGGAGACCACGGCCACGGGCGTGCACAGGCTCCTAGAGATCCCTCCGGCCTCGGCCATCGCCCTGGAGATGGCGGCCGAACACTACTTCGACGCCGTGCGAGGGATCCTGGACGTTTTCGCACCGCAGAAGGATCTCGCGGCCGTCTACATCACAGCCACGATTCCCTCCAAATCCATCATCGGCGCCCTCACCACCCTGGAGGTAGACCTGACCCGAACGCGCTTCGTGGACTGCGTGTCCCGAATGACCATGGGGGCCGGGGAGCGGGACGACAGGGCGGTGTACGTGGAGAGCCCCACCATGCTCGAGACAGTCCTGCTCAAGGTGGAGTTTCTCCTGCGAAAGCTGGGCGGTGGGGACGCGTTGGTGGTCCTCGACTCCATCAACTCCCTGGCCATTCACAACAGCCCGCGGGTCCTCTCGGAGTTCCTGCACATGCTCACGAACCACCTCCGTGCGCGGGGCGCGTACACCTTCATCTTCTCCATGCAGGAGTACGCCTCCGAGGAGATCGCCAACATCCTCAACCTCGTGGCCGACGACGTGGTCCCATTCGAGGGCCCTTGATAACCACGCGTGATTCTGGCGAGGAAGCCTTTATACTCCGACTTTCGAACCCTCCACGCCTGTAGGGAAACCTACAGGAGGACAGAACTTGAGAACAATCGGGGCGATCCGAAGGGATCGAAAGGCCGTATCGCCGGTCATCGCTACCATCCTCATGGTGGCGATCACCGTCGTCCTGGCTGCCGTCCTTTATGTGATGGTATCTGGGCTGGTCTCCGGTCCTGGGTCGACGCCTACAGCCATTGGAGTCACGGTCAGCCAGACTGCTGACGGCAGCAACTGGCAGCTCGTCTTCGCGGACGTGCCTGCTGGCAAGACGCCCGCCCAAATCTCGCTGGTGGTCTTTGCCGCCGACGGGTCGGTCCTACTGACCAAGACGGCGCTCAATGCCCTCAGCGGCGGCAACGAAACGTACGTCCAGATCGATGGATCTGCGACCTCGATCTCGGCCGGCGACAAGGTGTTGCTGGCGACGGCGACCTATCCAGCGGGTGCAACCTACCAGCTGGTGGACGACAATGGCGTCCTGGCGTCTGGGACACTGCAGTAAACCTGCGGCTTCCCAACTCCCCCCTTTCCTTTTTTCTGTTCCTTCTCCGCCAGCCCGAGGGCTCTCGTAAGCCAGGACGTAAAACCCGGTTGAAGCGCCCAGGGCAAGTTTCGACAGAGAGGGCCACTCAGTTCGCCCATCACACATCCCAATCAGCAATGGTACGTGTCATCACGGTGGCCTCCCCCGAATCGGTGGAGAACGCCTTATGCCTTGTGCCTGTAGGGGTCCCTATGCCTGGGGTGAGGCTGTTCGCCTGGGATCTGAAGCAGTGCAATCCCAAGGCCTGCACGGCCAAGAGGCTCGCGCGGCACGACGCCCTTCGCCTCTTTCGGCGTCGGAGGGAGGTTCCCGCCGGAGCGGTGATTCTTACCCCGGTGGCCGAAGTGGCCTTCTCCCGGGAGGACAAAGCCGCGGCGCAGCAACGGGGGCTGGGCGTCCTCGATGCTTCCTGGAAGGTGGGCGACTTCCCGCCCGTTCCCCAGGCCATTCCCCGTGCCCTCCCCTACCTGGTGGCCGCCAATCCCGTCAATTACGGCAAGCCGACGCGGCTCTCCAGCGTGGAGGCGCTCGCGGCGGCGCTCGTCATTCTCGGCCTCCGGGATCAAGCAGAGACCCTGCTCGCGCAATTCAAATGGGGACCCACGTTTCTGGCCCTCAACGCCGAGCCCCTGGCGGAATACGCAGCCGCCCGCGATTCGCAAGAAGTCGTAGATGCGCAGGCCCTCTTTACCTGAGCTCTGGGGGGAGGAGGTTCGGGATACCCTCCTCGATCTCGTAGGTAAAGTCGCAATGGGCGCAGACGAGCCCTCCCTCCAGAATCTCGTCCTCCTCGCGGGCGACGACGAGCTCGAGATCTCCCTTGCACACCGGGCAGCAGAGGATGTCCATGAGCTCCCGCTTCATCAGTCCTCCGACCCGAGAACCCGATTTAACCCTTTGGGCGGGGAGCCAGGCAGATAACCTCTGGAAAACCGATATATAAGGGACTCCAGTGTGGAATCGAACGGGGTGGGTCATGGAAGTCGAGCGAACCCTACGGAGACGGATCAGCCCGGGCCTCATCCTCGCCGGCATCTTTGCCGTTGCCCTCTTCATCCGGGCCTTCTTCGCCTACGAACTGGCCATTCGGGAGTTCCTCGTTTCGGGCGGCTCCGACGCCTTCTACTTCAAGTGGATCCTGGACAACATCGTCACCACCGGACGGCACTTGCTCCGGGATGAGATGCTCAATTTCCCGTTGGGCATGGTCAACCCGCGTCCGCCCGTCTACGCGTGGAGCGTAGCCCTCGTCGGCATGCTGGTAGGGAACCTCCAGGGTTCCGTCCCGGCGGGCGTGGGTCAGACCTTCCTGTTCTCCACCGCCGTGTGGGGGGCGCTGACGATCGTTCCCACCTACCTCCTGGCGAAGGAGATGTTCGGTCGGCCGACCGGCTATGTTGCGGCCTTCCTGCTGGCCGTCCTGCCCGCCCACATCTCCCGGACGCCCCTGAGCAACGGGGACCACGACGCCCTCGTCCTATTCTTCGTCGTCACGGCCTTCTTCTTTCTCTTGAAGGCCCTCCACGGCCTGAAGGAGCGCACGTGGATCGCGTCTTGGCTGCGGCCCCGGTCCATCCTGGGAGGCCTGCGTGGTCTCGTCACGGAGAACCAGAGGACCATCCTCCTCTCTGTCATGGCAGGGACGGCCCTGGCCGCGATCGCCCTGACGTGGAAGGGCTGGGCGTACGCAGTCGTCATCATCATCGTCTACTTCCTGGCCCAGATCGTGGTCCACAAGATCCGCAACCAGGACCCGTTGGGGGTCCTCTTGGTCTTCGCGGTCACCCTGGGTGTGGCCCACCTCTTGGCGGCCCCCTACTACGTCATCACGGGCCAAGTGCGGACCTGGTTTGACGTGCCGCTCTACCTCTTCCTGGCCGCCCTGGGTCTGGGAGCCCTCTTCACCGTCTTCCATCGACTGCCCTGGATGCTGGTCATCCCACCCGTCATCCTAGGATTCGTCGTGGGAACGGCCATCACGGCGGCCTACAGCCCGACCGTCGCCGCCGCCGTCAGCTCCGGGCTCGGCTACTTCGTCCCCAACAAGGTCTTCGAGACCATCGCCGAGGCGCAGCCTCCGAACCTGAGCCAGGTAATCCTGTCATTCGGGCCTGTGACCTTCTACTTCTCCCTTGCGGGCATCGCCCTGCTGATCCTGCAGTTCATGCGACGGCCCCGACCCGACTTCCTCTTCGTCGTCGTGTGGATCGTGGCCGCCATCTTCATGGCCCTATCGGCCGTCCGGTTCCTCTTCAACGCGTCACCCGCCTTTGCCATCACGGCGGCCTGGGTCGTCATCCTCATCGTGGACCGCCTTCGCCTGGAACAGGTAGGGAAGGCCGTGGCTACCACGGGAGGGAGCCGTCTCGGGGCCCTCCGCAAGGGCATCAAGATCCGCCATATCGCGGGCGTCCTCCTCGTGGCCCTCCTCGTGGTTCTACCCAACGTGTGGCTGGCCGTGGATGCGGGCAGTCCCTTCGAGGTGAAGGAGGACCTCGAGCAGGAGGTGCTACGGGTGACTCCTGAGTTCCTCCGGCCCCCCCAGGCGCAAGATGGGCTGTTCTACTTCGGGGCCTTCGGCTACACCCTCCCTCTCCCCAACCGCTACTTCCCTCAGGCATGGTCCTGGCTGCGAGAACAGGATGCTGATGTGGTTCCCACCTGGGAGCGACCCGCCTTCCTGAGCTGGTGGGACTACGGCTTCGAGGCCATCCAGGAGGGAAGGCATCCGGCGGTGGCGGACAACTTTCAGAACGGGCTGGAGTACGCCGGCCACTTCCTGACATCCCAGTCCGAGAACGAGGGTATCGCCGTCCTGAGCGTCCGCCTCCTCCACGCCGACGTTGTGGCCCATCGCGGCCAGCTAAGCCCCGAGGCGGAAGCGGTCTTGGTCGCCTTTGGGTTCGACCCCGACCATATCCGGGACGCCCTGACGCGGCCCGCCCTCTTCATCCCCCTCATCCGAGCGGAGCCGGAGCGGTTTCGGGAGTGGGACGACCGCCTCTCCACCGTCAACGCCCGCATCATCTACCTCCGCACCATCTTCGTCGAGGCCTTGGGCCTCGACGCCCAGGCCGACTTCTACCGGGAACTCCGCCTCGCCACGGGTGCTAACATCGGCTACTTTGCCGTGGACAGCCGCCTCATCCCCTTCTCCGGGACGAGCACGGGGATCTTCTTCGCTGTCGTCAAGCTGACGGACCACGTCACGCAGGAGCTGCCCGGGGGGCGAAGCATTCCCGTGGACTACTACGACCTCATCGCCGTGACACCCGGGGGGGAGTTCCCCCTCGGGGAGGCCCCCCCCGGGGCCCAGATCCAGAACATCCGCATCGTGTACAAGGACCCCTGGTACAACTCGATGCTCTACCGCATCTTCTTCGGCCCGGACGGGGAATCCTTGGGACTCGCCAACGAGGGCCTGCCGGCCTTCTCGGGAACCCTCCAGCCCGTCATCCCACGCAATGGTTGGATGCTGGAACACTTCAAGATGGTCTACCGGACGGCCTACTTCAGTCCCCATCCGCCCGACCAGGCCGCCAACTTCAGCGGGGAGTTCACCGCGCTCAACATCTTCGACGCGCTGGAACGCCAGCGGCAGATCGATGCGGGGGAGATCGAGGGGACCGTGGATGCCTCTCCGCGCGCGGGCCTCCAAAGCGGCATTGTCTTTCTCCAGTACTTCGACGGGGCCCTCCTCCGGGGCCGCGTGACCACCGAGGCGGGGACGCCCCTCGTGGGGACCCGCGTGACGACCCTAGACGAGCTGGTCACCCCGCATGCCATCACCTTCACGGACGACCAGGGCTTCTACGAGGCCCTCCTCCCCTTCGGCGAGAGCCGGGTGGTGGTGTCCGCTGGCCCCGCGGACAACGAGACCGGCGTCGGTACGGTCCTCGTTGAGGAGCTCTTCAACGTCAGTACGGCGCAGGCCCTCCGCGTGCCCCTGGACGAGACAGGCACGGGCCGACCGGACTTCGTTGTCGAGCACGACTTCGTCATCGATGGCGGCACCGTCCAAGGGACCGCCTTCCTGGACCTCGACCGGGACTCGATTCGGGATCCGGAGGAGCCCGGGCTCCCAGGTCTCCCGGTGACCGTGATGGACTTGGCGGGCGTGACCCCGGAGACCGGCACGGTGACAGGGCCCGACGGTACGTACGCGTTGGGGGATCTCGTCCCAAGTCGGTACCGGCTTTCCCTCGAGCGCAACGGCGAGGAGCTGCTTGACCTCAACCTCACGCTGGGCCAGGGGGAGTTGCGGGAGCAGGCCCTCGCCGTACCGGCCAGCCAGGTGGAGGGCTCGTTGACGGATGAATTTGGGTTGCCGCCGGTGGGGGGCCTCGTCCGGGCCACCGAAGAAGCCACGGGAGAGGTCACCGTCGTGAGCGCCGAGACAGATGGCAGCTACGTCCTAGGAGGTCTCTTCGCGGGCACCTATACGGTGGTCGCCGAAGCGGGCGAACGGCGGTCCCTCCCCCAGCGACTCGCCCTGGAAGGAAGGCGGCTGATCCCTCTTGATCTCCGCGTGGAGCCCTTGGGGGAATTGACGGGGCGCACCCTCCTTTCCTTCGTCCCGGCGGCCCACGTGACCCTGACCCTCCAGCGGCGGGGGGAGGCCCAGGGCCTCATGGTCACCAGTGACGCCACCGCTCGCTTCGCCGTCGAGCTGCCTCTGGGCACCTACGACGTGTACGCCGTCCACACCGCGGGGGGGCAGACCTACGGCTTCCTGGGGACCGTCCAGGTGGAACCAGGCGGTCATCAGGTCAGCGTCAACCTACCTCAGGCGTATCGGATCGAAGGGGCCGTGGAGCTGGAGGGGCGCGACGCGGACAACACCACGGTCACCTTCGAGACCTCAGAGGGGGCCCGGCACGAAGTCGCCACGGGGAGCGGCGGCTCCTTCGTGACCTTCCTGCCCGGGGGGGTGTACCAGGCCGTGGCCCTCAGCCCCACGGGGCAGCGTGTGACCAGCCTGGCCGTGGACGGCCCTACCCAGACGGTATTCACCCTGGCGGAGGCCCTTGCGACGCCGGGACGGGTCTTCCGCGACTTAAACGGGAACGGCACGCATGACACGGGGGAAGGGCTCCCGGGCGTGGAGGTTCGGATTACGAGCGCTTCTACCCCCGCCTTCTCGGTCCTCACGGGGACGGAGGGCGCCTTCGGTGTCCCCCTCGTTGGGGACGTGAGCTACACGTGGACCATCCAGGAAGAGGGCTTCGCGCCCAAGACCGTAGGCCCCCTCCGTCCACCCGGCCTCGGGGGCCTAGCCCCCATTGAGCTCGTCGCGTTGAACGTGAGCGTAGCAGGCGAGCTAACCACCACCGAACCCCTCGACCTGGCCGGCCTGAACGTCACCTTCGTCGCCATCGACCACGGGGGCGTCTCCACCAACGTCTCCACGGAAGCGGGGGGAGCCTGGACCGTCCTCCTTCAGCCAGGCATCTATCAACTCGTGGTCAACGACGAGGGCCCCCCCAGGAACGGGACTCGCCGGATTCAGACAGAGGCAGGAAAGGAGCTGCGGGTTCCCGTGGGCGGCGGCGTGTCGCCCTTCGCCCTTCCCGTCGTCGAACGGGTCCGCGTTCAAGGCTTCTTGACCTCCGGCGCGCCCCTCGGAATGGCCGTCCTCTTCGATGGGCCGGATCGAGCTTTCGTCGCGACCGATGAGTCGTACCTCATCTTCCTGCGCCCGGGCACCTACAATGTCTCCGGCGCGACCGAGGAAGCGGTCCCACGCGCCCTTCTGGAGGTCCTCGCAGTGACCGATCCGACTGAGTTCAATGCCACCTTCGATCCCGCGGCCCGGCTGAGCGGCATGATGCGGGTTGAGGGCGAGACGGTCACCCAGGACGTAGTCATCGCCTTCACCCGACTCGACGACGGCGCTCGCGTGGTGGTGCCGAGCGATGGCGCGGGCGGGTACAGCACCGTCCTCGTCCCCGGGAGCTATCGTGCCACGGCGGAGTGGGTGGGCGTGGACCGCCTGGACGGGTTGAACCGATTCGCACGATACGACCTGGACCAGACGATCGTCCTGACCGACGACGCCCAGGTCGACCTCCTCTTCACCCGTGAACTGGACACGAGGTTGGTGGAGGTGAGCGTCCTGCTGGGCTCCCAGCTGGTCTCCGCCCAGGTGTCCTTCGAGGCCGCCAACGAGACGGCGGTGGACGCGGCGGCGGACGTGTCTGGCGGGCTCCCGTCCACGGTGGCGTTGGCGCCCGGACTTTACCATGTATATACATTCCGGGGCATCGGAAACTCGGCGGCCCTGACGACGATCGAGGTCCGACCTGAGGTCCCCACGACGTTGTCTGTCGCGTTGGAGACGGGGAACCGCGTCTTCGGTGTGGTCACCCTCTCGGATGGGACCCGGCGGGCGACGGAGCTCCAGTTCACATCCCTCGCCGGAGCGGCCACTTTCGCCACGAACGCCCAGGGGGAGTACGAGATCTTTCTCCCTGCGGGCGCCTACGAGGTCTTGGCCACCTCCGAGCGCGACGAGAGCGGCCTGATGGTGGAGTATCGGTTCGAGGAGTCCCTCGTCCTTGCAGACAGCCTCCTCATCAACCCTCTTCTCACCCGGGTGAACGTCCGGACCGTGGAGGTCGTCTGGGATACCGAACAGCAGGCGCTCATCGCTCCCGGGGAGACAGTGGTCTACACGGTCACCGTCACGAACACGGGGAACCAAGCGGACACCTTCACCTTCAGTGGCGGCCCCCAAGACTGGTCGTTCAGCTTCCGACCCTCGCGAGTCACCCTGCCCTTCGGCGCGGGAAGCGAGGCACCGGTCACTGTTCAAATCACGGCTCCCGCGGACGCAAAGGTGGCGAGCGGCACCCTGACGCTGATCGCCCGATCCCAGGCAAATCCCTCCGTGACCACCACGGAAACCGTGGTGGTGGACATCATCCAGTTCCGGGAGCTCTCCCTCGGGCTGCCTGAAGACCCACCCGTGTTGGAGGCGGGGGTCCTCGAATACGAGATCGACGTGCGGAACGATGGAAACGGCCCGGACGCATTTGACCTCGTTCTCACCAACCCCGAGGCCCTCGCGGCCCAGGGGTGGGAGGCAGAGCTGGTCTTCGAAGACCGGACGTCCCCGGACACCATCACGGGCATCTCTGTCCAGGCCGATGCCTCGCGATCCGTGACGCTGCGACTCAACGCGACGGGCCGCGTCAGCACAAGCACGGCCTCCTTCGTCGCGTTCTCCCAGGAAGTTCGGAACGTGGAGTCCTCCCTCGAGCTGGCCATCGGCCTGCCCACCCTCGAAATCCCTCGCACGCAGCTCAGCATCGAGGGGAAGAACACGATCCTGGGTGTGCCTGAGTTTCCCGTCCTGCTGTACGGGGTCCTGGCGGCAGCAGCCGTCGGCCTCGTTGTCTTATTCCTCACCTACGGACGACGGAGGCGCCGGCGATGAAGGACCGGTTGCTTCTCCTCCTCGCCCTCGCTCTCCTGGCCCTCTCCCTTCCCCCGGCTCAGGGGCAGGGGGGTGTGGCCGTCTTCATCTCGGGACCGGACAACGTGGCCCTCGGAGAGACGTTTGATGTGAACGTGACCGTAACGGGGGGTCCGGCGGAGGACGACGGATCCTACATCATCTCCGCGTTCCTGCGTGGCCCGGACCTGGCCGGTGCTTCGCCCCTGGAGGACAGCCCGCTGCAACGCGCCGACACGAACGGGACCTTTGTGTTCAACGTCACCATGCCCTCGGTCGACCAGGTCGTGGAGCTCATCGTGGAGGGCAACTCCACAAAGGGGGCGGACTTCGCCGTGGGGATCGCCAGCCAGCAGATTCGCGTGTGGGTGCCCCTGGTGGTGTCTGCCCAGGTGCGAAACACGGGGGCCATCGAGGTCCAAGCCGTTCCGGCCTTCCTCTTCATCAACGAGCAGCAGGTGGCGGAGACGGAGATTGACAGCCTAACGCCCGGGGAGAGCAGGACCGTGACTTTCTCCTATCTACCCGTTGACTTGGGCGTGGGGACCCACACCCTGGAGGTTCGCGTGGACCTCAACAAGGACGGGATCATCGATCCAGCCATCGGGGAGGTGGCCCTGCGAGACGTGTTCACCATCGAGGCCGAGCCGATCAATCCCATCTTCATCGTCCTGGCCGGCATCGCAGCGTTTGTCGTCGCCCTCTTCGTGGGGGCCTACATCCGTCGGCGACGCCGAGGCGGCTAGTCGCTCTGCCCGAACCGTTCCTCCAGCTTCCGTTCGAGTTCCCGAGTCCGCACGGCGACGGCGACCTCGCCCCGGGTCTTCTCCACGAGGCTTCGGGCGATGTCCTGCTTGCGCTTGACCGCCGCCACGGCGCGAGGGTAGTCGAAGCGCATCAGGCCCTCGTAGAGGACCTCCATGGCCTCCAACGCCTCCCGACCCGCCTCCACGTCTCCCTTCCCCATGCGTTCCAGGGCGTGCCTGCGGAGTTCTCCCACCACGTCCCCCAAGCCCAGGAGGTAGGCACGATTCGTCACCCCCAGATCTTCAGGGCGGGGGAGAGGCGCGTCTCGCAGGAGGCTGTAAGCCACGGCCGCTTCCGTCATGTCCTGGTGCGCGTTCTCTACGAACCCCGAGAAGTAGAGGTCCGGGTGCTCCTTGAGGAGGCTTCCTAGCTTGCCCGCCTCCTCCCGCGCTTCATCCAGATAGCGGGCGACCTCCTTATCGCGATGGAGGGCCCCGACGGCGCTCACCGAAAGGCGTGCCACCGCGCGGCTGGACTTGAGGGCCAGCTCCCGAACCGCGTCCTTCTCCTCCAGATCCCGTTCCATCCCGATCAGAATCTCCTCCAGCTCTTGTCGCCGCGCCGGCCCTAGGATGGTCATGTCACGCCTCCCTCATCGTCCTCATATTCCGCACCTTCGCTGCAATCATCTCAGCCGTGCCAATGTCATGGCGAGCCTCGTACAGCCCGCTCACGTGTTCCAGGGCCGCCTCCGCCTGGGCTTCCGCCGCGGGAAGATCGTCGGCGATCCCAACCAGGGCTAGGGAACGGGAGGTGGTCGTCAGGACAGCCCCATCCTTCTCATCCACCGAGGCGTAGTATAGCGCGGCCCCCGTGCGGCCGATAGCGGCTTCGTCCACGGCAAGGCGACGGCCCGCCTGGGGGGCCGTGCCGTACCCCTGGGGGACCACGTACTTGCAAACCGTCGCCTTGGGCGCAAACAGGAGCCTCTCGGGGAGATTCCCGTCGACAATGGCACCGCAAACGGCCAGGAAATCCTCTCGGAGGACCGGTAGGACGTTCATGGCCTCCGGATCGCCGAAACGGGCGTTGAATTCCAACACTTTGGGCCCGTCAGCGGTCAGGATGAAGCCCCCATAGAGGACACCTTTGAAAGGGGTCCCGTCGGCACGGAGGGCCTCCACCATCCTCCGCAGGATGTCGACGGCCGCTTCGTAGTCCGCCCGCGGCAGAAAGGGAAGGAGCCCGTCTCCGGCCGAGATGGAACCCATGCCGCCGGTGTTGGGTCCCCGGTCTCCGTCCTCCGCCCGCTTGTAGTCTTGGACTGCAGGCATCGGGGCGACGTGCTTCCCATCGGTGAAGGCCTGGAGGGAGAACTCCTCGCCTTCCTCCTTGCGCTCGACGAGAACCCGCGCTTGGCCGCCGATGCGCCGGTCTAGCACTTCCTCCACGTAGCGGAGCCCCTCCTCCCGGGCGTGGAAGTGGTCCCCCATCACCTTGACCCCCTTCCCGCCGGTCAGGCCGATGGGCTTCACCACGAAGGGCCCCTGGAACGTCCGCAGGAAGGCCCCCGCCTCCGCCGCGTCGTCGAACGGGTGATACTCCACGAGGCCAGGGATGCCGTGTCGACGCATCAGGTCCCGGGCGAACTCCTTGGACAACTCAATCTGGGCCGCCCCCTGGGAGGGACCCACGGCGGGGATGCCGGCGGCCTCGAGCCGGTCGACGAGTCCGTGTCCCAGCGGGGCCTCCGGCCCGACGATAGCCAGGTCTGCACCCACCTTCGCCCCCCAGGTAACGACGCGATCGACCTTCGTTTCATCCACTAGGAGCACGTCCTTGGCGGCACGGGCGATGCCGGGGTTGCGGTTCTTCAGGGCCGCGAACACCGCGCCGCCGTTCCCCCGCGCGGCCTCCACGATCGCGTGTTCTCGTCCACCCCCGCCGACAGTCAGCACCTTCACGGAATCCCCGGTACTCTAGCTAGGGTGGCGTTAAAACATTTCCCGGGACGGGTAATCTTCAGGCCCGCCCCTGTCCCAAGCGATACGCATCGACCGTGTTCCGCAGCAGGATGGCCACGGTGACGGGGCCGACCCCTCCGGGGACAGGACTGATGGCCCCCGCCACGGCGGCCACCTCATCAAAGGCGACGTCGCCCACAAGCTTGTGTCTCCCCGGGCTCTCCGGATCGGGAATACTGTTGATGCCCACGTCCACGACCACCACCCCCGGATGAACCATGTCGCCCCGAAGGAACGCGGCCCGTCCCACCGCCATCACAACGATGTCAGCGGCCTGGGTGTGACGGCTCAGGTCGGTCGTCCGGCTGTGGGCCAGCGTCACCGTGGCATCGGCCCTCGGATCCTTCTGCATGAGGAGGGCAGCCAGGGGCTTCCCCACGATGTCGCTCCTGCCAACCACCACCACGTGCTTTCCTCCGGGGGCATGACCGAAACGCAGGAGGAGTTCCTGGACAGCCAAGGGGGTTGCGGGAGCGATAGCAGGTTGGCCGGTGAGCAGGCGACCCAGGTTGACGGGGTGCAGGCCGTCCACGTCCTTGCGGGGGTCCACCGCTTCGGCGACGGCGTGGGAATCGACCGATGCGGGCAGAGGGCGATGCACGAGGACTCCATGGGCGTTCCGGTCGGCGTTGAGGGCGGCGATCTCTTCGAGGAGGACAGCTTGTGACGCATCCTCAGGGAGTTCGCGGACCCCGAGCTCCATCCCAATTTCGCGACTAGCACGGCCCAGAACCCTTCCGTACGCGCGGGTCCCCGGGTCGTCGCCCACTTGGATGGCGACCAGGGTGAGGGCGGTTCCCTCGTCCGCGAGGCGGGACACGTCGGTGGCGACCTCTCCTTGGATCTCGCCCGCGAGGGCCCGTCCATCCAGCAGCTGTGTCATCCGCGTCCCAGGCATCACCACAGACGGGTTAAGCCTTCGCTGACGACCGTGGGGATCGCCGAAGACCAAAAAGGGAGGTGCCGGATGGGTGGGGTTTCAAGGAGGGGGGAGGTTGCCCATTCGACACCCAGTGTAATTTTACCAAGGCACTCTATATAAGTCTTTACCAGAATAGTCTAGGCACGGTTTGCGGCCTTTCTGGGCCCGGGAAACCCCCGACACCCCGCCGGCCTAAAAACGTTATCTAGGGCCTCCCCATAAGCGGTTGGTAATAAGCATGGTTCGGTCCCGGACGGCCCTCCTGAGCGCCTCCAACAAGGAGGGACTGGAGGACTTGGCCCGGGAGCTTCTCGCCTGGGACTACACGCTGGTGGCCTCCGAGGGAACCGCATCTTACCTCTCTGGGAAGGGCCTCAAGGTCCGACGCGCCGCCGATGTCACGGGTTGGGAGGAGATGTTCCAGGGCCGGTTGAAGACACTTCACCCCGCCCTCCTAGCGGGCATCCTCGCCCGGCGGAACGAGCCTGGGGATCGGGCGGACCTGGAAGCACGCGGCGTGGAGCCCATCGACGTGGTGGCGGTGAACCTCTATCCCCTCGAGCCGCCCTCCTCGGCATCGGGGGAGGGCGATCCCTTGGCGGCCATGGACGTCGGGGGGGTGACCCTCGTCCGAGCGGCTGCGAAGAACTTCCGCGACGTAAGTGTGCTCACGGACCCGGCGCAATACCCCCGCTTCATCCGGGAGCTGCGGGCCGGGAAGGGCGTCGTGCCGGAGGAGAGCCGGCGGGCCTGGGCCGAGGAGGCGCTAGCCCTGACAAGCCGCTACGAGGCCTCGCTCTACAACCGTTTTACCCAGGACAATCCCGAAGCCTTTCCCCCGGACCTTCGGCTTGCCTTCGACCGCGCCTGGAGTCTCCGGTACGGGGAGAACCCCTATCAGCCAGCGGCCTTCTACCGCGATCCCGAGTTCCCGGGCATCTCCGTGGCCTCATCGGAGGAACTGTTCGGCCGTGATCTGTCCTTCAACAACATCCTGGATCTGAACGCCGCTCTCGAACTCGCCATGAAGTTCGAGCGGCCCACCGCGGCCATCGTGAAGCATACGGACGCTTGTGGAGTGGCGAGCGCCAAGACCTTGCCGGACGCGTACCTGCAGGCCCGGGCCACCGACCCGAAGTCCGCCTACGGCTGCGTCATCGGGTTCAACCGCGTGGTGGACGAGGAAACCGCTACGGCGCTGCGACCGCACTTCGTCGAGGGCATCATCGCCCCCGACTTCGGGGTCGATGCCCTCAAGGTGCTGCGGGAAAAGAAGAAGCTCCGGGCGCTCCGAACGGGGAGGGAGATTGCCTGGGAACCGGCCACCCAGACGTGGGGCGTGCGCGGGGGCATGCTCGTCCAGACCCGGTCGTACCTCCCCTTGGAGGCGGAGGACCTGAAGGTCGTCACCCAGGCGCAACCCACCAAGGATCAGGTCCGCGGCATGCTCTTCGCCCATCGGGTTCTGGGCAGCCTGAAGTCCAACGCCGTCGTCCTGGCCAAGGAGGAACGGACGGTGGGACTGGGGGGAGGGCAGGCCAGCCGTGTGGACGCCGTCATCCTGGCATGCCGGAAGGCGGGGGACGAGGCGGAGGGAAGCGTCCTGGCCAGTGACGCCTTCTTCCCGTTCCGGGACGGCATCGATGAGGCCGCGAGGGGCGGCGTGAAGGCCGTTCTTCAGGCCGGCGGGTCCATACGGGACGCGGAGGTCATCGCGGCCGCTGACGAGCACGGAATGGCAATGGCCTTTACCGGGGTCCGCGTCTTCAAACACTGACAGGATCAGCATGGATCGGATGAACGTCGGTGTACTCGCCTCGGGACGGGGGACGGACTTCCAGTCCCTCATCGACGCCGTGAAGCGGGGGGACCTTGATGTTCACCTGGCCGTCCTGATCTGCAACAACCGGGAAGCGCCCGTGATCGCCCGGGCCGAGAAGCACGGCATCCCTTGGGTCTTCATGGACCACCGAGGGCGGAGTCGGGAGGCCTTCGAGAAAAATATCGTCCAGGAGCTGCGGGAACGAGAGGTGGATCTCGTGGTGTTCGCGGGGTTCATGCGGATCGTCACCCCCTACTTCGTCGGGCAATTCCCGGACCGCATCATCAACATCCATCCGTCCCTGTTGCCTGCTTTTCCGGGCACGCACGCTCACCGGGACGCCCTCGCGTGGGGGGTGAAGGTGAGCGGGTGCACCATCCACATCGTGGACGCGTCCGTGGACGGCGGACCCATCGTCTTTCAACGCGCGGTCCCGGTGCATCCCGAGGATACCGAGGAGTCCCTGGCTGCGCGCATCCTCGAGGAGGAACACCGCGTCCTCCCTTACGTCGTCAAGCTCTTCGCCGAGGGTCGGGTCCGGACCGACGGAAGGACGGTCTACCTCGATGAGGCAGGCCTCACCCCGCCGCCGCCGGCAGAAACCTGAGGCGCCGCAAGAGCCCGGTCCTCCAGTACAGGTCGGGCTGTCCCGCGAGACGCAACCTCGAGTCCGAGGCGCTTCGCGATGCTCGTGTATCGAATCCGGATCGTGACCTCGGAGACGCCCACCACACGGCTAATCCTCCCCTGCGGAATCTTCCGGCCCGAGAGGATCGAGGCGAGGTAGATGCAGGCGGCCACGGTACCCGAGGGACCCTTGGAGTGGAACCGCTCGGCCTGCTCCGTGGCCCGGACAAGCTCCACAGCCTTCGCTTCGACCTTGGGAGACAGTTCGAGATGGCTCGCAAATCGCCGGAGGAAATCCTCGGCGCGGGGGGGCGGCACCCGAAGCCTCAGGCCACGCACCAACGCCTTGAAGGATAGGGTGAGTTCTCGCCTCTCCACCCCCAACGTGGCGGAGGTCTCCTCCAAGGTTCGTGGGGCGCCCTTCAAACGGCACGCCGCGTAGAGGGAGGCCGACGCCATGCCGACGATGGTGCGCCCTCGCACCAGACCCTTCCCCGCCGCCTTCCGATAGAGGAGGGCCGCCTCGTTGCGAAACTCGCGGGGCAGGCCCAGCGCGGAGGCCATCCGTTCCAGCTCCATGAGGGCCTCGGCGAGGCTCCGTTCCCCTGCCTGGGCGTAACGCATGCGTTTCTGCAGCTTCCGCATGCGATAGATCTGCGGACGATTCTCCTCCCGCAAGGGCTTGCCCTGGGAGTCCCGGAGGCCCGGTGAGATCTCCGTCGTCAGTCCCCTGTCGTGGGTGGCAATCGTCACCGGGGCGCCGGTGCGGATCCGGTGGACCGCGTCCTGGCCCGTCCCAGACCATTCGGGCCCTTGGTCGATGTACGTGTCATCGACGACCAGGCCACAGCTCTCACAGACCAGCTCCCCGCGAACGTAGTCCCGGATCAGATGGCTGCTTCGGCACTCCGGACAGGAATCCTCTTCCTGGTCCGGCGGCAGCAGTTCGGCTTCCATACTCTTCGCTCCTCGCTCGCTCTGGACTCAAGGAGGAGGCGTAATGATGTAAAACTCAGCTTCGAAGGTTAAAGGGGAAATTCAACCCAGCCTCAACCCCAGCTGATGGTCAGCAGGACGCCGAAGGCCGACGTTTGAAAGATGTTGAGAAAGAGGAGGGGAGTCGCGAAGGTGTCGGGCCAGGCTTGCATGGCCCATTGGGCCATGTGGAACAGGGCGAGGCCCGTCTGGGCAATCAGCAGAGCCGCGAACACGACGAGCCCGAGGCCGAAGGGAGTCCAGACCTTCCGGAGATTCCGTGCGTACACCACGAGGAGCGCGAGGAGGAGCCCGATGCTGGCGCTCCCAAAAACCATGTTCAACGACCAAATCTGGCTTACCACGAACTCTCACCTCGGGTTGGGACCCGTTTCATCGTTCCATCCTCCATCTACTTTTCCCCAATCTTCTTCCAGATGACCTCGAAGTCCTCCCAGTACCGCAGCATCGTGGGTGTCAGAAAGTAGAGCGTGCTGTACTCCTCCCTGGACGCCATCACCAGGTCGTTCCTTCGGAGGACCCGAAGGTGGTGCCGGACCGTCTTGTAGTCCAAACCCAGCTCCTCCGCGAGGCTGTTCGCGTTATAGGGTCGATCCCGCAGCAGCGTCAAGATCCGGGCCCGGTTGATGCCTCCCCGGGTCCCCACAATCAGGTGCCAAAGGAGCCGTTGCACGGGAATCTGCGGCTCAGATGACGGCCGCGTATTTTACCCTACCCGGGACGAAGTTGAACCTCCGCTACAAGATTTCAAACGACTTTTATAGCGGCATCCACTAAGAATCGCCAGGCATGAAAATCCTGCAGATTGCCACCTTGGGAGACGAAGAGGCGCCCATCTTCGCCGGCATCCGGGAGTACCCAGTCAGCAAGCTCGTCCTGATCCACGAGCCGGAGAACAAGTTTCAGGCGGCGGAGATTAGCAGCAAGCTTGGCCAGCTCCACATTCCGGTGGAACGCAGGGAGATCCAGAACCCGGCACGGGAGATGTATGAGGTCGTGGCCCAGATCATCCGGGAACAACGGGAGCTGTACGACGACATCTTCATCAACGTCTCCAGCGGGCGGAAGCTCATGACCTGCTCCGCCATCAGCGCGGCTTTCGTGAACGGGGTGAAGGCCTTCCACGTGGAGGGGGGCGTCCCCATGATGCTTCCCGTCCTCAAGTTCAGCTACAGCGAAGTCATCTCCCCAAGCAAGATCAGCGTCCTCCAGGCTCTGGAGGACCTGGATGGGGAGGTCGACTCCCTCACGGCCCTCAGCGAGGCGTCCGGCGTGGAGAAGTCCCTCCTGAGCTACCACCTTCGGGGAGGGCGGGAGTCCAAGGGGTTGGAGGAGCTGGGCCTCGTGGAGATCGATCGAGGTACCCAGGGACGGCTCCTCATCCGCCTGTCGGAGATGGGTCACCTCCTCCTGATCGGCCACCCGCGTGAGGACAGCTAGCGCTAACGATGGCAACGGGATGGCGGAAAAGGCGCTATTCCTCGACCACTTCCCCAATGGCCATGCGGCGGAGAACCCGGGTAATCCGGACCTTCACAGTGTCCCCAATCTTGGTGCCCGGAACAAAGACGACAAAGCTGTCGATGCGGGCGATGCCGTCCCCCTCCCGACCCAAATCCTCGATGGTGGCCTCGTAGACCTGCCCCTCTTCCACGGGCGCCTCGTAGGGTCCCGGGCCACGTCCCTGATCCAGAACATCAACTCCTTGAGCTTGTGCGTCGATTTCTGGGTCGGTATTTAACCCTTTGCGGGAGGTTGTTACCCGACGAGCCCGGCCTCCCGGACTCACTCTTTAAATCGCGGGCACCGTTAGTTCGCCCCCATGGCCAAGCTCCTCCTAGGCGTCGGCTGGCCCTACGCTAGCGGCCCCCGGCACATCGGCCACGCTGCCGGGGCGTACGTTCCTGCCGACATCTTCGCCAGGTACCACCGCATGGCGGGGGACGATGTGCTCATGGTCTCCGGTTCGGATCAGCATGGGACACCGGTGACCGTGGCGGCCGACGAGGAGGGAGTCGGACCCGAGGTCATCGCGGAACGTTACCACGAGCTCCATGCCCGGTCCTTCGAGGACCTTGGCATCAGTTACGATCTATACTGGAAGACGAGCGCGCCGGGACACATGGAGGTGGCCCAGGAGCTGTTCACGACCCTTCTGGAGAAGGGCCATCTCTACGAGAAGGAGATGCTCGCGTCCTACTGCCCTACCGACGAGCGGTTCATGCCCGACCGGTACATCGAGGGGGAGTGCCCGCACTGCCACTACAAGGAGGCCCGAGGGGACCAGTGCGAGAATTGCGGACGGCTCCTCGACCCCTTCGACCTCATCGAGCCCCGATGCAAGATCGACGGCACCCGCCCCGTACAACGGAAGACGAGGCATTTCTTCCTGCGCCTGTCCGCCTTCCAAGAGCCGATCCAGGCGTACTTGCAGGACAAGAGCTACTGGAAGGCCCACGTCCTGAACTTCGCGCTTGGCTGGCTCAGGGAGGGGCTGAAGGACCGGCCCATCACCCGCGATATCGACTGGGGGATCCCGGTCCCGGTTCCGGGGTGGGAGAAAAAGCGCATCTACGTCTGGTTCGAAGCGGTCATCGGCTATCTCTCGACCAGCATCGAGTGGGCCCGTCGCCAGGGGCGACCTGAGGCGTGGAAGGAGTGGTGGTACAACTCGGAAGCTCGCCACTACTACTTCGTCGGAAAGGACAATATCCCCTTCCACACCATCTTTTGGCCGGCGATGCTGATGGGATACGACGAGGCCATCAACCTCCCCTACGACGTTCCAGCTAACCAATATCTCCGCGTCCGTGGGGGCGGCATCAAGATGTCCACCAGTCGGCGGACGGGAGAGTTCCTCCCGGACTTGCTGGCAGAGTACGAGCCCGACGCCCTCCGCTACTACGTCACGGCCAAGATGCCAGAGCTCCGCGACACGGACTTCACATGGGAGGACTTCGCGGCGAAGGTCAACGACGAGCTCCTCGCGGTTTACGGCAACTTCGCGCATCGTGTCCTCACGTTCACCCACAAGAACTTCGGCGAGATCCCCCAGGCCGGGGACTTCGCCACCGAGGACGAGACCTTCCTCCGAGAACTGGAAGAGGGATGGCGCAAGATCGGTCAGAACCTGGCCTACGTCCACTTCCGGGATGCCCTGCAGGAGATTATGCGCCTCGCCAAGCGGGGGAACCAATACTTTGATGCCCAGGCGCCCTGGGACCTCATCACCGAGGACCGCGTCCGCGCGGGTACCGTGCTCCATGTCGCCTTAAGGATGGTCCGGGGTCTCGCCCTGCTCACCGCCCCGTTCTTGCCCTTCTCCGCCCAGCGCCTCTGGGAGTACCTGGGTTACGACGGCGCGGTCGCGGACCTTCCCTGGGACGCCGTGCCCGAGCCGATTCCCGAGGGACAACGACTCCGATCCCCCAGACCCCTCTTCCGGAAGGTCGAACTGGCGGCTCTGTCTGCCGAAGAGGAGGCAGGGAGGCTCGACGTGCGGGTCGGTCGAGTGGTCAAGGTGGAGAACCACCCGGACGCCGACAAGCTCTACATCGTGGAGACCGACCTGGGCTCCGAACGGAAAACCATGGTCGCCGGCATGCGGGAGGAGTACGAGGCGGAGGCGATACGCGGGAAGCAGGTGGCCGTTCTCGTCAACCTGAAGCCCGGCGTCTTCCGCGGCGTCACGTCCGACGCGATGCTCCTGGCCGCCGTCGACGGCGACGTCATCTCCCTCCTCCTCACAGGGGAGGCGGACCCGGGAACCCAGGTTCTGGGCGTCCCCAACGCCCCCCGTCTCTCCTTCGAGGAGTTCAGGAAACTCCGCATCGAGGTCGGAGAGGACGGACGTGTGTACTTCCGAGGGAGCTCCGGGGGTCCCGGCTTCCCCCTTAAGGCGGGCGAGTGGGAAGTCACCCTGGACCGCCCCGTACGTCCGGGGTCCGAGGTGACGTGATCTGTTCAAGGTCGACCTGCACCTTCACAGCCAGCACTCCCCTGACTCCTCCGCAGGGGTGAAGGAGATGCTCGCGATGGCCGCGCGGCTGGACCTCCAAGGTGTGGCCATCACCGATCACAACCGCACCGAGGGGAGCGAGGAGGCCCAACAGCTGGCTCGCGACGTCGGCTTGCTGGTGCTGCCTGGCATGGAACTCTCGGCCCGCCGAGGCCACATTCTAGTGTATGGTCTACAGGAACCGGTCCCCCCGCGACTCCCGGCGGCCGAGGCCGTCGATCGGGTCCACGAGCAGGGAGGCCTAGCCGTGGCCGCCCATCCCTACCGCTTCTGGTCGGGCGTCGGGGAGGCGGTGGTCCGGGAGGCGCGGTTCCACGGGATCGAGGGGCTCAATGCGCGCACAATCCAGAGGGACAACCAGCGGGCGGAGCGGTTGGCCAAGGACCTCCGGCTCCCCATGACCGCTGGAAGCGACGCCCACCGCCTCGAGGACGTCGGCCGCGGCCTCCTGGTCCTCCCGGACGGGTACGAGACCGAGGACGACCTCCTAGGGGCCATTCGCAGGGGCGAGGGTCGGCCTGTGGGGTTAAGCCGCGGGCCCGGGCACACGCTGCGGTACGTGGGCAAGGCCGTAGGCGAGTGGATGCTCCGGGGCTTCCGGCGCATGTAGTCTCAGAGGTGCTCCTCGAGGCGGGCCGAATAGGGCCCCAGGATCTCCCGAAGGCGGCGGACCGCCACGTCCTCGTCCACTCGAAGGACAAAGAGGGCCTTGGGTCCGTCCCCCACCACCACGAGCTTGGAGTCCCGGAGGTGGACCACGACTGCCCGCATGGAATCCTTGATTTGCGAGGTGGCCGTGTCCGCGGATCCCAGGAGGACGGCGAACATGCTCGCGTAGGTCTCCTTTTCGACCGCCTTCGGGAGCGACCCCGCGATGTACACCCCCGAGCGCGTCACGAGGAAGGCCCCGTGCACGCCTTCGTGGGCTTCGATTTCCTTCAATATCTCCTCAATCTGGGGGATGTCCGCCATCGCCGAACCCTCGGGAGGGGCGAGTCGGGGATTGAGAGGTCGGGATATAACCCTTCTTCGGGGCTAGACATCGCCGAGCGCCTCGAGGAGGTGGGCCACGGCCTCTACCGCTTCCCGGGCCTTCTCGACGCGGGCCAGGGCCTGCTCCTTCGTCTGCCCGGGGCCCGAGATGCCGAGGCCGATGGGTTTTTCGTATTCCACGGCCAGGGCGGTCATCCTGCCCGCGGTGTGATGCATGATCACCTCATCGTGACGCGTCTCTCCTTGGATGACAGCCCCGAGGGCCACCACCGCGTCCACATCCTCCCGCCGGACGAGTCGCTTGAGGGCGAGGGGCATGTCGAAGACGCCGGGGACCTTCACCACGTGGGTCACCGTCAGGCCCTGGAAGGCGGCGTGTTCCTCGGCCCGAACGAGCATGCGCTCGGTGATGTCGGCGTGGAACTCGCTCACCACGATCCCCAGGTTGGGCACCTAGCTCAACTTCCCCGACGTCGTTTCAAGGGGCCCGGCGTCATCGAATCCCTCTCGCTGGCCCGTTCCCGCGTTCTGCCGGAGAATCTC
This sequence comes from Thermoplasmata archaeon, assembly GCA_046759185.1. GTDB lineage: Archaea > Thermoplasmatota > Thermoplasmata > RBG-16-68-12 > JAJISG01 > JAJISK01. Next base: position 3,555 of record JBHIBO010000015.1, on the reverse strand, counting down.
GGGCCGGAAGAGCATGTTGTAGGCGTTCCGGGCGTGCTCGCGGGTGCGCCGGGCCGCGAGCCAGGCCAGTTCCTCGTCGTCCTTCGCTTCCTCCTCGTACACGAAAACGCCAAGAATGGGGGTGTTCGTGGCGAGTTGGACCGCCTGTAGACTGCTGTCCGCGACCATGGCGGTCTGTTTGTCCAACGCGTGGCCACCGAGCATGCCCAGGGCCATGGCCAGGTCGCACGACTCTTCCTCGATGAGGCGCTTGCACGCGATGGGGAGATCCTTGACGCCTGGGACGGTACGACGGACGATCTGGAAGCCGCCGCCGAGGCCCTTCAGCTCCTGCTCCGCCGCCGTTGCCATGTCATAGCGGGCAAAGGTCGTATCGACGATTCCGATGGTTCGCAAAACCTAGTCCCCCTCGGGCGGGGTTTCCTCCGCCCTCTCCACCTGTTTCTGGATGGACCAGATGCTAATCACCTTGTTGATGATCTTCGTCGTCCCATCCAGGTCCCCCTCCATCTTGGCCAACCGGACGACCTTGGCGGGCACGCCACGACGCCGGACCTCGGCCTCCACGTCCTCGTCGTCGAACTCCTGGTCCCAGCCCAGGGCAATGATGTCGGGTCGGACCTCGTCCACGGTCTGGTAGATGTCCCCCTCGTGGCCCAACACCGCCCGGTCCACGGGTTTGAGCGCATCCACCAGTTCCAGGCGCAACGCCTCGGGCGTCACCGGCTCGTGCTTCATCCGGCGGACCCGGGTGTCCCGAGCGATGATAACCACCAATTCGTCCCCCAACTCCTTCGCCTGCTTCAGGTAGTGCAGATGCCCTACGTGGAGGATGTCGAAGACTCCCGTCGCCATGACCCGGACCATGCTCCCCAAGCCTCGAGGACGTCGCTCCCCTCGACAAAGGGAAGATGCCGGGCTGTCGCATAGTTGTTTGCCTCTCCCTTGGGGAGGGCCCAGCCGCCGTCGGCCAGCATCTCGCAGAGGGTGGCGCTCGGGAGGAGATCGGCCATCAGGAGGAGGGCCGTGGAGAGCTCCGTGTGGCCTCGTCGCGCCCGCAGGAGGGGCTCCGTGGCGATGAGGAGATGGACGTGACCGGGAGCGCGAAACTGCTGCATGAAGGCCTCCCGGGCGAGACCATCCTCGGTCGAGAGGGCGGTCTGGCAGGCGTCGGCTAGCGCCACGATGGTCTGGGCCCGGTCCCGGTCGGTGATCCCCGTCCGGGTCGCCAGATGGTTCACCGTCAGGCTAAAGGCGGACCGGGCGTCATAGGCAGGCCGATGGCGCAGGAGGCCTTCGATGACGGGAAAGTCGCCCTCGAGGTGGCGTAATGCGTCCTCCATGAGCGGGAGTCCGAGGCGTCGCGCCACCGGGGCGGGAAGCGTCGTGCACACCAATCCGCCGGCTTCCTGACGCATCAGGCGGATCGACTGAGGGGTGACCGACTGGGAGGGGAAGACCAGGTCCGTCTCCTCCTCGCGCCCATCGGCGTCGTACAATAGGATTGGCCTGCCCCCCTGGAGGGCCTTCAGGGCCCCCCGCACCGCGGCCCGCATCGTTTGGAGACACCGACGGGCGTCTAATAAGATTTTTGTAATTACCAATAAGCTAGTCCTTTCCCCACCGCAATCCTTTCAATCGCTCGAGCCATCGTTACGCGTGCTGGACGACCCCGGACGCCTCGCCCAGGTCGACCGTAGCGGGTTGATGGGAACCTTCGCCTCCCTGCCGGAGCAGCTCGAAGAAGGCCTCGCTGGGACCCGGGATGCCGGGTGGGAGGAGCTCCCCTCGGGCCGTGTGTTCGTCGTTGGGATGGGTGGGTCAGCCATCGCCGGGGACCTTGCCCACGCTTTGGGAAGGTGGTATGGGGGGCTTGAAATCCAGGTAACGCGAACGCCGAGCGTCCCGCCCTATGCGGAATCGGAGGACCTCTGGGTCGCCATCAGCTACTCGGGGAACACGTGGGAGACCCTTACGGCGTACCGGGAGGCGTTGAAACGAGGCCTCTCCTGCCTAACCGTGGGCTCCGGCGGGGAACTCGCCGAGATCTCCGCTGCTCAGGGCGTCCCCCACGTCTTCGTCCCGCCGGGCTTCGCGCCTCGCGCCGCCCTGGGGTACCTCCTGGCACCCCTGCTGCGCCTGCTCACCCGGAGCGCACCGCACCTGGACGAAGCGATGCCCCGTTCCCTCGCGGACCTGAGTCGGATTCGGGAGAAATGGGTCCCGGCCGTTCCTGCGGCCGACAACCTGGCGAAACGCATTGCCACCGCACTCGAGGGGAGGGTGCCCATCGTCTACGGTCCCCCACCCTACGCGGGGGTTGCCCGCAGATGGCAGACCCAGCTCAACGAGAACGCGAAAACGTTGGCGTGGCACAGTGTCCTGCCCGAGGCGAACCACAACGAGATCGTCGGGTGGCTCGAGGGGGAAGGTCAGGATCGATTCGCCCCTGTTCTCCTCATGCCACCGCGCGATGTCGCACTCTACCCCAAGTTCCAGACGACCCTCGCCCTGCTCAAGGAACGCGTGCCCCTGACCCCTGTCGAAGTGACCAGCGACGCCTTCGTGACCGGCCTCCTCGCACTCGTCCTTTTGGGGGACCTGGTAAGCGTGTACCTCGCGGTCCTGCGGGGGGTGGACCCTCACCCGGTCACCTCCATCGACCGTCTCAAGACGGCCATGTCCGAGGATGAGGCCCACAATCCGTCGAGCGCCGAGGGGGAGATTTGAACTCCCGAGGCGGTTGCCCGCCACGAGCTGTCGGGGAATCCTCTCCAGGCTCGCGCCCTACCGGACTAGGCGACCTCGGCGTCGGATTGAGACGTTTTGCATAGGCAGGAGGCCAATAAAAGATACCCCTCGCCCTCAGCGCCATAGGCGCGGGTAAGATCCCGGGTCCATCAGAACGCGCTCCAAATCCACGGCAATCCCCGTTTTCGCGGTAGGCCATTCGTGGGCCGCTGATCGCGCCCGACCCAGGGCCACCGCCTCGCCCTTCCGGGTCACGAGGGCCACGAGGTCGCCAGGAGCGATGGCGGGGTCGGCTTCCAGGATCCCAGGGACCATGAGCGGAGCCCCGTGACAGAGGGCTTCGACGGCGGTGTCCTTGACCGCGACCTGGCGCAGGTGATCCAACAGCTCCTCCATGGGGCGTAGAATCCGACGGATCTCTGTTTCGTCCCCCTCCTCCCTCCAAAGGAGAAATGCGTCTCGGAGTGCGTTCAGGGGAACCGCAGCGTCCACGGCGAGGCCCGCCGTCCGGGTTCGGCGGAGGTCCTGGAGGTGGCCGCCCACGGCCAGCGCCTCCCCCACATCGACGCAGAGGGTACGGATGTACGTACCCGCCTCACAGCGGACGCGGAAGAGATAGTTCCGCGCCTCGTGGTCGAGCATCTCCAGTTCGTGGATGCGACGGACCCGAAGGACGCGCTTAACGGCCGCGCGAACGGGAGGTGTCTGATAGATTTCCCCCACAAATTCGCCAAAGACCTCGGACACCTTCGCCGGTGGCACGTCCTGGTGCAGCCGCAGGACGCCGATGTACTCCTTGTCGCT
>JBHIBO010000014.1:0-44436 GCA_046759185.1 Thermoplasmata archaeon | reverse complement strand
TTGGACTAAGCGGCCTACCCGGCCTTGCGGCCTGTTTGGCCTTGCTCCCGCGGGGGGTCGCCGTCTCACCAAATCCTGGGACAACGTCCTCGCCGAGCGATTCATCCTCGTCCCAGGCTGTGTCGTTTCTGCGCCCTTGCCGTCCCTCTCAGGACCCTCGTTTGCACGAGGCCGCGCATCGATGGAGGGGGGACTTTCCTCAGCATCCGAGGACACCGTCAGCCGCCCGCCGTCTCCTGGCGAGAGGGAATCATGGAGGGGGAGTAAAAGCCTTCTGTTAGACCTGATCCGCCGGCGTTCAGGCCAGGACATGGTTTAGCGGGTCAGGCGAGAGAAGTGATCAGGACCTCGCCGACCATCCCTAGGAGGAACCCCGCAATCGCACCCAGAGCGGGGAGCCAGTGCCCCTCGTATTTGGCCATGGGGGCGACGTCCTGAAAGACCGTGTAGAGGATTCCCCCGGCTGCGAAGAGGAACATCCAACCTATGATGCGAGGCTGACCTCCCAGGAGGAGAAAGCCCAATAATGCCGCGATGGGCCCAAAGATGGCCATGACACCCAGAATGGCGAGGCAGCGTCGCGCCATGCGTCCCCCCTCTTTGAGCTCGCGGTAGGAGTTGAATCCCTCGGGGAGGTTCTGGGTGCCAATGAGGAATGCGAGGAGGGGGCCCAACGGACCGCCCGCGGCGAAGGCCGCGCCCAGGGCGATGGATTCCGGTATGTAGTCGGCGACCAGGTTCATCGATTGACCGGCCATCTGGCCGCGCATTTCAATGGCCCGATTGATCGCGAGAAAGACTAGGGCACCGGCGATGAAGGCCAGAGCCGCCTCCAGAAGGTTCAGTGCCTCGAGACCCAGAGGCACGAGGACGAGGGCCACGGCGGCTAGGACGACCCCGCCTCCAAAGGCGACCAGAAAGTAGAGGAGTTCCATCCGAAAGTGACCCATCATGAGTCGCTCCCGGTAGGCGAGGAGGCCGCCAACAGGAATGGCCGCCCCCGCTAGCGAGGCGAGCAGTAGGAGGGTCACGAGCTCGCTCATGGGACTAGCATCGGCGCGCTACGCCACGGAGAGCCCATGGTGGTGGAGGGTGTGCTGGTACTGCTCGGGCGTGAGGATGGTCCATAAGGCCCGCTCCACGACCTCGCTGAGCGCCGGATGGATATGCATCCCGTTGACGATGGGCAACGCACTCCGTTCCTCGGTGTACATGAGGTTGATCACTTCCTGGATGAGGACGGAGGCCTGAGGCCCGATGATGTGAGCCCCCAAGAGTGCATACGTCTCCGGGTCAATGATGATCTTGACGAAGTAGTCCTTGACGGCCATGGCCTCACCCTTCGCAGTGTCTTCGTACCGATAAAAGCCGATACCGACCTTGGCCTCCCCATATTCGGCCACGGCCTCCTTCTCCCCCATCCCGGCCCCCGCAATCTCAGGGTACGTGAACACGGCGTGGGGGATCGCGTGGTAGTCGGGGTGGGTCTCGTGCTTGAGGACGGCGTTGTAGTAGGCCACCGTTGCCTCGTAGTTGGCGGTGTGCTTGAAGTGGTGGCGCCCCAAGGCGTCCCCGAGGGCGTAGACGTTGGACTGCGAGGTCTGGAGGTGTTCGTCCACGACGATCCACCCACGGTCGTCCGTCTCGATGCCGCCCTTTTCCGGATGGAGCCGATGGGTCGTGGGGCCGCGTCCCGCGGCCACAAGGATCTTGTCCGCCGTGACGGTGCGCTCCTTCCCACTCTCTCGATCCACGGCTACGAGCACCTTCTTTCCCCCATCCTCACGCGCCGCCCGGACCTCGTGATTCGTGAGGATGGTCATGTGCTTCCCGAGCTCACGCTTTGCCAGGGCGGAGATTTCCGGCTCCTCCTTCGGAAGAAACTGCGGATTCCGGCCGAGAATCGTCACTTTCGACCCCATGGCTGCGAGGAAGTGGCCGTACTCGGCCGCGATGAAGCCGCCGCCAATGACCGCGGTTGCCGGCGGAAGCTCCGTGATGTGCAGGAAGGTATCGCTCGTGAGGTACCCCACCTCCTCCAAGCCCTCGATCGGGGGGATGGTCGGCTCGGAGCCTGCACCCAGGAAGATACGGTCGGAACGGATGGTCTCCCCAGCTACCTCCATGGTGTAGGGCTCCACGAAGTGGGCCTCTTCGTGGTAGTACTCGATGTTCTCGGACTCCGTAAGGCCCCGTTCAATGCGTGCCATGTCTGCGTCGATGAGGGACCGCATCCGCCCCATTACCTGGCCGAAATCGACGTTCTGGACCCTCGCGTCGATGCCGAAGAGACCGGCCCGCTCAGTGGTCCGAATGACCTCGGCCGGGTAGAGGAGAATCTTGGACGGAACGCAGCCACGGGTCATGCAGATTCCCCCGGGCTCGTCCTTGTCGATAACCGCAGCCTGGATATCCGGCTCTCGTTGGATCATTCCGTCGATGATGTGCATGACGGAACCGGTGCCGATGGCAATGACGTCGTACTCCTTCACGGGAGGACCCGGCGTCGCCAGCTGGCCGATGCTAGAAAAACGCTTGCTTCGTCCGTTGGACCCGTGGCGAGCCTTCAGGGCGATTTCCACAGAACCTCAAGGACAGGTGCGTACGCCTCCCGCAGGCGCTTCTCGTCCTCTCGTTCCGTGGACGTGAGCTGGGGTAGCCGAAAGCTCTGAACGGGCTTCACATAGCGCAGGAGACCGACCATTGTACTGCCTCCCACAACCTCCTGTGCCTTTGCGACGTCGCCTGGGTCGAACAACAAGGCCGCTCCGCCACCCACCGAGATCATGAGGTCGACCTCCCCCGGTTGCAGGTCGACCGGCCAGATCGTATCGCTGTGACTCTCGAGAATGAGGTGATCCCGCTTGTCCGCCACGACCTCAAACACCTCCCGCGTGCGCTCGTCCACCGGGGCTAGACCCTCCGCCACCGGAGAGGAATGAAAGGGTACGGTCTCGGCCGCTCCATCCTCGAGGCCTTCGAGGAACTCCGACGGCGCCGTGAAGAGGTGGGCGCGACGATTCACGAAGAGCGTGCTTCGACCTTTGGCGTCTGTCAGGCGCTCCGCGAGAATCCCCTCCTCGGTGTCTCCCAACAGGTGCTCAGCCTCCTCTCGCAGCCGCAATGGTTCGAGGGGGCACACCAACTGATGGTAGGGATTGAGGAGCGACACCTCCGGAGGATCTCGACTCAATTCCTGGAGCAAGAGGGCGTCGCGGCTCACCAGGAGCCCCATCTGCTGAACGGCCTGGGAGTGGTCATAATGCTCCCAGTAATTGTGCGCGGAACGGGGTTTCATCCCGACGAAGTCATCGCCCGCTTCCTTCGCCCGGAGGAGGATCGCGCGGACGAGAGTCGTCTTTCCCGCGTGGTATGCCATGAGCCCGTTGACGAGGATGCGCATCCGGTACGCCTCAGGGGGAGCCCATCTTCGAGGAGCAGCCACCTACTTAGCGATTGGTCCTCGACGGCTCAACCTTTAACCCTCGTGGGGTCTAGCAGCCGTTCGTGGCGTCGAAAAGGAGCGCGCTCGTGGCCATGGGCCTCTATCACGCCGCCAACGACGGGACGGTCGTGGCCATTCCGGCCCTCTTTCCCCTCCTTCTCTCCGGGGGCGTGCTCACGAGTTTCACCCAGATTGGGATTCTCCTCGCAGTCGCCCTGGGCATCACGGTCGTGTTCCAGATCGTGTTCGGAACCTGGAGCGATCGCGGGCCGATGCGGGTTCTCCTTCCCACCGGGATGGTCATCCTGGGCGTGGCCTCCCTGTTCACGACGCTAGCCCAGACCTTCGCGGTGCTCCTCTTCTTCGTCGCCATTGGACGCATTGGAGCGAGCGTCTACCATCCGGTGGGGATCTCCTGGGTCGGGAAGGTCTTCAGACAGGACGTCGACCGGGCCATGGGCTTTCAGAGCGCCCTGGGCGACGTGGGCGTTATCATCGCCTTCGCCTCCTCCGGCTACCTGGGCCTCCTGTTCGGATGGCAGGTTCCACTCGTGCTGTGGGGCAGCTTCGCCCTGGTTGTGGCCGTGGTCGGTTCCGTCCTCACCCGCCAGGAACGGAATCCGTCCCCCTCGCCCGCCACCCGCCAACGGACACCCTGGACCAAGATCGTCCGCCGCGTAGCCCTCTGGATCGTACCTCTGAGCATCGGAGGGGCTGCCTATACGATCACGATCGGATTCGGAAACTCGTTGCTCATTCAGCGCCTCGCATTTACCGAGGACACGGCCAACCTGGTCATCGCCCTCTGGATCGCAGCCGGCGTCCTGGCGGCTTATTCGTACGGGCGAATCAGCGCGGCCGTGGGCCGTTTCCGGGCCCTCGTCGCCGCCTTCCTCGTGGTAGGATTCGCGGGCCTGATTCTCAGCCTAGCACCCCCACCTCCCCTTCTCATCCCGACCTTCCTGGTCTTCGGCATCGCCCTGTTCATCACCTATCCCGCCCTGTTCGCCTTCATCTCGGAGTCGACTGAGGATGTTATCGGCGGCGCCACCTTCGGTGTCGTCTTCGGGTTCCAGCTCATCGGGGGGGCCCTGACCGGGTATGCGGCGGGGCTCATGGCCGATGCCTGGGGCATCCACACTCCCTTCCTCCTCCTCATGGCCCTCGGATTCCTTGGGTTCCTGCTGCTGATGGGAGCGACCCCATCGCGCCTGCGAAACAAGCGACCCCAGAAGGGGGCGACCCGGACGGCGACATAGGGGCTTGGAGAGCTTCGTCCGCAAGGTGGGGCGACCGTCACTTCCCCTTCGCGAGACCCCGGGCGTAGATGGCCAGGAACAGCCCGATGAGCACGACGATCGTGTTCCCGGATAGAACGAAATCCTGTCGCGCCACGGCCGTGATGAGGTAGATCAGGACGGAGAGGAGGCTGAAGCCGACCCCGAAGCCGATGAGAACGCGTCCCGTCCGGACGTGGTCCCGGAGAAAGAGGAACCCCGCAAGGATCGCCGCGAAGCCTCCCAGAGAAGCGATAATCAGGACGAACAAGCCGAGAACTCGGATGAGGGTGGCGGCTGTCGGAAACAGGGAAACGAAGAAGGAGAGGATGGATTGCCAGAACCCGACGGCGGAGAAGTGGCCGATCCAAAGAAGGACGCCTCCGATGATGGCCCAAGCCGCGGCCCGACGCACCTGGCGGGAGACGGTCACTCGCTCACGAGCTCCTGGACCCTCCTCAGACCGTCGGGGTGGCGCTCGAAGTAGGTTCGAGCGGGTTCCAAGAGGGCCGTCAGATCCCGGATCCCGGCCGCCTTCAGGTCCTTCGGGTGGAGACCGCCCTTCCGGTAGTCCGACTCCAGGGCCGCATAGTCTTCGTAAGTCACGTCCCCCCCGTGCCGCTTCTCGCGCTCGAGGGTAATGGGGCCGATGTGGGGAAACAGCAGGAGGCGGTAGAACTCCAAGAGGGGGTTGCCCTTCACCTCGCGAGGCTTTGCGTACGCGCGCTCCACCTTCGCCGCAATCTCCTCAGGCTGATCGTGGACGAAGATGCTCGTCTCGGGCCGGGATTTGCTCATCTTGAAGTCCCAGGCATCCATGCGACCCCCTCCCTGCAGTCCCGTGAGCAGGGGCGTGTGCAGGGCCACGACCTGCTTCCAACCCAGCTTCGGCGCTACGTCTCGATAGAGCATGTGGCCGTGGCGCTGGTCCAGCCCCCCGTAGGCCAAGTCCAGGTCGAGGGCGTGGATGTCCGTGACCTGCATGGCCGGGTAGACGAGCTTGGAGGCATCTAAGTCAGCCTCCTCCTCCTTCCTCCCCATGATGTCCAGGGCGCGCCGGATGCGGGCGAGGGTGGAGGCTTTGAGGACGCGGAGGACGTCCCGCCAGTACTCGTCCTCCTGCACCAGGTCGCTGGCATAGACGTAGCGCACGGAATCGGGCACGCCGAGGGCGCTATAGGCCTCCACAAAGTACTCGGCCGCTGTATGGATGGCCTCCCAGTCGCCCCCAAACTTGTCGTTGATGTAGGCGTGCCAGTCCGCGAGAAGGATAGTGACGTCGAACCCCGCCTCCACGAGGTCCGTAATCTTCCACGCCACCAAGGGACCCGTTCCTAGATGGAGGAAACCGCTGGGTTCCAGGCCGATGTACGCCTTGGGTTTCCCGCCGCCTTCCAGGAGGGCGGCAAACTCCTCTTCCGTGACCACCTCGGCGGCGTTGTGGAGGATCCGCTCACGGCGTCGCGCCGGCGACATCAGGGACGCTAGAAGGCGTGTCGAATAAAGGTTTCACCGGAAGGGCGCGTGGTCCGCATCGAAGGTTTATACAGGCCTCGGAGATGGTCAGGTCGTGGCGAGGAAGGTCCGGACGGGGATACGGACCGCCCCCAAGGTACAGGAGCGGGAGCTGGTCGCCAAGGCGAAGGCCCTCCGGACCCAAGCCGACATCCTCGTCCCGACCTGCCTGGAGGAGAGTTGTCCTCGGTGCCCCTTTGACTCGATCCTGGCGAAGCTGGAGAAGGTGGCGACCTTCGCCGAAGACGAGACCAAACTGCAGTACTTGGCCCGCCGTGGCCATCCCCTGGCCCGCGCCTACGCCGCCACCCTGCTTGTTGGCCTCCAGGAGCGAGCGGACTACCTGGCTCCCGCCAAGACCCCCTTTGGGACCTTCCATTACGCCCACCGGGGGCGGGCACCCCAGGAGCAGCTCCTCGGCATCCAGTACCACAACGTGCCCGAGATACGACTGCTCACCATCGGCGCGTTTGCGCGAAAGCGTCGCCTCCACGTCTACTCCCTCGAGAAGGGGATGGTCACGTCCTGCCGCGAGGATCGGCCGCCCGAGACCTTTGTCCGGGAGAGCCTACAGAGGCTGAAACGCAGCCTGACGGAGACCGAGGACGGCGTGGCCTGTCCCCATGCGGGAGGTGAGCCGGCCCTCGTGGTGGAATGGAGGGGGGCGGGCGTCTCCATCGCCCTCTGCGGCAAGGATCAGCCCCCCGGCGGGAACCTTCCCGCCTTCCTCGCGGAGCGGATGGTCGTCCCGGACCTGGCGAGCGCCTTTGGCCTCTCTCTGCGGCTGGATCTCGGATGCTCGGGTGAGGTCTGTGGCCTCGGGGAGGACCGTCCCCTGACGAGCGGGGCCGCGCTGTTGTATCTCGACGGGGACAAGGACGCGGCGGAGGTCCTACAACGAGAGACGGCGCAGGCCCTGGAAGAGATCGTGGCCGCCGGTGCCTACTTGCTCGGCCGCCGGTGTTTCGAGGATGATCTGGAGGCGTTCCTCCAGGCGGTTGGGGTCCCCGAGGGCCTCCGCCCCGACCTGCGCGACCTCTTGGAGGACCGAGAGGCCGGCCTTTCCGTCCCGGAACCCAGCCTTGCCAAGCTCTTGGATGCTCTCGAGGAGGAAGATGTGCTGCGGCTGCTTGGCTTCCTCCTCGCCGATGAAGAGATGGCGAACGCGCTCTGGGATGCCTCACAGGCCGAGGGCCGAGGCCGCGAGCAGATAGTCCAGGAGGCCCTCGAAACCCGCAAGGACCTGGACGTGCTTGCGCGGCTCCCGAGATGGGACGGTTTGCCGCCATTGGCCGGCCTCGTGGACGGCGTCGCACGTTCCTTCAAGACCGACGGGCCGGAGGAAGCCGTGCTCCTGGCAACCCGCGGCCTACAGGCCGGCGGGAAAGGAAAGGTCGTATCCCTTGCCTTTCTGTTGGCTCTCAGCGCGGCGAAGGGAAAGGGATGGACCTTCCGAAAGGAGGAGAGGGAGCTGGCGGAGTTCCTGGCGCCCATGGCCCGGAATCTGTTGGACGCCGAGGGGCCGGGGTACCACGAGGCGCTGCAGCGGCTCCTGATCGCAAGCGGGTCGAGCGAAACGCTCCCTAGCTGATCCGGGCGTCGAAGACCCAATGGGAGACGCCTGGGGCGTACGCCTTCACACGATGTCGCTGCAGGGTGAGGACGTCTCGGCCAACGTCCCGGGTCGCACCGCGTAGGTGGGCTTCGAGGCGCTCCACGGCCCCATCTGGACAGGCCTCATGGTAGTGAAGCCAACCGGGACGCCGGAGAACACGAAGGGCCGTGGGGAGGAAGCGATGAGTGTCTCGCAGGTATCCTAGGACCACCCGATCCCCCTCGTCGTCGGGAGCCACCTTGCGACAATCGCCGAGACGGGGCTCGATGGCGGTCGCGCCGTTAAGCTGGACGTTCTCCTGGAGGTAGCCGAAGGCCGTGGGGTTGATTTCGCACGCGACGACCCGTCGGGCCCCACCGTGGAGGGCCATGGGAAGGGCGAAGTAGCCGATCCCGGCGAAGAGGTCGACCACCACCTCGTCCGGCCGCGTGAGATGTCCCATCCGGGAGCGCTCGTTCATGTTGCCGGCACTGAACATCACCTTGGTCGGATCGAGGCGGTACCGGATGCCGTTCTCCGTGTGCACGGTCGCCGTATCGTCCCCCCAGAGCAGGCTCCTCTGTGGACTCCGGAACGGACCCTGAATCCCATTCGTCTCTTGGATCACGGCCTTGAGACCGAGAATGTGACCGTACGCCTCTCCCACCTCTTCTCCATACGCCTCCAGGGGAGAGGGTAGGCGGAGAATGAGGACTTCCCCGATTCTCTCCCACCGATGGGGCAGGAAATCCTTCAGCGCCTCGGGCAGCTGTGCAGCTGCACGCACGGCATCGTAGGGCGTCTCTCGCCCTCCTTGCCGTCCCAGGGCCTGGAGTCCGCCCACGGGATCCCAAAGGCATCCAGTTGCCTTTCTAGCTTCGCCCTGCCGCCTCTACAGCCTCCCGGCGATAGAGTTTCGTGGCGATGAGGAAGTACCAGGCTGCCCAAAGGATAATGGCGAGGTAGAGAACGGCGCCGAGAGCGATGCGGTTGGCGCCGAGGAACTCCGTGATGAAGAACCAGCATCCGATCATGCCGAGGAAGCCTGACCCCATGCCGATGTATCCAATCGGGCGGCCGAAGGGACTTCGTAGCATCACCCAACCCACAAGGACCGCGTAGAAACCCCAGAGGAAGTAGACGAGGGAACCCGCCCACCGCTGCATCCCAAGAAGGCCCTCAGCGGCCGCCGCGTAGGCAGCGCGCCCGAAATTGTCCGTCGCGGCGTCGAAACCCACACTCAGCCCGAGCAAGGACAGGCTCGCGGCCCGAGAGGCCAGATCGAAGGCAATGGCCAGCCCAAACCACGCTGTAGCGACGGCCACGACGGGCTTGTTCGTGCGTCGGAGTACCACATAGAGAGCCAGAACGGCCGGCACGAGGAGCAGGTCCACGACGCCGAAGGACAGGGACGCGACTGTGAGGGGGAGCGGGTTTTGGGCGACAAACGCGAGAATATCGGAGGCGGTTGCCACGACGGGTCTCGCCTGGATCGCAAAAGGGGTACCCACAATGAATAGGACGCCTGCGACCACGAAAGCGATGGCTGCGACCCTGTGGATCCAAGTCCATTCCGAATCTGCCACGAATCTCCCCTGGCACGGCAGGGAGGGTCACGCCTTAACCCTTCCCGCTTCAGGTGAGAAATCATATTAGCGAGGGTCTGGTAACGCCCGTTGTGCGGGGCCGCTGGCTTCTTCTCCTTATTCTGGTCCTACTCGCAGGGAGTTCCCTGGGGCAGCCCATCAGCGATCCCGAGAAGACGAACATCATCCTCACGATTCGGTCCACCCCCCAGCTCGCACCCGGAGAGCGGGGGAATGTCGAGCTGGAGGTACGAAACCCGTACAACTGGACCATGGAGAACGTCACCCTCTTCGCCGAGGTCTATGCATTCGTCCACCGTGGCGAGGCCTCTGACATCGCGGGGCTGCCCAACCCACCTTCCCTGGAGACCACCGGTACACCGTCTGCCCAGTTGGAGCTGGGCAACCTACCCGCGGGGGCCCAGGATGCCCCTTCCATTGCGGTAACCACGTCCGTACAGACCCCGGCAGGCACGGTCTTCACCCAGGGCGTCTACCTCCTCCGGTTCCGGCTGGACTTCGACTACGAAGCGGGACTCTCCGCTGTAATGGTCTCCCCCGGGTTCTTCACGTCGGCGGAGTGGGCCTTCGCAACCCGGAATGCCACGGCCCAGGAGCAGGCCACATACCGCTTCGTGGGCTTCGCCAACTACTCCTTCCTCGGCCTGGTGTTGGGGCTTCCGAGCATCGATGGGGTGCTCCCTGACAGCGGCTTCGGCGTGAAGCAGCCCCTCCCCCTCTGGCCCTTTCAGCTCCTCGTCGTCGGCGCGGGCCTTTCCGCGGGCTTGGCGGGCTACTACTTCTGGCGCGAGCGACGGACGAGCGGGAAATCTTAAAACCGACCCGGGGCGTTGGCAGGCCGTGGTCCACCTTCCCTCCGGGAAGACCGTCGTCTTCTACGGCTACGCCTTCCTCCTCTCCGTCGGTGTCGCCCTCTACGTGGCCTGGGGCATCCTGTTCAACGCCTGGAACCTCTTCGCCCCAGAGAACCTCGGCATCTATGCCTTGGTCGTAATCATGGTCGTCTTCGGCGGGACGGGAATGCTCCTCTATCGTCCCACTCAGTAGGAGATGGCGGCGTAGGCCACCGTCTCCGTTTCGTCGCCGCATTCGAGGCAGCGCCCGACAAAATCCTCCGGCTCATAGGGTGTGCCCAGGAGGGGACGGCCCAGTTTCTCCTCCATGGCCAGGCCGCAAGACTCCCTGCCGCACCAACCGGTTCGAAGGATCCCCTCAGGTCGCTCGTCCTCGTAGGACGCAACGGTGTGGATCCCCTCGGAGAGCTCGCCGTTCGCCTTGCGGTAGAGGTCTCGCTGCATGCGGGTGAGCGCGCTCCGGACGCCCTTCGCGGCCTCCGTCCGTTTGACCTTGCTACGCTTCGTCCCATCTCGGCGGACGAGGGTCAGGTACTCCCCGTCGATCTCGTCGGGCCCGAGTTCGATCCGCACGGGGACCCCCTTCCGCTCCCACTCGTAGAACTTGGCCCCCGGCCGGATGTCCCGGACATCCAGCTCCGTTCGCGCAACGTCGGCAATCTCGCCAGCCAAGGCCTTGGCGGCGGTCACGACCTTCCGCTTCGCCCCTTTCGCGAGAATCGGGACGATGACCACCTGCACCGGAGCGATCTCCGGCGGGAAGATGGCGCCGCGGTCGTCGCCATGAAGAGCCACGACGGCCCCCAGGATCCGCTCGGACATGCCGTAGGTGGTCTGGTGGGTGTACCGGGGCTCCCCCTTCTCGTCCTCGAACGTCACCTCGTAGACCCGCGAGAAGTTGTCGCGATACTGGTGGATGCCCGCGACCTGCAGGGCGCGCCCCGTGGCGGCGACGTAGGCGTCGGCCGCTACCGTGTAGTGCGCCCCCGCAAACTTGTCCCAGTCCGGGCGTTTGACCAGGAGGGCCGGAATGGCGTACTTCCGGGCCAAGCGTTCCCAGATCTCCAAGTCCTCCCGGATCTGCGCTTCGGCCCCCTCAAAGTCCTCGTGGGCGGTGTGCGACTCGAAGAAGAAGGACAACTCGCGGACCCGCAGGAACGTGCGGGTCTGCTTCGTCTCGTAACGGAAGACGGGGACGATCTGGTACACTTTCAGGGGGAGGTCGGAGTGCGAGCGCAGCCAGAGGGCGAAGAGGCTGTACATGGCGCTCTCGCTCGTCGGCCGGAGAAGGAGGCGCACGTCGAGAGGGTTCAGCCCGCCGTGGGTGACCCAGTAGACGTTGGCCCCGAAACCCTTGATGTGGTCCGCCTCCTTCTGGAACTGGGTCTCCGGGACCAGGACAGGGAACTGGACCTCGTCATGGCCCGTCCGGGCCATCTCATCGTGCATGTGCCCGTTGAGGAGGCGCATGGCCTTCCGGCCGTAGGGGGTCCACACGTTCATCCCCTTGACCGGGTACCGTCGGTCCACGATCCCCGCGTTGTCGATGGCCTCGAGGTACCACTCGGCAAAGTTCGCCGCCTTCTCCATGGAACGAGGGCCTAAGCCAGGGGCGTAATTAGAGGTTTTGCGAGCCGTGGGGCATGTCCGCCCGCGGCTCTCCATGAATATCCTCGAACTGCTGCTAGAGGGACGCTGCATGCAAGCGATGGATTTATGTGATTACACGCATCACACGTATTGCATGGCACAGGAGAAGAGGAAGCCCACGATCTCCCTCCGCCTTCCCTCCGACCTGCTCCGCCAGGTGGATGAGCTCGTTGGGCGGACGGGCATGCGATCCCGAACTGAGTTTGTGGAACGGGCTCTCGTGGAGTATGTGGAAGCGTTGAAAGAGGCCAAGGTCTTGCGCGTGAGGCCCTACACGCGGGACGAGGCGCGTGCCGCGATCCTGGGATACTTGGAGGAACACCCAGGAACCTACGTGTCGGATCTCGCCGAAGCCCTTACCATGGACATCGAACTCGCCTTTCGGGTGGTGAATGCCCTCGCCGCGGAGAGTGAAGTCGTTGCCTGAGTCCGGCGAGGCGGGAGACAGTGTCTTCGGCGAGAAGCTCGTCGCTGTAGGGCGCAAGATCGGGCGCGTCTATGTCGTCACTGGGACGGGCGCCCATCGGGATCGAAGAATCTACGTCTGGGGCAAACCCGCCAGATGCTACGTCGACAAGCGCTGGCGCCGTGTCCCGTCCCGGCGTAGCGGGCACGCTTAAGTAGCGTTCCCTCCTGCGTTTCAACGATGGCCCAGGTTGTCGAGTGCGTCCCCAACTTTAGCGAGGGTCGGCGTGCGGAGGTGGTCCATGCGATCGCCGATGCCATCGTGCAGGTCGAGGGCGTCCGCCTTCTGGGCGAAGAGATGGACCCCGACCACAACCGGGCCGTCCTGACCTTCGTGGGCGAACCCGAACCCGTCGTAGAGGCCGCTTTTCGGGCCGTCTCACAGGCGGTGGAACTCATCGACCTCACCCAGCACAAGGGAGAGCACCCTCGCATTGGTGCGGCCGACGTTGTCCCCTTCGTCCCCATCGCGAACATCTCCATGGAGGCATGTGTGGGGCTGGCCCACGCGTTGGGTCGCCGTGTCTGGGAGAAACTCCGCATCCCCGTGTACTTCTACGCCGAGGCGGCCCTTCGCGACGACCGTCGTCTCCTTCCCAGGATCCGGAAGGGCGAGTTCGAGGGCCTTCGGGAGGCCATGGGGAAGGACCCGGACCGCGACCCGGACGTGGGGGACCCGAAAATGCACCCCACCGCCGGAGCCACCGTCGTCGGCGCCCGGGGCCCCCTCATCGCCTACAACGTAAACCTCGCCACCGACGACCTGGCCCTGGCCCAGGCCATCGCCAAGCAGATTCGGGCGAGCAGTGGGGGATTCCCCGATATCCAGGCGAAGGGCTTCTCCCTCGAGGACAGGGGTCAGGTCCAGGTCTCAATGAACGTCCTGAACTTCCGCGTCACCTCGATCCCTACAGTCTATGAGGCGATCCGGAAGCAGGCCGAAGCCGCCGGTGTGGCCGTCGCAGGCAGCGAGATTGTCGGTCTGGTACCCCTGGAGGCCCTGCTGGACGCGGCCGAGGGATACCTTCGGCTTGAGGACTTCCAGCGCGATCAGATTCTGGAGCGGAGATTATGGGAGTAAGCCTGGACAGTTCGGTCAATACGTTCCTGAAGGACCTGGCTTCGCGTCGACCCACGCCGGGCGGGGGGAGCGCCGCGGCCCTCGTGGGGTCTGTCGCCGGGTCTCTGGGTTCGATGGTCTGTCGGCTGACCGTCGGGAAGAAGGGATACGAAGACGTCACGGAGGCCTTCCGCGGATACTCAAGGGAGATCCGGGAGCCGCGCCACCGGCTGCATGCCCTCGTGAGCGAGGATGCCGACGCCTTCGAAACGGTCATGGCCGCTTTTCGGATGGACAGATCGACTCCGGAGGGGAAGGAGAGTCGGAGCGCAGCGGTTCAGGCCGCGCTGAAGAAGGCGGCCGAAGTGCCTCTCGAGACGGCTCGCCATTGTGGGACCATTCTCCGTCTCCTCCGGGCAATGGCCGAGGGTGCGAACAAGAATGCCGTCTCCGACGTAGGCGTTGCAGCGCACCTGGGCCTGGCGGCCCTACGTAGCGCGTTCCTGAACGTCGACATCAACCTCGCGTCCATCTCGGATGCTGCCTTCGCCGAGCGGCTGAGCGAGGAGGTCTCACGGTTGGAGCAGCAGGCGGTGGAGGACCACAGGGAGGCCGTCGCCACCGTCGAGAGGCGGCTTCGGTAGCCTCGCCCCCTCCCCGAGGCAGGAATCCTTTAGTCCGCGGGGCCGGTTGTCCTCTCGATTACCATGGCCCGCGTTCAGGCTGCCCGCGGCACGAAAATCCGCGCCAAAGGATGGCGGCAGGAGGCCCTCCTTCGGATGATGGAGAACAACCTCGAAAACGCCGAGCGGCCGGACGATCTTATCGTCTACGGTGGGACGGGAAGGGTCGCCCGAAGTTGGGATGCATACGAAGCCATGCACCGACTCCTGCAGGAATTGGAGGAGGACGAGACCCTCCTGGTCCAGTCGGGGAAGCCCGTGGGAATCTTCCGCACCCATACACGCGCACCTCGGGTCCTCATCGCGAATGCGAACCTCGTCCCACATTGGGCGACTTGGGACCACTTCTGGGAGTTGGAGGCCCTCGGCCTGATGATGTTCGGCCAGATGACGGCGGGGTCATGGGCCTACATCGGGACCCAGGGCATCATCCAAGGGACCTATGAGACGTTCGCCGCGAGTGCCCGGCAGGACTTCGATGGGAGCCTCGAGGGCCGGACGGTTCTGACGGGTGGCCTCGGGGGCATGGGAGGAGCTCAGCCCCTGGCCGTGACCATGAACGGGGGTGCATGTCTCGCCGTGGAGGTGGATGAGGCCCGAGCCCGGCGCCGGCTGGACGCCGGGTTCTGCCGCGAGCTGACTCACGACCTGAGCGAGGCCCTGACCATCGTGCAGGACGCGGCCGAGGCGAAGGAGCCCGCCTCGGTGGCCCTTATCGGGAACTGTGCGGAGGTGCACCCCGAGCTCGTTCGCCGGGGTTTCCATCCTGATGTGGTAACCGACCAAACGTCGGCCCACGACCCCTTGGAGGGTTACATTCCCGCCGGCCTCAGCGTGGAGGACGCCGCGGACCTCCGCCAATCCGATCCCGAGGGATACCTGCGAAGGTCACGGAGCTCCATCGTGGACCACGTGAAGGCCATGCTCGCTTTTCAGGAGGCCCGCTCCGTCGTCTTCGAGTACGGCAACAACATCCGCGGTCAGGCCCTGGACGCCGGATTGGAGGAGGCCTTTGACTTCGGGGGCTTCGTCAAACTCTACATTCGCCCCATGTTCGCCGAGGGCCGGGGGCCCTTCCGGTGGGTGGCCGTCTCGGGGAACCCGAACGACATCCTTCGGACGGACGAGGTGGTCCTCGAGCTCTTCCCCGACAACCTGCAGCTCACCCGTTGGATACGCCTCGCGGAGAAGCACCTTCCCTGGGAGGGGCTGCCGGCCCGGGTCTGTTGGCTGGGCTACGGGGAGCGGGACCGCTTCGCTACTCGGATCAACCAGATGGTCGCCGGTGGCGACCTGGAGGCGCCCATTGTCATTACCCGGGACCACCTCGACAGCGGATCGGTGGCCTCCCCCACGCGGGAGACGGAGGGCATGCGGGACGGTTCCGACGCCGTGGCGGATTGGCCCCTGCTCAATGCACTGCTGAACACGGCTTCCGGGGCCGATCTGGTGGCCATCCATAGCGGTGGCGGCGTGGGGGTGGGGTACTCGGTCCACGCGGGGATGACCGTGGTAGCCGATGGATCGGAAGAGACTGGATCGCGAATCGAGGCGGTCTTCACGGGAGACCCAGGGCTGGGGGTTCTACGGCATGCCGACGCGGGCTACGAAGCCGCGCTTGGATTCGCCCGCTCCCACGGCCTGCGAGTGCCCATGGAGGAACGCAGGGAGGAGTGAGGGGTGCGCCTTACTCGGCGGACCTGGTGATCCCAATCTCCCGGGCGAGCATGTAGGGAACCACGGCGGGCGTGGGGACTTCGTACCACCACTTCACCTGCTGGACCTCCTTCCCCAGGCCCTCGACCTGACTCCAGAGGTGCAGGAGGTTGTCCGTGAGCCGTACGTCTTTCCAAGCCTCCGTCACTTCCCCGTCCCGGATCCGGAAGATGCCGTCGCGGGGGATGGTGCTGAAGTCCCCCGTCATGTAGGACTGGTACCGCGTGTACCAGCTGTTCGTGAGCCAGAGCCCGTCCTTGACCTCTGCCACCATCTCGTCCCGGCTCCAGTCGCCTGGTTTGATGAAGAGGGCGTGGGGTTGGGGGGAGACGAAGCCCGCGTTGGCCGTGGTCTCCGTCTTGAAGAGCTTCGCGGTGGAGGTATTGTGCAGGTAGGTCTGCAGCGTTCCTTGGTCGACGAGGGTGTTGGGACGCGTGGGGGCGCCTTCGTCGTCGAACGCACGATTCCCGACGGAGTCGGCGCTGCCGTCGTCGATCACCGTCACGCCTTCCGCGGCCACCTTCTCGCCGAGCTTGTCCTTGAGGGGCGAGAGGCCGGCCAGCACGGAGAAGGCGGAGGCCCTGCCGCCAATCTCGTTGACCAGGCCTCCGACGAGGAGGGGTTCGAAGACGATGTCGTAGGTCCCCGCCTCTCCCTGCTTAGGGGCCTTTGCCAGGGCCGCGATCTTCCCCGCGTTCCGACCTGCTTTCTCGGGATGGAATTCGGAGGCATGCGTTGCACACGCCACATCGTGGCCGCTGGAATCCGGCCCGGTCATGGCGCGAATCGTGAGGCAGAGGCTTCCTCCCCGCTCGTGGCCCACGGCGTCGTTGGAGGTGTGGAGGAAGGTCTCCTCATCGTACTTCCAGAAACTCCCCGCGGTCTCCTTCGCCCCTTCCCCCAGGGCGGCATTCACGGCGGCGTACACGAGGTCCCCGCCGTCGGTGAGGTCAAGAATCTTCGGGTCCGGGGCGGACTTCCTGTAGGTGAACGGGCCCTGGGCGATCCCCCCATACTGGGGATTCTCCTGGGATTTCCGGGCCGTGGCCACGAGGTCGTCGACCGCTTCGTCCACCCGGCTCAGATCTTTGATCTCGGTACCCACGACCCGCTTCTGGACCACGACGCCCGCGAAGGCGCCCGTCTCCCGCCATCGGTTGCTGATCACGGGCTCGTTTTGGGCGAAGCGGACCTGGTAGGACCGGTTGACGTTCACCCCTGCGACGACGTCGTCGGCCCCCCGTTTCACGGCCCGATGAACGATGCGCTCGGCCATGTCTGCGAAATCGCTCATCGTCATCACCTCAGGTACACATCACGGAGCCGTATCGTCGGCCCGCCCAGCATGGCATCCAAGCTCTGGGTCGGATCGGACTTGCCGCAGAAGCCGGCTTCAAATTCGAGGTCCTTCCCCACGGCGTCCACGGCGGACCACCAGGCAGGCGTGGTCAGCTCGATGACGGTGTTGCGCACGGGCGCCCCGATCTCCCCGTTCTCGATGCGGTAGGCCTCGCGTCCTGCGTACTTGCCGTTGTACCGCTTATCGTCGATGTTCCACTCCGTGAACGTCTTCATGTAGATCCCGTCCTTCACCCCCTCGATCATCTCCTCCACCGTCCAGTCCTGGGGCTCCACGAAGGTGTTGGCCATGCGGACGATGGCTTCCACGTTGTAGTTCACGGCCCGGGCGGCCCCGTTGCTTCGGGTCCCCATCACCGCCGCGGTTTCCCGGTTCTGGAGGAACTCGTTGATGATCCCGTCCTTGTAGAGGTAGCGCCGGCGGGCCTTCACCCCTTCGTCGTCGTACTCGTAGTACGCGATGGTGTTGGGCACGGTGGGGTCGTCCACGACCGTCACGACGTCGCTCCCGACGCGGTCCCCCACGGACTCGGGGGTGATGAACGACTTCCCCGCCTGGGAGGCTTCGCGGCCCAGGACGCGGTCGGCCTCCGTCGCGTGGCCGCAGGACTCGTGACTTGCGATGCCCGTCACCTGGGGACCCGCCACGAGGTCCATCTTCCCCTCGGGGGACTTCTTGCCCTCCTCCAAGGCCTTCTGGAGGGACCGTGCCTCGTTCACCACCAGGTTCAGGGCGTCCCACTCCGTGAAGGCCTCCCAGCCCCCGCCGTACCCCAGGTTTCGAGTTCCCTGTTCCACGTCCCCGTTGTGGGCCACCGTCAGGAAGTAGAACATCCGGGCCCGGGGGGAGTAAGAGCGAATCTTCGCCCCGTCGCTGTTGACGAAGTACTTGTCGATGTCCGTCCCGGACCACGAGAAGATGCGAGCCGGGATGTTCAGGCCGAGATCCATGACCTCCCGATCGACGTGGTTGACCGCCTCCAACTTCTCTTCCACAGGCGTTTCCAGGAGCGGCTTCTTTTCGGGCACCTTCCATTCGGCCTCGACGGCGGGCTCCTCCGTGAAGGCGATCTTGTGCCTGCGCCTCCCGCTCCTGGCGACGGCCAGCGCATCGTCTACGAGGGCGCGAACGCTCTCCTTCGTCACATCGTTGCCTGCCGCGAAGCCTAGAGCCCCGTCGAAGAGGACGCGGACACCCATCCCGCGGTCGTGGCCGCTGAACAGGACGTCCAGGTTGCCGTTCTTCAGCAGAAACTGTTCCTGGCGCTGTCCCTCGAAACGCGCCTCAGCGTAGCTCGCCCCCCGATTTCGGGCCTCTTCAACGGCCCATTCAGTGAGATCCCATTCAGACATGCTTGCAACGCCTCCGCGAGGGCGTTTCGTTCTAGACTGGCGCCGCGACTTAAACCTTCGTTGGGCGTGGGAAATCAGCGAGGGCGTCGGCTATAAGCGTCGCATCCCTTTGGCCTGGCATGGCGAACCTCGTCGTCCAGACGCGATTGGAGGAGGAAGGAGTCCTCTTGATGAACGACCCTCTCCACGCCCTTCTCCTTGCCCTGGAATCCGGAAGTCCCTTGGCAGAGGCCATGGACAAAGCTCGTCTCTCGTCGGGCTTCGTAAGGCGGTGGCGTTCACGGGTTCGGGGGTTGCGAGGGTCCGATCCTCTCCGGCAGGTCGGCCGCCGACTACGGGTTTCCGATCTAGGAGGGCAGCTCTTGGAGGACTTCGAGCATCGGAAGGCGGCCCACGAGGCCCACGACGCCCCCAAACTTCAGGCCCCCCTCTTGGCCGTGGATGGCGTGGTCCTCGTGGAGGGCAAGCTGGTGGCGGTTCAGCGACGGTACGATCCCTTCCGGGGCCAGTATTCACTCCCCGGAGGGATGGTTGAGTATGGGGAAACCCTGGAGGAGGCCGTCGTGCGGGAGGTTCGGGAGGAAACGGGCCTCGAGACCAAGGTCATCTCTCTGGTGGGGGTATATTCCCGTCCAGGGCGCGATCCCCGGGGACACGTCGTGTCGGCCGTGTACGAGCTGGCGGTAACCGGTGGCACCCTATCGTCTGGGTCGGACGCGGCCGGAGTGGACCTCATCGATCTCGATGCGCCCCCGGAAATGGGCTTTGATCATGAGAACATTATCGCCGACTTCCGGGCAAGCAGGAAGGCCGGACGAACCTAGGGCGGTTCACGTCTTTCTCTGCGGGGCGCGGCGATGAGGCCCGCGAAGGCAATAGCGAAGGTCGTCAGCACGAAGGCCAGGAGAGCGACAGGATTGGCAACGCCGGGCACGGCGGCCGCGAGACCCGCTCCGAGGCCCCCAAACCGAACGAGGGCCACGCCGAGTCCTGCCATCAGTGCGGCCTCCCGCCCCAACCGCATCCCCACGCCAATCAGGAACAGAAGAAGGAGGACGAGGATCAAGTTGGACAGCCATGCCGCCCCTAGGACATCGGAGGGGGTCAGGGAGAAGGGGAGCGTCAGGAACGCGAGACCTGCGGCGATGACAGAGGCTAGGACCTTGGGGAGGAGGCCGTAACCGTAGAGGTCGATGTACGATTGGGCCGTCACTCGGGCCGGGCCCATGCCCTCCACAACCACGTGAAATCCATCGCCATCGGCCTCGGCCTGAGCCATGATGTTGGAACGAAGCTCTAGGAGCACGTCCTGACGGTGCTTGCTGGAGATGCCCACGAGGTGGCGGGCGACCTGGCCGATGTATCGGTCCACGACCGCTACTTCGTCCCCTTGAGCACCTGCTTGGAACTCCATACGAGGTCCTCCCAAACTTTGGCGGCCTGCTTTAATGCCTTCCGCCCCGAGTCAGTCATGTGATAATACTTCCGCGGACCTCCCTCGGTTTCCGTGTTCCAGCGGCCCTCAAGATACCCCTTGGCCTCGAGGCGCCGGAGGGCGGGATAGAGGGTCCCTTCCTTCAGATCGAAGAACCCATTCGTCGCCTCCCGGAGTTCGCGGATGATTTGGAAGCCGTACTTTGGGGCTTCGTCGAGGATCGCTAACAAGAGCATCTGAACAGAACCCTTCTTGAGTTCGGCCACCCACTCGGGTGCAATCTCGGTCACGGTAAAGGGGGGAAGGCCCCCCGAGCCTATATGAAGGAACGGCCCGGGGGGTAAGGTTGGCCTAGGCCTGCGGTTTCCTCCGGAGCGCCCGGAACGCGACCAGTCCCACGATGGCGAGGCTGGCGACACCCAGCTGGATGATGTAGGGTGCCAGGGCCGCAAAGGGCCCGACCATCGCCGCGTTGGGGACGAAGACGCTCGCGTTCAGGGACGGGTCGTGGAAGATCACCTCGCCCTGGGGGTAGACAAAGGCGCCGCCGAACATGAGGCCTCGGAAGAACGCACCGCCTTCAGCGATGCGCATCCCAAGAGGCTGGACGCGGTGGAGCTGGAAGCTCATCCGCATCATCACGCCATCCACTTCGACGTCGGACACCCATCGCAGGCGTCCAATGCGCTCCCACTCGTCCTCGAACTGCATGGAGTCCGCGGTGATCAGCGTGGGGCCATCGACGGTCCGCGCGGCGTCGTACGTGTTGCCGTCTTCCCGACCGTGCTCGGCGAAGGTTAGGTGCACGATGCGGGCCACGGCCTCCGGCACAAAGTTGCCCACCATGACGCCGGTGGCCAATGCGAGCCGAGAGTCGTCGCCGCCCCAGTCCCAGCCTTCGATATAGTGGTCGTATTTGAAGTCGCCATCCACGACGACTCCAGTGACTGACTCCGTCCGGTTGACCTCTGAGGTGACGATGTGTTTGGCCTCGTCGATGACGATCTTGTAGATGGGGACGTCCAGGGTCTTCTCCACGAGGTCGACGTTGACTTCGAAAGAGAGGGTGATTTGGTTGAGGACACCGTCGCCCGTCGCGTCCTCAGGCCGAACGAGGTTGTAGGGCAGGTCGTAGGCGCTGATGTTGAAGGTGACCGTGGTCAACGTGCGGTCGTCGTTGGTCTCCTCGAGGAGGTCCTCGAGAACCCACTCCTGCTTCAACGACAGGGCCTTCCGTGGGAAGTCGAAGTCGTCGAGCAGCAGGTCCACGTAGCTGTCGGGGACGTGGAAGAGGCCATCGCCGTCCCGGTCGGCGAACTCGAACATGGCCTCGAAGCTCTGGGCCATGAACGTGCGCACGGGGAGGGGATGCGTCCCAAGGAGCTCCTCCTCGACGTTATAAACCTCTGCCGCGCCGAGGTAGCGCTCGTACTCCACGAGAATCTTCGGACTGTTCGGGTTCGTGTCTGCGGTTCCGTAGACAACGGCCAGAACAGTCGTTCCGACCTCGATCTTTACCCATTCGCCGCCGCCGAGTCTGTCTGTTACGCCAGTGCTCACTTCGATCTGCAGGTCCCGGCCGTCCGCCGGCTCCTCCTGGGCCGCGGCCATCGCGGCGAAGGGAGAGGCCAGCATGAGGAGGGCCAGGAGCCCGATTATGGTTGCTTTCATGTCTGTTTGCCTCCTGCATAGCGAGGCTTTCCATGTATTCTCGCTATGGGCATAGCGACACGATGGTACTATCGAATATAAAAAACTTGCAGGAAGATTTTCAGCGGTGATTTGAAGGGCCCGTCCTCGGTCACGATCCGGCGTTTTGGGTAAATATCCCCTACTGGTGATGATAATCGAAACGTGCGACCGGACCGAAGCGCACATAAAGGGGCAAGGTGAGGAAGGCCAGGGCAAAAAGGGATACCGACAGGAGGACTGGAGAGGCAACCGCTTTAACCCTGGACCTCCTCACGTCTTGCGAACCCCATGTTCTCATTTTCGGTATTTATAATGAGCGGGGCCGATTATCATTACCGCGACTCAGATTCACGCCTGTAGGACCCGGTTGTGGACCTCAGCGTTCCGTGATGTTCTAGGTTGGTGTGAACACCAAAGCCATTACCTCTACTGGGGTTTTGCAGGCGTGTCTCCGCCCCTGATCCTCCTCGATGCCAATGCCCTCATGATGCCTTTTCAATTCTCCCTGGACCTGGAAGGGGAGTTGACACGGCTTCTGGGGGAATACGATCTCGCCGTTCCCTCATCGGTCCTCCGCGAGCTGGAGGGCCTCTCCCCCGCCAATCCCACAACCCGAGCCGCCCTGAAGTTCGCCGCGCGTTTCCGCGTTATCGAGGTGGAGGGAACCGGCGATGAGGCCATCCTGGCCCTGGCCCAGGCACAAGGGGCCGGGGTCCTCACCAACGATCGGGCCCTGCGTCAGCGCCTCCGCGAGGCAGGCCTCCCCGTCATCTACCTCCGGGAGCGAAGCCGACTCGAGGCCATCGGCTTCCCTTCCGGGTAAAGCTTTACGCTCGGGAGGCGTGACTCAACCGTGAAGCCCCATCTCGTGGCGACCCTCAAGCACCTTGCCCTCTTGGGGGCCGTCCACGAGTATCTCTCGATCTCCACCGCCAAGTTCGGCCGCCACCTCGGCATCAGCCAGCAATCCGCCTCCGTCCGGGTCCTGGAACTGCTGGACGCGGGCCTCGTGGAACGGCGTCTTGGCACGCGTCGCCAGGAGTTACGCATCACGGATCGAGGCATGGAGGTCCTGCGTGGTGAATATGCCGCCTACCGACGGATCTTCGAGATGGAGGCCCAGATACGCTTCCGCGGTCGCCTCGAGCACGGCTTGGGGGAGGGGTACTACTACATGAGCCAGGAGGGGTATCGGGAGCAGTTCCGCCAGAAACTCGGGTTCGTGCCCTATCCCGGCACCCTGAACCTGAAACTGGAAGGTACGGAACTCACGAAGCTCGAGGTCCTGCAGAAGGCCGACGGCGTCCTCATCGAGGGATTCACGGACGGGGGCCGGACCTTCGGCGGGGCCAAGTGCTTCCACGCCCTCCTACAGAATGTCGCCTGCGTCACCATTCTCCCGATCCGCTCCCACTACCAGGACGTCCTGGAAGTCATCTCCCGCGACAAGCTTCGGGATCGTTTGGACCTCCATGATGGTGAGATGCTGGAGGTCGACGTGCGGTTGGAGGAGGTTGCTAGAAGGCCTCTGTGACGTACGTCAGGATGGAGTCGAAGAAGATCCGACCGTCGCCGTAGCCCTGCTCCCCACTCCGCGTCCAGTCCGGATGCAGGAGGCGGGAAAACGAGCGCTCCGGGTGGGGCATGAGGCCAAGGACGTTGCCCTCCGGATTGCAGACACCGGCGATGTTGTAGAGGCTCCCGTTGGGATTCCAGGGGTAGCCGGTGTAGGACCCGTCGGGGTCTACGTACCGGAAGAGGAGCTGGTCCTCCTCCCGCAGCGCCTTCCACATCGCCTCCTCCTCCCCCTGCGGGACCGTGAACTTCCCCTCCGTGTGGGCCGAGGGAGCCTGAAGGACACCGTCACGAGGGAGCAACGCCAACGGCCCGCAACGTCCCCTGTTCTCGAAGCGCAGGAGGCTAGGTCGGCACTCGTAGTGGGCCGAGTCGTTCGTCGCCAGAGAGGCTTGGGGGACCTCAGTGTCACCGCCGATTGCTGGGAGGAAACCGAGCTCCACCAGGGCCTGGAAGCCGTTGCAGATGCCCACGACGGGCTTTCCGGCCTCCACGAAGGCCCGGAGGTCGTCCCGGAGTCCGCTGCGCATACGGGAAGCCCAGATGGCCCCCGCGCGCACGTAGTCGCCAGAGGAGAAGCCCCCGGGTAAGACGAGCGCCTGGTACTCCTCCAGGGCCCGGTGCCGACCCGGGGAGTCACGGACCAACTGGTTGAGATGAACGCGTTCGGGCCGAGCCCCTAGGGTCGCGAAGGCATGCGAGGTCTCGTCCTCGCAGTTCGTACCCTCCAGCGTCAGGACGCAAACTCGAACATCTTCCCGGTTCATCGACGCGCCGCCTGGTACACCTAGCCCACCACCAACCGCTCCATGCCGCCCGACCACGCGTCCCGCATCGGCTCGATCCCCAAGGCGAACGCTTGTGGCCCGACTCGGACGCGCATCTCGGTCCCGCCGACTCGTCCAGCTCGTCGCAGGGGCAGCCCCTCCAGAGTCTTTTCCAGGGCCCTGGGCTCACCCCGGGTTTCCAAGACCCACCGCGCGTTGGATTCGGAGAAGAGGGCCAGGTCCGGCCGAAGGCCGTGAGGCGGCCACTCCACCTCGGCCCCGATGTCCCCCCCAAGACACATTTCCGCGAGGGCAACCCCCAGGCCTCCGTGGGAGGCATCGTGACAGGCTGCGATGAGGCCCGCCTGCGAGGCTTCGAGGAGGCCGTCGATGCACCGCCTCAAGAGGCGCACATCGGTATCGGGAACCTCCCCTCCTTCGCCGCCGGTGACCCGATAGTACTCGCTCCCGCCCAGCTCCGCCCTTGTCTCCCCGAGGACGTAGAGCGCGGCGCCTTCGTGCTTGAGGTCTGAGGTGATGCAGCGGCGCACGTCCTCTACGATGCCCGCGCCCAGGAGGACGGGGGTCGGAGGGACCGGGGAGAGCGGCGTCTCGTTGTAGAAGCTGACGTTCCCGGAGGGCAAGGGCAGTCCAAGAGCCCCCGCCACCGTTCCGATGCCCCGGACCGCTTCGCGGAAGGCGCCGAGCCGATCGGGCTTCTCCGGGTTTCCGAAATTCAGGCAGTCGCTCAGGGCGTGCGGTCGGGCACCCACTGCGGCCAGGTTCCGACACACCTGATCCACGGCGGCGGCCCCGCCCCGATACGGGTCGAGACGGGTGTACTGGGGCGTGGAGGCCGTGGCGACCGCGAGACCTCGCCAGGAGTCGGCCAGGGGTTTCAAGACCGCGGCGTCTCCGTGCGACTGCTTTCCTAGGACCCCCTGGAGGGGCTTGATAACCGTGCTCGCCTTCACCTCGTGATCGTACTGGCGGATGACGTGCTCCTTGCTTGCTATGTTGGGGGAGCTCAGGAGGGCGAGGAGGGCCGCCCCATAGTCGGCGGGCTCCGAGGGTGGCCGCTCCTGAAGGGTCGGACGAACCGATTGCTCCTCGTAGGGCCGCTCGTACTCGGGCCCCTCGGTGTAGAAGGGAAGGTCCATGTCCAGGACCTCCTCGCCGTCGTAGGAGACCCGGACCACCTGCTCCCCGAGGACGTGGCCGATGCGGGTGGCGGGGACGTCCCATAACTCGAAGATCGCCAGCACCTCCTCCACGTTCGCCTCCGGCACCGCGAGCATCATGCGCTCCTGCGACTCGCTTACCCAGATCTCCCAGGGCGCCAGGTTGGGCTCCTTGAGGGGGACGTTCTCGAGTTGGACCTCTGCCCCGTGGCCCCCGGCGATGGCCATCTCGCCGACCACGCAGCTCAGGCCCCCGCCCCCTAGGTCCTTCATCCCGCTCAGGAGGCCCCGGTCGACGGCCTCGAGACACGCATGCATCAGGGGTTCCTTCATGATGGGGTCCCCGAGTTGGACCGCCCCCGCCTGCCATTCCTCCCACATCTCGTCCGTCAGCTCCAAGGAGGCGAAGGTCACCCCATGGATGCCATCGCGACCCGTCTTCCCCCCGACCAGGATGAAGACGTCGCCGGGTCCCGCGACCGCGTTCTTCAGGATGCGGTCTTTCCGGGCGATACCCACGCATCCCACGTTCACAATGATGTTGCCGGTGTACCCCCCATCGAAGAAGATGGACCCGGCCACGGTGGGGACGCCGACGCGGTTGCCGTAGTCTCGAATGCCGGCGACCACACCTCCGAAGAGGTACCGCGGATGCTTTACCGCCGTCGGCAACGCATCATACGGGAAATCCAAGGGACCGAAATGGAGGGGATCCACCAGGGCGATGGGCTTCGCCCCCATGGCGAGGACGTCCCGCAGGATGCCGCCGATCCCCGTGGCCGCTCCGCCGTAGGGTTCCACGGCGCTGGGGTGGTTGTGGCTCTCGATCCGCAGGGCGTAGGCGTGGTCCTCGTCGAACTCCATGACTCCAGCGTCCCCTTTCAGAAGCACGGAGCCGGTCTCGATGCCGAAGAGGAACTCCCGAAGGAAGGGTTTGGACGACTTGTAACAGCAGTGTTCGGACCAGGCCTGCCCTAGCGACTGGACCTCGGCGTCCGTCGGGGGACGTCCTTGTCTGCGGAAGTACGCCTGAACCCGTCGCATCTCCTCCGGGCTGAGGGCCAGGCCGAGCTCCTTGCTGACCCGCGCAAGGTCCTCATCACCCGCGTCCAAAAGGTCGATTCGGTAGAGGGGGAAGGGGGCCTTCACCCGCCGGATCAGCTCACCCACCGCTGTGCCTCACTTCCATAATAGGGTGGCCTCATTAACCTTCTGGACCGCTTCACGAGGTCTCCACGGCCTCCGCTGGAAGGAGCTCGTAGGAGTAGTCGTGGATCACCGGGTTGGCGAGGAGACGTTTACACATCGCGTCCAAGTCTTCCCGCGCGCGTTCCTCGTTCTCGGTCTGGAGGTCCACCTCGAACGTTCGGATGGAGCGGACGGAGGAGACCTCCTGAAAGCCAAGAAGGTTGAGGGCTTTCAGGGTGTTATCCCCCTCCGGGTCGGCCACGCCATGCTTCAAACGGACCTCCACCCGCGCCGTTACCATGGTTGAGCTCACCCAAGCTTCGTATTAGAGGCTTCCGTGGGGCAAGGGGCTCCTGGACGCGGGGCTAGCCAGGGGGTTAAGTAGAAGGGCGTCTTGCGTCTGCCGCGTCGCGCGGGGCTGGCAAGGCACCGGAGGAGACGAGCAGGGTCGCGGACCATGGGATGGCACTCAGAGACACGTTGTCCTCCGCTGCGGCAGTGAGAAGGGACGGAGGATGATTCGAACCGACCGAGCCTACTTCATCCTTCTCGTGGGACTCCTCGGTGCCATTGGCATCATCGATACGGCTGTCCTTAACCCAACCATCGCCGCGTATGCGAAGTCACTGGGAGCCAGCGACGTCTTCGCGGGTCTCATCGCAGGCCTCTATGCCATCGTGGCCATCCCGGCCAGCCTCGCCATGGGCCTCACCATCGACGCCATCGGTCGGCGTCGGGCCCTCATCATCGGGCTGGGGTTGACGGCCCTGTGGGTGTACGGGTACGCCCTGGCGATGACGCCGACCCAACTGATGCTCTTCCGGATCACGCATGCCATCAGCGGATCCCTCGTCTTCCCGGCGAGCATCGCCCTGATCGTGGACGCGGCTCGGCAGAAGGTGGGTCGGAGCGTCGGGCTCTATTGGGTGGTCATCGGCAGCGTCATCTTCATAGGGTCCGCCCTTTCCGGCACCCTCGTCCCCGTCCTTGGGTTCCGAACCCTCTTCGTTCTCGTGGCAGCCATCTCTCTGGTGGGCATGGTCCTCGCTTTCACCGTCCCTGAGACGGCAAAACGACGGGTCATGCCGAGGGCATCCTTGAGCGTCCTCGCTTCGGCAATGCGTTGGCTCTCTGTGGCCTACGTCTCGATGTTTGCCCTCTACTTCGCCTTCGGCGTCGTCGTTGGGTCCCTCTCCCTCGTGATCGGCCGCTCGGGGGTTCCTCTCGAGCAGGCCGCCGCGACGGTGGCCCTCTACATCGCCCTAGCGACGGCTATCTCTCTGCCCGCCTTTCCCCTCGTTGCCCGACTCCTCGAACGTGTCGGCACCGTGCGGACCTTGTCCCTCGGGATTGCCCTGGCCGCGGTCTCCCAGGTCCTGCTGGTCTTCTCCCTCGGCACACCAACCCTCATCCTGAGTGCAGCCCTCCTGGGCGGTGCCATCGCCTTTGTCTTCGTCACTTCTACGGCGGTCGCCGCGTTGCCCGAGGCGCGAGGAGCCTCCATCGGCCTCCATCAGACCGCGAACGTCGCCGGCGTGGCGCTGGGCGCCCCGATCTCGGGGCTCGTGCTCCAGACCTGGGGCATCCTCGCCCCCTATGCCCTCGCCGTCATCGTTCTGGTGGTCGCCCTGGCGCTTATCCTCACGTCCCGAAAGGCCATCCAGCCGGCCGATCAGAAACTGATGAGTGCCCCCAGAGAGCCCCTCCCTCGAGGGGTGCCCCCGGAGGAGCGGTAGGGTCGCAAGAATTAGAGGATACTCAACTCCCTGCCCGCCTTCTCAAACGCCGCCAGCGCGACATCCAGATCGTCCCTAGTCAGCGCCGCGTTCATGATGGTCCGGATACGAGCCTTGTCCCGGGCCACCATAGGGAAGACGATGGGTAGGGCGAAAACGCCGTCCTTCAACAACTGGTCGCTCAGCTCCTTCGCCGCGGAGCTCTCCCCTACGATGACGGGGGTGATGGGCGTCTTGCTGATGCCCGTGTCGAACCCCATCCCCGCCAGGGCCCGCTTGAAGTACAGGGTGTTCTCCCAGAGCTGGCGCACCCATTGCGGCTCCGTCTCCAAGACGTCAACGGAGGCGATGCACGCGGCCGCCACCGCAGGGGGATGGGAACCGGACAAGAGCCAGGTACGCGACTTGTTCAAGGCGAAGTTCCGGAGATCTTCGCTCCCGGCGACGTACCCGCCCATGACCCCGAAGGCCTTGGAGAAGGTCCCCATCTCCACATCCACGCGCCCTTCCACTCCCAGGTGGGAGGCGATGCCGCGACCGTCCTCACCCAGCACGCCCTCCCCGTGGGCGTCGTCCACATAGGTCATGGCTCCGAACTCCTCGGCCAGGTCCACGATCTCGTCCACGGGGGCGAGGTCCCCATCCATGCTGAACACCCCGTCGGTGGCGACGAGGATCCGTCGATGCCCGGCCCGTTGGGCCTCCTTGAGGGCGCGTTCCAGGTCCACGGCGTCGGCGTGCGCGTAGATCATCCGATCCGCTTTCGTGAGGCGGACCCCATCGATGATGCTGCCGTGGTTTAGCTCGTCGCTGATGACCACGTCCCCCTTCTCCACCAGCTGCGGGATGAGGCCCGAGTTGGCCGTGAAGCCGGCGGAGTAAACGAGGGCCGCCTCCGCCCGCTTGAACCCAGCAATCCGGCGTTCCAGTTCCTCGTGGAGGGTCATGTTCCCCGCGATGGGCCGCACGGAGCCGGAGCCCGCCCCGAACTCGTCGATGGCCGCTTTGGCGGCCTCCTTGACTCGGGGGTGGTTGCTCAGATTCAGGTAGTTGTTGGAGCACAGAATCAGGACGTTCTGACCGTCCACGACGCCGTAGGGGGCGGAGGGTCCCTCCAGGACCCGGAGCTTCCAATCGAGGTCGGCCTCAGACAGGCGCTCGTACTCCTCCCGCAGGAAACCCGTCGGATCCGTCATGCATCATCCTCCATGTACAGCACCACCTTGCCGGCCTGGCCCGACCTGACGACCTCCATAGCCTCCAGGAAGTCCTTGAAGGCGAAGCGGTGGGTGATGATCGGCTCGAGATCGAGGCGCCCCGAGGTCAGGAGGCCCGCCATCCGGTACCAGGTGTCGTACATCAAGCGGCCATGGATGCCGTGGAGATGAAGTCCCTTGGTCACGATGCCCGAGGAGACGTCCACGGAGAAGGGCTCGGGATAGATCCCGAGGACGTGAACGCCGCCGGCGGGTCGAACGATCTTCAGGCCGAGGGTGAAGGCCTCGGGGCTGCCCGACATCTCCAGCACGTGGTCCACGCCCCGCCCCTCCGTCTCGCGGTCGATGGTCTCCGGGAGGCTGGCGTCGGAGCGGAGGACGTAGTCGGCTCCTAGGGTCTCCGCCAGCTTGAGGCGGTACTCGTTTCGATGGCCAATGGCGAAGATCTTGCCTGCGGCCACCGCGCGGCACAGGGCCACCGACATGAGGCCGATGGGCCCCAAGCCCAGGATGGCGACGTAGTTCCCCGGGACGTCGGCCGAGAAGACGGACTGGACCGCGTTCCCGAAAGGGTCCTGGATGGTGGCCATCTCCAGGGGCAGGTTGTGCGGGTTCACCACCAGGTTCTCCTCGGGAACGGAGACGTACTCAGCAAAGGCCCCATCCCGGTCCACGCCAATGATCTGAACGTTGCGGCACACGTGGGCGTTCCCCGTCCGGCACTGGTAGCACGTATTGCACGCGATGTGTCCCTCGGCCGACACGTAGTCTCCCACGGTGACGAGGGAGACGTCCTTCCCGAGCTCGGCCACCTCCCCCGCGAACTCATGGCCCTGGATGAGGGGCGTCCGGATGCGGGCCTGGGACCACTCGTCCCAGCTGCTGATGTGCACGTCCGTGCCGCAAATGGAGGCGATCTTCACGCGAATCAGCGCCTCGTGGGGTTTCGGATCGGGCCGTGGCACCTGCAGCAGCTCGATGGCTCCGGGTTGAGGCTTGGTCTTGACAGCGGCCAGCATTTTCCCCGCCATAGGGCTTCTCCGGCCCGCTGATGGATGGCCCCATAATTAGGTTACCGAACTTTCTTCTCGGTACCCTAGGGTACCCCACCTGCGTCTCGGGGGAGAGCTACAAGTACCCATCCCCCACTCATCCCGGAAGGGGGCGAGGGCGTGCACGGGTCCGCGACGTGGTTTGGGGTGACGGTACTACAGGCTGGAAGCTTTCTGGATACCCCCATTCCGCTTCTGGGGCTGACCGTCTGGCAGCTCCTCTTGCTGATCTTCATCGGCGTCGGTATCGTCGTGGCGGGATTGGCCGTTCGCGCGGCCTTGGTCGCCACCTTCCGGAGAACTCCCTTCCCCGAAGACATGGAACGACGAGTAGCCCGGACGTCCTTCTACCTCGTCATCATCGTGGGCCTGCTCTTCGTCCCCATCGTATTCGGCATCAACCTGGGGACCATCGACGTCTTCGGCTTCTCCCTCACCGCGATCCTCACAGCGGTTGTCCTCGCCATCGTCTTCTATCTCGCCTCCAACATCGTGAGCGGGGTTCTCTCTCGCGTCTTCCAGCGGACAGAGTATCCGGAGGAGTTGGAGAAGAGTCTCGTCAGCGCTTCACGCCTCATCGTCTACATCGTGGGCGTTTTCGTGGTCTTTGCGGCGTTGGGGATGGACCTGACGGCCCTCCTCCTCAGCCTAGGCGCGTTCAGCATCGCCCTCAGCTTCGCCTTGGCAGACATCATCAAGAACGTCACAGCGGGCCTCCTCGTCCAGGCCGACAAGCCGTTCTTCGTGGGAGATACGATCAAGGTGGGAGGCGTCGAGGGTCGGGTCGTCAAGACGAAGATCCGGATGACGGTTCTGGAGACGGCGGAGGGTCACACCGCTTACATTCCGAACCTGTGGTTCATGACCAAGGAGATCATCAACAAGACCCGGGGACAGGGAGAGGCACCGCCCGAGTCTGAGGGGACATCCGAATCGTGATTACGGGAAGACCCCCAGAAGGGCTGCGATGCCCAGCACTGCCCCGACAGCGATGGCCACAATGGCAGCGACCTTGGGCCAGCTGATGGGCGCCGTGCCCTTGACCTCCCCGGTCTGCCCGTTCACCAGGAAGTGGAATTGCCGGCTCCCGTGGATGTAGTTCGCCACGTAGACCGGAAGCAGGATGTGCTTCCAGGTGGGATTCTGGAGGGTCGTGTGAACCCGCAGGTTCCGGTAGGTGTCGCCCCCCAGCTCACGCCGACACGCGCGCCACTCCGCGGACTTCATGCTCTCACGTGCGGTGCCCCACATGGAGTCGGGGTCCAGCGTGTACTCCTCGGCGGCGAAACCCGCGAGGAACTCGGTCTTGTAGGGGACCAGACGCTGCAGGTGATAAGGCATGGCCTCGCGCAAGGTCGCCTCCGGGAGTCCCCGTGAGGCGTAGATGAGGACGTCATCATAGAAGCGGGAGTGGTGGCCCGACCGGTAGGTCCACCGGGTTCGTCGTACCGTCCGGGCATTCTTTCCTGTGCCCACGGTGACGTAGTAGTAGTCGCCTCGCCAACCCGACCAATCGGACTCGGCCTGGGCGTCGAAGGTGTAGAAAGGGGTGTATACGCCTGCGATCTTCGTGATGACCGCGGTCTGCTTTAACGACCCCGGGCTGATCAGCCGGCGCCACCAGGCGCCCAGCCATTGACGATACTTTCCACGCGCGGAGTCCACATCGAGGGCGAAGGGGACTAAGGCCGTGGGGCGCACCAGATCGGGATTGCTCGGGGTCTCCACGATGGCCGGGGACCCGCAGAAGGCACACTCGGTAGCGATAACCGCCGGCTCCAGCGCCTGGACAGCCCCGCAGTTCTCGCACTTGAAGCTTCGCTGCTCGACTCCCATCCCCGTCTTGTCCGTGGCCGGGCTCGGGGGGAGCGTTTCGAGGTCGTGTTCCTCAAACTCGGTGAGGTCGATGTCAATCTCGTTCTCGGACCCGCAATAGGGGCACTCCATCCGTGTGGTACCGGGGGCGAACGTGAGGGAGGCACCGCACGAGGCGCAGGGATAGTCCTCAATGACGTCTTCATCCAGCACGGGCGACGGTGTGGGCGCGGGAGCGCCGGTTTCGGCGGTCTCCTGCTCACTCCCCGCCATCCGCCTGCCCCACCGGGGTCCCGCACTCAGCGCAGAACTTGGCCCCGGGGGAGAGGGCGGCGCCACAGTTGGCGCATACCCCGGGGGCGAGTGACGCCCCGCAGTGGGGGCAGAACTTGGCGTCACCGTCCACCGCCTTCCCGCACCTCGGGCAGGCGCCCCCCTCCGGGGGTTTCTTTGTCTGGTCGGCGCCACACACGTTGCAGAACTTGGATCCTTGGGCGAGGGGGCGGCCACAGTTCACACAGGGCGCACCCGGGGCTTCCACCCGCCGGCGCATCTCGTCCATCATTGAGACGCCCATGCCGATGCCTGCCCCCACGCCCACCCCCGCGCCGGCGCCCCCGCCGGCAGGATTCGCCGCGGCTTCGCGCATGGCGGTCCCAGTCTGGTAGCGGATGAAGTCGGTCCCCGTAATCGCCATGGCCGCTCGGGCGTCCACGGCCTCTTGAACCTCATCTGGCAGGCTGATGTTCAGCCCGCTAATCTTCTGGATTTCCAGGCCGTACAGCTCGAAGTGGGTCAGGCTTTTGGCAAGAATGGCTTGCTCGATCTCCTCCAGGTTGGCTGCCAGGTCCAGGACCCCTAACCCGGCGTTCTTCATCTCCCCTAGGGCGTCGTAGGTGACCACCACGACCTGCTCCTTGATCCGCTCCTCCACCTGGTTCGCGCTGGTGAGGCTCAGGGTGCCCACGAACTGGTTGATGAAGTTCTCGGGGAGGGCGACCTTGTATCGGAACTCACCGTGCAGCCGCAGGCTGACGACATCGAACTCCTTGTCACGGAATTGGTAGGGTTGTTTCGAGCCGAACTTCCCGTCGAAGGGCCTCTTCTGGATGTAGTAGACCTCGGCTCGCTGCTCCACGCCGGAGAGGGCCTTCACGATGGGGCCCACAATGGGCGCGTTGATGCTGGTAAGGGCGTACCGGTCGGGTCGATCGATGTACCCCAGGGCCTTTCCGTCACGATAGAAGACGGCAATCTCGTCCTCCCGTACGACGATGTTGTCGTTGAGACGGATGTTTCGGGGGAGGTGCCACACGACGTTGCCCCTCTTGTTCGCGCTCGGCCAATCGAAGGTCTTCGACCCGAAGAGGCTCATTCCGCCACCTCCGTGTCCGAAACCACAAGCATGCGCTTCTCGAACGTGTCCTCGAAGGCGTCCAGGTCAGACCGGATCTCCTTGGTCCGCTTTCGCACCTCCTTCGCCTCCCCCGTCACGCCCTTCAGGGCGGCCGATTTCTCGGCGAGGGCGGAGGCATCGTCGAGGAGAGAGGCATCGTACTCGTAGAGTCGGTTGATCTCGGCATCCTCGATCCGGATGGCCGGCGAGATCCCGGTGTAGCCCCCTTCTGCGTGGCGCACGCGGCCCTCCAGCTTCCTAAGCCGGTTGATGACGCGGCCCACGCGGTCCAGTTCCTTGTAGCGGTTCTCTTCCACCATCAGCTCGCGCGCCTCTTCCGTCGTCTCTCGGGCCGATTTGAGGTTGTTGGCCATCTGGATGCGGAGCATGTTCTCCGCCTGGCGGAGGTCTTCCCGCCTCCGGTAACCGGCGAAGCCCGGAACGTGGAGTTGAATCCTCTTCAGAAGTCCGCGATCCTCTGCCACCCTCTCACGCAAATCGCCCATGAGAATCCCGGTCCGCTTCAACCGGATGTGCGGATAAGAAGGTTTTGACCCGTTTCCTCGGTGGGATAACGGCCCCCGCCCTCACTTGGCGGGGGGAAAGGGACTGCCTACGAGTTTTGTGACGAGGAGGTAGATGCCTCCTAGGATTACGAGTACGGGCCAGATCAGGTTGACATCGACCTGTATGACGTTCATCGCGGCCAAGAGCCAGAGGAGTCCTACGATCAGGAGCACGATGCCCCAGAAGATGCCGCCAGCCCGCGTGAAGATCTCCGTGGTGGACCGCTTCTCCGTTTCGGCCATGAGGAAGGCAGAGAAGACGCGACCCCTTATACCATCATCCAAGGGTTCCCTCATCGAGGCGGTTCTGATGATCGTCTTCGTCGGATTCCTCGTCATTCCGGTTGCACGGGCTCTACAGACTCTCGCCTTCTTTTCGTTGCCGGCCCGCAAGCCAGCCTCCTCGGAATCGCCATAGCCTCGTTAGGCCCGTGAATCAGACCCAGAGTCGGAGCGATGTCTGGAACTGTCGAAACTCAGGCGCAAGTATCCCCATCTGAATGATTCACCATGGTCGAAGTCGGTGAATTGGTCCCTGACTTCACCCTGCGAAGCGTTGCCGGTGACGAGATGAGTCTTCGGAAGCTCGGTAGAGAGAGGAAGGGTGCTGCCGGTCTTTTGCCGGGGCAGCTGGTGTCCCAGATGCAATGCCCAGATTGCGGGTTTCGAGGAGGACCGTCGGGGATTTGAGGAGCTGGGGATGCAGCTCGTCGGCATCAGTGCCGACAACGTGTCTGGAGCGGAGAAAACCCGGAGGAAGACCATGGCGGGATTTCCTCTCCTGCTGGACCCGGAACATGAGGTAATCGATGCGTATGCAGTGAGGGCGCGGAAGAGAGAGTTGAAGGACATGCCCGCCCGGCTCCACAAGAGGAGTACCTACCCCATGCCTTCCCTCTGCTTGGTGGATGAGAAAAGCGTTGTGAGGTACAGGTACGTGGGGAGAAGTTTCACAGACAGGCCTGGCAATCAACTCCTCGAATCGTTGAGGGACGTTCTTACCGTTCAGGCACCCCCGACAGCGGCTCCATAGAGAACTTGAGGGGCGTTCGCGCCCTTCGCAGGATCGATTCTCGGACCCGTCGAGGAAGGCCACCCGCCTCAAGCCTGTGGAGGACAGGCCCTCTCTCCCCGATTCACTTCACGCGCTCTAACGGCAAGGGTACCCCCGAAGCCCGACAGAGGGGGTTCGTCCCCCCCTCCCGGATCGGCCCGTCTTGCCGGAGCCCGTCGACAGGACGGCGAGGAGGAGGGAGGACCGGTCCTACGAGACTGGAGGGAGCCGGGAGGGCCTCCACGGGCCTCGTCTCGTAACACCACGTTTCAGCCGCGTAATGCAGATATGCACGTATGCTACAAGGTGAAGACATGTTGCATGCTCGCATATAACAAATGATAAGTTAGCACCAGTTCATCCCAGGCCGGAGGCGTCAGAGGAGGGGCGCTTCGCATACACAGAGCCCCGCAGAGGGGAGGAGGCGAACTGAATGAGCGTGGAGGAGAACATGCGAGTAGTCGACGCCAAGGACGAGGCGATCAATGCGCGCGATTGGGATCGCTTCGATGAGATCTTCGCGGAGTCCTCGGTCTACACGACGGCGGACCTGCCAGAGGCCCTTAAGGGGGTCGAGGCCATCCGTCAGCGGTTCATGGGCCTTGTTAGCGCCTTCCCGGATGGGAAGGTCGAGAAGGAACGCAGTTTCGGCCAGGGTGACTCCGTCTTCCTGGGAGCCTACTGGTCGGGGACCCACGATGGACCGCTTCCAGGCCCGGGAGGCCAAGTGATTCCAGCCACAGGAAAGAGCGTCCGAGTGCCGCTCGGCATCATGTTCGAGGTCGAAGGCGGGAAGATTACCGAGACTCGCGAGTACTGGGACGTGCTCGGGATGCTGACGCAGCTCGGCGTAACAACGCAGGAATGAAAGGGCCGGGTCGCTGATCATCCGCCAGCGTAGGTCGAGGGACCTCCCTTTACATCCGCCGAGGGCCTCTATCAGCCTCACTTCGAGGACTATCGTCACAGCCGCGTTTCAAGATCTCTTCCATACGGGATGCATCTTCTTCGTCCGGTAGCCGATGATGACCGGACGATGGCTCCGCTCCACGAAGGCGGCGTCGAGCTCGGCATCGCCCGTATCCGCACGAAGGCGGGGTGTGCTGCGAAGCTTGGCGGGCGTCGCCACAATTAGCAGGTTCGGCAATCCGACCTTGCGAAGCACGGCGGGGCTCAGTTGGAGGTTTCCCCTGCCGAGGACAAAGCCCTGTGCCCCAATCGGGCTCAGCACGAGCCTGGCTTGGGCCTGCTCCCGGAGGACCGCCAGGATGCCTTCTTCGTTCAGATCGCGACCGATGACCTCCCCGTGGGCAATGGCATCGATGCCCAGCAGAGTCGTCTCCAAGCCTAGCAGTTCTGCGATCGTATGCGTGGTCCCCCCCGGACCGAAGAGGAAGACGGCGTCCTGCTCCTCCCCCATGAGCTCCTT
Organism: Thermoplasmata archaeon; assembly: GCA_046759185.1. Lineage (GTDB taxonomy): Archaea > Thermoplasmatota > Thermoplasmata > RBG-16-68-12 > JAJISG01 > JAJISK01. Next base: position 7,755 of record JBHIBO010000014.1, on the reverse strand, counting down.
GAGGTAGTCCGCAATCTCCTCGAGGATGGCCTCGTCCGTCACCGCGGTCACGAGGAGCTTCCCGACCTGCACGAGGTTCGGTTCCTGGGGGGTGAGGGCGAGCCCGTAGAGGCGAATCGACCACTCCCCCTCCCGGTACCTGTCCTCGTCCAGATCGAGGACTTCCGCCTGTCCTACGGGGAGTTCCTCAAGGAGAAACCGGCTTAGGATCTGTCCTGCCGAAACGGGATTGACCGCAAAGACCGCCGAGTGCATCTTCACCCCCGCGGGAATCCCCAGGAGGGGCACCTCTTCGTCAATCACGTCCAGGAGATCTCGGGCCGTGCCATCGCCCCCGCAGAAGAGGAGGATGTCGATGCCTCTTTCTAGTAATGCCTGAGCCGCCTCCCGCGTGTCCGAGGCCGTCGTCGAGGGGGCCGGACGATGGACGATTTCGTGGCCCAGAGCCTCACCGAAGAGATCGGTCAGCTCCCCCTCGCCCATGGGGGCTGCGCACGTGAACCACCGAACCTCTCGAAAGGCAGCCGTGTTCGCGAAAGAAGCGAGCGCCTCTGTGGCCCGTTCCGAGGCGACGGGCTCGGCGCCCAGGGCCAGGGCCTCCTCCAAAACCCCATCCGTTCCCTTCAGGCCCACCCGACCGCCCATGCCGGCGATGGGGTTGACCAGGAAGCCGACCCTCTTCACGGGGCCTCATCCGGCACAGGCGTATTTGAAGGTAGCCAGAGGGCGACGGAAACGGATCTAGGAGCGGAGCACGGCCGTCATCGGCTCGGGCGATGGGACGACATCTCGGTCGAAGACTTCCGCGAAGTGGCGGAGCAGGGAGGGCTTGACGGCCTCCACGGAGACGTTCCGACCCAACACCTCCGTCATCGACGTGAGAGCCGAGCCGTCGAGCCCGCACGGGCACACGTCCAGAAACGGAGCGAGGTCGTTGTTCACGTTGAGGGCGAAACCGTGGTACGTGACGTGATGCCTGACGGCGACCCCGATGGAGGCGAGCTTCTTCGGACCGACCCACAGGCCCGCGTGGACTCCCCGTTCTCCCGAGATGCCCAAGTCGGTCGCCGTCCGGATGAGGACCTCCTCCAGCGCCGCGATAAACGCCTTGATCTCGAGCTTTCCTTTCGGGAGGCCCATGATGGGGTATCCCACCAGCTGCCCCGGCCCGTGGTAGGTCACTTCGCCGCCGCGTTCGACGTGGTACACCGGAAGCTCCAAACCCGCGAGGTCTTCCTCGCCGCCCCGACGACCCACCGTGTAGACGGGGGGATGCTCCACTAGGAGGAGCGTGTCCGGCACGCGGCCCTCCAACCGCTGCGCCACGAGGCGCTTCTGGAACTCCCACGTCTCCCCGTACTCCTGAACGCCCAAGTCCAGGACCGCGCATCCTTCCCTCATTTCTTCTTCGGCAGGTGAATGGCCCGCCCCTCCACGTCCTCCGCCGCCTCCCTGAGGCTCTCGGGGAGGGTGGGATGCGGGTGGATGGTCAGAGCGATGTCCTCCGCGACCGCGCCCATCTCGATGGCTAAGGCGGCCTCACTGATGAGGTCCGAGGCGTCGGGCCCGACGATCTCCACGCCGAGGACGAGACCGGTCTCCTCCTCCGCGATCACTTTCACGAAACCGTTCGCATCCCCCGTGGTCAGCGCCCGCCCCGAGGCGAGGAAGGGGAACTTGCCCACCTGGATCGGAATGCCCTCGGCCTTCGCGTCGCTCTCGGAGAGCCCGACCGTGGCGATCTCCGGATCCGTGAAGATGGCGGACGGCATGGCCCGGTAATCCGCCTCGCTGGGCAATCCGGCGATGACCTCCGCCGCCACCATGCCTTCCTTGGACGCCTTGTGGGCGAGAAAGGGGATGCCGATGACATCGCCGATGGCGTAGATGCCTCGCACGTTCGTCTCCATCCGCCGGTTCACCTGGATGAAGCCCTCCTTGTCCCGCTTGACCCCCGTCTTCTCGATGGCCAATCCTCCCAAGCGGGGCCGACGCCCGGCGGATACGAGCAGGACCTCGCTCTCGAGGCTCTCCTTCCCCTTCGGGGTCTCGACATCCAAGGTCAGGCCCTCTTTTGTCTTCTTCAACTTGGTTGCCTTGGACTTCAGATGGAAGGCGATGCCCAGACGCTTCATGGACCGCTCGACGACTTTGACCAGGTCCTTGGACACGCCCGGCAGGAGCTGCTCCAGCAGCTCGACGACGACGACCTGGGTGCCTAGCTTGGCGTACATCATTCCCACCTCGAGGCCGGTGATGCCCCCGCCGATGACCGTCATGCTGGCAGGGATCTTCGCCAACTCGAGGGCCTCCTTCGCGAAGAGGACCTGTTTTCCATCCCAGTCCAGGCCCTTCAGGGGGATCGCCTCCGAACCGGTGGCGATGATGACGTTCTGGGGTTCCACCCACTCCTCCGCGTCCTTGCTCGTGATCTTCAGCCGGGATCGTGACTCGAACGTCGCCTCCCCGTAGAGGACCTCCACACCCACGGACTCCGTCAGGCGTTCCACGCCCTTGACGAGGCGGTCCACGACCCTCTGCTTCCAGGTCTGGAGCTTCTTGGCGTCCACCTCGAGGCCCTTGATGCGCACCCCCATCCGTTCCGCCTGCTGGACGTTGCGAACGAGACTTCCCACGGAGATGAGGGCCTTGGAGGGGATGCAGCCGTAGTTGAGGCACTCACCTCCGAGGCGATCGCGCTCGATGAGGAGGGTGTCCACGCCGAGCTGGCCGAGTCGGATCGCGGCGACGTACCCGCCAGGTCCCGCCCCGATGACGACCGCTTTCACCTTACGGGCCATTCCCCTCCGATTCCAAGAGGTGGAGGAGGAGGACCCCGGGATCCTCGAGGTAGCGGACTAGCGACTGCGTGAAGGCCGCCCCCACGTGCCCGTCGATGATGCGGTGGTCGAAGGAGACGCTGACGTTCATCATCTCCCGGATGACCACTTGGCCATCCTGGACCATCGGACGCTTCGCGATCTTGTGGACCCCCAAGATAGCAAGCTGGGGGTGGTGGATGATGGGCGTTGCGAGGACTCCCCCGATGACCCCGAGGCTGGTCACCGTGAAGGTCGGATCGTGAACGTCCTCCAACGTTAGCCTCCCGGCCCGCGCCTTGTCGGAGATGGCGTCCACCTCCTTGGCCACGGTGAGGATGGACTTCTGGTCCACCGCGTGGATGACGGGGGCGAGGAGTCCGGCGTCCGTGGCCGTGGCCACGGCGATGTTGTAGTAGCGCTTGATGAGAACCTCCTCGTTCTCCCAATCCACCGTCGCGTTCAGCGTCGGGTTCTCCCGCAGGGCCGCGACGAGGGCTTTGAGGATGAAGGGCAGGTAGGTCAGCTTCACCCCGCGGTCTTCCGCCCACGCCTTGACGCGTCTTCGGAGGGACACCAGCTCCGTGACGTCCACCTCCTCCACGTAGGTGAAGTGGGCGGCCGTGTTCTTCGACTGGTGCATGCGTTCCGAGATGGTGCGGCGGATGCCGCGAATCTTGACCCTCTCGACTAGTTCTTTCGAGGGTGCTGGGACCGGCTCTTCCACCGCGGCGGCCTCGACAGCGTGTTCCTTGGGCGGGGCCTCTTCGGCCTCAACTTCCTCAACAACGGCTTCCTCCGTGGCAGGTTCCTCTGAGGGGACCTCCTCTGGGACCTCCTCTTCGACAACGGCCTCCGCTTCGACGGCCCCTCCGGCCTCGGAAAACGCGCGGACATCGCCTTGCGTGATGCGCCCTTGCGCCCCCGATCCCTTCACGTCCTGAAGGTCAATGTCCAGCTCGCGGGCCAGCCTCCGGACGGCGGGGGTGGCAAGTATCTTTCCCGAGGGCGCCGCCCTCTTGGCTGGCTTCTCCTCTTTCTTTGCCGCCTTGGCCTCTTCCTCCTCTTCCACCGGCTTCTCCTCCTCTGTCGGACCCTCTTCCTTCGGTTTGTCCTCGGCCTTCTTGCGCTTCTCGCCCTTCTTCCCGATCACGACGATGGCCGTCCCCACGTCCACGACGTCCCCCTCCTCTGCGAGGAGCTCCAGGACTATCCCGGAGAAAGGGCTCGGAATCTCCACGTTGACCTTCTCGGTCAGGACCTCCACCAACGGGTCGTTCTCCCTGATCGTCTGACCCGCCTCGACGAGCCACTTGCCGATTTCCCCCTCGGTGAGGCCCTCCCCGATGTCCGGCATCTTGAACTCTTGCGCCATGGTTACCCTCTCAGAAGCTGTAGGCCTTCTCGACCCCCTCGAGAATGCGCGCCGCGTCGGGCAGATAGAGGTTCTCGTACGTGTAGGGAAAGGGCGTGTCCAGCCCCGCGACCCGCAGGACCGGGGCCTCCAGGTACTCGATGGCCTTCTCCGCCAGGATCGCCGCGATCTCCGCCCCGTAGCCCAGGAACTTGGTCGCCTCGTAGACGATGACCACGCGACCTGTTTTCTTGGCCGAATCGAGGACGGCGTTGATGTCCAGGGGGACCAGGGTACGGAGGTCCACGACCTCGCACGAGATCCCGACCTCCTCGGCTTGCTCAGCCGCCCCGACGCACTGGGGGATCATCGCACCGTAGCCGAACAGGGTGACGTCGGCCCCTTCCCGAATGACCTTCGCCTCACCCAGTGGGACGGTATAGTCCCCCTCGGGTACCTCCTCCTTGCCCGCTCGGTAGATCCGTTTGGGCTCGAGGAAGAGGACGGGATCCGGGTCCCGAATCGAAGAGAGGAGCAAGCCCTTCGTGTCGAAGGGGGTGGAGGGGATGACCACCTTCAGGCCGGGGGTGTGGGAGAAGTAGGTCTCCGTGGACTGGGAGTGGTAGTGGCCCCCCTTGACGCCCCCGCCGTAGGGGGAGCGGATGGTGATCTGGCACGGATACTCCCCGCCCGAACGGTAGCGAAACTTAGCCGCCTCGCTCACAATCTGGTCGAAGGCCGGGTAGATGAAGTCGAGGAACTGGATCTCGGAGACCGGGCGCAGGCCATAGAACGCCATGCCGATGGAGGCCCCCACGATTCCGGATTCTGCCAGGGGGGTGTCGATGACCCGGTTGGGACCGAACTCCTCGAACAGTCCCTCTGTGCACCGGAAGACCCCGCCGTTCTTGCCGATGTCCTCCCCCAGGAGGAGGACCCGGTCGTCTCGCTGCATCTCCTCCAGCAGGGCGTTGTTGACGGCCCGGACGATGTTCATTTTGGGCATCTAGGATTTCTCCAGGAACTTGAGAAAGGCTTCCTTCTCCTCCTTGATGTGCGGGGGCATCTCCGCGTAGACATCGTCGAAGAGGGTGGCTGGGGGCGGCAGGTCCCGCTCCTCCGCCCGAACCACAGCCCGATCCACCTGGGCCTCCGCATCCTGGCGGATCTCGACCTCCATCTCCTCGTTCCAGATGCCCTTGGCCTTGAGGTACCGCTGGAACCGAACGATGGGGTCCTGCTTCCGCCACTTCTCCACCTCCGCCTCGTCCCGATAGCGGGTGGGGTCGTCGGAGGTCGTGTGGGGACCCATGCGGTAGGTCAGGGCCTCGATGAGGGTGGGTCCCTCCCCTGACCGGGCCTTGTCGATGGCCTCCTTGGAGGCCCGGTACACCGCCAGGACGTCGTTGCCGTCGACCCGGACCCCTTCGAAGCCGTAGGCCTGTGCCTTGATGGCGATCTCCCGCGTACCCGTCTGGTTTGCGAAGGGAAGGGAGATGGCCCATTGGTTGTTCTTGCAGACGAACACGGTATTCGGGCGGTGCAACCCGGCAAAGTTCATGGCCACGTGGAAGTCGCCTTGCGAAGTCGCCCCGTCCCCGAAATAGCACAGGGCGACGACCTTGTCCCCCTGCATCCGCGCCGCCCATCCCACGCCCGTGGCGATAGGGATTTGGGTCCCCACGGGGCTGGAGGTTGAGATGAAGTTGACTGCACGACTGCTGAAGTGGTTCGGCATCTGCCGGCCGTGGGACGTGTCCTCCTCGTTCCCGTAGAGCTGCGCCACGACCTGATTCAGGGGGATTCCCCGGACCAGCGCGGCCCCCTGCTCACGGTAGGCAGGTGCGATCCAGTCCTGAGGTTCGAGGGGCACGCTGCTCCCGATCTGCACGGCCTCCTCGCCGTGGCTGGGCACGTAGAAACCGATCCGCCCCTGCCGCTGGAGGGCCATGCCCCTGGTGTCCAGGGCGCGCGTGAGCATCATGTAGCGATAGAGATTGAGCAGCTCCTCCTCCGAGAGCGGAGGTTCCTCCTTCTCCTTGTACTTCCCATCCAGTCCGATGATTTGGAGGATCTTGGCCATCGCCGTCACCCTCCCGCGAGGATCTCCATAGTCGCCCCGTCACGCAGGACGCCTTCGAGGAAGAACTCTCCTGCCCGGTAGGAACTCCGCACGAGGGGGCCAGCGGCCACGTACCGGAAGCCCATATCCAGCCCCTTCTGGTGGAAGAGATCGAACTCCTCCGGTGGAACGTAGCGGGCCATCTCGATGTGTCGGGTGCTCGGTCGAAGGTACTGACCCAAGGTCAGGATGTCCACGCCCACCCCCCGGAGGTCACGCATCGCTTGGAGAACTTCGTCCTCCCGTTCCCCCAGCCCTAGCATGAGAGAGGACTTGGTGTACAGTGCGGGCCGGATCGCCTTCGCCGCCCCAAGGACACAGAGGGTCTGTTCGTAACCAGCCCGCACATCGCGAACGGGGTGGGTCAACCGCTCCACCGTTTCCTGGTTCTGGGCAAAGACGTCCGGTCCGGCCTCCACAACCACCCGCACGGATTCCTGGCTCCCCCGAAAGTCGGGGACCAGGGCCTCCACGAGGACGTCCGGATCCTGGGCCTTGATCGCCCGAATGGTCGCAGCGAAGTGCCCGGCACCGCCATCAGGAAGGTCATCCCGATCCACGGAAGTGAGGACCACGTATCGCCAGCCCGTCTGCGTTACCGTGTCGGCCACCTTGTCGGGCTCGTAGGGATCCAGGATGCCCTTGGGATTCCCGGTCCTCACCCCACAGAACCGGCACCCACGGGTGCAGGTATCCCCCATGAGCATAACCGTGGCCGTGCCCCCGCCCCAACACTCCGCGATGTTGGGGCAGTGGGCCTCTTCGCAGACGGTGTTCAGGTTCCGGTCCCGCAGGACCCCCTTCAAGTGACGATACTCCGCTCCCCCGGGAAGTTTGACCCGGAGCCAGTCGGGCTTCTGGGAGAGCATCCGCACGTCGATATGGGGTGCCCCTTAAAGACGTTGGGTCAAACGCGTGACTTGCCTGCGGGAAAGCCGCAGTCCGGAGAATCGAAGGGATGGCAACTTGCCTCCACAAAGCAGATATGTTCGCCTTACGGTGGACGACCGATGCCCCAGATCACCGCCCACGGTGGGATAGGTCAGATCGGGGGCAACAAGATCCTCGTCGAAGACCAGGATGCCCGGGTGTTCCTCGATATGGGGCAGACCTTCCACCTCCTCGACGACTTCTTTGTGAACCCCTGGCTCATGCCCCGGAAGCGGTTCGGGCTTCGGGACTACCTCTCTTTGCGCCTGATGCCCCGCATCCCCGGTTTGTACGCGGAGGATCAGCTGCGTGGCTGCGACATCGCCTACGAACCACCTGCCTTCGATGGGATCTTCATCAGCCATTGCCACTTCGATCACATCTACCACCTGCAGTTCGTTGACCCGGAGATCCCCGTCTACCTCGGGGAGACGGCCAAGATCATCATCGACGCCTGGGAGGCGACCTCGTCCTTCATCCGCCTGAACGAGCACGACTATCGAACCTTTCGGACGGGGGACACCATCCAG
>JBHIBO010000013.1:0-44836 GCA_046759185.1 Thermoplasmata archaeon | reverse complement strand
AATCCTTCGGGCTTTGGGAGTCCGTGACCCCGGTTCAAATCCGGGCAGCCCCATCGGCCAGGAGGGCCGAATTGCTCCTCCGTTCACGCGGGACAGACTTGGAGGTTTCGCCGGCAACGAAGGCAGCGCGAGGCCCACGCTGGTCGGGTCGGATTCAAATGCGCTAAGGATATCCCTCAAGGCTCACGAGGCGAGAGACTGCGGAGAAGTCGCGGTCGCCGGTCAGCAGGGTCTCTTCCCTCGCCTTCGCCATACCGGCCAGTTGGACATCCACGGTCCCCATCGGACGGCCCTGCTTCTTCAAGTTGCCTGACAGAAATCCAGCTTCGCGGGCGTCTTCGGAGGCGAAAGGCAGGAGGTCCTGAGCCTTGATGAAGTCCTCGAGCAGCCTTCGACTCCTTCTGACACGAACACTACGTGCGACCCCTTCCCAAAGCTCAAAGAGGACCGGGGTTGGTAGGTAGGTGGCTTCGCCCCGCCCATCCAGCTCCCTTGCTTTGGCCAACGCCCTAGGGTTTCCCCGGAGTAGATCGATAACGAAGCTTGTCTCCAGTATCATCGGGAGACATCCACCGAGGCCCGCTCCTTGCGTGCCTCCTCCACAGCTTCTGCAAGGGCGCGACCCGTCTCCTCATCCAGGATTCCGGCGAATTCAGTCAGAGGCCGCCTCTCTGTGAGGCGAAGAACGACGTCGGTGAAACTCTCTCCCCGCCGTTTCCTCGCCCTGAGCCGATGGTAGGCCTCCTCCGTGATGGAAATCGTCTTGGACCCCATGTATGTGTATACGTACACATACACTTAACCCTTTGGCAGCTCACTTGGAGAACCGAAGATCAGAGGGTCGCCCGGATGAACCCCTTGCGGTTCAGATACCGGTGTGGCCTTTATGATGGGCCAACGGGAAAACATTCGCGGGGCTGATGACTGCCCCAGGACGGCCCGTGACCCCGTTTCAAATCCGAGCCACCCCACTGGCCAGACTAGGACTAGTCTCGGAGTCGCTTCCGGTCTTGACGTTCGTTAACTGCGTCATGCCGAACCCTTCAATAGGGAAGCCGAACGCACAGGCTCATTGGAAAACGCAAATGGACAATCCAATGAGCCGTCGTCTCATTCCTCCTTTCATGAAGGGCTCGGAAAGAGCCAGGAGGTGAAAAGGACATGAGGAAAGGTACTCTTGGCGCAGGAATCGTCGTCTTCGTGCTCAGCCTGATTGGGATTGGCGTATCGGCGTTCTACGCAAGCCTCGCAGGTCTTGGGGTGTCGATCTTCTTCGCCATCGTGGGCGTTGCGGTGGGGGCGTATGGAGGCTGGGCGAAGCCTCGTAGCGTTGCTAGCCCCTCTTACTAGGGCGGCGGACGGCAGGGGGGTCGGCTCTCCTCCGGCCCCTCCATTTCTCTCCCCATCTTGCGAACGTTTCCTGCCCACATTCTTCGCGGGACACCGGGAGCGGCACTAAGCCCGCGCCGCTTCCTTGATGCGACGATACCGCTCCACGTAGAGCTTTTCGCAGGAGTGGCAGCAGAAGTAGTGGTCCCTCCTGTCCATCCTCACCTTGATGGGGTCTCCATGGATGAGGTCCTTGCACTGGAAGCAGATCAGGGTCGTAGACAGTCCCTCCGTGATGATCGCGTTGGAGACATCCTTCACGACAGAAGCGACGATGAGGTGCTCGTAATCCAGGACGTCCTGCACCTGGGAAACCCTCTCGAGAAGATGGTCGACACCTCCCTGGTGGGCAACCGTAGCCAACGCGACCACTCTCGGACCTTGGGCGGTCATGACCCTACGGATCTCCTCAATCTCGGCGAGAGCGGAGGCCACCTCCGACTTAGCCGGCGGAGCGCACTTCACCAGCAGCACGATCTGCAACTCGTCGAGGCGCTGCGGATTGATGTCGGTTCGATAGCCACGGATGATGCCCAACTCTCGCAGGGTACTCACCCGGGCGCTGATGGTCGGGACGCTTACGCCCACCTTCCCAGCCAGCTCTCGGAACGACAAGCGCGCGTTAACCTGCAGGTGCCTCAGGATGTCAACGTCCGTGCTATCGAGGTCCATGACGCGTCATCAGTTGGACCCCCTAGATACTTCTGTATTTACAATCGTTACACGAAGGGCCGGACCGAGGCACGAGCACGCGCGCTTCTACCCGGAACCGCCTGACAATTGAGAATGGGAAAGAGGATGGACCGGGGTGGGCATGCGGCCCCATGGAGTCCGGCACACACATCACACTGAAAGGGAAGGCCCTCGAGAAGATCACGGAATACTTCGCCCGGGATGGGCACGAGAGGGACATGCTTAGGATTTCCCTTGTTCGTACGCACTGCATGCAGGGGCAGGGGCATACGTACTCGTTCGCACCCGAACGAGACCTGACCGAGGAAGACGAGGCCCAGGATGTTGATGGCCTTCGAGTGGTCCTTAGGAAGGACCAGATCTCGCTTCTAGAGGGAACCGTGGTGGATTACGCAGAGGGCCTGGAGGGATCGGGCTTCACCATCACGAATCCCCAAGCTTCGGGCAAGTGCCCTTGTGGCCATCACGACCTCTTCGGCTGAGATCCCCTACTGAGATTGGTCATACCTTCCCTCTTGCTTCCCTTTCACAAAGGAAGTGCCGACCATCGCTGCCTTATGGGGAGCCGATAATACCTGACAGCGTCAGGAGTGAAGACGCGCCGGAGGACGTAGGCCGTAGGTCAGTCCCCTGAGTCGGAACTTTCGAGTGAAAGGGTTCCCGTCGATCTGTAGCCGGTCCTGGTTGCGAGCCGCGGTCTCTGCCACCGATTCGGGGACGTAGACGTCAATCCCCTGCACAACCCGATGGACCGAGTTACCCTTCTCACGAGCGGGCGGGCTCCCAGGGCGGACCCGCAGCTTGGGGATGGGCCCACACCAGTCGTCCCGACACGGCCCTGGGACCCAGCGAACGGTGGTGTGAAGTGAGGATTCCTCCAGATGCCTGAGGAGACGCGTCGCCCGTGACGTCACGGTGAGATGAAAGGTCCCGGCCGACGATGCTCGCACGGACTCGGTATGCACGGGCCAGGCCAAGTGGAAGTCGCCTTACGTCTGTAAGGCAAGAAATGTCGAGGTGGTCGACTCACGGTTCTCCCTCGGCGTTAGGGAAGACGGGCCCCTCCTTCCGGGTTCACCAGCCCAGTGTCCAAAGATTGCGGACAGTGTTGAGTTCCCTCTCAGGTGAGGTGATATCGTCGCAGGGCGCCCCAACCCTGCACAGTCCTCCATGGCCCTGCTCACGGGGGGCAACACGATCTTAGGCCACTCGATGCTTACATTCAGAAAGGCCTAGCGGCGGTTTAAGTGCCACACGGAAAACGCAAGGGAGATGGAACGGGTGGGCCCTTGCTAACCCGGTCGCCATGGCAAAGGACATCATCTGTGGGATGTACGTCGATGAAAGCAGGACGCCCTTCCAGGCCGAGCGACGAGGGACCCAGTACTACTTCTGCAGTGAGAACTGCCTGAACACGTTTCTCCAACCAGAGAAGGAGTTCCGCCGGCTCAAGTTCATGGCGACCTTCAGCCTCACGCTGGGCTTCATCACCCTTTTCTTCGAATACTTCTACCCCCCCCTTATTGGAGCCGAGAGCTGGAATCCCCTCACCCTTGGGCTTCCTCTCTACGTCTGGCTCTTCTTCCTGGCGACGCCCGTTCAGTTCGTGGGCGGCTGGAAGTTCTACAAGGGGACGGCGGATGCGGTCCGAGCCCGTCAAGCGAACATGGACAGCCTGATCGCCACGGGCACGTCGGCCGCCTGGGGCTACAGCACCCTCCTCACCTTCTTCCCTGCTCTCTTCCCCACCATCATCGAGACGGGTCCCATGGTCTACTTCACCGAGTCGGGCCTGATCATCGGATTCATCCTTCTGGGCAACGTGATGGAACACGTCGTCAAGGGCCGGGCGTCCGACGCCGTACGCAAGCTCCTGGACCTCCAGCCCAAGATGGCCACTGTCCTGGGAGACGGAGGGGAGACGGAGGTCCCCGTAGAACAGCTCAGGGTCGACGACCGCATCCTTGTCCGCCCCGGAGAGCGCGTCCCCGTGGACGGCGTCGTCGAGAGCGGATACTCCTCCGTAGACCAGTCGGTAGTCACGGGGGAAAGCATGCCGGTGGAGAAGGGGGAGGGAGACGAGATCATCGGCGCCTCCATCAACAAAACCGGCCTGATCCGCATGCGGGCCACCAAGGTCGGCAGCGACACGACCTTGGCCCAGATCGTGCACATGGTGGAGGAGGCGATCGTCTCCAAGACGCCCATTCAGAGGATGGCGGACCTCGTGTCCAGCTATTTCGTTCCCGTGGTGGTCCTCGTCGCCGTCGGGAGCTTCGCCCTCTGGCTCTACGTCGGTGGGCTCCCCTTCTCCCTTGCCTTTGTCGTACTCGTCTCCGTGCTGATCATTGCATGCCCCTGCGCCCTCGGGATCGCGACTCCCGCGGCCCTCATGATCGGAGCAGGGAAGGGGGCACAGCACGGTGTTCTCATCAAGAGCGGTGAGTACCTGGAGAAGGCGAAGAAGCTGGAGGCCGTCATCTTCGACAAGACGGGAACCCTGACCGAGGGGGAGCCCTCTCTCACCGACGTCATCGCCATGCCGGGGTACCAGGAAGAGGAGGTCCTGCGCCTGGCCGCCATCGCCGAGACCGGCTCCGAGCATCCGCTGGGGGAAGCCATCGTTCGAGGGGCTCGCGACAGAGACCTCGCCCCTTCGGGACCAGATTTCTTCGAGGCGGTTCCCGGGCATGGCGTTCGCGCCACCCACGACGGACAGAGCATCCTTCTGGGCAATCGCAGGCTCTTCAGGATGGAGGGAATCGTGACCGACGGTGTCGAGACACAACTGCGAGAGCTGGAAACGGACGGCAAGACGGCCATGCTTATCGGTCTCGATGGGAACCTGGCCGGCATCGTGGCGGTGGCCGACACGCTAAAGGATTCCTCTTTCGACGCGATCGCGAGCTTGGAGGCCATGGACATCGAGGTGGTCATGCTCACGGGTGACAACGAACGAACGGCGCGGGCCATAGCTCGGAGGCTCGGCATCAAGCACGTGCTCGCCGAGGTCCTGCCAGGCGACAAGGCGGAGGTCATCAGGGACTTCAAGGAAGAGGGCAAACTCGTGGCCATGGTGGGCGACGGCATCAACGACGCACCCGCTCTGGCGGCCAGCGACGTAGGGATCGCCATAGGGAGCGGAACGGATATCGCCAAGGAGACTGGCGGCATCGTCCTCATCAAGGACGATGCGCGCGACGTGGCTTCCGCAATCGAGCTCAGCAAGCGGACCGTGCGAAAGATCAAGCAGAACCTGTTCTGGGCCTTCGCCTACAACGTTTCCCTCATCCCGGTGGCTGCGGGCGTGCTCTACCTCTTTGGAGGACCCCTCTTGAACCCCATCTTCGCCGCCGTCGCCATGGCGACCTCTTCGGTTACCGTAACGCTGAACTCCATGTTGCTCAATCGGTGGAAGCCCGGCCCACGTGGCCCGACCCGTCCCCTGCCCCTCCCGCGAACCCCGACCACGAGTGTAGCAACCGGAGGCAGCTGAATGGCTCGCCCCGGGTGGAGTACGCGAATGATCCCGGGTTCCCGTGACGGCCGCGGGAGAGGAGCAAAGCGCCACTTCGGGATAGAAATCTGGCTCGTACTGGCCATGGGGGCAGGTGGAGGGGTTGCCGCACTGGTCACCCTATGGTGGCAGTTCCCGCTCGCCCTCTTCTTTTCCCTGCTTCTCGTCATCTGCGTCGTTCTCGGACTGGTCCTCTGGTGGTCGGAGGGCCGGGACAATGCCGGGTGGCAGAAAAGTCTCGACGCCTGGATGAGAGTTCGGCGGGAAGGGGAGGAGGGGTGACCGGAAACGGAGAGCGGTGCGGCCACGGTGGGATGATTGTCGAGGATGGGCCCCATGCGGAAATGCCGGACGGATGAAGTCGCCCTATCCTGGAGCGACGATCCCTCACGAGGCGTCCCCGTTAGTTGCCCGAGCGGAATTGCGCCAACGTACCGCGGGATTGCACGCCCGCGCCGGGTTACATTTGCAAATGGAACGGTACAAAAGAGGGCTCGATGTAGTGCTTGATGGGACCAAATATGGCTACGGATCCAGTCTGCGGTATGAGCGTCGACGAGGGAACGACCGACTACACCGCCACTCACGAGGGGCGTACGTTTTACTTCTGCTCCAGTGGCTGCAAGGAAACCTTTGAGGCAGACCCTCACCGGTACGGCCATCCCGATTAGGAGTCCGTAAGGTCTGGGCCGCCGCCTGCGCCGCCCAGCGTAGGCAAGTCGGCGCCGGGATGGCGTCGAGACACCTGAAATCCCTCAACCGATGTGGCCTCTGACGGATAAGGTGGCCGGGGTGGTCGTCACCGTAGGACTCCGCCGAAGAAGTGCAAGAAAGAAGAGGGGGGCGGGTGTCCCCGCCCTAGCTGACGACCAATCCGCCTTCAAGGTGCATGTAGATGTGGCCCCAGCCACACAGTCCGGCGCATGTAATGTCGAAGGTCCCCGCCTCGTCGGCAACAAAGGTCACCCGAGCGGGCTCTGGCGATTCATGGTCCGTCCACATGGAAACGCCGAACTGGGGGATGGTCAAGACGTGGTCGTTCAGTCCCGCCGCCTCGGCATCCTCCATCAACTCCATCAGTTCTATAGCGGTCTTCGCACCGTACTCCGGGTTGTCGGCCCACGCCACGACCGTCCGCTCCATCATCTCATGATGCGCCTCGTGATCGAGGGAAGCCCCGGAGAAGATCTCCAGGGTTACCTGAGTTCCACTTGCGACTTCGATCGCGGGAACCTCTGTCCCGCTCTCGTCATAGATGGCGAACCCCCAATGGTAGGCCATCACTGTGAAGGTCCGCTGCGGTGCGGAGGGCGCCAGCAAGAACGCGGCTGTCGTCCCGGTGACCAGGCCAACCGCGATGAGGACGCCGATCCAGAGCCACGGCCTTCGCCATCTCTGACCCGTAGCAGCTTTTTCACGCATGCTTCCCACTGCGTCTTCTATTCATATAAAAGGGAAAGACGATTCCCGAGCTGAGTCCCAGGACTGGGAATGAGCTCCCATGCTTATCAAGGACCGCAGGCTCCAAGAGGCGCTGTTGCGAGCGCTTGCCGACGAGCAGAGCAGGCGGATTCTCGCGGCGACGAGCAACCGTCCCCGGTCTGCGGCGGACCTGATCCATGAGGAAGGACTCCCCAGTTCGTCGACCTACCGGCGGCTCCACGAACTGGAGGAGGAGGGCCTGCTGGCGGTGGCTCGGACCGTCCTGACGTCGGAGGGGAAGAAGTACCTGATGTACAAGGCGACCTTTCGTGAGGTGAGCTTGAAGTTCCAATCCGGAGAGGTGGTTGTCTCGGGAGTCCCCAACCTCGACGCCGTCCAGAAGGTGTTCCGCCTCTTCCACTCCTTCCAGGAGGAGCTGTAGTGGTCGACCACCCCTTCCTCGTGGCAGCCAAGGTCACCGTCCTCCTACTCGGTACCGCCATCGCCCTTCTGTCGTACCTGGCGTATCGTCGAAATGGAGGAGCAATCATGCTTGCCCTCTCCGTTGGGTTCGGCCTCATCGCGCTTGGATCCTTCATAGAGGGCCTCCTCTTTGAGCTCCTCAGCTGGGACCTTGCCACCGTCCACCTCGTCGAGTCCGCCTTCGTCCTTGCTGGACTCGCGACCTTGGCCATCGTCCTCCGTCCGAGGGGGGTGAAAGGCTGAGCATCTGGGCCTCTCTCAGCATTGTGGCTCTCATCGTGGCAGCCTTCCCGCCTACGTACTTTGCTCTGAGATTGCGTAAGTCGAATCCGTCCTACGCGCGCCTGGCTGGTTTCCTAGTCGTCGCTCTCGCCGCCCACGCGGTCTTTCACGCCACCGACATTTTTGTCGGAATCCCCGCAGTGGTCGTGAGCGTCGAGGCGCTCTCCGCCGCTTTCATCCTCGTCTTTGCGCTGGTCTACTGGAAGCTTCGTGAGGAGGGGTAGCCACGGTCCTCGAGTCCGTTCTCCAGATTGTGGTCCTGGCGCTCTTGGGCCTCGCTCTGGCCATTTTCCTTGCTCGGATGATGCTCGATCGGACCCCCCGCCGGGAACGCGTCCTGGGCTTCGGGATTGGTTTCTCGGCCTTCCTCTCTGCTTGGATCCTTGTCGAGCTCATCGGCACGCTGGCGCCTCCTGCCTGGGTGGAAATCAGCGAGGGGCTGCACTTTGGCGTCTTGCTCGCGCTCGCCGTCTGGCTGAACGTGCGTTGGGGATGGGCGTTTCTGGCAGCCCGGGAGGGGAGCTGACGGAGCACCCCACCCTCGCCGTCTTTCGCCTCGCCATCGTCGCTGCGGGGGCGATCGTGACCCTCTGGGGGCTGCGGATGGTCGTTCAGGCCCGCGGTCACCGGGATACGTTTCTCTTTTTGACCGCAGGATTCGCCCTTCTGACCCTCGGGGCGGTGGTTGAGGGCGTCCTCTTCGAATTCCTCGGATGGGACTTAGTATCGGCGCACACTGCCGAGGCACTCACGGCGGTGCTCGGGTTCGTCCTGATACTGATATCCATCCAACGGAGCCAGGTGTGAGGGTGGGGGGAGATAGCTGCCTGGAAAGGCCACCAAAGACCTTTCCTGGGATTTCAGGGGTGGTCTCGCCCAGCTTGCGTTGCGTCTCGCATTGACGGTGCATTTCGGGAGCTGTAGAGATCGCGGGATCCTTTCCTTGCGAGAGGAATCGACATGGACGCCCCGCATCGTGAACGTCTTATCCATCCCTCCCCATGAGCCCCCAATGAAGCGGGGCCACACCATCGAGATGTTCTCCTCAGGCTGTCCCCTATGCAGGTACGTCAGCGACGTCATCGAGGTGGGCAAGTGTCGAGGGTGCACACAGAAATTGTCCTCGATGTCAACCAGGCGACAGAGGAGGTCGAGGCGAAGATGAGAGAGTATGGAGTCAATGCGGTCCCCACCATCGTCATCGACGGCGAAATCAAGATCACAGGGATACCATCATTTCCGTGGATTTGTGACGACGATCTCTATCAACGGCTGAGGGAGGAGTACCCCCTGAAAGGCCCGGAAGGGTCGCCACGCTGAAGTCGGGCGTGGGAGGTTGTTCGGGCCACGAGCTATCATAATGTCAACCCAGTGAACTGAGCCGTGAGTCACGGGTGCAAATTCATCCTTGACGAATTGCCGAAGACGCTACATTGTGGAAGTCGGGTGGTGAGCTTATACTGCCCGCCCGGTTCGTCAACCATACCCCGTTTGGAGGGGAAGGAGCATTCAAGATCACTCCCGTCATGAACGCGAGCGTGGCGGCCATGATATGGCTGCCATGTACCGGAGCAACGAGCGCGCGCTGAAGATCGGGGCCTGGCTCACGGGAGTCTACTTCATCATCGAGTTAGGGCTCGCTGTGATCAGCGGCTCCATCGCGGTCCTTTCCGACGCCTTCCACACTTTCTCTGCCGTGGGAGGCGTGGTCTTAGCCCTCATCGCTGGCCGCATCGCGGCGCGCCCGGCCGACCAGTATCGGACGTTCGGATCGTTCCGAGCTGAGATCCTCGGCGCCTTGTTCAATGGCGTGTTTCTCCTGGGCATGGCGGGCCTCGTCTTCTACATGGGCATCCTCCGCCTCCTGAACCCGATGCCCGTTGAATCGACCTTCATGATCTTCGCTGCCATCGGGGGGCTCGTTACGGAGTCCATTTCTCTGGCCTTCCTGTATCGGGGGCAGAAGGAGAACCTGAACGTCCGGGGTGCCTACTGGCATGTGGTGCAAACCTTCGTAGGCAGCATCCTGATCATCGTCGCCGCGGTGGTCATTGCCTTCTCAGGGTTCCTCCAGATCGATCCCATCCTCGGCATCGGATTCGGCGTGGTTCTAGTCTGGGCCTCCGTGGGGATCATCCGCGAGTCGACGGGACTCCTGATGGACGCAGTGCCGTCCGACGTCGATGTCCTGGAAGTGCGGGAGACGCTTGATGGCATCCCAGGCGTCACGGACGTCCATCACATCCATGCCTGGGCGCTGACTTCGGGCAGGAACCTATTCTCGGCCCACATCCGTATCGACGAGACCGCGAACAACGAGGCGGTCCTGGACCAGGCCCGGAAGGCGGTCCGGGAACAATTCGGTTTCTACTTCTCCACGCTCCAAGTCGAGAAGTCTTGCAGCTACGAAGAAGGGGCGGAGGAAATCGACATCACGGGCGAATGACGCCGCGGACCGCTCGGGCGCCATCGTCTCGCATGGGACGCCTAGAAGCCACCTAAGGGGACAATGTGAGAGTCCCCGAGGGTCAACTACTAGACACTGTTTGGCCTTAGAAGATTGAGGAGACGACCCCCGGTGAGTTCCAATCCGGAGGACAGACAAGGAACCCCCAACGAATTCCTGGCCCGCGGCCGGTTCCTCGCACTCGTCGTCGCCGGAGGGTCGGTTGCTCTCGTCGCCCTGCTTCTCCTCCTCCCCTTCACGATGGGGCACGCCTTCGAAGGTGCTCAGCTTCTCCTCTGGGGCAGCATCCTCCTCATAGTCACCCTGATCGCTGGCATCTCCCTGGTCTATGTCTATGTCGCAAAGTATTCCGGTGCAACGAAGGCCGCGAACGCCCGAGCTATTGGGGAAGCATCTCCAGGTTCCGACGACCGAGTGGAGCTCACGCTGGGACTCTTGCCCGAGGATGAGAGAGCGGTGTACCAGCGTCTCCTCGGGGAGGGGGGACAGGTTCTGCAGAAGGACCTCCGCCAGATGGTTGCTTTCTCGGGTCCCAAAGTCTCCCGGGTGTTGGACCGACTGGAGAGGAAAGGGCTGGTCATCCGGGAAAGGCATGGGATGACCAATCGCGTCCGCGTGACGGAACGAGTCACGTAATGGGCGGCAACGTCCACGAGGTCCCAGAGCAGTAGGCTTTGCCGATTTCTGAAATGGATTTCAACGTTTTGCGGGAACCTCTCATAGGCTCTTTCATCCCTGGGAGAACACGAGGTTGGCAACCTCAGGATGATCCTATGGAGAGAAGGCGTTCCGAGAGAAATGAGGACCCGGTGAGGATCCTCGACCACCGCCTCGCCGCGGGGGAGATCGACCGCGCGGAGTATGAGGCCTTGAGACGGCTTGTCGGGCCGACGCCCGGGGGAAAGCCGAGGCGCCCCGGCAGGACCCTCTCCGCGTCCTGGCTGACCATCCTCGTTGTTGTGGTTGTCGTCTCGGCCGTCGCCGCCACATCCATGGCCCTGACGTACGGACCGTGGAGGGCGTCGCCGGTCGGGCCCGGGACGCAGGGGGGTGGAGGGCCTTGGGGAGGATGCTGCGGATGGGGAGGTCCAGGCGGAGGCATGGGCCCGGGAATGGGTGGCGGACCGGGGATGGGCGGCGAATCGGGCGCCGGATCCTACGATGTCACCATCTCAAACTATGCCTACAGTCCCTCGGAGCTTACGGTGTCCGTTGGTACAACTGTCACTTGGGTGAACATGGATAGCGTCATGCACACCGTCTCCTTCGGTGGCCATCAGGAAGATCACGGAGGGGGCCTGGACTCTGGACCCATGTACCATATGGGCGCATGGTCCACCACCTTCACGGAGCCGGGAACCTACGAATACCACTGTGACCCGCATCCGTTCATGACGGGGACGGTCGTTGTGGAGGGGTAGCATGCGCCGTACCACAGGGACAGCGGAATCGGCCCGCCTCCTCCGTTGGGTGGTGGTGGCGCTCATTCTGGCCGTGGCCGTTCTCGGAGTCATCGTCTCCTTCGCCATGGGAGGGACGGGCTTTGGAATGATGGGCATGGGTTTCGGCGGAATGGGTCTCGTCATGGCCATCCCGGCCATTGTCCTCGTTCTCGTCCTCTTGGTCGTACTGGGAGCCTTCGACAGGACCTTTGAGACACGGAGCTCTGCCATAGAGACCCTGCGGCTTCGGCTCGCGAGGGGAGAGATTCTGCCCGAGGAGTATGAAGCGCTCAAGGAAGAGCTCCTCAGATGAGATTGGTGGCGAGCAGAGTGAGCAAGATCTGTAATGAGTGCGGTAGGCCGATGGCGTTGGGGTCCGGGCGTTTCCTCTCCCGCATCTTAGATCTCCACTTGGTCGAGGAGCGTCAGGCCTTTGGGAAGCCCTACCCCGAGGGGGATTTTCTCTGCATGGATTGCGCCGTCGCGCCGTCTCACCAGATCATTGCCCAACGTGCCCGGGCAAGGAGGCAAGACCCAACCTCGGTCGGAGGTTGATGCCTGAGGAGATCTGTGTGGCAACCTTCGCGAAGTGCCCGGTCTGTGAGGCCTCCGTCAAAGGGGAGAACCTTCGTCGCCATGTGACGAGGGTGCACCCGAGGGAAGGCCCGGACCTGGACCTAAAAGGGATGGGGACCCACCCTAGGAGGAGAGGCAGCGTTCTCCAGAAGCAGACTCGGAAGAAGGCCATCCTCGCGTCCATCGTCGCGGTGGTCCTGATCGCCTCTCTCATTGTGGCGTACAGCCTTATCCCCGGACCGCCCGGGGGGGACGGCAGCATACGGGTGAGCCCGGCTTCCCACGATTTCGGAGATATCGACCCAGAACTCGCCAGCTTCACCTTCGTGATTGAGAATGTAGGGGAGGGGGATCTGGTCCTTCTCGCCATCGTCACTTCCTGCTCGTGCACGTCGGCAGTGCTCACCGTGATGGGGAGAAAGAGCCCGACCTTTGGGATGCATGGGAACCCGGTGGGGTGGAGTGAGAGTCTCGGGCCCGGGGGGCAGGGCCAGCTTACCGTTACCTATGACCCCAACGTCCATCCGGACACAGGACCCATCCAGAGAGCCGTCTACATCACGAGCAACGACTCCCTCAACCGGGAAGTCCAGGTCGGCATCACTGCGAACGTGGTCAGGGGTTGATGGATGGCCCCGACTGGTGATCCAATCCATCGGGCGGCACGAGGGACCATATCGGCCCCAAAGCGCGGGTTCATTTTCGTGGCGTTGCTGCTGGGCGCGGCGTCTATCCTTCTCGCGGGTTCCGTGCTGGGGATTTGGCTAGCCAAGCCAGCTCAAGGAGGATTGTCGGAGGGGGTGTACGTCTTCTACAACGAGGCCTGCGGCGAGTGCTCGGTGTATGTCCAGCAAGTCCTCCTTCCCACCCTCGCTGAGGCCGGGTACCAGGACGTCCAGCCAAAGGACTACATCAACGAGGTGGAGCACAGGAAGAAGCTCAACGGACTCAACGACGCCTTTGACATCCCCTACAACCTGAGGTCTCACCTGGCGACCTTCGTGGTCGATGGCGGGGCCCTGGTCTTCCAGGGCCACATTCCCGAGGGGATCCTCCGGGAGGGCCTAAGGCTGCACGAGAAGGACGCT
The DNA here is from genome assembly GCA_046759185.1 of Thermoplasmata archaeon. Lineage (GTDB taxonomy): Archaea > Thermoplasmatota > Thermoplasmata > RBG-16-68-12 > JAJISG01 > JAJISK01. The sequence goes on along the minus strand of JBHIBO010000013.1, from coordinate 31,477 downwards.
CCCGGTCTACTCCTGGTGTACCAGGATTCCATGAACACCCCCATCGCCTATACGGTGTGGTCCCCGCCCCGGGAGGCCCGGGAACTCGCGATCTCGACGTCGCTGGCTACGTACTTCACTGCGGAGCCGGGAGGTCCGGTCGGAGGCCAGGAGTGGTGGGCCTTTCCTTCGTTTGTCCTTGCTGCGGGTCTCTTGGATGGGGTTAACCCGTGCGCAATCGCCGTCCTCCTCTTCTTCGTCTCCCTGCTGTACGCGGTCCGCAGGCCGAGAGGTGAGGTGCTCCAGATGGGCATCCTCTACATCTTTGCGATCTACCTCGTCTACTTCTTGATCGGGTTGGGCCTACTGCAGGCCATTGTGCTGTCGGGGGAAGCGCACCTGCTGGCCCGAGTGGGAGCTTACCTCGTCATCGGCCTAGGCGTTCTGACGATCGGCGGGCTGTTCGTGAAACCGCTCGGGGTCGTGACGAGGACCCCCCACCTCTTTTGGCAGAGAGCCAAGCCTTTCCTGATGCGAGCCACACTGCCCTCGGCCTTCGTGGGAGGCCTGCTCGTGGGACTCTGCACCTTCCCCTGTTCGGGGGGCGTATATGTGGCGATCTTGGGGCTGCTGAGCACCAGCACGAGCTACGTGGAGGGGCTGGGATACCTGTACCTGTACAACCTGATGTTCGTAGTCCCCCTCATCGCCATCCTGCTCGGCGTCCAGAGCCGGAAGGTGTCGACCCGGGTGGCGGCTTGGGAAGTGGAGCACCGGCGCTGGGCCCGACTGATCGGCGCCTCCTTGATGATTGCCGTAGGCTTCGCCATTCTGATCTTCTGGATCTGAGGAGCGCATCGGATCGGTCCCTGATTGGTCTCGGCCCGTCCCCATGGGGGTCGTGGGCCACGCCGAATGCCACCGTGCCCTATGAAGGATAGGACGACGGCATTCCTCTTGTCGTCGACTAGAGGCGACGAGTTCAAGCTCCCTTATGATCGTCGATTGGCAACCTTCAGGCCCTCAATCTCTCAAGAGGAAGGCCTCATATGCCGAAGTAACACAGAGAGAAGGAGCTGACCGCACGGACCCTCAGGAATCCCGCCTGCCATGCATAGAGCTCTCGCTTTGCCTTCCAGACGTTATGCCCTCCTATAGGCCAGTCTGACAGTCAGGAGGCATTCGCGCCCGTCCTGTTTCCTGTGCAAGTCGGCAGCCGAAAGAACGGGGGCGCCATATGGGTATCGGGGCCCAGAACCCCCTCTGCAATGAGGGAGGATGGGCCAAGGTGAGAGGATGAACGGAGTCCGCAGTGCGTGCGGAAAGTCCACGGGCATCGGGTCTGGGTGGTTCCTAGACTGGGTCCTAGCCCTTACCACAGATCGGCAATGGGGTGCCTCCGAGAGAGGGACCCCAGAGGGCGACTGCTTCACCTCTGATCATGCGATTGGCCGGGGTGCCCACGCGCCCGGCTTGACCCGGAGGCATACATATGCAGTGTGCGGCCTGCAACAAGGAGCTTGAGCGCGCCTCAATTCGGGAGGAAAGGGAGGGCAAGGTGCTCCGCTTCTGTTCCGTCGCGTGCTTTCAGGAACTCCTCGGCGGCGTAGTCGAGGAAGAGAGACGCGCATAAGCCGGCCCACGGCACCTGAACGTTGGGTCGCCGGCACGTCATGGTTTCAGGACTGGGGCCAGCCCGACGAAAATTCATCCTCCGAACACGGTCCGCCTAGGTGGGCGAACCTGCTTCCTCGAGCACGCTTGGCGCAAGAGGAGTTGCGCGGGCGTGGGACGTGGTGGCACCAGGGCGCTCGCAAGCCCCAAAGATGAAGGTACGGAACAGCTCGTAGACGCGTGGAGGCAGCCCGTCCCGCACGGGCAACCCATAACTGCGAAGGACCTCCGGCACGATGGGGGTTTCGTGGGAGATGTATCCCCCTGTGAGGAACACGGCCAGCGCCTCCCGCTTGTCCTTGGCCATCTTGTCCTCCAGGAGCCACTTCACGAACTCCTTCGTCTGATCTAGGCTTCGCAGTGCGTGCTCGGCCTGGAGGAGCTTGTCGTCGGAGATCGCTTCCACAGGCTTACGGCGGAGGAGGCGGAGGAGACTCCCTGCGGAGTGGCCCTGGATCTGCGGATCGAGGGGCCCCAGGATGCTCTCCCGCCCCATCAGGATCTCGTCGGCGGCGACGGCCACCATGCTACCCCCCGACATCGCGTAGAAGGGGACCATGACGGTCGTGTGGGCCTCGTGGTGCTTGAGGGCCATGGCGATGAGTTCCGCAGCCAGTGCTAGACCACCCGGCGTGTGGACAATGAGATCGATGGGGGTGTCCGGCCCGGCGCCTCGGATGGCGGCGAGGACGGCCTCGGAGTCCTCCATGGTGATGTAGCCTTCCTTCTTCTCCACGTCCCAGAGTTCTTGGCGATGAATGAGCGTGATTACCTGGCTCCCCCTATCCGCCTGGAGTGCGTCGACGATCTTCGCGCGGCGCTTGATTACCTCCGCTCGGAACTGGGCCGTTGGGCCTATTAGATCGAAGCGGAGGGAGCACTCTCGGCCACAGAAGAAGTGAGTTTGGCCGTCCAATGACCTCCCAGGCTGCCCTTCCGGAACCTCCATGCCACAGAAGCTGCACCGGGCCGTGTCTCCATTCATTCCAGCGACCATCCGGTTGCCATCCCACCCAAGCCGATGTTCGATCCGGGACTGGACCCATCGCTCCAACCAAGAAACCGCGGTAGCCGATGTCATCATGCCATCGCTCCCGGCCGTGCATAGCCCGCTTACTCCCATCCGCTTTGTGCTTGCCAAAATCCATATCCCCTCCCTTCCCACCTAACAAACGTAAGGCAGAGCAGGATCCCGCGGCGAAAGCTCGTTTCCCGTGGCAACCCTTGGCTCCCGTGGTAAGTGCATGATGCGGGATCATCGCGCGCTCATAGGCCAGGTCCAACGAACCTAAGTCACCGTCCCAGGCGAGGAGAATACCACCTCGCCGAAGGGACTGACTGGTCACTGCCTGGCAGAAGATGGCGGCGCAAGCCTTTTATTCGATTTGCGTGCAGAACGCTTTGCCTGGGATGTCTGGCCGGCGAGCAGTCCGTGACCCCGGTTCAAATCCGGGCAGCCCCACTGGCCAGACGGCCGTGTTTGGACTCGCTTCGCGCACCCTGATACAAAAGCTTATCGCCGTCGTGGCGAGACGTCAGGGGGTCGACATCGGGCCCTCGACAGCGGTGTGCCCTGTCTCAAACTCGATCGCCCAACTGAGGAGAGGGATCAGAACCCTGCGCAGAGCCTGGCCTTCCCCTGTCAGGCGGTACTCCACCTTTGGGGGAATCTCGTTAAACGCCTTCCTCTGGATCAGACCAAGGTCTCCAAGTTCCTTCAGGCGATCGGCGAGGGTCCGGGAACTCACGAACCTGAGCTCAGATTGAATCTCATTGAAACGCATCCTCTCTTGGTTTCCCAGAACGGCGATCACGAACAGGGTCCACTTCTTTCCGAGGACCGTCATGAAGTCGTCCAGGGGGTAGAGGCAGTACTCTTTCTCGCCCTCTCGAATCATGCAGACCCGGTCTAGCTCGATCCTGCGGGAGACTACTTTACTCACGCGCAGTGACTTCATGGGTTCTCAGCGAGTCCTTTTAACGGTAGCCTGTACATTAACTTTACACTTCACAGCAAGGAGGCAGAGTAAAGTGGAAACGGTGGGCACTGTGGGAGAGCAAGGGCCGCTCATCGACCTCTTCAAGGCGGACCTATCGTACCGCGGGGACATGGAGGCGGTCGTCTCACCAGAGGGAAGACGGGGGGCCCTGATTGGCAGTGGCGACGGCGTGGTCTCGGGAGAGCGCATCCGCGGCAGGGTCCAGTGGTCCTTCTACTCTGGCGATTGCGCCTATCTCTTGGTGAAGGCGGGTCTCACACCGTCTCCGGAGCAGCATCTCTGCACCGCTGACCCGGGCGGCATCATAGAGACGGAGGACGGAGCCATCATTCGCTTTGACGCCAGGGGGTATGGTTTCCGAGGGGTTGACGCGGACCGACCTCACCTCTGGCGTCTGGCCATGGCTCTTCAGTTCAGCACTGAGGACGAACGCTACGACTGGCTCAATGATTCCTTTGGAGTATGGTTCGGCGAGTTTGATGAGCGGGTTGGCCGTGCTCATTACCGGGCGTACTTGGCGAATGGCGCCTCCGGAATGCATGTGAGGGAGTAGATCCACGAAGGGGAACTCGATGGGCAGCGACCACTACGACTTCGCCATTCTAGGCGGCGGATCGGCTGCCTTTGCGGGTGCGATCAGGGCCTCAGAGCTGGGGAAGAGGGTAGCTCTCATCGAACGAGGATCCCTGGGCGGAACCTGCGTCAACGTCGGTTGCGTGCCGAGCAAGCGAATGCTGGTCGCGGGAGAGTTCTATCGTAGCGCCCTTCGGAACCCCTTCGAGGGCCTCAGTTGCGAGGGGGAGCTCCTGGACCTTTCCCAGATTGTCACAGAGAAGGATCGAGTCGTTACCGACCTCCGGGAGGGCAAGTACGTTGAGGTCTTAGAGGGTCTGGAGGGCGTTGAGCATGTGGAGGGAAGCGGCGTCTTTGTCTCTGGAAGCGAGGTCAAGGTAAACGGCAGGAGAATCGAGGGCGATGCTTTCCTCGTTAGCACCGGGTCCAGCCCGTGGGTACCCGCCATCCCCGGTCTGATGGAGGCAGGATACTGGACCAATGTGGAGGGTCTAAGCCCCAGTAAGCAACCGGAATCCCTCCTGGTAATCGGGGGGAGGGCCCTGGGGTTGGAGTTCGCCCAGATGTACGCGAACCTCGGGAGCCAGGTGACCCTGCTCCAGCGCTCGGAGAGGATCCTCCCCTTGGAGGAGCCCGAGGTCTCTGAGGCTCTCTCTGCCGCCTTGCGGGAGGAAGGAGTCGACATCCAGACCCAAGCTCAGCCGAAGGCAGTTCGCCAGCGCAGTGGCAAGAAGAGCGTGGTTGCCGAGGTTGCGGGTCAAGCCAGGGAGTTTGTGGTCGACGAGATTCTCATGGCAACAGGCCGAAGACCGAATACTGAAGGCCTGGGGTTAGAGGCGATTGGCGTCAAGCTTGGAGGGCGCGGAGAGGTTCAGGTTGACCGTCGGATGCGGACCAGCCTCCCACATGTCTACGCCGCCGGCGATGTGCGGGGTGGGCGCTTCTTGGAGACGACAGCGGCTAAGGAAGGCTTCATAGCGGCCGAGAATGCGATCCTGGACGCGGGACGCCAGATGGACCCGCCGGAGCATGTGCCGAGAGCAGTATTCACGACTCCGCAGTTTGCCGCGGTGGGATTCACAGAAGAGGAATTCAGTTCTCGGACAGGGTCGTGCTCGTGCAGAACTCTCTCCATGGATGTGGTGCCGAAGGCACAGATTGTCGGGGACACTCGCGGTATGGTCAAGATGACCATCGACCCACGAGACAAGAGAGTCGTTGGGGTCCAGATCGTCTCGTCCTATGCGGCGGAGATGATTCATGAGGCGGCTCTCGCACTAAAGCACGGACTCACTATCGACGACGTGATTGACTTGGTACACGTGTTTCCAACCCACAGCGAGGCGCTGAAGCTTGCGGCGCAGTCTTTCTACAGAGATGTCACGAAGCTAAGCTGCTGCACTCAGTAGCCGCTACTCGTCCCATCAGCCGCCCGGAAGTGATAGATCGCCCGCGGTAATCATCGGATGGCCCTCGATAACTGTTGCCCGGTGTGGCCTTCGTGCAATCCGGTGACCCCGGTTCAAATCCGGGCAGCCCCATTCAGTGTGGTAAAGGGGAATGAGCGAAGAGAAACGGATCGTGGAAGAAGGCTACGATCGCATCGTCGAGGCCTACACCGACGCCCGACGGGGGATGAGGCAAAGGAACGAGACTTACATCGGGCTCCTTCTGGAGCGGCTTCCGCCTGGCTCGAAAATCCTAGACGCCGGCTGCGGCTCAGGAATTCCAATCACCAAGGTGCTCGCGGAGCGCCACGATGTCACGGGCGTCGACCTCTCGTCACGGCAGATTGAACGCGCTCGAACCCTCGTCCCAGAAGCTTCCTTTCTGAAGGCAGACATGACGCGGCTGTCTTTCCCCCCAGGGACCTTCGATGCCGTGGTCTCCTTCTACGCCATCATCCACGTCCCGCGGGAGGAGCACCGGGGACTCCTCGAGGTATTTCACAAACTGCTGAGGAGGGGAGGGCTCCTTCTCGTGACTCTGGGCTCGGACGCCTGGGTTGGTACAGAAGAGTACAAGCCGTTCGGCGTAAGGATGCATTGGTCGCACTTCGGTCCGGAGGACTACCGGCAGATGCTCGCGGAGGTGGGATTCGGAGTTCTGAGTGCCTCCATCGAAGAGGAGGAGTTCCAGGGGGAGCCCGAGAGAACCTTCTACGTCCTCGGGCAGAAGGCTTAGGTCGTAGCAACTCCGGGTCACCTTCCGTAGATCGACTCGCGATGGCCCACCTTCAGAACGAGAATCCGTAGGACGTCGCGCTCGATGTCCATGATGACTCGATAATCGCCTACCCGGAGGCGAAAATACGGAGAGTTCACGAGTCTCCGGACGTGCGGAAAGGGGTTCTCCTGGAGGTCGCCGACCCTTGCGAAGATCCTGCGGGCCACCGTCCGATCGAGTTTCTTTAGCTGCCTCGTGGCCGAGTCGGACCAGATGATCTCGAAGGCCATCAGAGGTCGAGTTCGGCCTTGAGCTGATCGTGAGTTCGATATTTTCCTCTCTCAATCTCGCGGATTGCCCGCTCGATCTCTTCTTTGGTCTGGTCGCTCAACTCCCGGAGATCTTCTAGGAGCCTCTCCAGAACCTCTTCGTAAGTCTCGCGGGGATGCAGCTTCATGCCCTCAAGGGTCTTCTTCATCTGTCCGCTCAACTGGATCGTGGTCGTCTTCACGGACCGTAAAGACCGTCCCCGCACTTATAGTATTCTATGGTACACTATAGTAACCTCGACCGGTTCGGCGTGGAGCAGTCCGGTTCCTCGTTTCAGATCCGGGCAGCCCCATTAGCCAGGAGGAGAAATCTCGACCTCCCAGGCCGCGGCGGATCATATCGGGTTGTAGTCGTCCTCGACTCTCCTGGCCGGGCGCCAAGGGAAAGTACCACCAATCTCGCACCGTGAGCAACCCCTCATTCCCCTCAATGTGTGTGGTGTGAGGAACCAGGACGATCTCGTGGGCCTCGTTTGGCTCGCGGTCACTGTTCTTGGCAGAGATCACCGATCCGTCGGACAATAACTGTCGCACAATGCCGCCATGTTCTCACGCCTTAAACCCCACGCTGACGAAGCCGAGAGCTCATCCCCTTTTATTGGCAATGCCGAGTGAAAAAAGCGATATGTCCTGACCGGAATACACGGCGTGAGGCGGTTGTAAAGGGAGTGGCGTCCACAGCATGAATGGAAACCCCGGTCGGAAGGCCGACAAGCGAGTCCTTGTACCTTTGCGGGACCCAGACAACCTGGCTTTGGTGAGGCTAGGAGCCCTGATTGCCAAGGAGAGGGGGGCTGGACTCCTGATTCTTCACGTGATTGAGGTACCACTTGTCCTTCCTCCGAAGTCCATCAGGTTTGACGATGTGGAAGCCAAAGTAAAGGCCCTCCGGAAACTGCGCGAACTCGCTGGAGACCTGGGCGTGGAAGTCTCCCTCATGGTGAAGATCGCGCACAAGGTCTACGAAGCAATCCATGAGACGATGGAGGAGGGGAAGCTTGAGGCGCTGATCTTGGCATGGCATGGGAAGCATCTGGGCGGGGGAGGTCACATGTTCGGTACCGGCCTCGACTTCCTGGTTCAGGTAGCAAAGTGTGATGTGATCGTTCTCAAGGGGATGGGAATGGATGAAAAGCCGAAGAGGTTGACGGTCTTGTCCGGCCATGCATGGCACACAACCCATGCAGCCGAGGTCGCCGCTCTCCTGGCGAGGGAACACGAGGCTGAGGTCACGGTGCTAAGCGTGGTGCGGCGCAAAGCCCTGGAAGAATCGACCGTGGCCTATGGTCGCAGGCTGATGGGGGTGCTCGAGGAGCGAGGAGTGCCGAGTTCGCATGAGATAGTGCACTCCCGCTCTATCATGCGTGCGGCGGTGGAACAGGCATCCAAGTCCGATCTGCTGATTCTGGGTGCGAACCCCCGACGGGCGTTCAGAAGATTCCACTTCGGTCCTTTGGAAGATAAGCTCGCAAAGAGGGTGGGCACTCCTGTCCTCATGTTCAGGAAAGCCGCGGAGGCGAAGGCGAACCACTGAGAGGCCGGGGTCGTATCAGGCTCGCCGTGCCGTGTGGCCCCCTGCCAAGGCGAGTGAATCGAAACTCCTCCTCGAGCCCCCCTGAGACGCACGTCGGTCTTCGAAGCGGTCAAACCCGTGGGCCTATGGCCCGCATGGTTTCATGGCTCATTGGGAGTCTGATGGGCCTAAGGGAGCAGCCGTCTTGCGTGACTTTGAGACCACTGGGACCTAGGCCCGACTTGGACCATGCCCACATCGAGATTGGGACTGAAATACCCTGTCTAAGATTGTTGGCGAATGTTCTAGGCCCAAACCGCATCTGGGGGTTCCTGGCTCTTGGCCAGGCAAGGCCCCCGGTCTAAATCCGGCAGCCCCACCGGCCAGTGCCCGAGGCACTTTACTACCTCCTATCGAGGCACTTGACGAAGAGTCCAACGCCTTCATTCTCCGCCCTTATGCGGGCCGGAATCTGTCGCCTGTTCGTACACGTTCAAGGCCTTGACGTTGACGAATTCCCGGATGCCAAACTTGGAGAGCTCGCGCCCGAGGCCGCTCTTCTTGATTCCACCGAAGGGCATCCGCGGGTCTGACTTGGTGATGGCGTTGACGAAGAGCGTCCCGGCCTCGATACGTCTAGCTACCCTCATGCCCTTTTCGAGGTCTTTGGTCCATACGCTCCCGCCGAGGCCGAATTCTGAATCGTTAGCTACACTGATGGCCTCCTCTTCGTCCTTCACAACGATGATGGGGGCGACGGGACAGAAGGACTCCTCTGCCACGACTCGCATGTCGGGACCTACCCCCGTCAGGAGGGTGGGCTCAACGAAGTAACCGTTACCTTCCACCCTCTTCCCCCCGGTTACGAGCTTGGCCCCCTTGTCCAAGGCATCCTGGACCAAAGCCTGCATGTCGTCGGCAGCAGCCGCGTTGACTAGGGGGCCTACCTGCGTCTCCTCTTCCATGGGGTCGCCGACCACGAGCTGGCTCATGTAGCCCGCGAACGCTTGTGCAAACTCGCCCGCCACGCCCTCCATCACGATGAACCGCTTGGCGGCGATGCAGCTCTGTCCCGTGTTCTGGGCCCGGGCGGAGGCCGCACTCTTGGCAGCGAGGTCGATGTTGGCGTCATCAAGAACGATGAAGGGGTCGGATCCACCTAGCTCCATAACGACCTTCTTCAGGCTTTTGCCAGCCGTCTCGCCGATCTTCATGCCCGTCTCGGTACTGCCAGTTAGGGATACGCCCTGAACAACATCGGAGGAGACGAGTTCCTCAACCGTCGCGTGGTCCGCGATGACAGCGCGAAAGGTATTCTCCGGGAAGCCGGCCTCCCCGAATGCCTCCTCGATGGCCAGAGCGCACTCCGGCACCGTGTTGGAGTGCTTGAGGATGGACACATTGCCGGCCAGTATCGTGGGTATGGCGAAGCGCAGGGCCTGCCAGAACGGGAAGTTCCAGGGCATGACGGAGAGGACGACGCCCAGGGGCTCGTAGGAGACGACGTGCATCTTGCCATCGGCCTCAAGAGATTCATCGCGAAGCCACTCCGGGCCTCTGTCCGCGAAGACCTCCGCCGCCAACGCGCACTTCTCAATCTCCGCTCGCGATTCGGTAATGGGCTTACCCATCTCGGAAGTGATTAGCCTGGCGTACCTCTCCGTGTTCTTCCGGAGAACATCGGCAAGCCTCCTCAGGTACGGGCCCCTCTCGCGGACGTCCAGGTCCCTCCACTTCAGGAAGGCTGCATGGCACGCCTGGGCGATGTCGAAGACCGCGTCTCTCGACATGGTCTCGTACACCCTGAGGACGTTGCCAGTTGCGGGGTTAATTGTCTCAAACTTCATCCTGCCATCTTCCGGGAGGCTCACATCACTCAGCGGCAGTTGAAGTTTGGTCTCACGGGCATTTGAGCGTGATGGTTCGACAACCTTGGCGGAGAGCGTCGAATGGCTACTTCACGCGCTGCAGCCTCTTCGGCCCCCGCCACGCCCACTTTCCGAGTAACGCCATGATCGCCGGGACAATGTACGTCCGGACAACCATGGCGTCAAGGATGACTGCCAGAGAAATGGCCAGGCCGAAACCTTGCAGGAGTCGATTGGAGGAGAGCATGAGCGACCCCACGGCCACCGCGAGGATGAGTGCCAGCGCTGTGATGATACCGCCCGTACGATCCACGGCGTCGACGGTCGCCTTGTGGGTCCCTTTCCCCTTCTGCGCCTCCTCTCGAATCCGTGTGAGAATGAAAATGTTGTAGTCCATTCCGATGCCGAAGATGAGGATGAAGAGGATGAAGGGAACGAGGAAGAGGACCTCAGCCTGGAGAATCTCGTTGAAGACCAGGATGGTCACGGAGTAGGCCCACGTGATGCTCAGACCGATGGAGAGGATGGCAGCAAGGGGAAGAAGGTAGGAGCCCAGAACCAGCAGGAGGACGATGAAGATGCCGATGACCACGACGATCTGCATTGTTTGAAACTCGGCGGACGTCTGGTCCGCGAAGTCCGCCGTCAGTGCGGTCTGGCCGCCGACGAGGACATCCGAGGTCGCAAGCAGGGCATTTTGCTCCTGAAGGCGTGCCGCTTCTTGCCTGACCGCACGCACCGTCTCTAAGGAAGTGCTTGTGAAGGGCGAGTCCATGAAGACCACGGTCACTAGAGCGGTCCGGTTGTCCTCTCCAATGGCACCCAGGGCGGCCGCCCTCTCGCCTGGGCCCAACCCCGTCAGGTTGGTCCCGTCGACGGGTGTACCGAACGGCCGCGTGGGTCCCGTTAGCTCCTGAACGTTGGAAAGCGGGACGATGGCGGCACTTAACGCCTCCAGGGCTTCGGCGGAATCCGCCGTCAGATTCCCATCTACGAGTATGGTGGTTGGGAAGCGCACGACCACTTGGGTCGGCCCGAGGCGACCCGCTCCGAAGCTCTCTTGGAGGAGCTCGATCCCCTCGATGCTCTCCGCCTCCGTCAGCCCCCCGATGAAGTCGAAGCTTGTGGTCGCCGTGAAGGCAATGTAGATGGCAGGGAGAGAGATGAGGACGGCGAGTCCGAGAATCGCCTTGGGATGGTTGACGCTGATCTCGGCGGCCCGGTAGAAGTAGCTCTTTCTGCGGGCCCTCCTCTGCCGCACTCTCTCGGCGTACCGTGCAAAGCGCTTCCCGGAGGTCGGCCAGAACACCCGCTCTCCCAGAAGCATCAGGATTACGGGAATCAGGGTCAGGCTCACGAGGAGGGCGATGAGGACGCCGAGTCCGATCGAGATGCCCATGGTCCTCAGCAGGCCGAAGCTGCCCAGGGAGAGGACCCCGAAAGCGATGATGACCGCCGCGCCGCTCGTAGCGATGCTCTCGCCCGCCCAGGTCACAGAGGTCCGCACGGCGGCTTCGCGCGACCGGCCCTCCACCCGCTCCTCCCGGTACCGGGCGATGAGGAAGATGGCGTAGTCGGTCCCGACGCCGAGCATGACGGTGAACAGGAAGGTGAGGGTCGTGTCCTGGACCTTTCCGATGAAGGTCCCGATCAGAAAGACCATGGCCAAGGCGAGGGCGAAGGCCATCAGGATGGACGCCAGGGGGACAAAAGGGAGCACGATGGCGAGGAAGAACAGGCCGATAAGGACAATGAGGGCGATGATCGTCACCGGCTCAATCCGTTGGAGATCGGCGGCCCCGCTGAGGGCCGCATCCGCCGTCGCCGCTGCATCCCCGGTGACGAGGACGCGGTCGATCGGGGGGGAGGAGGCAGCCAGCAGGTTGGAGATGGTGTCGCGGATCACCAGGATGTTCTGGATGATTGGGTCGCCCTCTGGCGAGCCAAAGCCGCGTGGCGCGATGGAGAAGGCGACGGTCACGAGCATCGTGTCCCTGGCTTCGTTCACGAACTGCCGAAGAATCTCCTCAGGCAGGGGAAACGCGTCCAGCGAACTCTCCAGGACGACCTCTCTGGCAAAGGCTTCCACGGCCTCCGGGGAAGGGTCCCTGCCTAAGGCATAGACCGATTCGAGGAAATCGGGGGACAGCTGGCCTCCCGAGAGCGCCCTCGTCTGGGTGATGGCGAAGGCGTGGATGGCGTCCGTATCGGTCGCGTTTGCCGGACCGAACCACAGACCAATGGCGCCAATGAGCTGGGCCTGCTGAGGATCCTGCTGCGCTGGTGCGAACAGGAGGATGGTGGGGTTCACGAGCAGGAGCAGGCGCTCGTCGGGGGGGAGCCCCTGGGTCGCGGGTGGCACGAAGGAGTCGTTCCATTGGGTGAGCCAGAAGGAGTAGTACACTTGGAGGGCGGCTCGCTCAGCGGGGTCATCGACACCCTCGAACAGAACCGATCGGGCGGTCTGGTCGGCGAAGGCGTTGATCGCGTCCGTTTCGCTCCAGCTCGTCGGGGAAAAGCCCTGCCAGACCGCCGTGACGAACCCAGTGAACAGCGGATCTGGAAGCCCTCCGACGAAGAGGGGAACGGACGCATCGATGGCCGTCTGAGCGCGCAACGGGGGGTTGGCGACCAAGGTCGTGTTGCCTGCAGTGGCTGCCCACGACTGGAAAAAGAGTCCGTAGTAGCCGAAGAGGAGCTGGCGGCTCGACGCGTTGAGACCGGCTTGATCGGCGAAGGACGTCAAGAGCGCGAAAGTCGTGGCATTGGCTGCCTGGTCCCGCTCCGGAATTGTAAGGTTCGTATCGGTCGCTAGCCAAGTGGCGAGGTAGGTAGCCGGGACGCCGTAAACGAGGAAGGCCGTGAAATTGGTTTGGACCCAGATGCCTACGTGACCCTCGGGCACGCCAAAGAGAAGAGCATTCAGAGGGAGCGTGGCGTCCTCGAGGGTGTAGATGCCTGGTCCGACAGCGATGGCTGTTTCCTCGACTAAGGCCTGCTGTATGCTGTAGACAGTGACGAAGGTCTCAACGTCTTCTAGGGTCCCCGGGGCGAGAAGCTCGTCCTCCAAGTCCAAGACAAATCCCTTAGTGGCGTCGTTTGTGACGTCCGGGGCTTGGACGACGATGATTGCGGAGGAATTTGGAAGGGACCCTGGGAATTGCTCGTTGATCAGCTCCTGCGTTCGGGTAGACTCAGTATCGATGGCGTCAAACTCTCCCGTTCCGGGAGCGATCGCCTCCGAGACCGTGAAAACGAGCGGGAGGGATGCAAGAAGAAGGATGAGCCAGATCACCAGAACCTTCACGGGGTGCCTAGCTACCGTCCTCCCTAGGCGGGCGAATACTCCGGGCGCCTCACCTCGCGGGGGGGTTTCCTCTGTCTGCGTACCGGCCGACTTCCCCTTATCGTCGTTCAAAAGAAACGCATCCGTTCGGCCTAGTCCTTAGCCTGACTTGAGGCCGTCAGAACTCTCGCCTACTTAAGCATCGATACCTGATGGAATCTTCCCCAGCCCCAGGCTCGAGTATGTTGGTCTTGAGACAATGCCTGCATCAGAGGATGACTCGCGACCCCGAGGAAAATATGTGTGGCCACTCCACTTACCTGGACGCATGGCCCGTCGGGAGGCATTCACCATCGGACAATCACGAGTTCGATTCATAGGCGGCGAGAGCCAGATCTCGCATGGCAGATGGTACGGTATGATCGCAGAACACTACGACGCGTTGTACGGTCCCGACCGTCCAAGACTCGCATCCGAGATCCTCCAAGATGTCTTCCAACGGCATGAACCCGTGGACAGTGTGCTCGACGTTCGCCTGACGGTCGCTACTTCCCCACCTGCTCGGTCGGTCGGAATCGAAGGGCGGACCACGTCTCATCGATGGAGATCTGAAACACGGGCCTCAGCCCGAACTCCTTCATGACCTCCCAGGCGACATCTCGATTGATGTCCGTAGCGATTTTCGAGCTCTTCTTTGGATAAGAAATCCAAAGGAGGCCATCATATGTCACCGCATCGCGGGCCCGGGGCGCAAGGCGCCGAAGTTCCGCGACGTCATGCACGAAAGCCTGGCCCCAGTCAAAGGTCCCCGCGGGCTCGGTCTCCACCCACACGCCTTCTGGAAGGGTTCCCAGGGATTCGATGTACCCCTCCGGGGCGTTCATTACGAGCATGCGCAGGCCAGGCTGAACCCGGAGTTTCCTCTGAAGATCTCCCGCCATTGCTCCTCGCAGGCGAATAACACCGGCGCTGTAAGGCTTTGGTCGTCCTCCTACCGGCCTTGCGGAAACGTGGGCCGCCTTAGATCCACTCTGCCTCCGTCGTTCGCTCGTCTCGGACGTTCCCTGTATTCCGTGTTGACTTGGGTTCGATGAGGAGGACGTGGGCTTCCTCCTCGGCCACAGGACGATGCTCCACACCACGTGACCTTCACCAGCTTGACGTAGGCGTCGTTCACCTCGCCAATGATCCTGGGCTTCCAATGCTCCCTGATGCGTGTCAGCTTCTCTGCCCGGTTCACAGATTCCATCAGGCGGGCATTCCTCGTACGCAGAAAAGCCTGAGCGGGCTCGGGGGAACTGCGAAGGCTTGAGCCCGCGCCTCGAAGGCTCAAGGGCAGGGACCGAATCCTAACCTGCATCCGAAGTACGAAGGCGGGGGAGGTTGGTCGACCTTCTCACGTTCGTGATAGAGAACACAATTCTCCTGATCTTTGAAACGGCGGATGTACACGCCATGCGTACGGCCATGTTGGCGACCGTCGCTTTCATCGTGCTGGCACTCACGGTCGGGCTCCTCATCCCTGGTGGGGAATTCGCCCCTGTCCAGGATTGAGTATAGATGCAAGAACGGCTTGTCGGCGTCTCTTCAAGGCTGCCCTCCTCCGGGAGATTCTGCAGGGCTTGCAGTCTGCTCAATTCCCCTCACTTCACATTCTCTCACCGAACCGACTTAACCGCGGAGGACGAGTTTCTCTCCGAGGGAGACTCGCGGAGAGCCGGAACATGGTGGCCAGAATCGAACAGGGAGATCGCCATCTCTTTCAGTGCGAGGAGTGCGAACTTGGATACGAGACCCGGCTCCTCGCGCAGGCATGCGAGAACCATTGCAGAACCTATCTGGCCTGTTCGCTTGAGATTGCGCGCCAGGCTGTGTACATCCCCGACCCTTCGTGAAGTCCCCCGGAACAACCGGGGCCACTGCCTTCACTCGCTGTACTCCGGAATTTCCGCGAGCTGGCTGAAGAGGAGGTCTCTCTCTTCTCTGTCGGTGATCTTCTCGCTCTCGCCTCTCGCCTGCTGGATGTAATCCCGGCTCTTGTCCGCGTCGCCGGCCACGCTATACGCCTTCGCCACGCCCTCCAAGGCGGAGGCTCGATAGAATCCTGTCAGTCCGTTTGCCTCAACGATTTCCAAGGAATGCCTTGCGTGGTGCAAGGCGGGCTCGGCTCGGTGAAGGGCGGAGTAGACTCGCGCGATCTGCCACTCCCCCACAGCAAGATTCTGCGGTTCCCCCACCTCACCCCAATGGAGACGGGAGGCGTGGGCGGCATGGACCATCCGGTCGTCCTCCTCCTCCGTCCGGTTCTCCTTATCGAGGAGGTCCCACGTGTGGTTGAAGAGGTCGACCGCGAATTTCCGGTGGCTCTCCTTTTCCGTATACCGTTTTTCTCCGCTCATTCGTATTCCGCCAATTCGCCGATGTGCGGGATCCCGTCGGCCCTGAGCATGGGGGCGACGAGGGCACCCCTGCGAAACGTCCGCGATCCTCAGATGGCTTCGCGCGGAGCAGCGGGCATCTCCATTTTCGTGCCTGCGGCGCGTGCAGCGATGGCTGCGATGCCTCCGAAGATCAGGCCTAGCCTCAGGAGGGCCACGGCTAGCCCCAGCCCGAAGAACGGGTCAGTCAGGACCATGAGGGACAGGACGAGGGCGAGGACGCCGACGATGATGCCAAGGACCTTGAAACCACCAGGGTGGTTCGGATAGGAACCATCAGCGTCCACAAGCCTCTCCCCGGCGGCCGAGAGTAATACCCTTATAAGAACACTTCCCGCTCGGAGACGCCCCCCCAAAGGAGGCGGACCCGCCTAGGATTCCCACACCCGACGCGCGACCTGGACCACGAGATTCAGCTTGCGTTGCTGTGCCTCGGGAGAAATGTCGTTGCCCCCAGCTACCGACGCAAAACCACATTGCGTACTCAAGGCCAACCGCTCCAGGGGAACGTACCGGTCCGCCTCCTCGATCCGTGTGACCAGTTCCTTCTCTGTTTCCTCGCGAGGCCACTTTGTGGTGATCAAGCCGAGGACGACGACCTTGTCCTCCGGGACCTCTCGGAGGGGGGCGAAGTCGCCGGATCGCTCGTCATCGTATTCCAGGAGCAATCGATCCACCTGAACCCGTCCGAATATCTCCTTCGCCACGGCGGCGTAGCTGCCCTTGGCCATGTAGCGGCTCGCGTCGTTCCCGCGGCAGATGTGCAATCCAAAGGTCACGCCCGGGTGGCCCGCGATGACCTCGTTGATCAGATCGACGCCGTCGTGGACCATCCGGTCGACCCGGAAGCCCTTCTGGGCGAACCATCTCTGCTGGTGGGGATCCAGCAGCATTCCAAACTCCGGCGCGTCCACCTGGATGTACGTCGCTCCCAGTCGAACCAGCTCGTCCACTTCGTCTCCCAGGATGCGCGCCACGTCCTTCAGATAGGCTTCTGGGGACGGGTAAGCGTTGTCGGAGACGCCGGGGACCCAGTAGTAGGCGAACATCGTGGGGCTCGGGATGGTAATCTTGATCGGCCGGTCCGTCCGACCGCGCAGATAGACGAATTCCTCCGTGGAGAGGTGGCGTCGACGTTCAATCGGGCGCACCAGACCGACGGTCACCGGGCTCGTCTCCTTCTTCCCATCAAGGGTGAACCAGTCCACGGTATTCCCGTCCACGGGCTCAAAGCCCTCCGTCGCCTGGACGAGCTGGCTCGCGAACACGTTTCGCCGCATCTCCCCGTCGGTGAGGACCCCGACCCCCACCTGTTCTTGGATGGCCACGCACTCGTCCACGGCCCGATCCTCGATCCGCTTGAACTCGGCCTCTGAAAGGTTGCCTTCCGCGCGCCGGTCCCGGGCACGCCGGAGATACGGCGGCCGCAACATGCTCCCCACTACATCGGCGCGGTAGGACTCCCCGCGTGCCTCTCTCACGCGTCCGCCTCCTCCTCGGGCTTCTCCCCGACCAGTTCGTAGCTCAAGGCCCCCGTCGGACACCTCCGAATGATTTCGGCGACCTCTTCCACCGGTGAGCCGTCCGGGTTGACCCACGGTCGGTTACGCAGGTCGAAGACCTCAGGGAGGCCTCGGAGACACTCCGCCACGTGAGTGCAGGCCTCGGGATCGTAGCGAACCTCGATGCCTTTGCCCCGGTAGACCCTGAGCTTGCCGCCCTGGGGGCGGTCGGGGTAATCGGCCCGCGTGAGATAGGCGCGAGAGGGAATGGCGGCTCGTCGCTGCACCTCGACGTAAGTGAGGAGGCCCATGACGAGCCCGAAGATGGCCAGCAAGGCGATGGGGTTCACGGGCCCGCTCAGGAAGGCCACGGGGACGATGCCCAAGGACGCCAGGGCGTACGTGGCGCTCAATCGCCGATGGTCGCGGTGCGAGTATGTGACAAACTGAAGACCATAGAAGGCGCCAACCCACAGTCCCAGACCCCCGGCCAGAAGCCACAGCGTGCTGCTAGAGAACAGGCCTTCGCTAGCTTCAATGACGACGTGTTCGATCCCGACGCCCATGGCGGTGATCCCCAGGACCATGGGTAGGTGGAAGAGGGTGTAGGCGTGCCCGTTCCCCAGTGTGCACTGGAGGGGTGCCCGGTCCACGTACCCGAAGTAGTTCCACCAGATGGCCACAGCCAGACCGAAGCCAATCAGGGCCGCAACGACGGCCAGGGGGTTCCAATTGACGTCTGCGACGCCCAGGAAGATGGCCAGGACGGTCTCCCCGAGGACAATGATGGTGAAGAGGCCAAAGCGCTCCGGCAGGTGGGAGGTGTGGACGGGAAAGCGGCGGGAGACGTTACGGGCTAGGACGAAGGTTCCGACCTCCACTGCGAGGCCGGCGGCCCAGAAGGCGAATCGGAAGGGGGGCGGAAAGGCGATGGAAACGAGCCAGAGGGCGGCCCCGAGTCCATATCCGAGGAGAAAAGCGGAGTTCAGGTTCCTGGCCTCGGGGTACTCGGTCCGGGCCCGGATGTACAGGACCAATAGGGTCGAGCGGGTCAGCACATACGCCGCCGCGAAGCCGGCAGAACCGGCCCCGGTCGCGGAGGGAATCTGGATGGCCATGGCAGCCGCGCCGACCATCTGGAGCAGAACCATGCTCCTCTGGAAGGGGGTGTCTCGTCCGAACCGAGAGGCGAAGATGGTCTGACCCGCCCATGACCACCAGACGGGGATGAAGAGTCCGACGAAGATCGCGAAGCCTGTGAGGCTGATGTCCAGGCTCAACCGGGCCGCAAGAAAGGCCACAGCGACGACGTAAACCAGGTCGTGGAAGAGCTCCAACCAGCTGGCATGACGGTGCTCGGTCGTCGCGACAGTGGCAGAGGCGTCGCTTACGGTCGAAGCCACCGGCGTCTCTGCCATCGGTGTCTGAGTTACACGGTGGCCCGCGCTAAAGGATTTAGGAAGATGGGGCAACCTGGGCTCCTGCGATCATGCAGGACAGATCGGCAACCTGGCAGTAGAAAGCGTCTGCGGGACCATCGGGTATGAGGGGATACGCCGGATCCCTCGAGCAGAACGTAAATATCGGGAGCTGGCTAGATCTAGGTGGAGCTGCGCATGAAGACGGCGGTACTGACTGACGGTCCCGTTCAGGAGACCGGATACTACTGGTGCGAGGCCTGCGACGAGGAGGGGATTGGGGCCGGGGTCTACCTGGTGGCGGGCGACCGTGCCCCCTCCTGCATGCGCCACCAGACCGTCACCTTTCTTAGGACTCGTTAGGACGGAGGAATGCGGGTATGTCCGATTTCATCATCTACACAAGCGACGAGAGCTTCGAGGAGGACGTCCTTCAGTCGGATGTTCCCGTTCTCGTCGACTTCTACGCCGACTGGTGTGCCCCCTGCCGGCGCCTTGCCCCCGTAATCGATGAGCTCGCCGAAGAGTTCGACGGGGACATGCGCTTCGTCAAGGTGAACGTCGACGACAACGCGAGCCTGGCGGTGCAGTTCGGCATCCAGAGCATCCCGACCCTCATTTTCTTCCAGGGAGGCCAGGAGGTTGCGAAGGCCGTGGGAGCACCGCCCAAGCCTCGACTCGTTCAAGAGATTGCCCGGGTCCTGGCCGGCTGAGTCACGCGCTCCACCAGCGCTGACTCTGGCGGCACCGGCACTTGGTGCGGCCGAGGATGGACTCGACGGACGGCGTTCCGCACCCATTGCAGGAACGGATCTTTCCGGGGTCCCTTCAGCCCGACCCCGTCCCCATCCTCGACAGAGGGACGCCCGCGATCCCCGATGCAATGGCGCTCAACCCTCCGACGAAGAGGGCAATGGATAGGACGACCACCGCGGTGAGGATGCCGAATCCCACCGGGAAGACAACGACGAGGATGCCGAGGACGATGAGGAGGACGCCGGTCACGACGGCGAATCCCCGGGACCAGCCCGGTGCCTCCGCGTTCATTCCATCAACGGTCGCACGGTCGATCCCGTGGAAGACGAGACCCACAGCCAGGAAGGCAAAGAGCAACACATTGCCAAAGCCCGGGAAGACCAGGACGAGGATCCAGAGGATGAGAGCCAGGATCCCCACGACGATCCCGAGGGCTCGGAGCCAGCCGGGCAGCCCGGCTTCCGAAGCGGACACGCCGAGGCGTGTAATGCCCAGGAAGAGCAACCCCAGGGCCAGGATGATGATTAGCGGTGCGTCGCCCACTTCCCGGAGGACCAGCGCCAGGACACCCGCGATGAGGCCGAGGATTCCGAGGATGACGATCAGAACTCGAAGCCGCGCATGCATCCTTCCCTCCATGCACTCCACCCGACTGACGGACAATTGCGGATTTACTAAAACGTTGGCCTGCTCAGCTTTCTTTCACGCCAGCCGTGGGGAGAAGACCGAGGTCCCAAAGACTGGCTGAGAACTCTTCGTTGCCGCCAGAGGGCACTCCCTTCACCCTCTTCCGGCCGATGCTCCTAGGGTGAGATGGCCCGCGATGCCAGGTATCTCAGGTCGTGGTGACCTGCTCAACGAGGTCGGCCAGGGGAATCTCAATGCCGAGCTCTCCGGGTTGTCCTTCGAGCCAGGCCTTCAGGTGGGCGGGGGTCGGGAACAGATGGAGATGATCGCAGACGGGATGGCCCGGTCCCCCTGGAGGACCCGTTCCGAGCCAGAATACGATGGAATCCGGAGAGGTCTCCATGAGCTGCCCCTCCTCGATCCGGATGTCCATGGCCTCGCCGCAGTGCGGACAACTCCCCCGCGCCCGTCCCTCCCCGCGAACGACGGCGGTGATGACGGCATCGTACCCACACATGACGTTCACCCTTCCCCTCTCGGGGATGGCCACGGAGTACCCGCGATCC
This sequence comes from Thermoplasmata archaeon, assembly GCA_046759185.1. GTDB lineage: Archaea > Thermoplasmatota > Thermoplasmata > RBG-16-68-12 > JAJISG01 > JAJISK01. Next base: position 10,782 of record JBHIBO010000013.1, on the reverse strand, counting down.
GCGGTGGTCTCCCCCATGACGACCTGGCCGTCTCGCATCTTCTGGACGTAGGCTTCGGTCTGGGGATTCTCCTTACTGTGAGCTTCGACGAGGGCGTAGTAGTCCTCCACGCTGGTGGGCTCCCGAGGCAGGCCGTACACGCTCTTCAATCGCTTCGCCAGCTCCGGGTTCATGGCACCGTTCCGTGCTTCCGCCATTCCAGAGGATTCCTGGCTTCGTTCTCTGCCTCCAATCGAGGGCGGACCGTATTAAGCGCGCAGTGAGGCGAGGTAGAGTGACGGATCTGGGTCACGGCGCACCCGTCGGATCCCAGCTCGTGGTCAGGTTCTGATCCAGCGCGTCTAACCCCTCCATGTCCCCGTCGGAGAGGGCGAAGTCGGCGATGTCGAAGTTCTCCGCGATGTGACTCGGGTTCGAGGACCTCGGGATGACCACGAAGTCGTGCTGGTAGCCCCACCGGAGGAGGACTTGAGCAGGGGTCTTTCCATGCCGCCGGCCAATCTCGGCCAGGCGAGGGTCGTGAAGCCGCCTTCCCTTCGTGAGGGGGCTGTAGGCTTCCACCTGGATGCCCTTCGCCTGACAGAAGTCAACCACCCCCTCCCGCGAGCGGAAGTTGTAGGGACTCAGCTCGATCTGGTTCACGGCCGGTGTGACACTCGACGCGTCGAGCAGCTCCTCCAGGTGGTGGACCATGTAGTTGCTGACCCCGATGCTTCGGCACGCCCCCTCGTCGAGCAGCGTCTCTAGGGCGCGCCACGATTCCGTGCGCCGTCCCTCCACGGGCCAGTGGATGAGGTAGAGGTCCACCGGACCGAGTCCCAGTCGCTCCTGACTCCGGCCGAAGGCACGCACCGCCCGTTCGTAGCCGTGGTCCGAGTTCCAGAGTTTGGTGGTCACGAAGACGTCGGACCGATTGACCCGTCCTTCACGAATTACCTTCCCCACCGACCGCTCATTCCGGTAGAGCCTAGCAGTATCGACGAGACGATAGCCCACTTCGAGGGCATGGCTGACCGAGCGTTCGGTCTGGCGGCCTGGAGAAATCCGATAGACCCCCAAGCCAACGGACGGGATCGGACCGCCGTGGTTTAGCGGAAACGTCGGCCGAAAATCTGGGGCCACGGTTTCCAGATGGGCGGACGGGCTTAAACCGCTCTCGGAAGAAGCGCCTCTGCACCGCCTCGGCCGGGCCCCCTACGAATCCAGACTGGCTTGGCGGACCACGTACGTTCCCGAGGTCCCATTCCAACGTGTCTCAGCCTCTTGGATGGTGATGGCGGACTCGAAATTGGGGCCCGCGACGGTCCACGTCTCGAACTCCCCACCCTCCCCCGTCGGGTGAACCCCGAAGGTCCGATGCACCTCCACGAGGTCGTCGCACGCCTTGGCATCCAAGATGCGGCCGAGCCAGGAGATGTCTAGTCCCTCGGCGGACACGGACACGACGAGGATCCGAAACCCGGCATCCACGTATTCCCGGACCAGCTGTTCCGGATCCTTCCGCCAGAGGGGGGCATAAACCCAAAGACCCAGTTCGTCGCACACCTCGTGTACGCGAACGAACTGGTAGTCCGAGGCGACGGCACCCACGACAACCCCCTGGGCATCCGCCCTCTCCAGCCCCTTCCGCATGGCCTGGAGCTCTTCCTCCTCCCCCTCGCCGCTTCTTACCTCAACGTGTGGGATGCCTAAGGCCTCCGCCGAGAGGCCTGCCCATTCGACGTTGGGAACCTGGTACATCATAGAGGCCTCCTGCGGGTGGACCGTAACGAGGGCGGTCACCTCTAGGCCAAGCTGCTGCGCCATGTACACGGAATAGGTGGAGTCTTTTCCCCCAGAATAGAGCGCGGCGAGGCGCACGTCCCCTTCAGACCCCTCCCACTATATGGACTTGAATCTGGCGAGGCCATCCTATGCGCCCCCCAACCGCCAAACCTAAGAGTCCTCCAAGTTTTCCCGTCGCAGGGACCTTGCCATGGAGCGGAAGCGGAAGGCGGCCGAAGCAGCCACGGATCGGGTGACCGACGGCATGGCGGTCGGTCTTGGGACCGGCTCGACGGTTCGGTACGCCATCGACCGTCTGGGGCGGCGCGTGGCGGAAGGCTGGGATCTGGTCGGTGTCCCCACGTCCCTAGCGACCGCGGCCTTGGCGAAGAATCTCGGCATCCCCCTCACGACCCTTGACGAGCACCCGAACCTCGACCTGGCTATCGACGGGGCCGATGAGGTGGATCCCTCCCTCAACCTGACCAAGGGGTTGGGGGGCGCCCTCCTTCGTGAAAAGATCGTGGCCGCGGCCTCGAAGGCCTTCCTCGTCGTGGTGGACGAGAGCAAGATCGTGGGGATCTTGGGGGAGAAGGCGCCGCTCCCCGTGGAGGTCCTCCCCTTCGGAGCCCGGCGGACCCAAGACGCGCTCCGGGACCTGGGCTGCCAGCCCACCCTGTGGTTGGAGGGAGGAGATCCTTTCCGAACCGACAACGGGAACTACGTGACCCTTTGCCGGTTCACCGGGATTCCCGATCCGGCGGGCCTGGCTCGCCAGCTGCAGGCGATACCCGGCGTGATCGAGCACGGCCTCTTCCTCGACATGGCCGAGACCGTCTTCGTGGGGCGCAAGGGGGAAGTCACGGAGATGCGAAGGCCCGCACCCGGCGCTGCAGGGCCTCGATAGCCTCCTCGATTTCCTGTATCCGGATGCGCTCCGCCTCGACGATTTCCCGAACGATCTGTGGGAACGGACGTGCCAGCCGATAGGCATGGAGGGGCCGCCCCTTGCCCTCCTTCTTGACGTCCCGCTTCGTGACCCACTCCCGTTCCCGGAGGTCCGTCATGGCCGTGGAGACCTCGGGCTGCCGGAGGCCGGTATGGGCCTCGATGTCCCGCGAGGTGGCCTCCTCCTGTGTGGCCAGGAGCACCAGGACCAGGGCCAGCTTGCGAGGCATGCGGGTTCGCGCCAACAGTTCGACAAGAACCCGCTCTTCGGCGTCGGACAGGCAGGTGGCCCCCCTAATCTTCCCGCCGGGAAAATTATTATGGCCTATATAAAAATTCCCCAGACACGTGGCGAAGGGGCCGCCTGGCCCATCTCCCAAGCTTGAAATAGTCTTCGCTCCTACTTCGAATCGGGGATCTTCTGAAGATGCCTCGTGTCATCCGGGGATATTGCCCACACTGCGGGCACCACTCGGACCTGGAGATCGAGCGGGTCCGGCACCGGCCGCGGAGCGAGCTCAAGGCCGGTCAGCGTCGCTTCCGACGGGCCACCCGGGGGTACGGGGGATTCCCTCGGCCGAAGCCGAGCGGGGAGAAACCCACAAAGCGCATAAACATCCGGTACCGTTGCAAAGAGTGCGGAAAGGCCCACCATCGGGCCACCTTCCGGGCCAAGCGACTCGAGCTGGTCGAGGTCTGAGATGTGGGAAACGCGTAGTAAATTCCTCCGAGTCCGTTGTCGGGATTGCGGCAACGAACAGATTCTCTTCGATCGAGCGGCCAGCATGGTGACGTGCCTCGTCTGTGGGGCCACCATCGCGGAACCCACGGGGGGCAAGGCGGACATCAAGGCCGAGGTCCTGGAGGAGCTCTCGTGATGGGGTACGGACCGGAGTGGCCGGAGGAGGGGGAGCTGGTCGTCTGCGCCGTCAGCAAGGTGAAGAATTTCGGCGCGTTCGTCACCCTGGAGGAGTACGGGGGGAAGGAAGGCTTCATCCACATCGCCGAGGTGGCTCGGGGCTGGATCAAGTACATCCGCGACTACATCCGGGAGAACCAGAAGGTCGTCTGCAAGGTTCTCCGGGTCGACGTCGACAAGGCCCATATCGACCTCAGCCTGAAGGCGGTCAACGAGCACCAGCGACGCGAGAAGATCCAGGAGTGGAAGAACGCCCAGAAGGCGGAGAAGCTCGTGGAGCTCGTGACGACCCGGCTGAAGAAGGACATGGCGTGGGCGTACAAGGCCTTCGTCGGCGATCTCGTGGAAACATTTGGAACCCTCTACGCGTCCTTCGAGGAGGCGGCCATCGACGCCACGGTCCTCGAGGCCGAGGGGTTCAAGGGCAAGTGGACCGAGGCGTTCATCGCGGTGGCGCAGGAGAACATCGTGCCGCCGCTGGTCAAGATCAACGGCTACCTGGAGATTTCCAGCACGAAACCCAAGGGTGTCGTAGACATTCGGGAGGTCCTGGCCTCCATCCAGAAGGAGGACGGCGCCACCGTCCAGGTGAAGTACATCGGGGCACCCCGTTACTGGATCGTCGTGGAGGCCCCTGACTACAGGACGGCCGAGGAGGCCCTGCAGGCGGCCGCCACCCAGGCCATCGAGGGCATCGAGGCCCGGGGCGGAGAAGGAGCATTTCACCGGAGGGAGTGACCACGCGGACGACGATCCTCCGTTGCCGCGAGTGCGGCACCTACACCCTCCACGAGGTTTGCCCTGACTGCCAGGGGGCCACCGTCATGGCGCTGCCGCCCCGCTACTCACCGGAAGATCGTTACGGAGAATATCGAAGGAGACTCAAGAGAGGAGGTTAGGATCATGGACGACATCGTCATCCGTTATCTCGAGAAACCAAAGCTGAAGAACGCCGTCTTTGTCGAGGGCCTGCCAGGCATCGGCAACGTGGGGAAGCTGGCGGCCGAGCACCTGATCGACGAACTAGGGGCGAAGAAGTTCGCCGAGATCGTGTCGAAACACTTCCCGCCCCAGGTCATGGTCACGAACGGGGGCCTCGTGAAGCTCGTCAACAACGAGCTGTGGTACGCCAAGGGCGTCGGCAAGGGCGTGGACATCGTCTTCCTGGTGGGGGACTACCAGGGCATCAACCCGGAGGGACAGTACGAGCTCACGGACTACATCCTCCAGGTGCTCCAGGACCTCGACGTGAAGCGGATCTTCACTCTAGGCGGCTACGGGGTGGGAAAGATCATCGACAAGCCCCGGGTCTTCGGGGCGGCCACCGATGAGGCACTCGTCAAGGAGATGGAGGAGTTCGGCGTGGTCTTTACGCGGAGCGAGACGGGGACCGGCATCAACGGGGCCAGCGGACTCCTCTTGGGGCTCGGTGCACTCTATGGCTTGCGTTCCGTGTGCTTCATGGGCGAGACCAGTGGCTACTTCGTCGACCCGAAGAGCGCCCGATCCGTCCTGGAGGTTCTCACGAAGGCCCTCGGCGTCGAGGTGGACTTCGCGGACCTGGAAGAGAAGGCGAAGCAGATCGACTCCATCACGGCCCGTCTGCGGGAGCAGCAGGAGCCGCAGCCCGAGGAACCCAGCAAGGACCTGGGCTACATCGGCTGAGCCGGTCGCAGCTACTTTAACGCCGTCCCCTTATCGTCGCCAGCGCGCGCTCCCGTAGTGTAGTCCGGCCAAGCATAGGGGCCTTTCGCGGCTCCGGGCGAGCCGAAGAAAGCCTCTGACAGGGGTTCGAATCCCCTCGGGAGCATTTCGCCGGCAGGGGGCACTCTCTGTCAGCAGGAGATGGCTGTCCCCAAACTCGTGCCAGAAATGGCGGTGCCGGACCGTGTCCTCGTACGCGTACCGTACCGCTTCCGGACCGGCGAGGTCAGGGAAGATGGCGAGGTCGATGGCGGGCGTCGCCTGAGCCGGGCTCACTTCCGGAGACGGTCCATGGTTTCCAGGAAGGCCTGGGGGAACCGCTCGCACTCTTCCCGCGGGACGGAGAAAGAGATCCGGGCGAAGTTCGAACCGAAGCGATTGGACAGGTAGTTCCCCGCGCGCACGTGGACGAGGTAGTCCCGAAGCATGCGCTCTTCGAGCTGCTGGGGATCGACCCCGGTCTTCTGGAGATCGACGATGAACGAGTTGCTTCGGGAGGGGTAGATTGGCAAAGCGGCCCCCTCCACCTTCTCCACCGCCGCCTGTATGATCTCCTGGTTGGCGAGGCAGATCTCGCGGAGGCTCGGGAGCCAGGCATCCTTCGTCGCGAGGGCGGCCAAGCCGGCCCGTTGGGCCGGGACGTTGACCCCTAGGACGTTCGTGTCGAAGGACTTCACCTTCCGGAGCAGGGCGGGTGGTCCCACGACGCCTCCGATGCGCAGGCCCGCTAGGCCGGGTCCCTTGGAGAAGGAGTAGAAGAGGAGGGTCTTCTCTGGGTACCATGTCGTGGCGAGGTGTTGATTCGGGTTGAAGTCCCGGTAGGTTACATCGTGGAGCAGGAGGAGATTGCGGTCCCGAGCGACCTCCGCTAGGCCCTGGACTTCCTTGGCCGTATAGCTGATGCCCAGCGGGTTGTGCGGGTCGATGAGGAGGAGGGCACGGGTCTTGTCCGTCACGGCGGCCTCCACGGTCTCTGCCGTCAGCTTCCAGGGCTCCCCGTAGATGGGGAGCTCCACGGCGCGGGCCCCTGACATCTCCGCCTGGTGGTGGATGGGAAGGAAGCTTGGATCTGTGGCCAGGATCTCCTCCCCGTCCCTCAGGGAAGCCCGCTGGACGGCGTAGAGGGCCTCGATGCCCCCGTTGGTCAGGAAGACGTCGTACTCCTCTAGGCCCAGGTCCGCCAGGATGGCCTCCGGGAGGCCGAAGACCCCGGGCCGATAGGGGTAGAGCCGATACTCGCCCGCCCGCAGGGATTCCCGGGCGGCGTCCTCGATGGCGGGGTCGAGGGGGATCGTGTTGGTGTTCTGACTCATCCACACGACCTCGTCCCTGTGGGCATGAGCGAAGGCGAAGAGGTCGACCGGTGCTTTCCCCATGGAGGTCCTAGCGTGAGCTGGGCTTAAGGGGTTGCGGACCGCCATGCCCGGGGTGTCAGGATGACGCGCCCAGGAGGGTGATGGGCCGGCCCGGAGTCGAACCGGGGACCTCCGCCATGTCAAGGCGGTGTCATAACCAACTAGACCACCGGCCCGTCGCGTGGCCAACGGAGGACGGGGCTTAGCGGTTTTGGTGAGGAGGGGCCCACTGCGCCCGCATGCCCCTCTGTCTCCCGTCGTCGTCTATGGGAAGGGCAAGGGCGGCAAGGGTCGGGAGATTGCGAGGGCAGAGATGATGAGGATGAGGGCCACCAGGATGATGACCAGGCCAACGGTCTGACGCCGGGTGAGCCGGAAGCGGTCTTCCATCTGTTCGCGCCCGGAACCGGCATCGTGGCGGCAGTAGATAGTCTTCCCGCCAACTGGGCCTCTTCCTGCTCCCGATAATCAGACCAGATATTCTCGGCGAACTTGTGATAAAAATCCCCGCGGCTGGCTGGGCCACGCGGGGGCGTCCCAAGGAATGTTCGAGGAGGCCAGCTTTCGTATCCGGGACCTGACGCCCCGCCAGTTTCTTCTTGGGTTGGGGAAGGCGGCCGTCCCCCTGTTCATCGCCGGCCTGTACCTGGTCTACATCCACACCCTAGGGGAGACCGGACGCCTCCTCCTCCCCCTTCTGGCCGCCTACTTCTTCCCCCCCTTTGGGAAGGAGTCCGTCATCCCGCTGGGGGTCTCCCTGGGGATCCACCCCGCCCTCATGGCCTTCTCCATCGCCATGGTGGACGTCCTGGTCGGCCTGTTCCTCCTTTGGAACTACAAGGTCCTCTACTACGTCCCCCTCCTGGGGAAGTGGGCCCACAAGATGGAGGTCAAGGCGCGGAAGATGATCCAGGAGGGCCGGGGTTTCAGCAAGCTGGCCTACCTCGGCCTCATCCTCTTCGTCATCGTGCCTTTCCAGGGTTCGGGGGCCGTCGCCGCCACCATCATCGGCAAGATGAGCGGGATGGACGCGCGGAAGGTCTGGTCGGCCATCATCACCGGGGCCTTCGTAGGGACCTTTGCGGTGGCCTATTCCTTCAACCTCATTCTCAACGCCTTCCGGGCGGATCTCTTCCTCGGGGTTGGCCTCGTCGTGGTCATCGCCGTGGTCGTCCTCTTCTTCTACTTCCGGTGGAAGCGGGAGACGGGGAAATCCATCACCCTCCACGACATCAAGGAGGTCAGTCTCATGGCCGTCACCACGGGGGTCGAGGTCGAGCCGTCCCATGAGGAGTCGTAGGCCGCACGCTTTTATCGCGGCGGTCGTTGGAATCCTGGCATGCGTTGTCTGGGGTTCGAGGGCACGGCCCACACCATCGGCATCGGGCTCGTCGACGAGGACGGTCAGGTCCTCGCCAATCGGGGGGAGATGTACCGTCCCGCGGTGGGCGGGATCCATCCGCGAGAGGCCGCGAACCATCATGCCGAGCGCCTCCGTCCGGTTCTCCGGGAGACCCTGAAGGAGGCCGGCATTGCGCTCCGAGACGTAGACCTCATCGCCTTCTCCCAGGGGCCCGGTCTCGGACCCTGCCTCCGGACCGTCGCCACGGCGGCCCGGGCCCTCGCGGTCTCCCTAGGACTGCCCATCGTGGGGGTGAACCACTGCATCGCCCACGTGGAGATTGGGCGTGCGGTCACGCCGGCGGAGGACCCAGTCCTCCTCTACCTCTCCGGCGGCAACACCCAGGTCATCTCCCACGCCAGCGGCCGGTATCGCGTCTTCGGGGAGACCCTGGACATCGGCTTGGGGAACCTCTTGGACAAGGTCGGCCGTTCGCTGGGTTTCCCGTTCCCCTCCGGACCGGAGATCGAGCGACGGGCCCTCGGCGGCCGCCAGCTCCTCTCCCTCCCGTACTCCGTGAAGGGCATGGACGTCGCCTTCTCTGGGATTCTGACGGCGGCCCACGCCCTCCACGCCAAAGGGGCCCCGGTGGAGGACCTCTGCTTTTCCCTGCAGGAGACGACCTACGCCATGGTGACGGAGGTGGCGGAACGGGCGATGGCTCACCTGGGGAAGGACGAAGTCCTCTTGGGTGGGGGCGTTGCCTGCAACGAGCGGCTTCGCGCCATGGTGGCCGATATGGCGCAGGCGAGGGACGCCCGCATGTTCGTCCCGCCCAAGGATCTCTGTGTCGACAACGGGGCCATGATCGCATGGACGGGGATCCTCATGCACGAAGCCGGTCTCGACCTCCCCCTCGAAGAGACGGGGGTCGACCAGAACCTCCGGACGGATGCCGCCGAAGCGCCCTGGGTGACGGGGCCGCCCGAGGTGGACTAGCGCGTGTCATCCAGGGCGTGTTCGATCGCCGCGGCACCCGCCCCGGCCTCAACGTCGTGACCCAGGTCGGACAGGACCGCCTCTATGGCCTCGAAGGTCGCTTGGAGGTCGTCGAGGGTGCACACCCCCATGTGGCCGATGCGGAAGATGCGACCTTTGAGAGGTCCCTGTCCCCCCGCCACCAGGATGCGGTGATCCACCCGCAGTCGCTCACGGAGGGACTCGTCCACTCCGTCCGGGTACGCGAAGGCGGAGACCGTGTTCGAGGCGTAGCCCCGGTCAGGGAAGAGCGGGAGACCGAGGGCGTCTCCCGCCGCACGGCTCGCGGCCCCTAGACCGGCAGTCCGGGTGATGCGCGCCTCGAGGCCTTCCTCACGCAACATGCGCAACGCTTCTCGGAACGCCAGGAACAGGTGGATGGCCGGCGTGTAGGGCGTGCTCCCCGCGTCCAAGCGATCCACGTGGGCCTTGAGGTCCAAGTAGTAGGTGTTCTCTTCGCGGAGCCGATCGTAGGCCCTGGGAGAGAGGGCCACAGCGGAGAGCCCGGCAGGGGCGGCGAGACACTTCTGGGAGCCGAGGACGATGCCATCGATCCCCCAAGCCTCCAATTCCACCGGAAGGCCGGCCACGGACGTGATGCCGTCCACGAGAAAGAGGGCGCCCGCGTCGCTAGCCAGGCGGCCCAGCTCCTCGGCGGGGTTGGTCAACCCCGTGGACGTCTCGTTATGGCAGAGGGTCAGGGCATCGTAGCGCCTCTCCTCCAAGGCCTCGCGGACAGCCTCAACGTTCACCGGGCGTCCCCAAGGGAAGTCCAGGCGGTCCGCGTGGGCGTACCGCCCGGCGATCTCGGACACCCGCTCCCCAAACTTCCCGTTCGTGAGGCTCAGGACCCGGTCCTCCGTGCGAAGGATGCCGGCCAACAAGGCCTCGAGACCCGCGGTTCCCGAACCGGACAGCACGCCAACGGGCCCTTCCGTGTCGAAGGCGTACTGGAGGAGCTCTCGGATTTCCCGATTCACCTCCGCGAAGTGTTGAGTTCGGTGGCCGACGGAGGGTATGGACATGGCCTGGATGACCCGGGCATCGATCTTCACGGGCCCGGCCAGCATGAGAAGCGGCTCCCTCGATGGCACGTTGCCGCATCAAGGGAGGTTCCTTAAGCTTTGACGACAACCCTCACCAGGTTTTAAATAAGGGGGCCCTCATCCGAGGGGTCGAAAAGGGGTACGTACGGGGTCTAATCGACCTCTCAAGGAGTGGGGATTCCTGGAAGACAAGCCTGACAAGGTGACGATCCGGCTTCCGAAGCGTTTCATCAGGGCCCTTGACTTCCTCGTCGCCGTTGACGACTTTCCCTCCCGGTCGGAGGCCATCCGGGCCGCCGTTCGGGATCTGGTGTACAGCCGGATCGATCTAGTCCCCGACAAAGTCAAGCGCATCCGCGACGCGGAGGTGGCCCTCGAGGAGGCAGAGAGCCTCCGGAAGGATGTCCTCCGCCGGTGATCACGATAACCTCCCCCCCTTTTTTTCGGGGGCCCGACTCCCACATGGGCCCCCACCCCTTTTCTCCGTCCGCGGCTAGCCGGGGTCCTTGAAACCTTTATCTCGGGCCTTTCGATAGTGGATTGGGATGCTGAAGCCCGCCTTCATGGCCGCCACCGTCGTCCTCCTCCTGACCCTCGTTATCGTCACGCCGCGACTCATCGGGCCCCAGGAGGACATCGCCAGCCTGCCCCGCCTCATCCTCAACT
>JBHIBO010000012.1:0-48820 GCA_046759185.1 Thermoplasmata archaeon | reverse complement strand
TGATTGACTTCCCCGATTCTGAGCGGTGATTTTCAAGCCCGATGACCGGCCCGGCATGTTAAATAGGGCCTAACCGGCAACGTGCGTACGAGGCTGTGAGGCACCCGCAATGAGGTACCCCCGGATCCTGACCCTGCCCGAGACGCGCCGTCTCCTCCTGGCCAGCTTTGGCCGGGCTCGCACGGGGCGACAGCTCAGCGAGGTCACAGGGATTCCCATCGCGCGGTGCTATCGCCTCCTCCGGAAGCTCCACCTGCTTGGCCTGATCAAGGTGGAAGGGGTCCACCTTTCCCCCCGTGTGCGGGGGAAGCTCCTCTTCGGAGCCCGGCTCCCGGGGATGGAGATCTTCGTGGACGGCGCGCGCGTGCGCGGTCGGATCCGGCGACCCTCGATTTCCGAATCGTCCTAGGGTTGGTATCAACTCTGGGTGTCGGTCTCAGTAATCAGAGCATATAATCTGCGCAGACCGGTTAAATAGGGTAACCAAGGCATTGTGGAGGGACGGAGGACATAGTGGGAATGGATCCTTTGGAAGCTTCGCGTCTCATCACCGACGAATACTCGGCCAAGATCCTGGTCGCCACGTACAAGAAACCGCGAAGCGCCATCGAGTTGAGCCGGGAATACGGCATCCCCATCGCCGCTTGTTACCGTCGCATTCACGCCTTGGAGAAGGCGGGACTCCTTAGCTGTGTCGAGCGCGCCCTCACCCAGAAGGGCAAGCGGATTAGCCTGTACATGTCCCAGCTCAAGAACGCCTACATCTTCTTCGAGAACGGGAAGCTCCGGGTCCGGTTCCACCTGGCGTCCGGGGTCACGCAGGACTTCGGCGGCGATTGGAAGGCCGTCGAGTCTGAGAAATCCGAATAACCCCTCCTCCACAACCCACGGCAGGCCCAAACTTCTGGGCCTGCCACCCCCCCACGACACTAGGCCGGGCCCTCTCCGGGTCGGGTTCCTCCCAAACTTCTTTAGCCCGCCCCTCGCTCATCTCCCTCGATGGACCTGAAGGGAGAGGACCTCATCTCCATTGCGGACCTCTCGGAACCCACCATCTACCACATCCTTCGGGAAGCGAAGGCCATGGTGCCCGCGGCTCGGGGCGAGACGGAGCTCGCGCCCCTCACGGGGCGGATCCTGGCCACCCTGTTCTTCGAGGCTAGCACGCGCACGCGCCTGTCTTTCGAGTCCGCCATGCAGCGCCTGGGCGGAGGGGTGCTGGGCTTCGGCCTCGTCGAGGGTTCCTCCGTCACGAAAGGGGAGACCTTGGCCGACACGGTGAAGATGGTCGAGGCCTACGCCGATGCCATCGTCCTTCGGCATCCCCAGGAGGGGGCCGCTCGTCTCGCGGCGGAATTCTCCGCGAAGCCCGTGATCAACGCCGGGGACGGCGCGGGCCAGCACCCCACGCAGACCCTCCTGGATCTCTTCACGATCTGGGACGAGAAGGGGACCCTCGAGGGAAACCGTGTGGTCCTCTTGGGGGACCTGAAGTACGGCCGCACAGTCCACTCCCTCGCCTACGCCCTGGCCCTCCTGGGGTCCGACCTGACGATGGTCGCTCCCCCGACGCTCCGCATGCCGAAGGAGATCGTGGAACGGGTCCAGGAACTGGGCGGGAAGCCGGAGGAGACGGAGAACCTGCAGGACGCCATCCAGGCGGCGGACGTCCTGTACGTGACCCGCATCCAGAAGGAGCGCTTCCCCGACGCCCAGGAGTACCAGCGCGTAGCGGGCACGTACCGCATCGATCTCCGTGTCCTCCGGGACGCGAAGAAGGACCTCATCGTCATGCATCCCCTGCCGCGGGTGACGGAGATCGCCCCGGAGGTGGACCGCACGCCCCACGCCCTCTACTTCCGGCAGGCCTTCAACGGCGTGCCCCTGCGGATGGCCCTGCTGAACCTGATCCTGGGAGGCTAGCATGAAGGAACTTCGGGTCACCCCCATCAAGAACGGGACGGTCATCGACCACATCCGGAGCGGGATGGCTTTGAAGGTCTTCCGGATTCTGCGCATCGGAGAGGAGGTCAGCTCCACCGTGAGTGCCGTGATGCACGTCCCCAGCGGGAAGGAGAAGTGGAAGGACATTGTGAAGGTGGAGGACCGAGAGCTCAGCCCCAAGGAGGTCGACAAGATTGCCCTCCTAGCCCCGGAGGCCACGATCAACATCATCCGGAACTACGCGGTGGCCGAGAAGTATCCGGTGAAGATCCCCGAGATTGCGCGGGGCATCCTTCGGTGCGGGAACCCGAGCTGCATCACCAACGGGAACGAGCCGATGGAATCGGAGTTCCTCGTCCGGTCGAAGGAGCCCCTCAGGCTGAACTGCAAGTACTGCGAGCGAGAGCTGGATGATGTGGCCACGCACCTGATCTGAGGTGTGTCCGGCCCGTTTCCTCCCCCCGAAGCCAGGGATACACCGTGAAGTACGGTCTCACAGTGCCCAACTTCGGTCAGTTCTTCGATCCCAGGGTCGTCGCCGATCTCGCACAGGAGGCGGAGAAGGCCGGCTGGGACGGTTTCTTTCTATGGGACCACATGCTCTTTGACGGACGTCCCCGCCCCATCGCGGACCCGTGGGTGGCCTTGGCCGCCATCGCCTCACACACCTCGCGGATCCGCATCGGCACGTTGGTGACCCCCCTCGCGCGCCGGCGACCCTGGAAGCTGGCGCGGGAGACTGTGTCCCTCGACCACCTCTCTGGCGGGCGTCTCATCCTGGGCGTCGGTCTGGGGGCGCCGTCCGATGTGGAGTTCGCACGCTTCGGGGAAGACCCGGATCCGATCGTGCGGGGCCAGAAGCTCGATGAGGGGCTGGAAATCCTCGCCGGGCTCTGGACCGGCAGACCGTTCCGATTTGAGGGCCGACACTTCCAGATCGACGAGGTCATTTTCGAGCCGCCCCCCGTGCAGACGCCCCGCATTCCCATCTGGGTGGGGGGTGTTTGGCCCCGGAAGCGACCCTTCCGCCGGGCGGCCCGTTGGGACGGCGTCTTCCCCCTGATCCGGACGAAAGACGTAATGTTCGGGTCGCCCACACCTCAGGACCTGGGCGAGATCAGGGCCTACGTGGAGGCGCACCGCGCGTCGTCTGCGCCCTTCGACACCGTGGTTGGGGGTGAGTTTCCTCGCGCGCATCCCCAAGAGGGAGCGAGGCGGGTCGAGGCCTTTGCGGAGGCCGGGGCCACGTGGTGGTTGGAGGGACCCGGGGGTGACGACGACTTGACCTACCTTCGAGAACTCATCCCCCAGGGGCCTCCGGACGTGTAGACGCTCCCTCTCCGGACCCGAGAAACCTTAAATAAGGGACTTCTCCATGCCCACCACCCTCGGAAGGGATGGGAATGATGCGCGAAGTTTCCGAGTTCGTCGGCCTGAAGGTTTTCACCCAGAACGGAGTGCTCCTGGGCACCGTGACCAACCTCATCGTGGACATCGAGCGGGGCCGGGTGGACGGTCTTTTCCTGGCGGAGACGAATCCTGTCCTCGTCGAGGGGGGGAAGGCCGTGAGCGTGCCCTACCGCTGGACACAGACCGTGGGAGATATCATCGTCCTGCGGTACTTCCCGAAGAAGGTCAAGCTTCGCCAGGTCTCGGGCCGAGCGGCCCCCGTGGTCCCTCAGTAGCTCGGCTGCCTCTCCGCGACGCCTGCCTCCTGGTTCGCTCGAAGCGCCAGGGCGTGGAGGAGGGTCGAGAGCCGGTTCAGGTAGCGCAGGACTTCTGTATTGACCTCCTCCTCTGCGGCGAGGGACACGACCCGTCTTTCGGCCCGACGCACGACGGCCCGGGCGAAATGCAGGTGGGCGGCCTCGAGGGTCCCCCCCGGTAGGACGAAGGCCTTTTGCGGTCCGATGTCGCCTTCGAGACGCCTGATTGCCTCCTCGAGCGCGTCGACGCGCCGGCGTTCGAGGGGCGGGGCGAGTCGGCGGGATTCCCCCGGGGCCATCGCAAGTTCGGCCCCCACGATGAACAGGTCGTTCTGGACCTCCTCCAGAAGGGGCGACCCGGGAGCGTCGGGCTGGGACGCCAGCGCCACACCGAGGGCCGCATTGAGCTCATCGAGGGCGCCCAGCACCTCGATGCGGCGATGGTCCTTCGGGACGCGGCTTCCCAGGAGGTCGGTCTCGCCCCCATCCCCGCGCCCCGTGAAGAGCGGCATGGGGGCACCGTACCACGCGGGGCGTATATGGTGCTTCCCGAGGTGGCCACCGCACCCTTTTTAGCGGCCGGCCAGTTGTTCCGGCTGCCTGGCCAGGGATGTGGGAGCCTGGACGTCACCTTCACCCTCCTCGAGGCCCGCCTCCTAAAGCCTCATGAGGAGCTGCTCCCGGAACTCTTGGAAGAGACACGCAAGGCCATTGAGGAGGACGGCTTCGTGAAGGAGCCCATCCTGGCGGAGAGGACCCACTACATCATCCTCGACGGCCATCATCGACACGGCGCCCTGCTCGAGCTGGGTGCCCGTTGGGTCCCGGTTTTCCTGGTCGACTACGATGACGAAGACATTCGCGTCGAGACGTGGCCTGACGCAGTCGTCGACCACGTCACCAAGGAGGAGATCGTGGAGACGGTTCTAGCCGGGAAGCGGTTTCCTCCGAAGACGACCCGGCACATCGTGGACCTGCCCGATCGGGGGGCCCGGGTCAATCTGAAGAGTCTTCGGGAGAACGAGTCCTGACCACCTTCCCGCGGGCTGAGGGTCGAACCTCCAGTCGCCCCTCGAAGCGCCGGCGCAACCCCTCCCCCTCCAGGAAGCGGTCCAGGAACACCGCGAGGGCCGCGACCTCAGAATGAGGTTGATTTCCCACGGCGACATTGTGACCCGCTCGCTCGAAGACGTCCCCCGGGACCTTCTCGGAGCCGACGATCACGAGGAGGTCCGCATCTCGGGGGATGGCGGGCAAGGCCTCCTCCAGGGGTTCCCCGTACATCGTGAGATGGATTACGGATCCCTCCCAGGAGCGGATGGCAGCGCGGGGGGACACACCGGTCCTGATCCGGAACGAGCCTCCAAACCGGGCCACCACGTCGGCCACGCGGGCCTCCAACTCCTTGTCTTCCCGATCCACCCACACCTCGTCGGTTCCCAGGGCACGGGCGGTCAGGGCGACGTGCGTGGTGACGCGATGGTCCCGAGGGATGCGGTGTCCCATACGAAGGACAACGAGGCGGGGCATGTGCCTGGCGATCTCAGCCGTCCAGACGTTCGACGCGATGGCCCCGGAAGTCGAGGCGGAAGGAGCGCTTGATGATGCTCTTCAACATAACCTGGCTCATGGCCAGCTCCTCCGCGAGGTCCCCGGCGAACTTCCCATCGGTCCCCACCGTGTTGTAGATTCGATCCTCCATCTTGAGGTACTCCGGGTCCGACATCACGGCCACCTGGAGGACGTCGCTGATCTCGTGGACCGGTGAGGAGGCGCTGATGTGCAAGCTCGTGTAAAAGGAGTGATAGGCCTTGACGGGGTCCCCGTCTCCCGTCTGCCACTTCGTCTCCACGAGGCGCATCTTCTCGAAGAGTCGAAGGGCGTTCGTTCCTTCGTCCCCAAAGCGGACCGCAATCTCGTGGGCGGTCAGCCAATCGACGGCAAGGTTCTTGAAAACCTCCTTCTTGATGTCCGTGTCCACGCAGCGGAGGATTGGCACTAGATCAGAAGGTTCGTTGATAACCTTGATTCGATTCATGCCTTCGCTATCTCTGTAAACGACTCAGCGGCTAAAAAGATTCGGATGCCTGGCCAGGCATGAGCTAGGCTTCTCCGCGCAGGGCCTCGAGGAAAGCCTCGAAATACTTGCGCTCCTCGAGGATTCGGCCCCGCTCCAACTCCTCCGATGCCAGGGACAGAATCGCGTCGGCCCCCAGCCCGAAGCCCCCCTGGGGGCCGCCTTGGTGCCGCCGTATGAGTTCGTTTTCGCGACGCCGCAGATAGGCCCCTACCCTCCGTTCGGCCAGGCGCGTGAGGGCGGCCGGCGTGAGGTCCTCCCCTTCAGGTAGGACGTCGAGTTCCAGCTCCCGCTTGAGGGCAAGAGCGGCCTCGGCGCGCTGGGCGCCCTCCT
This sequence comes from Thermoplasmata archaeon, assembly GCA_046759185.1. Classification (GTDB taxonomy): domain Archaea; phylum Thermoplasmatota; class Thermoplasmata; order RBG-16-68-12; family JAJISG01; genus JAJISK01. Next base: position 42,760 of record JBHIBO010000012.1, on the reverse strand, counting down.
CCACCGGGTAGACCCACCCGCGGCGGTTCTCCCACACGGAGGGCAAGGTCGCCGGCCCGACGTCTTGGAGGGAGGGGATGGTGGCGGAAGCCTCGTACAACACGTTGAGCGATAGGTGACGTCGCCGCCGTCGCGGCAAGACCTTGCGTCCATCCGCAACGATCTCGGTCAGCGCCTTCATGGGGGAGGTTCCGCTCTCGGCATCCACGTAGTCCTCCCACCGCTGGAGGCAACGCAACGGCTCGTAGGAGCGTGTGAACCAAAACCGCGGCGGCCGCGCCGTCCACACCGCCCCACTGGGGAGCGTCGTTCGGGCGAAGGGGAAGTCGATGGCGTCACCGTGAAGGCGCAGGACCCCGCACCGGAGGCCTGCCTTCGCGGTCTCCATGGGGAGGCCGCCGTTGGTGGTGGCAAGCTCGTGTCGGGAGAGGGGCCCTCTCTCTTGAATCGCCCACAGAATCTCCCGCCGCCGCGGGTCGGTCAGCCAATGGAACCACGCCAGGGGCGCACTGGGATCCCGGAAACGCGGGATCGGATGGCCCGACCCCAGCGTCCTTCTCGGGGGGAGGGAGATCTCCCCGCTGGGGGCGCCCCATGTCTCGTCCAGCGCGATGCTGGGCTGCCCATCGTGCTCGGTCAAGGCAGGAGCCCGAACTTGCACGTCGGAGTTGAGGAAGTAGTAGTACTCCCGCCGCGCGGTGGACGGGACGAGGAGGCCGAGGTCGACGCCCCGGCTCACCACCTTGCGCAGGTTGGCGCCTTTGGCCTCTCGACCCGTCAGGGTCTCCAGGTACTGCAGACGCAGCGGGTTTCCCTGAAGCTCCTTCAGGGTCAAGGGCTGCTGCAGGCTGAGGGCGTAAAGCACGCTGCTTGGGGTCCGCTGGGTCAGGTAGGCCGAGACGGCCACCGGGTCCAGGCTCCCGCTTCGCGGATGGAGCGCCATGGGTGCATCCCTTCCCTTCGAGCGGCCATGGAGAGGGGTCATTATAAGCGTTTTTCCTCTCACCCGAAGCTTTTAATCGGGACTCCCCATAGGCGCCCCCCGCATGAAGGTCAAGGACTTGCGGCCCCGCAACAAGGTCGACACGATCGACCTCGTCATCGTCGAAAAGGGGGAGCCCCGGAGCTACACGAGCCGGGAGGGGGCGACGGGCCAGGTCACGGATGCCACGGGTCGGGACGAGGACGGGGACACCGTGACAGTCACGCTCTGGAACGAGGACATCGAGCGGGTGAACCCCAACAGCAAGATCCGCATCACCAACGGCTGGGCCAGCGAGTGGCAGGGCAACCTGCAGCTGAGCGCGGGCCGCTACGGGAAGCTAGAGGTTCTGGAGTAGGGCCCCCACCAGGGTCAGGGCGATCAGGGGCACCATCAACATCGTGAAGTCGTCGTCGATCCAGCGTAGGCGTGGGTATTCTGCGGCGACGGCCACGACGGCGGCGATGAGGGCCAAGGTCAAGATGGCCGGGAAGGCCAAGGTCGTCAGAAGCGCGAGGCCTACGGTGGCGAGGACCAGGTGGGCGATCAGCGGGACGTAGGGGTACCCCCCGCGACGTCGGGTGAGGGTGGCAAGGGGGTCGATCCAAGCCATCCCGAACATGGCAACGACCACGAAGGGAGGCGGGAAGAGGGCGAGACCGAGGATCAGGCCCGTCCCACCCCAGAAGTAGGCGGAGACCTGGCCCCGTTCGTAGTCCCGGATCCCGAGGATTTCCAGACGTCCCAGGAGACGGAGGACCTCGACGACGAGCGTGACGAGCCAAAAGACCACGGCGACGAGGAGCTTGGGGACGCCGATGTACAAGTCGTCCGGGAGAAGGTAGTACCCCAGGAGAACGGGCGAGACGATGTGGATAGCCCGTCGGAGGACGGGCCCCTCCTCCCACTCCATCCCCGCCGCAATGCCAGGTCCTAGACATAAGGCCTCGGAGAGTTCCTTCACGATCGAACCCCTAGCCGGGCCTTTATAGGTCGAGCGTTCTCACGGCCTGGATGGCGGTGCTAGTGGTGCACTGCGGGGCTCACTCGAGCGACGCGGTCCTCGATGCCGCTACGTTGGCCTTGGACGAGGGACTCGGGGTCCTTCGCGCAGGGGGCGACGCCATGGAGGCGGTCCTTCGAGCGGTGGTCGTCCTCGAGAATGACGAGCGAACGAACGCCGGCACCGGGTCCCGCCTCAACCTAGCGGGGGGGATCGAAATGGACGCTTCCGTCATGGACTCTCGGGGCCAGGCCGGCGCCGTGGGCGCCATCACGGGTGTCCAGAACCCCATTCTCGTAGCGCGGGAGGTCCTCGACAGCCCCCACCTCATCCTGGTGGGGAACGGGGCGACGCGGTTTGCTCGAGAAGCGGGTTTCCCTGAATACGATGCCATCACCGCGGGGGCCCAGCAGGCGTTGAACCGCGTCAAGGCGGCCATGGCGAGGTCGGCGACCCGGTCGAGGGAACGGGAGGCTCACGCTGGGGACACCGTAGGCGCCGTGGCCCGGGACGATGAGGGCTACATGGCAGCCGCAAACTCTACAGGGGGCATCGCCGTCCAACTCCCCGGGCGGCTAGGGGACACCCCCGTCATTGGGGCCGGCATCTACGCGGGGTCGGCAGGCGCAGTGACGGCGACGGGAATTGGGGAGGCGATCATTCGGGCGGTCCTCGCGAAGGACGTCTACGATCGAATCGCGGCCGGGACGGCCCCGCAAGCAGCCTGCGACGAGGGGGTCCGCCGTTTCGACGCCGACGCGCCGGTCGGTCTCATCGCGGTGGACGGGACGGAGGCGGGGGCCGCTTCCAACACCCACATGGCGTGGCGGTCCGGCGAGGTTTAGTCCGAATTCTGTAGGGCGACCAAAAGGAAGCGGGTTGTGAGGGGTGCTGACAATTGGCAAGAAAACCGCACGCAGGTCACCCCCTTATCTATACATTCACCTTATAATCGATGCCGCTTTTTGAGGATTTCAGGGTGCGGCGGATGGCGGATGACAGCGCGCTGACTGACCGAGTACGACAGGATTTGGACCTTCTTCGAAGGCACGTGCGTCTCCTCGAGACCGTGGAGGAACACCAGCCCATTGGCATCATCCGGCTGTCGGAGCTGTTGGGGTACCCACAGCACAAGGTTCGCTACACTTTGCGCGTCCTCGAGCAGGAGGGTCTCATCAAACCCTCCCAGGAAGGCGCCCGCACCACAAGCAAGGCGAACGGGTTCCATCAGAAGCTGAAATCCCTCCTCGGCGACATGCGCCAGACCGTGGAGACGCTGACGGAATCCCTTTGACCGTTCGGAGCCAATCTTTTTGAGGCCCACGGGGCATGGGTCGCCTGGGCCGCGGTAGCTTAGTCTGGTAGAGCCCTCGGCTGTTAACCCTGGCAGACACCGAGTGGTCGCCGGTTCGAATCCGGTCCGCGGCGTCTGATGCACACCTGTGTCGGTGTAGCATCTTTAAGGTGGCGCACCGGTTGGCCAGAGCGGGTGGGCCCGTAGCTTAGCCTGGCCAGAGCGCCTGGCTCATAACCAGGTGGTCGCTGGTTCAAAAGGGAGGACCCTTGGAAATCCGGCCGGGCCCATCCCCCCGAGTCGCCCTTCTGATGAGTCTGGCACAGGACAGACCTGATTAGGCGCCTCCACCTGCCGGCGGTCCAAGGGGTCCGGATGATCGAGCAGATCCGAGGGCGTCCATGCCTGATCTTGCTCTTAGCCGCCGCTTCCACGTTCATCATCCTGCCCCTCCTACCAGCGGTATCTTGGGTTGGGTGCTGCTGACGGTCCTGTTCACGGGCATCCTGTTGGCCGCCGTGAATACCGTGGGCGGTGTCCGCTGGCGGTTCTTCCTCGGCCTCGCTTTCGTGCTGTCGGCCGTGGCGAGTATCTGGGCAGGGCAGGTCATCCCGAATCGGCAGCTGCTGCGAATTGGGACGATTCTCGCCGCGGTCTTTCTCGCCCTCACCTCACGTGCGGTCGTAGGGATGGTTCTGCGCGCGCCGCACGTTACCACCCAAGTGCTGGCCGGAGGCGTTGCGGTTTATCTCCTGATAGGCATCCTGTGGGCGTTGGCCTTCTCGGTCGTAGGTCTGTTCGCCCCAGGATCGTTCGATGCCCCTACCCCGCTCGACGGGACGATTGCGAATCCCGAGGGATTCTCCACTGTCGTCTACTACAGCTTCGTCACGATGACGACCCTCGGCTAAGGCGACGTTTTCCCGATCACTCGGTTCACACGAACCCTTGCTATCGCGCCTCCTGTCCTGGGTCAGCTCTACCTCGTCGTCCTGGTTGCCCGCCTCGTTGCACTCCACATCGTTCACACAAGGGAACACGAGGGGTAGATCGCTGGGACAGATTCATCAAGGAGCAGGAGAGGCCCCAGCAGGCGACCTCATCGACGTTGATAATGGCCCTTGCTACAGTTAAGAAGGGTAAGGCCCTAGCGAATTCGCTATGGCCCTGGCCGAGGACCCACGCATCGAGGAGGCCCTAGAAGAACTCGGCATCCGCGAGCTCACCCAGCCGCAGGTGCGCGCCGCGCCGTCCATCCGGGAGGGAAAGCATGTTCTCCTCATTGCGCCCACAGGTATCGGGAAGACCGAAGCCGTGATGATCCCCATCCTCGAGGCTTTCCTGGCCGAAAGGCCGCCTCGGATTGGCTGCCTCTACATCACCCCTCTCCGCGCCCTGAACCGCGACATGTTGCGTCGCATGGAGTTCTTTGGCGAGTACCTGGGCATTGATGTGGCCGTCCGCCATGGAGACACCTCCAAGGCGGAGAGGGCACGCCAGAGCAGGGCCCCCCCGGAGATCCTAATCACGACCCCCGAGACGCTCCAGATCATGTTCACGGGACGCCGGTTGCGCGAACATCTCCGCCAGGCGCGCTGGGTGGTGGTCGACGAGATCCACGAGCTCGCGGGGGACGAGCGAGGGGCCCAGCTGGCCGTGGCTTTGGAGCGCCTCGAGCGCCTGGCTGGGCGCGAGTTCCAGCGCGTCGGCCTCTCCGCTACCGTGGGCAGTCCGGAACGGGTCGCGCAGTTCCTGGGTGGCGTAGGCCGGGATGTGGAGGTCGTGGACGTCCGCGCCGCGAAGGAGATGAAACTGGCGGTGGAACTCCCCGCCATCGGCCCGGACGAGGAGGCGCTGTCGGAGACGCTGACTATCGGCCGCAGACAGGCGGGGGCCCTGATCCGAACGCGATCCCTCTTCGAAGACCATCGAAGCACCCTCTTCTTCGTCAATTCGCGGGACGCCGCCGAGTTCCTCTCTTCCCGCTTCCGTCAGTGGGAAGAGCGCCTTCCCGTGGGGGTCCACCACGGGTCCCTCTCCAAGCAAGCTCGGGTCGAGGCGGAGGAGCGGTTCAAGGCGGAGCAGATCAAGGCCCTCATCAGCACCTCCTCCATGGAACTCGGCATCGATGTCGGGGCCACCGACCTCGTTCTTCAGTACAACTCCCCACGCCAGGTCACCCGCCTGGTACAGCGAGTCGGTCGCTCGGGCCACGGCGTGGGTCGTGTTTCCAAGGGGGTCCTTGTAGCCTCCAACGAAGAGGAGCTCGCCGAGTCGGCTGTCATCGCGAGGCGGGGAGCCGCGGAGGATCTGGAGGCCTACGAGGTGCGGGAGAACCCCCTCAACGTCCTGGCGAATCAGGTGGCTGCCCACCTCCTCACCGAAGGACGCGGGGATGCCAAGGCGTTCTACGATCTGGTGCGCCGGGCTGATCCCTTCCGGGACCTCCCGTGGGCGGATTTCGAAGGGGTCCTCAGACAGCTCACGGACCTCCGGGTCATCCGTTACCGGGACCCGGCTTTCTACAAGGCCTTCCAGACGCTGACCTACTTCTACGAGAACATCTCGATGATTCCCGACGAGACGAACTACCGCGTCCAGGACGTCTCCAGCCGCCACTACGTAGGAACCCTGGACGAGGCCTTCGTGGCCGGCCAACTCCACGTCGGAACCCCCTTCATCATGAAGGGCCAGTCCTGGCAGGTCATCGACATCGAGGAAGACGGAATCATGGTCCACCCGGCCAAGGAGATGGGGGGCATCCCCAGCTGGGTCGGGGAAGAGATCCCCGTCCCCTTTGAGGTCGCCCAGGAGGTCGGCCAGCTGCGGCGGGCAGGCTCCCTGGAGGGATACCCCGTCAACGAGGAGGGGCAACGCGCGTTCGAGACGTACCTCCAGCGTCAGGCCCCTGAGCCCGTCCCGACGGATCGACTGGTGACGGTGGAGCAAGGGGAGGAGCTCGTAGTGGTGAACGCCTCCTTCGGGAGCAAGGTTAACGAGACTCTGGGTCACCTCCTTTCCGCCCTCCTTTCCGCACGGGTGGGGCAGACCGTCGGGATGCGAACGGATCCCTACCGGGTGTTGCTCCAAGTTCCTGCCAAGGTACGGGCCCAGGACGTTGCGGATGTCCTCCGAAACCTCGACCCGGAAACCGTGGAGCCCACCCTTCGCATCTCCCTCCGTCAGTCCTCCCTCATCCGCTGGGTCTTCGTCCAGGTGGCCAAGAAGTTCGGGGCCATGCGGCGGGAAGTCAACTACCGCGATGTCAACGTCGCCCGGGTCATGAAGGCCTTCGACGAGACGCCGCTGATGGAGGAGGTGGTGGAGAAGCTGATCTGGGAGCATCTGGACCTCCAGCGGACGGAGGAGGTCATCCGGGACCTCCAGGCAGGCACCCTCCAGCTGGAGGTAGGCCGACTTTCGCGGATCGGGCGCCTGGGGGCCGAGCGGGCCCTCGAGCTTCTCCTGCCGCCTCGGCCCGACCACCATACCCTGAAGCTTCTCAAGAAGCGGTTGGAGGACCAGCGCGCCCTCCTCGTGTGCCTCTCCTGCAAGCTCAGCCGCACCGAGAAGGTGGGAGAGGTGCCGGACCGCCCCACGTGTCCGTCGTGCGACTCCGTCATGCAGGCGGCCCTTCGCCCCTGGCAGCGCGACAAGGCCGCCCTCCTGCGCCAGGAGGACCTCACGACTGAGGAGAGGCGCGAGGTGAAGCGGCTCTACACCAACGCCAGCCTGGTCATGGCTCACGGCCGCCAGGCGGTCATGGCCCTGGTTGCCCGAGGGGTGGGGCCCGACGTCGCGGGACGGATTCTCCGAGGGTTCCACCACGACGAGGACGAGTTCCTCCATGAGATCCTGGAGGCGGAGATCAACTACGCGCGCACGAAACGCTTCTGGGACTAGTCCGGCCCCACCTCGTTGAGCGTCTCGATCTGGAAGAGCACGCTCATGCCCCGAAGCGCCGCCTGCACGCGATCGGCCAACCAGAGGGCGTCTTCCACCTTCGCGCTCCGATCCCACCGGTAGATGAAATCGTAGTTCCCCTTGGTCGGTTCGAAGCCCAAGGACTGCAGCGTTGTGGCGACCTCGGAGGGGCGCGCGCCCTCCGTTGAAAAGGTGACCGTGAGGTAACTCTCCATGGGCGAAAACACAAACCTAGGCTCGTGTAATAAAGGTTCTGTCAGGGCGTGTGGGGACCCCGCCACCCCTTCGCCACGAGGTAGATTTCCGCGCTCCCGCGAGGCGAGGCCGGTGGAGAAAAGTCCTTGGTCCGGGCGAATTGGCCCTTGACCCGGCGCCGGAAGGCTGGGTACATGTCGCCCTGGAAGACCTTGGTCACGAAGTGGCCCCCCTTGCGCAGGACCCGGTGGGCGAGGAGGAAGCCGCGCTCGGCCAGATCGATGGACCTGGCCTGGTCTAGGCTGCGATTGCCGCTCAGGTGGGGCGCCATGTCCGAGAGGACCACGTCCACGGCCTGCGCCGTTTCCTCCATGAACGCCGCGAGCGCTTCGCCCTCACGGATGTCAACCCTTAGGATCTCCACGTCCTCGATGGGTCGGATGAAGACCCGGTCCACGGCGACCACGCGCCCCGCACCCAACGCACGGGCGACCTGCGACCACCCGCCCGGCGCCGCACCCAGGTCAACGACCGTGTCGCCGGGTCGAATCACGGAGAACCTCTCCTGGATCTGGAGGAGCTTGTATGCCGCCCGGCTCCGGTAGCCTCCCGCCTTCGCCTTGCGATAGTACGGGTCCCTCTTCCGATCCTTGACCCAGGCCTTGCCCACGTTGCTCCCACGGGAGGACGCTCCCTTAAGCATTCCTGCGAGGGCGCCAAAGCTTAATCGAAGGCGCACCCTCCTACGTGTGTGAAGCCCCGCACGTACAAGGAGTCCGGCGTCGACATCGAGCGGGAAGACCGCTCCATCGCCGCCTTGGCGTCGCAGCTCGCCTACGCCCGCCAGGGCCTGGGCGCTCCCTTCGGTCCAGCGGGGTTCTTCACCTCCCTCATCGACTTCGGGGATTGGGCTCTCACCCTCAACACGGATTGCGTCGGCACAAAGCTCCTGGTGGCCCGGGACCTGGATCGGTGGGACACCGTGGGCATCGACTGCGTCGCGATGAGCGTGAACGACTGCCTGTGCGTCGGGGCCGAGCCCCTCGCCTTCGTGGACTACTTCGCCGTGGGGGCGTACGACGAGTCCGTGGCGCGTGAGGTGGGTCGTGGGCTCAACCGAGGGGCGGAGCTGGCCGACGTGACGGTGGTGGGCGGCGAATTCTCCACCGTCCCCGAGATTGTTCGCGAATACGACCTGGTCGGGGCCTGTGTGGGCAGCGTGCGGAAGGATGCCATCGTCGATGGGACGGACGTCCACCCGGGCCAGGTGATCGTGGGCCTCCGGAGCAGCGGGTTGCACTCCAACGGGTTCACCCTGGTCCGAAAGCTCCTCGAGGCGGAGGGAGTTGCGCTGAAGGACACCGTGCCCGGGGCAACTGAGTCATTCGGCGAGGCGCTCCTTCGACCTACGGAGATCTACGTGAGGGACGTCCGTCGCGTCCTCCAGGCCGTCCCCGTGACGGGCATGGCGCATATCACCGGTGGGGGCCTTCTCAACCTGTCCCGGATTCGGTCGGATGTCGCCTACCACGTTGACGACCCCTTCCCTCCCCAGCCGATTTTCGATGCCCTGCAGGTCCTCGGGCACCTGGATCCGGAGGAGATGTATCGCACGTTCAACATGGGACAGGGGTTCGCCCTGATCATGGAGGAGGCTGACGCCGACGCGGCCTTGGAGCTCCTCCAGCCCGGGGGGGAGGCACAGATCATCGGGACGGTCACCGAGGGCCAGGGCGTCCATTTCCCCGGGGAAGACCTGGTGCTGTGACGGCTGCGACACGGCTAAATAGCGCACTGGGCGTGGACATCCGTTCTCGATGACCGAGGGTTCCCCGCCTGAAGGGACGGCCAAAGCCTACCGCCGCTGGCTGGAAACGAGCCACCGGAAGAACGAGGAGGGCGAGACCGGTCGCAGGCATCCGACCGATTCCCACATTGATACACCGCCGGTGTACGGTCCGCATGACGTCGACCTTACGGGCTACCTGGACAAGCTAGGCTTCCCGGGGCAGCCGCCGTTCACCCGCGGTATCTACCCCACCATGTATCGCGGCCGCCTATGGACCATGCGCCAGTACGCGGGGTTCGGGACGGCGGAGGCGACGAACCGGCGCTTTCATTACCTCCTCGCGCAGGGCCAGACGGGGTTGAGCGTGGCCTTCGACCTGCCCACCCAGATGGGATTCGACCCCGACCACACGATGTCCCGAGGGGAGGTGGGCCGTGTGGGCGTTTCCGTTTCCCACGAGGCGGACATGGCGATCCTGCTTCGCGATCTCCCTCTGGATGCGGTGAGCACGAGCATGACCATCAACGCCACCGCCCTCATCCTTCTGGCGCTGTACGGGGCCGTGGCGGAACGCGAAGGGGTCCCGCTCCACGCGCTTCGCGGGACGGTCCAGAACGACATCCTGAAGGAATACGCCGCCCGAGGGACGTACATCTATCCCATCGAACCCGCGATGAAGCTGGCCACCGACCTCATCGAGTGGAGCGCGACGGAGATGCCTCGGTGGAACTCCATCAGCATCAGCGGCTACCACATGCGGGAGGCCGGATGCAATGCGATCCAGGAGGTCGCCTTCACCCTGGCGAACGGCATCGCGTACGTGGAGCGCCTGCTGGAACGGGGCGCCGCCGTAGACGCCTTCGCCCCCCGCCTGAGCTTCTTCTTCGCGGCGCAGATGGACATCCTGGAGGAGATCGCGAAGTTTCGGGCAGCGCGTCGTCTCTGGGGCCGGATCATGATGGACCGCTTTGGCGCGGAGGAGGAACGGTCGCGCATGCTTCGGTTCCATACCCAGACCGCGGGGGCCGCCCTGACGGCCCAACAGCCCCATCTCAACGTGGTGCGGGCGACCCTGCAGGCCCTCTCCGCCGTCCTGGGCGGGACGCAGTCCCTCCACGTCAACGCGATGGACGAGGCACTCGGGCTGCCCACGGAGGCCGCAGCCCGATTGGCCCTTCGCACCCAGCAGGTTCTGGCCCACGAGAGCGGGGTCGCCAACACCGTCGACCCGGTGGCCGGTGCCTACGCCATCGAGGCCTTGACGGACGAAATCGAGGCACAGGCGGTCCAGTACCTGGAGCGGATCGACCAGCTGGGTGGGATGGAGCGCGCCCTGGAACGAGGGTTCGTACAGAAAGAGATCGCGGAGGAGGCCTTCCGCTTCCAGCGGGAGGTGGAGAGTGGGGACCGGCGCATCGTGGGGGTGAATGCCTACGAGGAGGAGGAGGCCGCCCCGGTGGAGATCACTCGCGTCGATCCTGCTTCGGAGGCGGGGCAGATCGAGGGGCTGCGCCAGTTCCGGGCAAAGCGGAACGATTCGGCCGTGCAGAAGGCCCTGGGGAAGGTGCAGGAGGCCGCAGAGGAGGGGGAGAACCTCATGCCCTCCATCGTCGACGCGATGAAGGGCCAGGCCAGCCTCGGAGAGGTGAGCGACGCCCTCCGAACCGTCTACGGGACCTTCCGGTCCCTCCGGGAGTTCTAATGCACGTCAAGCGTGTCGACCACATTGGGATCGCGGTGGCGGACCTCGCCGGGGCCATCGAGGCCTATGAGACCCTAGGGCTCCGCGCATCCTCCGTCGAAAATGTCCCTTCGGAGGACGTCCGGGTCGCCCTCTTTCCCGTCGGCGACACGCGCATCGAACTGCTGGAGCCTTCCAGGGAGGACAGCGTGATCGATAGGTACCTCAAGAAACATGGCGAAGGAGTCCACCACATCGCCCTGGAGGTGCGTAACATCGACAAGGCCTCGCGCGAGCTGGTCGAGGCCGGGGTCCGACTCGTCTACGAGAGCCCGCATCCCGGGGAGGGGGGATCCAGGATTAACTTCGTCCATCCTGCCTCGACACGAGGGGTCCTCATCGAACTTCGGGAAGGCTCGTGAGCATCCACTCACGTTTTTTATAGGTCGCCGCGGTACCATCGCCATGGCCGTGGGGGTGGGGGCTTACCTGGCCTTGGCATCCGCAATTGTCGCCGGCATCTTTGCGGCTCTCGTCTTTCGCCAATATGCCACCAAGCGCAGGGTGTTCCAGTTGGTCTGGGGGGTCGGGCTCGCCCTCTTCACGCTTGCATCGGCGCTGGAGTTCGTCTCGGAGCTTGCAGGAGGATGGGGCCCCACCCTCTATCGAACGTACTTCAGCCTCCACCCCACCCTTGTCGCCGTCTTGGGGCTGGGAACGGTCTACCTCCTCGCGGACAAACGGGTGGGGCACGGCTTCCTCGTCTATATCCTCGTCTTCTTCGGAATCCTCCTCTTCTTCACGGCTACGGCGACCCTCGCCGTGTCGGCCGCGGATCCGAACCGGATCCTGTGTCCGGCGGATACCGACCCCCTCCCCTGCGAGCCGGGCCGCGTAGTGGGCGCGAGCGCCATGCCGGACGCGGTCCGAAACCTCTCCCTCCTCTTCACGATCCCTGGCTCGGCGGCCCTCATCGGCGGAGCCCTCTACTCGTGGTACCGCACTCGGGGCAGCTACAATCTCCTCATCGCGGCCGGAGCCGGCTTGATGGCCACGGGAGGCACGCTGACCCGCCTGGGCCAGGCCGAGCTCCTGTACATCTTCCTCCTCGGTGGCATCGCCATCCTGTTCGTGGGGTTCCTCCGGAGTCTGGAGGTGTCCCGAGCCCCGACACAGCAGGCGACGCCGGCCTCGGCCCAGTAGGCGAGGCGGAGTGTCCGTGGCAGGGCGGATCGTCCGTAGATCGGTCGTCGATTCCACCAACGATGAGGCCAAGGCCCTCATCGCCGAGGGGGCCGCGCCGTGGACGGTCGTCGTGGCCGAGAAACAGGTGGCGGGCAAGGGCCGCTTCGGGCGATCCTGGGCCTCGCCGCGAGGGGGCCTGTACCTCTCTGTGGTCTTGCCCCAGGAGTTGGAGAAGCTCCCCCTCCTCTCCATGGCCGCCTCCTTGGCCGTGGCCGAGGTGTTGGACGCCTGGGGTCTCTCTGTCGCGGTGAAATGGCCCAACGATGTCCAAGTGGGGAACGCCAAGGTGGCGGGGATCCTGGTGGAAGGCCTCGTCCGACCCGGGGGCTACTGGGCCGTGGTGGGAATCGGCGTCAACTCGGATGTTCCGACGGAGAAGCTTCGTGGCAGGTTGGATAATCCCGTCACGACCCTTCGGCACGAGTTGGGCGACAGAGTGGACAACGAAGAGCTTCGAACCCGCCTCCTGAAGGCCTTCAGGGCCTACGCCGAGCGCTTGGGGGACCCCTCCAGTATCATCGAGGCGTATCAGGACCGTTGCGTCACTCTGGGTCGCAACGTCGTCATCGAGACGCTGACGGGGGTCGTACAGGGGAAGGCCGTGGCGGTCCGGGGTTCGGGGGCGCTTGTCGTCCGGCAATCCGACGGGAAAGAGAGGGAAGTTACCGACGGAACCGTTCGTGAGTCGTCTATATAGAGGGCGTTTTTATGGGGTCCTCGGCCTCCCTCGGTCATGGCTCCGACCCTGAAAGACTGGGAGAACCAGCTCCCCCCCATGCCCACTCCCGTGGCTAACTACACGCCTTTCCGTCGGAGCGGGCGTATCGCTTACACAGCGGGGGTGGTCCCGATCGTGGACGGAAGGCTCCAGGCCGAGGGGCGTCTGGGGGAGGAGCTGACCCTGGAGGAAGGGTACGAGGCGGCACGCACGTGTGCCCTCCTGGCCCTCAGCATTCTCCGGGGACATCTCGATGGCCTCGACCGGATCGCACAGGTCCTGCGTGCCGTCGTCTTCGTCGCGTCCGCTCCGGGGTTCCACGATCAGGCCAGGGTCGCTGACGGCGCCTCTGACCTTCTCGTGGAGGTCCTGGGCAGGATCGGCAAGCCCACACGGGTGGCCGTCGGCGTCGCGGAGCTTCCCCTCAACGCGCCCGTGGAGATTGCCCTAACGGTGGAGACCCGTCGCTAGCCATCCCAAAAGGCATATTGGCGGGTCCCCTTCGCGGCCTGGGTGGCTCTTCATGTCCACCGAGGATAGAATCAAGGACCTCCGAGACCGGAGACGGGCGGCCCAGGCCGGCGGGGGCGAGGAAAGCATCCAGAAACAGCATGATAAGGGCAAGCTCACGGCCCGGGAGCGGCTGGAGATCCTCCTAGACCCCGAATCTTTCGTCGAGCTCGATGCCTTCGTTGCCCATCGCATCACGGATTTCGGGATGGACGCCCGCCGTGTTCCGGGCGATGGAGTCGTGACGGGGTACGGGGCCGTCGACGGGCGCCTCGCCTACGTCTTCTCCCACGACTTCACCGTCTTCGGCGGATCCCTGGGGGAGATGTTCGCGAAGAAGGTGGTCAAGGTCATGGACCTGGCCACCAAGGTGGGGGCCCCCCTCGTCGGTCTCAACGACTCCGGCGGGGCCCGTATCCAGGAGGGGGTCCTTTCCCTCGGCGGGTATGCGGACATCTTCTACCGGAACGTGCGAGCCTCCGGGGTGGTCCCTCAGATCTCTGTCATCCTGGGACCCGCTGCGGGAGGCGCCGTGTACTCACCCGCCCTGACCGACTTCGTGATCATGGTGGGAGAGACGAGCTACATGTTCGTGACGGGGCCCGATGTGGTGAAGACGGTCACGGGAGAGGAGGTCAGCTTTCAGGAGCTGGGGGGCGCGGGGACCCACAACGAGCGGAGCGGCGTGGCCCACTTTGCCGCCGGAAACGAGGACGAAGCCCTCTACACCGTGCGACGCCTCCTCTCCTTCTTCCCCGCCAACAACATGGAGGACCCGCCCGTTCTGGACACGGGAGACCCCGCCGACCGGCGGGATCCGGATCTCACCGACCTGGTTCCCGAGGAACCCGACAAGCCCTACGACATGCGGGACATCATCCGCAAGTGCGTGGACGGGGGGGACTTCCTGGAGGTGCAGGAGCACTGGGCCCAGAACATCGTCGTGGGCTTCGCCCGGTTGGACGGGCACCCCGTCGGCGTCGTGGGAAACCAGCCCAAGGTTTTGGCCGGAACCCTGGACATCGACTCCTCCATCAAGGCAGCCCGCTTCATCCGCTTCTGTGACTGCTTCAACATCCCTCTCTTGACGTACGTGGACGTCCCCGGCTTCCTCCCCGGAACCGCCCAGGAGTACGGCGGCATCATCCGCAACGGGGCGAAACTCCTCTATGCCTACTCCGAGGCGAACGTGCCCAAGGTCACCGTGATCACCCGGAAGGCCTACGGTGGAGCCTACGACGTCATGTGCTCGAAGCACATCGGAGGGGACTACAATGTGGCCTGGCCCACGGCCGAGCTCGCCGTGATGGGACCGCAGGGGGCCGTGGAGATCATCTTCCGCAAGGAGATCGCGGCCGCCAAGGATCCGGAGGCCCGGGAGCGGAAACTCGTGGAGGAGTACAAGGCCAAGTTCGCGAACCCGTACGTCGCAGCCGAGGCCGGTTACCTGGATGACGTCATCGAACCTCAGGACACGCGTCCCTACGTCATCCGGGCCTTCGAGACCCTCCGAGACAAGCGGGAAGCGGCCCCCCTCCGGAAGCACGGGAACATCCCCCTCTAGAGATTCGTCAATCAACGAATCCCCTTTCGACGTCACGCCGCCTTTATATAAGGACGCCCCGTCACGGCCGCGCGATGTTTCGCAAGGTGCTCGTGGCGAATCGAGGAGAGATCGCCCTTCGGGTCATGCGTACCTGCCGGGAGATGGACATCGCTACCGTGGCCATCTACTCCCCCGCCGATGCGTCATCCCCCCATCGCTTCTACGCCGACGAGGCCTACGAGGTACCCTCTGAGGACCCCCTACGGAGTTATCTCGACGTGGCGGTGATCGTGGGTGTCGCCCGGGACGCCGAGGCAGAGGCCATCCACCCGGGGTACGGTTTCCTGTCCGAGAACCCCGCCTTCGTGCGGGCCTGCGACGAGGCAGGCATCGTCTTCGTGGGTCCTCCTGCCGCAGCCATGGAGGTGGCAGGGGACAAGCTGCGGTCCAAAAGCGTCCTGAAGGAGGCTGGTGTTCCCCTCTCGCCTGGTTCGGACCGCCCCCTGGAGTCGCCCGATGAGGCTGAGGCGGCCGCCGAGGCCGTGGGCTACCCCGTCATCCTGAAGGTCGCAGGGGGTGGAGGGGGGATCGGGATGGATCTCGTTTGGGAGGCCAAGGACCTTGCGCCGGCCCTCGAGCGAGCCCAGTCCCTCGCACAGTCGGCCTTCGGTGTCTCGGACATCTTCCTGGAGCGGTATCATCGTCACGCCCGGCACATCGAGTTCCAGATCCTATCGGACGGGAAACGGACCATCCACCTAGGTGAGCGGGAGTGCTCCATTCAGCGGCGCTACCAGAAGCTGATCGAGGAGGCACCCTCGCCCGTGGTGGATGCGGAGGTACGGGACGAGATTGGAACCCTTTCGGCCCGAGCTGCCGAAGCCCTTGGGTACGCAAACGCTGGGACCATCGAGTACATCTACGCGGATGGTGAGTTCTTTTTCAACGAGGTCAACGCCCGGCTGCAGGTGGAGCACCCGGTCACCGAGTGGCTGACAGGGCTGGACCTGGTCGCCGAACAGCTCGCCCTCGCCGCCGGCGAGCCCCTGTCGTTGGAACAGGAGGACGTGGTTCTGCGGGGTTGGGCGCTGGAGTGCCGTGTGAACGCCGAAGACCCGTACCACGGCTTCCTGCCTTCCCCGGGTCGCGTCACGCAGCTAGGGCTTCCTTCCGGCCCCGGAGTGCGCGTGGACACCGCCCTCCAGGTCGGCACGGAGGTCACCACGGCGTACGACCCCCTCATCGCCAAGATCATCACCTACGGTCAAGACCGGCGGCAGACGAGCCGTCGCATGAGTAGGGCGCTCGGTGAAACCCACATCCAGGGCGTGGCCACGATCATCCCCTTCCACGAGGCCGTGCTTCGCGATGAGGCCTTCCAGGCCGGTGATTTGTCCATCCAGTTCATCAAAGAACGAGGCATCATGAAGGCGCTGGAGGGGGCGAGGATGGAGGAGGAGCGGGAACGGCGCACCCTCGTCGCGGCCCTGGCCGCTGCGGCCGTCGCCTCGCACGGCACGATTCCCCGACGGATGGAGGCCTTCCCTATCCGGCCCCGGTCCCCCAAGGCATGGACGCGCGCGGGGCGGGAGGAACAGCATCGAGGACGGAACCATGACGTTGCACTTCGACGTGGTCTTTGAGGGGGAACCATACCACGTGGAGGTCGGCGAGGACCTCCAGGTCCACATTGAAGGAGAGGACTTCGCCCCTCGGGTTCGGGGAGAAGACGGGGCGTACCAGGTGTCTCTGGACCGCGCGCAGTTCAAGTTCCGCCTCGACGGCCGCAACCTGTTCCTGAACGGGACTCCCTTAGATGTGGTCTTCCGTGGTTATCTGCCCTCTTCCGCCCTCGGGCCAACGCTCGCGAGGGGGGGACCGGTGGCCACGCTCGTACGCGCTCCCATGCCGGGGCGTGTGATCGCGCTCCTCGTTCAGGAGGGCACACGTGTGCGAACGGGTACGCCCCTCCTGATCCTGGAGGCCATGAAGATGCAGAACGAGATCCCCTCTCCTGTCGACGGGGAGGTCCAGGAGCTCATCGTGGCACCCGGGGCCGCGGTGGGAAAGGAAGACGTCCTTCTGATCGTTGAGTAAGCTCAAGGGGTCAGGCAAGGTCCGTTAAGTCCTGGCCCTCCCAGGTGAACACGCGACGCTTCCTCCGCTGGGGGACACCGCGCTGCAGCAGGTACCCGACGATGAGGGGGAGCCCGATAGTAGCCTCGACGTACACGTGGGCGGTCCGGGCATCGGGCCGGATCTTTCCCCAGGACTTGGACTCTTGGAAGGTAGCCCCGGAGAGGCCGCCCCAGTAGGGGACGTCCATGGTGAGCTGCACGGCGTAGTCGAACCCCCCGGGCTCGTGGCCCAGGGTCTCGGCCGTGATTTCCGCCTGCTGAATGTAGTTCTTCGGGACGCCGCCGCCCACCAGGAACTCGGCCCGGGCGGAGGATTTCCACAGGATCTGAGCGATTTCGTAGTTGTCCCGGACCAGGTCGATGCGGGCGGGCTCCTCGCCTTCTTTAGCCCGCTGGGTCTGGTGACTCACAAGACCGATGCCTATGCCGCTGTCGTGGTAGGTGGGAACGAAATAGGGAACCCCGTGCTTGTAGGCGGCCCGAACAATGGACGTCCTGTCATCAAGCCGCGCTCCCAGGATCGCCATGAACTCCCGGCTCGAGTAGGCTCGAGGCTCCAGGCCGTCGGCCACCTCGGCCATCATCGCGTCGACGTCTCGGAACACCGCCTCGTCGGCCAAGCTGTCGTAGATTCGGTCGATGAAATGGTCCCGGAGGAGGACATCGTCCATCTCGGGATGTCCCTGATAGTGGTGGTGGCCAAGCCCCTCGTAGAAGTCGTGGTAGGCGATGGCCCCTGTGGTGACGAGGACGTCCACCAGCCCCTTTCGAATCATGTCGCTGATGACCTTCCGCATCCCTCCTGGGACCATTGCCCCGGCCACGCCGAGGAACATGGTGGGACGCGCCCGATCGGCCAACGCCTCCTCCAGAATGGCCGCCGCCGCACCCAGGGCCCGACTTTGAAAGGCACCGGCGCGGAACTGCTGTACCAACTCCGCAATTGTGGCCGCCCGCTCCAGGTCCACGTGGCGCAAGGGCTGGTTCAACAGGTCATCCTTCTCCGTCATCCGCTCACCGCCGCGCGCTAGCTGGCGTCGATATGAGAAGGTTCCGGTGATTAGCCGGGGGGGGGGGCTAAGGCCGTTCGACGTGCCTCCTCATGCTGTTATTGCATGGGATAATTTGCCAGAAACTATCAATATACGCCATACCGGGTTCATGGACGGATGGCAAGTTCAATGACAGGCCCTGCTGGATCCGTCAAACTCAAGGTCTGCCTGGCGGGGGAAGCCGCCGTGGGCAAGACATCCGTGATTCGCCGGTTCGTGGAGGATGCCTTCGATGATCGACACATCGTCACGATGGGTGCCAAGGTAACGAAGAAGGAGATCCATGCCAAGATGCCCGGTTCCGGGGAGGACATCCGGACAGTCTTAACCATCTGGGACATCGTCGGTCATGCGGGTTTCAAGGACTTCATCAAGGGCTCGTACTTCCGAGGGTGTCAGGGCATCCTGGCCGTCTGCGACGTGACCCGGCCCAGCACTCTAACGCGACTGGAAGGCTGGAGGGACGCGATCTGGAGCACGGCCGGCAAGATCCCTATCCACATCCTGGCCAACAAGACTGACCTGGAGGCGGAGACTAGGCTCTGGGAAGGCGAGATCGAGGACTTCAGCGCGGACTGGGGAACATCCTATCGCTTAACGAGCGCAAAGACGGGCGTCGGGGTGGAGGAGGCCTTTGGAGAACTGGCGGATCTGATGCTCCGGGCCCAATTCCGGCAGACGCCCCCCGACCTGGTCCGCCGCACACGGGTCTACTGAGCCGCTGGGTGAAGCTTTATTACAACGGGCCTCCATGAATCGGCCCGGGTGCACATGGAGGCCAAGCCGACCTTTGAAGTAACGGACGTGGCCGCCGCTAAACTCAAAGAACTGGCCGCGAAACAGGGCTTGGGGGACCCCCTCCTCCGGATCAAGGTGGTGAGCGGTGGCTGTTCTGGCATGACGTACAACGTAGATTTCGCGAAGGCGCCCGACGAGAAGGACATCGTTTGGGAGACGCGAGGGATCAAGGTCCTCCTCGACCCCATGTCGGCCCTCTACGTCATGAACTCGCAGATGGAGTACTCGGAGGGCCTTATGGGCTCCGGGTTCAAGATCAAGAACCCCAACGCCCAGGGGACCTGTGCATGCGGCGAATCGTTCTACGTGTGAGGGAGCCAGATGAAGGAAGTGCTAGATCTTTCGGAACTGCTGGGCCTCGTGCGCCTCGACGAGTTCCCAGCGCAGCTTGAGAAGGTAGACTTCTCCCGGTATGAGGGCAAGAAAGTGCAGATGCGCGGCTGCGTCCCCGTCTGGGCGCACCTGGCAGTCGCAGCCCGGCTGATGGGTCAGGTGGAGGAGCTGGAGTTCCTCGTGGACGATGGCAAAGAGGGGAAACCCATCCAGATCTACACTAAGGCCTAACGGCCCTCTTCAAAAG
Organism: Thermoplasmata archaeon; assembly: GCA_046759185.1. Taxonomy (GTDB): domain Archaea; phylum Thermoplasmatota; class Thermoplasmata; order RBG-16-68-12; family JAJISG01; genus JAJISK01. The sequence goes on along the minus strand of JBHIBO010000012.1, from coordinate 23,305 downwards.
TGATAATTTGGGCCCCGCCCTTATTACCACCTACCTCCACGCCTTTTTTGCAGTGGACTGGAACCCAGGCACCGCCACATTCTAGAGGTGCTCCTCTTTGATGGCGAACGAAAAACAGGGCCAAGAAGCACAGGCCCTGTGCATCGTATGCGGCAGCGGCTTGCGGCCCGATGGCCAGTGTTCTTCCTGTGGCGCCCAGCACGAAACGGTGGACGGAAAGCTGCGCGTTAAGTCTGATGCGAGCAAAGGACCGTCCGCACAACCGTCGCCCGATACCATGGACAAGGAGGCCCTCGTTGCCTGGCTGAAGGGCGATCAGGGAGACTTGAAGGGGTGGATCGAGGGCGATGCGCCTCCTGCCAAGGACAAGACTCCGAAATCGGCCAAAGCACCGCCTCCCAAGCCAGCAGCCCAATCGCAGGCGGATGCCCCTCCTGCGTCGGAGGCGCCTGCCTCGGCAACGCCAGCCGCTATGGTCAATCCCCCTGAGGCCCTCGAGCGGTGGCTCAAGGGGGACGAGACGGGTCTGGACGATTGGCTCGCTCAGGGCGAGCCGCTTGTAGACGAGGCCCCGTCGGAGCCTGCCACGAGTGGGGACGAGGAGAAGGATGTCGAGGAGCTGCGGGCGGAGCTCGCGGCCATGAAGCGGGCCGTGAAGGCCGAGCTCTCCAAGATCAAGCAGGGACGCGTGGATCCTCTGGCTTACCTGGAGGAGATAGCCAAGCTCAATCGGAAGCTCCAGCTGGAGGTACGGCAACGGAAGGAGCTCGAAGGCGAATTTGACCACATGAAGAAGTCCTCCGTGGCCGTGATGAAATACGTCAAGACCCAGAAGGAGGAGGAGGGCCCGGAGGCCAAGCGTCGCCTCGCCGAGGAGAAGGAGACGCGGCGGACCCTGGAAATCGAGCTCCAGAAGGCCAACAACCTCGTGACCCGACTCAAGGGGGAGCTCGACGGCAAGATTGCGGAGCTTCCCAAGAACGCCAAGGCCCTGAAGCAGGGAGAGATCCAGCTAGCGGAGCGCGAGGAGGCCATCGCGGCGAAGGAACAGGAGCTCAAGGCCCTCGAAGAGGACTTTCGGGCCGGGGAAACCCGCGTGTCGGACGCCGAGCTAGAACGACGGCTCAAGGCGGAGCTAGCGGAGAAGGAGCGGGAGTACCTCGACAAGGAATCCGAAATGCAGAAGCGGGTCATCGACCTGGAAGGGGAGGTCGAGCGGCTCAGGATCGAGGCCAAGCTAAAGGCCGAGGCGATGGAGCTCAGCGGTCAGAGCGGGGAGGACGTGGACGCCGAGCTCACGGAAAAGGCCCGCGAGCTGCAGCTCAAGGAGCGCGACATCATCCTGAAGGAGCAGGAGCTGGATCGTCTCAAGGAGGAGATGGCGGTCCAGCAGGATGACCTCGACAAGCTGAAGGAGCCCCTGACCTACAAGGAGGAGGAGCTGCTCCGGCGAGAGGAGGACCTGATCTACCGCGAGAAGCTGCTGGAGCAGGACAAGAAGCGTGCGGCCGCGGCCCGAAACCAGGCGGGCTCCGTGGAGGAGGCTAAGCTCAAGGAACGTCTGGAGACCCTGAAGTCCGAGATCTCCAAGAAGGAGGAGGAGGTCCGCGCGAAGGAGACGTACCTCACTTCGAAGATGGAGGAGCTCCGAATGCGCGAGCAGGGCCTCATCGAGGAGGACATCGAGGCACGGGAGGAGGAGAGAGCTCTCGAGTTCAAGGTGGAGAAGGTCAAGACCGGGACTCCGCGGCTGGACGACCTGCTCTTGGGCGGCATTCCCTTCGGATCCAACGTTTCCGTGTACGGCCCCCCTTTCATCGGGAAGGAGGTCGTGGTCAACGCCTTCGTGGCCGAGGGCCTGAAGAAAGGCGTTCCGGCCATCTGGGTGATCTCGGACAAGACGCCGGACGACATCCGGGATGAGATGCAGTACGTGGTCCCCGGGTACGAGGAGTACGAGAAGCTCGGACTCGTCCACTACGTTGACGCATACTCCAAGGGGATGGGGGCGGCCACAGACGACGAGTACGCCACCTACATCGACGATCCCACGGACCAGGCCGCCATCCTCGAGACCGTCGATCAGGTGGCGACGGAGGTCATGAAGGAGCACCAGACGTACCGCCTCGCCTTCCGGTCCATCTCCACGTTGATGGCCTACCTGGACCCCGCCTCCACCTTCCGGTTCCTCCAGCCCTTCGCGGGTCGGAGGAAGCGCGACAAGGCCGTCACCCTCTACGTCATCGAGAAGGGGATGCACGGGGAGCAGGACATCCAGATGCTGGGCAGTTTGATGGATGGGATGGTCGACTTCAAGGTCGAACAGCTCAAGACGTACCTGAGCGTGAAGGGCATTTCGGACGCCCAGTCCCGGGCCTGGATTCAGTACATGTACTCCAAGCAGGGCATCAGCATCGGATCCTTTACCCTGGATCACATCCGGTAAGGACTCTCACGAGAGTGGGCGGCGGTCTTGTCAGGCCACTTCCATCCCGCTGGACTCCTTTCCCCCACCTTTGAGCTTGACCATCGGCAGAGGGATGGGCGGGGGGAGGCGCAAGTCCTTCGCGATGACGACGGCTTCTTGGATGCAGAAGGACATGATGGCCGTGTGAACCTGACCGGCCACGTCCTCCGGCATGTTGCCCGTTTCCTCCCACACCTCGGGCAGCGTCGCCTCGCCTTCGAATTGCAGGTTCCCCTCGATTTGGATCACCCCGACACCGCTGTAGTTCACGACGAAGCGGAAGTCCACCCCCGAGGTCTCGTCGAGGGGGTAGACTCGGGTCACGGTGCTGTTGTGATCAACACGCACATTCTTGAACCGCTCACCAGTCTTCGCGAACCGCTTCCCCTCGATAGAGGTCAGCTCCATGCTCCTGACGGGCATCGTGAAGGCAGAGAGGAAGGCCGTGGTATAAGCGTTCTATCTGCGCCGAACAACCAACGGCCGTCCGTCCCGGCCGTTTATAGCCTCGGCGTGTTTGCCGATTGGAAAGATGACCCTCTTTGTGGGGATCGACGACACGGACTCTCGTCGGGCGATGTGCACCACATTCGTGGCGACGGAGCTGATCGCTCGCGCCCGCGCACTTGGGTGGGATCTCCTGGGCTACCCTCGCTTGGTGAGGCTGAATCCCAACATCCCTTGGAAGACTCGAGGCAATGGCGCCCTCTGTCTGCGCATTGGGCAGGGCGAGGGACCGTCCGATCCGGTTGGCGTCGTGGAGGGCCAGGAGGTACGAGCCTACGTCTCGGGCCGTGCTGAACTCTCGGAGGAGGCCCTCATTCGGATCGCCCAAGAGACGGTACTCGAGCTGGCCGACCTCTCAGAGCCAGGGACCCAGCCGGGGCTCGTCGTAACACGAAGGCGACCCCCGGAAGGTCTCTATTGGAGGGCCGTCCGGGAGGTGGTCAATCTCTCGGAGATCGTGCCTCTCCTCGACCGCGCCGAGGCGTCTTTTGCCCCTAAGGGTCCGCGGGGCCTGATTGGAGCCCTGGCTGCCATCGCCTGGCGGCCCCAGGACCGGACCTTTGAAGTATTGGCGTACCGCGAGCGTCCCCGCTGGGGAACCTCTCGCGAGATCGCTTCCCAGGACGTCGCGGTGCTCGAGGATCGTTTCCCCCGTACATTCGACAACTACGACGCGGAAGCGGACCACATGGCCATCGCCCCCCGCTCACCTTGCCCCGTCTTGTTCGGGATCCGGGGGGAAGGCCCGAAGGAGCTACCATGGGCGCTGGCGACGGTTCGGGGGGAACCCATTGAACGGTGGTTCCTCTTCGAGACGAACCAGGGCACCGATGACCACCTAGTCCAGCGGCGAGTGGAGGAGCTTCGTCCCCACACGTCTGGAATCCTAGAAGGGCGCGTCCAAGAGGCGCCTCGAACGGCCCGTGGCGGTCATGTCGTGTTCTCTTTGACCGACGGGGCCGAGGTGGATTGCGTGGCCTACGAGCCCTCCAAGTCCTTCCGTCGGGTCGTCCGTCTTCTTCGTCCCCGAGATCGCATTCGGGTGTATGGGTCCTACCGCCAAGCGCCCCCGGCCCTAAACCTGGAGAAGCTGGAGGTGCTGGACCTCTCGGACGAGCGCGTCAAACTGGCGAACCCCCGCTGCCCCGTGTGCGCCCGATCGATGAAGTCAGCCGGTCGGGCGGCCGGCTATCGATGTCGGCGATGCGGGACTCGCGCTGTGCCTGAAGCGGCCCGATTTGCCTCCTTGGTACGCGGCCTTGCGGAGGGCCTTCACGAGCCACCGGTCTCTGCGCGGCGGCATCTCAGCAGGCCGCTGAAACGCCTGACCCCGCTTCACGAGGCCTTGGCAACCGTCCGAATGGAGTCCGCCAGGATGTCCATTCCAGAATCGAGTAGTTCCTCCTCGATGGTCAACGCGGGAATGTAGCGGATCACCGACGTGCCGCTGGGGAGAAGGATGAGGCCCCGGCGAAGGGCTTCCTCCAGGATGGCGTCCCGCGTCTTCACCGCCGGCTCCTTGGACGCGCCGTCCCGGACGAACTCCGTGGCGCGCATGAGGCCCAAGCCTCGGTTATCGCCCATGATCGGCCACTCCTCCTTCATCTCCTCCAGGCGTTTGTGCACCGTCTCTCCGAGGCGGGTGGCCCGGCCGGGGAGGTTCTCCTGCTCGAGGATGCGAAGCGTGGCGAGGGCCGAGGCGCAGGCCACCGGGTTTCCCCCGAAGGTGTTGCTGTGGGCCCCGGAGACCCCGAAGTCCAGGTCGGCGTTGAAGACCAGGGCCCCGATGGGGAGGCCCGAGCCCAGCCCCTTCGCGAGGGCCACGGCGTCGGGGGCGACCCCGGTGTGCTCCACCGCAAACATGCGGCCCGTGCGGCCCAGGCCCGTCTGGATCTCGTCGGCGATGAGGAGGATGTCATTGTCCCGGGCGATGCGGCCGATCTCCTCCGTCCATCCCGGCGGGGGAACGACGTAGCCACCTTCCCCTTGGACCGGCTCGAACACGAGGCCCGCCAGCTCCGAGGGAGGGACCACCTTCTGCAGGTACTGCTCCTCGATGATCCGGGCGCACCAGAGTTCGCAGTCGGGGTAGGTGAGGCCGTAGGGGCAGCGGTAGCAGTAGGAGTACGGGACCAGGTTCCCACCTGGCATGACCGGGAAGAACCGTTCCCGCTGGACGCTCTTGCTGGAGGTCAACGCCAGGGAGCCCATAGTCCGACCGTGAAAGGCGTTGAGGAAGGCCAGGAACTGCTTCCCGGGCCGGTTCCACCGGGTCACCTTGATGGCGGCCTCGATGGTCTCGGTCCCGGAGTTCGTGAAGAACACCTTCTTTGGAAAGTCACCGGGCGTGAGCCGTGTCAAGGCCTCGGCCAGGTCCGCTTGAACCTGGTAGTAAAAGTCCGTTCCGGCCATGTGCCACATCTCAGCCAGCTGGGCCTCGACGGCCTCTCGGACCTCGTCATTCACGTGGCCCAGGTTCGTGACCGCGACGCCGCAGGTGAAGTCGATGTAGCGGTTGCCGTCCACGTCCTCCACCACGGATCCCTTGGCCCGTTGGACGGCCAACGGGAGGGTCTTCGTGCTCGTGGCGAGGTAGCGTCCGTCCTTCTCGATGATTCTCCGAGCTTTCGGACCTGGAGGGGGAACCTGCATTCGTGGCGCCTTCATGCAATCCGCTCGCGAAGTAACCCGAGGCGCACGTTAAAAGGGCTCGGATGCCCCACGGTCGGGAACGTTCGTTCTCCCGACGAGGGCAAGTGTTCGGCAGGCTGGCGAGAGGTTGGCGCGGGACCGGTTGGCCTAGCCCCCGATCCGGAAGACGGCCGTACCGCACACTGGGCACGTTCCCTTTGTGGCGGGCTTGCCGTTCTTCATGGTGATTCGCTGGGGGTTTTGGATCTCTCGCTTGGCCCTACACTTCACGCAATAGGCTTCGACCATAGCTGACCCAGGCGTGGATTAGCGTTCCGTTTATAAATGTTTCGGCAGTAATTCTCACACTCGATAACCAGAAACAGGCTCCAAAGGTTATATACGAGCCCCCTTAGTGGCTCGGGGAAGCCTCTTCCACCCCTCTCGGAGGCGTTGTCGTCACCCTAATCGAAGACCTCCTCATCCGCAGAGTGCTGGACAGCAGGGGCAATCCGACGATCGAGGTGGACGTCCACACGACCAACGGGTTTGGCCGCGTCGCCGCGCCCAGCGGGGCCAGCACGGGGGTCCACGAGGCCGTGGCCTTCCCGGAGGGGAAGGTGGACCTGGCCATCGAGCGCTTCGACTCCCACGTGGTCCCCAAGGTCCTGAGCTTGGACGCCGTCTTCCAGGAAGAGGTGGATGATGCCTTGCACGAGACGGACGGGACCGCCGACTTCTCGTTCCTCGGGGCGAACACGGCCGTGGCCACCTCCTTGGCGGCCGCCAAGGCCGCTTCCAACGCCCTCTCACTGCCCCTCTACCGGTATCTCGGGGGCATGACCGCCAATCGACTGCCGCGACCCTTCGGGAATCTGCTTGGCGGGGGCGCCCACGCCCCCGGGGGGACAGTCATCCAGGAGTTCCTGTGCGTGGCAATGGGCCCCACGGTCGCGGACTCCGTGCAAGCGAACGCCCAGGCGCACCGAAAGGTCGGGGAGGCCTTGCGGGCGAAGTTCCCCGATGCGGCCATCGGCCGGGGGGACGAGGGCGCTTGGACCGCGGCGATCCAGGACGACGAGGCGCTCCGCCTCGTGGCCGATGTGTGCTCCCAGATCCAGGACGAGCTCGGGTTTCCTTGCCGGCCCGCCTTGGACATGGCGGCCTCCGAGTTCTTTTCCAAGGGCAAGTATCGGTACCGCGACCGGGCCCTGACCCCCGCGGAGCAGGTCGACTACGTGGCGGGCCTCGTGGAGGCGTACGACCTGTACGCCGTGGAGGACCCCATGGAGCAGGACGACTTTAGCGGATTCAGCGATCTGACTGCCCGCGTGGGAGACCGTTGCCTTATTATCGGGGACGACCTCTTCGTGACGAACGTTGATCGCATCCGGGCCGGCGTGGAGGCTGGATCCGCCAACGGCGTCCTGATCAAGCCGAACCAGATCGGGACCCTGACGGACACCTGGATGGCCGTGGACTACGCCCACGGTCAGGGCCTCCGGACCGTCCTCTCCCACCGGAGCGGCGAGACCACGGATACGACCATCGCCCACCTGGCCGTGGCCTTCCGCTGTGAAGGCATCAAGACCGGCGCCGTGGGCGGGGAGCGGATCGCCAAGCTGAACGAGCTCATGCGCATCGAAGAGGAGCTGACCTGACAATGGCGGAGACGGCGGAGACTGCGGAGGAAGAGCCACAACCCCTCCTGATCTCGGAGGACGAGTACCTCACCAGCGGGATTCACATCGGCACCCAGCAGAAGAGTTCCAACATGAAGCCCTTCATCTACAAGGTCCGGACCGACGGCCTATACGTCCTGGACATCAAGCAGACGGACGCGCGTATCCGGGCCGCCGCCCGTTTCTTGGCCACCTACCAGCCGGAGGAGATCCTAGTCGTGGCGGCGCGCCAGTACGGCCAGAAGCCCGCCCGGGTCTTCGCGGAGACGATCGGGTCCCAGGCCTTCCCGGGCCGTTTCGTTCCCGGAAGCCTCACGAACCCTGAGCTGCCGCAGTACTTGGAGCCGCGGGTGATCCTGGTGACGGATCCCGCAGCGGACCAGCAGGCCCTTCGGGAAGCGGTCAAGGTGGGCATCCCCGTCGTGGCCCTCGCCGATGCCAACAACGAGACGAAGTATGTGGACCTGGTGATTCCCACCAACAACAAGGGGCGGCGGGCCCTGGCCACCGTGTACTGGCTCCTTGCTCGCGAGTTCCTCAAGGCCCAGGGTGCCCTGAAGGACGACAAGGAATTCAAGCTCGCCATCGAGGACTTCGAAGCTACTCTCTAGGAGATCCCATGCGACGGCCTGCGGTTGCCGGCCAGTTCTATGCCGCGGACCGCGATGGCTTGGTCACCGAGATCGAGGCCTGCTACGCCTCTCCGCTGGGCCCGGGACGGCTGCCGGGCCGCCACGGCCAGGAGCGCGGCCTGGCCGGCCTCGTAGTCCCCCACGCGGGCTACATGTACTCGGGGCCCGTCGCGGCACACGCGTACCTCGCCCTGGCGGAGGACGGGCTTCCCGACACCTTCGTGATCTTGGGGCCCAACCACACGGGGTACGGGCTGCCTCTGGCTGTCGCCACGGATGACTTTCAGACACCCCTCGGGTTGGCCAAGGTGGATCAGGCCTTGGCCAAGGATCTGATGCAGGGCCTGATCGAGGCGGATATGGAGGCCCACCGGTACGAGCACTCGTTAGAGGTCCAGATTCCCTTCTTGCAGCACCTGGGAGCGAAGGTCTCCATGGCGGCCATCTGCATGGGCCTGCAGGACTACGACGCGGCCCGGGAGGTGGGCACTCGTCTTCGGGCGGTCCTCGAGGACCGGGATGCCGTCATTCTCGCCTCCACAGATTTTTCCCACTATGTGCCCCCTGAGGTGGCGGCGACGAAAGATCGGCGGGCCATCGAACGAATTGTCGCCGGGGACGCGAAGGCCTTTCTGAATACGGTGGAGGGCGAGGGCATCAGCATGTGCGGGTACGGCCCGGTGGCGGCGACCCTGGTCGCGCTGGAGGGTCCGAAGGCGGAGCTCCTGAAGTACGGCCACTCGGGCGACGTGGCCGCCATGCGGGACGTCGTCGGGTACGCCGCCATGGCCTTCAGGACGTAGACGCGTCGATCCAGCGCAGGTAGTCCTCGGAGCCTGCCTCCATCGCGTAGGCGACGATGCAAGGGACCTCGTACGAGTGGGCCTCTCGAGCGGCGGCGATGGCTGGTTCCACGAGCTCACGTCGCGTCTTCATGATGACGGCGACCTCCGCCTCCTCCTCAATCGCCCCCTTCCAGCGGTAGATGGACCGGATGGGGAAGATGTTCCCACACGCCACGAGGCCTTCTTGTACGAGGTGGAGGACGATGGCTCGGGCCTCCTCCTCGGTCCCCGCGGTCATGTACAGCATGGCGTGCATAGAGAGAGCCAGGCGCGTCTGGTTCATATGGGCTCACCTTCAGGCTCCCTCGAGCGCTGCCACCGTGTTCTCGAAATCCCAGGAAATCTCAGGTTCGCGTGTGCGCATCCGCATGTGGTCGAGGTCCCCTCGTGCCTCGGCTCGGGCGATCAGGGAGGCCGTGTAGGCTGGGGCCCCACTTGCCCCCGGAGAGTTGTAATTCAGAACATGCAGCGAGTCAGGCCCAGGGAGCTCGAGGACTTCCTTCACGAACTGGCCGTCCGGGTCGATCACCGCACTCCGGACGCCGGCGATTCCTCGTTCGGTGAGGGCCCCATCCGGGAGAGCGGGGAGGAATCGGCGCACCCGATCGGCGATGAGGAGGGGGGAGAGGGACCCCAGGCTCTCACCGAGGGCGAGCCGGAGAAAGGTGGGGTTGCGCAGGAGGCGGCCTTTGTTCGGCAGAGGATCCTCCAAGAACTTCCTCATCCAGCCTCCGGTCCGATCGGAGAAGCCGCGGTAGGTCCAGGGACCGGAGACGGGGATGGCATTCGGACCGACCTCCACCGCGCCCGAGGCCCGGACAATCCAGTGGGGGTCGAGGAAGGGGAATTCAGGGAATTGTGGAACGGAGTATAGGTTCGTCAAAGCCAACCCTTGCGCCTGGGAGGCCACCCTCCAGTATTCCCCGCGGAAGTGAAGGTCCGCGTAGCGCCTGCCCACCCCGAGGCGATGCGCCAGGTCTACGGCCTCCCCGCCCGCGCAGTTGAGCACATACCGGGACCGCTGGGGCTGGGCGTTTGATGCCAAGTCTATGCGGAGCCCGTTCCGCGTCGGAGCGAGGCCCACGACTCGCCGACCGGTCAGGAATCGTACCCCGAAGCCACTGGCGTCGTCTCGAAGCTGCCTCGTGAAGCCCCCGAAGTCGACCGCCGTCTCGCGTTTTGCGTGGAGTGCCCCGACCGCTCGCACATTTGGCTCGAGCCTCCGTAACTCTGGCTCGGCCAGGAGGACTACTTCGTCCTCTGTCATCCCATTCGCCCTGGCACGTGCCATGTAAGTGTGCAGGGTCTGCAGCTGGCCCTCCTGAATCGCCAGCTTCAGGGTGCCCACCTGCCTCCAAGGAAGCCCATGCATTCTGGCGTAGGCCCTCCACAGGTCGTACGACAGGAGGACCGAGCGCGCGAAGCGGCGACTCCACCGCGGGTGGAGGTAGAAGGGGCGGTGGAGAACCCCCGTGTTGCGGCCGCTGGCGTGCTGGGCGACATCCGCTTCCTGCTCCAGCACCGCGATCCGGGCATCGTAACGGGAGGCCAACCAGTAGGCCGCGGTCGTTCCGAGGATTCCGCCGCCGATGATTGCGATGTCCCAGGGTGGCATCGCACGGCGATGGGCCGGGAGCCCCTTAGCCTTTCACGCCATCCGGCAGGCTTGGCGCGAAGCAAAGGATAACCGGGCCTTCAAACAGATCAGAGGGGCGGAAAGACGGGCCCCACGATGGGTGGAATTCGTCCTTGGGTCGTGAGAGGCCTACGTTCTTGCCGGGGATAATCAGAAACGAACTTTCATGAAGGCTGAAGAGGACCGGACACATGGCGATCATTTGGCCAAAGGCGCCCTCCAGGAGTTCATCCTGGACAACTTGGGAGTACGGGCTGTTGTAGGACTGATATCGAAGGCCCTGAAGAAGTCGAAGTTCAAGATTCTCGAGTCTGGCGGCGAGGGCAATCGGGGATACCTCAAGGCAGTCTGGGGTGGGAAGCTCAAGTCGTACTTCATCGGGAATCTGCCCTTCGGGAAGCTTGTCAAGTCGGGCAAGCGACTAGGGGCTGAAGTGGAGGTGACGGCCCACGGGTCTGGAAGCTATGTGCGGCTCCTCATCGTCCCCTACATGGAACTCTGGAATCGGCCAGAGGTCTTCCTCATGAGCCAAGGCATACTCGAGAAGCTGACGGACGATAGCTTCTCCCAGAAGAAACTTGACGAGGTAATGGCACGTCTGAGGATGCCAGTAGCGAGGTAGAGGTGATCCCCCCTCCCTCGCAGGTCAGTTCCGATCCAAGGCCCTACCAGACTGCAGCAGAGGGCATCCCCGCTTATGCGCCTCGGATCAGGACGGTCTACAGGACGCCAAGGGGAGGTTGGCTCTTCTGGCTTCTGGGTCTCGTTGTCTCCGGCGCGATCCTCTACTACTTCTTCGTCTTCGCCCCGGGCTCGTACACCACGCAAGACATTCTCCTGATTGCCCTTGGCGCCATCTTCCTCGGCGGGTTCATAGCGCGAAAGGGTACGCGGGGAGCCCTGCTGGGCTTTCTGGTGTTCTTCGGGCCCCTCATGGCCCTTGGCATCATCGTCTTGATGGGGGCTGTAGGGGCTGCAGGCAGCGCTCAAGGACTTGAGACCCTCGGCCCGGTCATCGGAGCGACGGCAGGTATCATGCTCATAGTCCTAGCCTTCGCTGGCGGGATCGTTGGCCTCATCGTGGCTGGAATCGCGGGATGGATATCGGGTAGGATCTTCCCCATCGGTGGGCGACGCTAGCCCCTTGCTACCTCTGATTCCCAACAGCACCACCCGACTGGACGGATGAACGGGTTTTTCGTCCTCGAGGTGTACAGCCGAGACTCCGGGATAGTGCACCCTCAGGCGTGGAAATGGGGCCAGATCCGAAGAGCCGCATCTTCTCGCCCTGAATATCATTCGTGAGAACAGCCTCGCTACCCTTTTACCAAATCCAGCGGCTAAGGCAGGGACGAGGCCCCTTGAGCGTCGTCACCTTTCGGGAGATGCGGGAGGCACTCGTCGCAGTTCTCGGTAGTAAGGGCATGGGCCCGCGTGAAGTCGGAGAGCTCGCCGAGTACCTGCTCGGGTTTTTCGGATACGGAACGGAGGTCGTTGACAATATTCTCCAGCCGGACGATAGGGACGTGTTCTACATGCTGGAGGAGGAGGGCCTGCTGGGGACCCGTCAGGAGGAGGTTTTGGTCACGCCTGGCAAGCTCTGGCGACTTCACTACTGGATCCTCCGAGTGGATCGCGTGAAGAAAGCCATGCAGGAGGGAGGGGACGAGACGGAGGAGTACCAGGACCTTTACGAGAATATGGCGGACGAGGTGTGGGTGCGCCGTCAGGTCTCGTGACTGGAGAACCTTTAAGCGAGGAGGGGGGTGTAAGACCGGCTTGACGTTCCACGAGATTACCATCGTTTTCCTCGCCTTTGCCGGCTGGATTCTCGGCATGTACCTTCTCCAGCGGCGGGGGCTCCTGGACCGGGTGGGCCTCACCCTGATGGGCCCCTTCCTCATGGCCAAGACCAAGCGGGGCCGTGCCTTCATCGAGCGTATCGCCCAGTGGAGAGGTTGGAACTTTGTGGGCCGTGCCTTCGTCATCCTGGTGGCGGTGACCATGGTGGGCATGACCGCCCTCCTGATCTGGACGTCGACCTTGGTCGCAAACATCCCAGCGGAGGCAGCCCCCCCGCCCCAGGTGCTCCTGGGCCTGCCGGGCATCAATCCCTTCATCCCTCTTACCTACGGCATCTTCGCCTTGGCCGTGGCCATCATTGTCCACGAGTTCTCGCATGGCATCCTCGCCCGTTGGTGGAAGGTGAAGATCAAGGCCCTGGGAATCCTCCTCTTCATCGTCCCCATCGGCGCCTTCGTGGAGCCGGATGAGGACGAGATGCAGGCCCTGGATCAGAAGAAGCGGGGCACCATCTTCGCCGCGGGCCCGGGGTCCAACGTCGTTCTGGCTATCGTCCTTGCCGTCATCTTCTCCCTGGGCATGATGTCGGCCGTCCAGGCGAGGGCTCCCGGCATGGGCATCACGAGCATCGTCGGCGAGAGTCCCGCGGAAACGGAAGGCCTGGCCGTGGGCATGATCATCACCCATCTCGACGGCATCGCGATCCAAGACGCGGCGCACTTCACCGAGCTCCTTGGGCAGACGACGGCCGGGCAGACCGTCCCTGTCACCCTCTTCCAGAGTGATGCAACCGACACCCGCCAGGTCACCCTGGGGGACCGCTTCGACTTCACCGGTCTTGAGGCGGATCGCGGCAAAGGCTTCCTCGGAGTCGGCACCATAAGCACGAACCCGGACATCTTCAACCCCTTCATCTCCAGCCAGCGCCTCGGGGTGGGGGGCGCCTTCTTCCTCTTCCTCCTCTTCCCCTTCAACGGGCTCATGCCCATCCAGCCCCCCCTCACGGACTTCTACGCCGTCACGGGGGTCTGGGCCATCTTCCCGGCTTCCGCGTTCTTCATACTCGCCAACACGATCTACTGGCTCTTTTGGATCAACCTCATGCTAGGGATGACCAACGCCCTCCCGGCCGTTCCTCTGGACGGCGGCTACCTCTTCCGCGACTGGGCCGATGCCGGCATCAAGCGCGTCCGGCGGGGCATGAAGGCAGAGGATCGGGCCCGCGTGGCGCGTAACCTGTCGTACTTCGCGGCCCTCTTCATCCTGGCCCTCATCCTCTGGCAGCTGATCGGGCCCCGCATCTAGCCTACGGCGCGGCCGTTAACCCTTCTCGAGGCCACCCAGGCCGAAGATGCCCGCCGGATCAATCCCACCCGTCCCCGGGCCCCGGACCATGCGGATCGTCTCGAAAACGGGCTGGAAATCCAGGTCCCGCAACATGCCAAGTGCCGCCTCGTTTTCCTCGGGCACGGCCATGGCCACTTGAGACCCGGGAAAGGTTGCGATGAGGTGGAGGAGGAGGCCTTCTGCCACGTCCGGCCGCTCCGGGAGAGCGACCCAGGGCGCCACGTCCATGCCCCTGGGATAGCGGGCGCCCACGGCGTAGCCTTGGATGCCCTCCTCCGACCACACGAAGAAGGCATCCCCGTAGTCGTGGTAGAACTCCGCGAGCACCTTCGAACGTTCGTTGCCGAAGAAGGGGCTATCGAAAGCACGGAGGTCGTCCAGTTCAGAGACGTGGACCAATCTTGGTTCACCGCTCAACCGGCCATCGGCCCGGCCTTCGTAACGCCATGTCCGGCCGGATGTCCGGAAACCCATCGCCGCGTAGAAGGCCTCGACATCTGCGTAGGCGTTCAGCCAGGCGGTCTCTGCATTTCGCTCCTCCCCGTACCTCAGGGCGCGCTTCACGAGGGCCCGGCCGTATCCCTTCCCCCTCTGATCGGACTCCACGATGACGTTCCCGATCCAAGTGGCCTTTTCGTAGGCCGTAGCTGTGGTGATTCCCACGCGCCTGGATCCCTCCCAAGCTATCAGGGTCCCATCGGGGTCCATGCGGCGAAAGCGTTGGAAGTCCTCCTGGCCGTAGTCCCACCCCTCCTCATTGGTCAACGTCACGGCGAAGTCGATGTCCGCGGCCTGCATGGCCCGGATCTCCAGCGTCACAACAATCCCCGGGCTCGCAGCTCCTCGGGCTCGTCGCAGGGGTGGCTCCCGTGGGTGACGTACCGGGCATCCCCTCGCGCATCCTTGTACATGCACGGCCCGTACTCGTCGTCTTCCGCCCCATACCACTTGTCGCAGTCTCGGCAGTGATGCCAAGTGGGGTGGCGCTTTCGGGCCTCCTTCAACGCCTCGGTCAGCTCGTCGTCCATGGCGCTCCCGGCCTCGCGTCGTGTAGGCGGCCTAGGACCCCCAGAAGGGATCCTCCTTCCGCTTGATGGCCTTCACCGCCTCCAAGACCTCGCGATCGTCGTGCTTCAGGTCACTGGCCTCCAAGGTACGAACGTGACCTTCGGGCACGTCCACGAAGAGGACGTCCCCCGACTTGATCTGGCGACCTACGGTGGGTCCCTCGACAGCCAATGCCACCTCGCTGCCGGGCCCGACCTCCTGCAAGGAGATCTCCCTGCTGCGGATGCTACGGACGCGGCCGACGATGCGTCCATCCTCCCGCAGTAAAGACTGGCCGACGCGGATGCGTCCGGCGAGTACGCGAACGCCCACGATGGCGGGTTTGCTCACGCGGAAGACGTAGTCCGGCAACAGGAGAATCTTCCCCGGGTGCACCAACTCCTTCCTTCGCTCTGCCTCGAGCTCCGTCGTCCGCTCTCGGACCCATTCTTGGTATCCCCCGATGAGACGATACACCACATCGTCCTCGAACACCCGCACGTCAGGCTGCTTGTCCAGCTCCTCCTGGGCCTCGGCGAGGACGGGCACATTGAAGGCCAGGACCACTCGCTTCAAGGGATCCTGAATCGTCGCGGCCTCCACGACCTCCCGCCGCGACACGGGGCCGAGGCCTGCCTGGCGCACCTCCAGGCCCTCCTCCTTCATCTGGAAGGCCAGGCCCTCCAGGGAGCCCAGGGCGTCCGCCTTGGCAATGAGCCCCTCGTCCGACAGCTCGACTTCGAGCCGGGTCTCCTCCTTGACCTGAGCCGTCGCCTCCTCCAGGTCCGAGCCGGCCACCCGGAGGGGGGCGCCCGCCACCACGCCCTTCACGTCCGCGGCGGCGAGTTTGATGCCGGCAGCCGCCGCAACCTCGGCGACGGATTGGAAGCGGTTCTCTGGGTCGCGGATCTCGTCCAGCGGTCGCGGTTTCAGGAGCGCCTTCACCTTCGTCACTCGGGGCTCTCCTCGCTCCGTCCCCAGGACCACCGTGTCCCCGCGCTTCACGGTGCCCTTGTACAGGATAGCGTCCAGGGTCACCCCCAATCCCTTCTCCTCCTTGACCTCCAGGATGGTGCCGGCCCCCAGGCCTTCTTCGAGGCGCAGCTCGTCCTCCAGGAACCGCTGCGCCAGGCCTACCAGGACGAGGAGGAGGTCCGGAATGCCCTCGCCGCGCTTCGCGCTGGTGGGCACGATGGCGACCACCTTCTGGAAGTCCTCGATCTTGTCGTAGCGGTCCGCGGAAAACCCCTGCTCGTAGAGCTTGCCCACCAGGTCGTAGAATCGCTCATCCAGGAGGTCTCGCACGCTCTCGGGCTGGTCGTCGTACGACGCCAGAAACGGCGACTCAGGGTGGCGTCGCCAACCGGGCAGGAGATCGACCTTGTTGGCGGCGACGACGAAGGGCGTCTTGTACTGCTTCAGGATGCGCAGGGATTCCACGGTCTGGGGCCGGGGACCTTCGTTGATGTCGATAACCAGGACGGCCAGGTCTGCCAGCGCCCCCCCGCGGGCTCGCAGAGTCGTGAAGGCGTGGTGGCCGGGGGTGTCAATGAAGAGGAGGCCCGGAATTTCGAAGGTGCGTCCCTTGACGAGGTCCCCGCACACCTTCAGGATGACCTCCAGGGGAACCTCGGTAGCCCCGATGTGCTGGGTGATGGCCCCCGCTTCCCGGGCGGCGACGCGGGTCCCACGGATCCGGTCGAGAATCGTGGTCTTCCCGTGGTCCACGTGGCCGAGGACACTGACGATGGGCTGGCGGATCATGGAACGGGCGTAAAATCCGGCCCGCGCTTATATGTAGTTTCGTCCCCCGCCCTTCAGGGTTCCCGAAGCCAGTCCTCGTCCATCCGCGTGTAGGCGAGGATCTCCTCCGGTTGGAAGAAGAGGTCGATCTCCCTCGCGGCACTGGCCTCGCTGTCCGCCCCGTGGATGAGGTTGCGCGAAATGTCCACCCCCAGGTCCCCACGAATCGTACCGGGGTCGGCCTGGGCTGGGTCTGTGGCTCCAATCGTGGCCCGGGCCACGGCAACCGCCCCCTCTCCCTCCCAAACCATGGCCACCACGGGGCCCGAGGTCACGTAGGCCACGAGACGGCGGAAGAAGTCCTTCCCGCGATGCTCGGCGTAGTAGCTCTCGGCGAGGTCCTTCGGCACGTCCCGCATCTGGGCGGCCACGAGCTTCAGGCCACGCTTCTCCAGGCGATGGACGATGTCGCCGACGAGGCCACGCTGCACCCCGTCGGGCTTGATCAGAATAAAGGTCCGCGAGGCCATTAGGAGGCCTCCTGGAGGTGGGCCACGATCTTCTTGGCGGAGGCGGATCCGAGGCCCTTGACCTCGGTAAGCTCCTCCTCGGTTGCCTCCCGCAGTGCCTCCACCGAGTGGAAGCCCGCCTCCCAAAGGGCCTCAGCGGTGGCCGGTCCGATTCCCGGGAGCTCGGCGAAGGTCTCGAGGATCTCCTCCCTACCCGCTTCGGGGGCGCCCTCCTCGCCCGTCGCTGCCTCGGAAACGGCTTCTTCGGCTTCCGGTGCCGATTCCGTCACGACTCGGGCGGCCGCCTGCGGGCGCGGGGCACGCTGTTGGGCCGCCCGGACGTAGCGTCGCGTCCAACGAACCTTCCGGCCCACGCGGCCCATGTCCAGCTGGTTCTTCTGACACTTGCTTGAGCAAAAGAAGTGGACGCTGCCATCCCGTCGCACGTACATCTTGCCGGTGCCCGGCTCGATGTCGTTCCCACAGAAGGTACAGGTCCTGGATACGGGCATCTGTCCCTTACCTGACCGAGAGCTTCCGGGCCTCGCGAGCGGTCTCCCGGAGCATAAGGATGTCCCCTACCTGCACGACTCCCTTGACGTTGCGGGTGATGATGCGGCCCTTGTCCCGTCCCTCGAGGACCCGGACCTTCACCTGGGTGGCCTCCCCCGTCATGCCGGTTCGGCCCACCACCTCGACCACGTCTGCCGGGATGCTGTCCCCGTCCGCCATCCTACCGCCCCCGGAGTCCCCGGGTTTCGTTCGCGAGCTCGGTGAGCAGCGTCTTTCCCTTCCCTGGGTCGACCACGCACGATGAGGCCGTGGACTTGCCCAGCCCCGAGGCAACCCCCAGCTCGGCCTTGCTCGGCACGTAGCCATAGGGCACGTCCCGCTCCTCGCAGAGAAGGGGCAAGTGTGCCAGGATCTCCTCCGGCGAGACGTCCTCGGCCATCACCACGAAGCGGGCCTCGCCTCTTTCCACGAGCTTGGTGACCTCGTTGGTCCCCTTGCGGACCTTGCCGGTGTCGCGGGAAATCTCGACGAGCTGGTAGACTTTGTCGTACAGATCCTTGGGCGTCTCGAAGCGAACGTAGATGGGTTGTCCCATGGAAGGCCTCCTTTGGTTCAGGGAACCTCAGTCATCGGGCTCTATAAGAGCGGCCTCGTCTACTTCGTGAACATTATAAAAGGGCTTTGGGGTACGCCTGGCCCCGCTTACGAAATCAGGGCGGGTCCTCGGGCCCGGCGAAGGTCGAGAGGGTCAGGGTATCCTCCTCCTCCCGGGCAGGGATCTCCTGAAGGAGGGCGAGGACCTCCGGGCGAGTGTCCCGGATGGTGGGTCGGAATTTCCGCGCCGCCAAGACGTCCCTCGCGTCCACCGTGAATGTTACCACGCCCTCCTCGAAACTCGGGACCCGACCGAGGTCCTCCCCGCGGGGTCCCATGGCTTGCGTCCCGCCCTCGAACACCATGCTGAGTTCCGTCCCCACCAGGTTGGCGTACAGGAAGAAACACGTGTTCTCGATGGCGCGCGCCGGGATCACTCTGTCAAAGAAGGGCTTGCTCGTGGCGGGGGCGGCCGAGATGCAAGCCAGGACATCCGCGCCTTGGAGAGCGAGTCCCTTGGAGACCTCCGGGAAGAAGGCATCGTAACAGATTAACAGCCCGATCTTCCCGAGATCGCTCCGCACGACCTTCAGTTCGTTTCCCCGGCGGAAGTACTGAAGCTCTTCGAAGGGACCGAAGTTCGCGGGGTAGAGCTTGCGGTAGGCGACGGCGTCCCCGTCCGGGAAGACGAAGACGGAGCTGTTGTAGCGGAGCCCCGACTCCGTGTCCTGCTCCGGCATTCCGAAAATGATGTGGGCGTTGGCCTCTTGGGCGATCCTGGAGACCTCCCGTACCGACGGACCTTCCAGTGGCTCCGCGAGCTTCGGAAATTGGTCCCGGGCCATGTAGCCAGAGAGATACAGCTCGCCGAACAGGTAGAGCTGGGCGGGGTGGTCTCGGACGACCTTCGCCATCTTCTTGAGGTTGCCTTCCTTGTCGCCCACCCTCGGGTCGGCCTGAACGAGGGCCGTCTCAAAGCCTGTCATGCGCCTCTCCTCTGGGCTCCTCACGGAACTTCCTTCTCGTCAGGGGGGCTGGGCGCATAAACTCTCCCTTCTCGGGAAAACCATGAGTGGTCCAGGAGACCGGAACGCTTAGATAGCCGTCCTGGACGTTGATGCGCACAATGAAACTGGATGTCGTGCCCTTTGATCCGCAGACGGCTTCGCGGGACGAATGGGCGAGATTGCATGCCTATCGACGGCTGCGCCACGCAGAGACCGACCCCGATGACCCCATCATTGACGACGCGTCGCTGGAGACCTTGTGGAAGCGCCCGGATCCCCAGTTCAAGACCCTCCGCTTCGCCGTGCTTGAACCGGACGAACCGGAGACCCAGATCGGTTACGTCGAGTTCAGTGTCTTTCAGGAGGACGCTCCAAGCTACGAGGGGAACGAGCATCTGGCCCAGGCGGACATTGCTTTGCTGGAACCGCAACGGCGACGGGGCCTCGGGAGGGAGCTCCTGGCGAAGGTGGCGGAGCTTGCTGAGATCCACGGCAAGTCGCGCCTCATCGGCTCCTCGGACGAGGAGGATGGGAAGGCCTTCGCACGGGTCCTGGGCGCGGAGGTGGCCCTCGAGGGCATGGAGAACCGCTTGGCCTTGGACGGGGTGGATTGGAACATGGTGGAAAGGTGGGCAAATGAAGGCCCTCAACGCGCTCCCTCGTCCGTCATTCACTGGTTCTCGAACCACATCGACGACGCGCTGTTGGAGGACTACTGCAAGTTCTACACGGAGGTCTTCAACCAACAACCGTTCGGGCAGCTGGACGTGAAGGACCTCGTCTTCGATTCCGATGCCTTCCGCGATCGAGAGGCGCGGGTCGCCAGCGTAGGCGGCTCCTGGATTACGGCGCTGACCACGGAGGAGGAAGGGGACATTTCGGGCATGACGGAGATGTTCTACCTACCGGACCGCGAGACGATGATCGGGCAGGGGCTCACGGGCGTGAAGGAGGAGTACCGCGGCCGCGGACTGGGGAAGTGGCTCAAGGCGGCCATGCTACTCAAGGTACGGGACGAGCTCCCGCAGGTCTCCATCGTCCAGACGGGGAATGCGACCACCAACGAGGCCATGCTCTCCATCAACCAGAGGCTGGGGTTCGAGAAGCACAAGGAAGGGGAGAACTTCCAAATCACCGTCGAGGCCCTGCAGGAGTATCTAGGTGGCTAGGTTCTCGGGCTCGTTGGCGGCGTCCCGTTTGAGTCGAAGGGGTCTAAAGGCCTTGCCCGAACAGCCATCGCCGGCGGATGTGGAGCAGGCTGCGGAGCTCCTCCGCCAGGTGGTGCGGTGCACGTCCCTTACGCGTTCTGCGTCCCTGAGCGAGGCCAGCGGGGCTGAGGTCTACCTGAAGTGGGAGAACCAACAGCACACGGGTTCCTTCAAGCTTCGTGGCGCGTACAACCTTGTCGCATCCCTTCCCCCTGATGCCCTCGCCCGCGGACTGGTGACGGCCTCGGTCGGAAATCATGGCGCTGCCGTCGCCTTCATAGCCCACCTGCGCGGACTGAGGGCGACCATCGTTCTCCCAGAAACGGCCATCCCGTTCAAGATTCAGCGATGTCGCGTCGGGGGTGTCGACGTCCGTGTGGAGGGTGCTTCGTACGACGATGCCGTCGAGGTAGCCCAGAGCCTGGCCGACCGGGAGGGCATGGCGTACATTCCGGCCACCGAGCATCCACGGATCATGGCCGGTCAAGGGACCATCGCCATGGAGATTCTCGAGGAACGACCCGAAACGGATGCCCTCATTGTTCCCGTCGGAGGCGGAGGCCTCATCGTGGGGATGGCCGTGTGGGCGAAGGCCGTCCGACCCGCCATCCGCATCATTGGGGTCCAGTCGACCGCGGCTCACACGATGTATGATTCCGTCCAGGCGGGCCGCGTCGTCGGGGTCACAGAAGAATCCACGCTTGCCGACGGAATCGTAGGAGGCGTAACGGCCAACAATCTGGCCCTCGTGCGCGCCTACGTGGACGAGATGGTTCTGGCGGAGGAGGAGGGAATCCACCAGGCCATGGAGCACATCCGCCTCACGGAGGACCAGATGATCGAGGGAGCAGGGGCCGTGGGGGTTGCCGCCCTCCTTCAGGGGAAGCTCGACTTGAGGCCAGGAGATGAGGCCGTGATCCTCGTCTCTGGGGGCAATGTCGATCCTTCACTCCCGCCGCCAGGGGAATAGTCTGCGGCCGTGGAAAATCAGACACCACCTGCTTGCTTGTTTGCGCCAAGGCGTGGTGGACCGTTTCGCTCCTGATAATTGCCGGCAAAGGGCTAAGGCGACCCCTCGGTGATTTCTCCCTGCCTTGATTCGGGATCTTCAGATTGCCCAGCCGCAGAGCACCCGGACACGGCTCAAGCTCTGCCTCGCAGGTGAATTCGCCGTCGGGAAGACCTCCCTGATTCGACGGTTCGTCCATGGCGACTACGATGACCGGTACATCGCCACGTGGGGCACCCACGTCACCTCGAAGGAGCTGGACGTGTTCATAGGACCGGATCGAGAGAAGCTGCCCGTTCTCCTCAACCTCTGGGACATCATGGGATCCCGGGGGTTACGGGAATTGCGTCGGGAGACCTACTTCCGTGGGGTCCAAGGCATCCTGGCGGTCTGCGATGCCACCCGACCCGAGACCCTGCCCGCCTTGGAGGGATGGCGCCAGACCATCTTCCGGGTGGCGGGTACCGTGCCCACCTACATCCTGGCCAACAAGGCGGACCAGGAGCGCGCCATCTCCCCCGAGGACCTGGCCAAGTTCTGCGAGGAGTGGGGCTGCCCATGGCTCTATACGAGCGCGAGAACCGGCGAGTCGGTGGAGGAGGCCTTCGCCGGGCTGACCCGTCTTGTGCTGCGGTTTGTGGCTCCGACGGAAACCTCCTCACGCCAGAAGGCTTACTAACCCCATCTCAATAGGCTTGGGGTGGCTGTCGAGATCCTCCCTTTCGAGCCTGAGACCGCCTCCGCGGACCAGTGGGCGAAGTACCACGTCTTCCGGAGGAGGCGACACGAGGAGACCTACCCTGAGGACCCCCTGCGGGACGACAGAGCCGTAGAGACGCTCATGAAACGCTCCGATCCGGAGTGGGAGTCGTTGTACTTCGGGGCCTTGGTCGAGGGAGGGTCCGATGAGCTGGTCGGATGGCTTGAGATCGGGGTGACGCGGGCGGGTGCCCTTGTCCACAAGACGAACGCCCACATGGCTTGGGTGGAACCCGAGGTCCTGGTCCCGCACCGTCGCAAGGGGGTGGGGAGCGCCCTGCTCGCCAAGGCGGCCGAGGTCGCCCAGAGTCGCGACCGCTCCCTCCTGATCGGAGGCACCGACGAAGAGGACGGGCGGCGCTTCATCGATGCGCTCGGGGCTCAGGTCGCCCTCACGTGGCGCGAGAACCGGCTCGTCCTGGACCAGGTGGACTGGGAGATGGTAGAGAAGTGGGTCGAGGAGGGTCCTTCACGATCGCCGAAGACGACGCTGCGGTTCACCGAAAACTACCCCGATGACGACCTGGTCGAGGAGTTCTGTGAGGTGGCGAACGAGACCGGTAATCAGGAGCCCCGGGGCGACCTGGACCTGGGAGACGAGTTCTTCACACCCGAGATTCTCAAGGAGCGAGTGGACTCGTTTGTCCAAGCGGGGGGAACCTTGCCCCGGGCGATCACCATTGAAGAGGACGGGCGGATCAGCGGATACACGGTCATGGGATACTTCCCCTCGGAGGGAAGCCTGATTCACCAGTACGGAACCGGTGTCCGGGAGATCTATCGGGGACGGGGGCTCGGAAAGTGGGTCAAGGCGGCTATGCTACTTCACGTCCGGAAGGAATTTCCCGAGGTGAAAGTGGTGGTCACGGGAAACGCCACCATCAATGCACCGATGCTTTCCATCAACGATCGGCTTGGCTTCAAACCGTACAAGGACGGGGTGGAGGCCCAGATTCCCCTCCAGGACGCGAGTGACTTCCTGGCGAAACACTCGCCGAAGGGGAGTTGACCGCTCCTATCCCGCTGCCACCCGGGATGCTCCCGAGGGGATTTGAACCCCTGTCAGGGGCTTTCCCCGGCTCTGCGAGCCACGAGAGGCCCCGATGCTTGACCGGACTACACCACGGGAGCTAGCGGGCGGATATGGCCGCCGTCTTATGGGCTTTTCCGGCCCTACTCGGGCTGCACCAACCCAAAGGCGTCCTTCATGGCCTCGCCGGTCTCGTCGATGAAGAGGTGCTTCACCTCCGTGTACTCGTAGAGCCCCCAGACGCCGAGCTCCCTACCCACGCCGGACTGCTTGTAGCCTCCGTGGGGCGCGGCACAGCTGAGGATGTGGTGTTGGTTCAGCCACACGGTCCCGGCC
>JBHIBO010000011.1:0-53115 GCA_046759185.1 Thermoplasmata archaeon | reverse complement strand
CCGGGGGAAGGAGACCCTCGTCATCTCCACCGACCCCGCCCACAGCCTGGGGGACGTTTTCCAGACGCAGATCACCAACGACCCGACGCCCCTGGCCCCCGGCCTCTTCGGCCAGGAGATCACGGTCGTGGAGGCCCTCCGCGACTACTGGTCGGAGGTCAAGGAGTACCTCCTGGAGCTCTTCGCCGCCCAAGGCGTGGACGACGTCTCCGCCGAGGAACTCGCCATCCTCCCGGGGTTCGACGAGCTCGCCTCCATCCTTTACGTGGACGCCCACCACCGGGCGGGGGACTACGACGCCCTCGTTGTCGACACGGCTCCCACGGGGGCGAGCCTGAAGCTCCTCAGCCTCCCGGAGATGGCCCAGTGGTACATGGAGCGCTTCTTCCGTGTCGAGCGGAGCCTGGCGGGGATTGTGCGTCCCTTTGCCCAGGCCTTCATCCAGACACCCCTGCCCGATGAGCGGGTCTTCGACGGCATGGAGCGCCTCTATGTCACCATCGACCGGGCCAAACGCCTCCTGCAGGACTCGGAGACCACCTCCGTGCGCCTCGTGACCAACGCGGAGAAGCTGGTCATCGCGGAGACGCGGCGGGCCTACACCTACCTCTCCCTCTACGGCTATCCCACGGACGCCGTCATCGTGAATCGCCTCCTGCCGGCGGACGCGGGGGGCTACCTGGAGCGGTGGGTGGAGCTGCAGCAGGAGAACCTTCGCATCATCGAGGACTCCTTCCAAGGCCTGCCGATCCTGGAGGTCCCCCTCCTGCGGGACGAGGTCCTGGGGATGGACCGCCTCCGGCAGGTGGCCTCCTACCTCTACGAGGACCGGGATCCCTTGGACAGCTACGTGACGGAGCAGCCTTTCGAGATGATCAAGGAAGACGCGGGCCGGGTCGAACTCCGGCTGAAGGCGCCCTTCCTGAAGAGGGAGGACGTGAAGCTGCTGAACCGGGGCGGCATCCTGGTGGTGGAGGCCTCCAATTGGCGGCGAATCTTCACCCTCCCGGAGGTGCTCACGGACTATGAGCCGGTGGGAGCGGAGTTGGAGAAGGACATCCTCTCCATTCGACTCCGAGAGCCGGCCAGCGCCTCCTAAAGACACGGAGTTTCCGTACCCTTTAAGGCCTCCAGTGTTCATGGCCTGGCTAGGAGGAAAAACGGGATGGACATCAAGCTGAAGGTCCCCGAGATCTTCCCCAACATGGACGACTTCTGGAAGCACCTCCGCGCGGCCCGCCTGGAGTTCTTGGAGGCGATGAAGGCCCTGGCCCAGGCCCGGATCGACCAGATCAAAGAGGGACCCCGCAAGTCCAGGCTGAAAGAGATCGAAGTCAAGTAGCTCGGGCCCCGGGATGGAGAGCGACGGGCGCCTCCTATGCGGTCCGCTTCACCGCCCGCCCTTTGTAGAGCAGGATCGCGGACACGAGGGCGTAGACCCCCAGGCCCCCCCAGCTGTAGCTCATGGCCAGGATGACCATCGTATTGAGCTGGAAGTCGGACACGAGATAGATGTCAACCGCAGGAAGCAGGATGGCCGAAAAGGCCATGAAGACCACCGCGACGAGGGCCGGACCCGCGAGCCACGCGAACGAGCTCGGGCTCGCAGGTTCCACGTTGGCGAGAGGCGGCTCGAAGGC
Organism: Thermoplasmata archaeon; assembly: GCA_046759185.1. GTDB lineage: Archaea > Thermoplasmatota > Thermoplasmata > RBG-16-68-12 > JAJISG01 > JAJISK01. The sequence continues at coordinate 51,475 of JBHIBO010000011.1, read as the reverse complement.
GGGTACCAACGTCGGCGCCTCGAAGCTCTCCTCCGCGCTGACGAGTCGCCACGCCGCGTTCGGATAGTCCCCCTCCTCGAGGAGCGAGACGGCCTCCTCCGCGAGGGCCTCGGCCGCGTACGGTTCGCCCCCCGCGAGTTTGACGCGCGCGATGTCCGTCAAGAGGATCTGCAGGGACCCCGCGATACGCGCCTTGATCTCCTCCCGAAGGGCCGGAATCTCCATCGCGAGCAGTTCGAGATGTTGCGACATGTCTTCCCGGTCGCTCGCGGTCATGGTGCTCGCTAGGAGTTGTTTCTCGGCCGTCACGTTGAGTCCGACCCGGGTCGCCGCAATGAACAGATCCCGCAACTCTTCGACGATCGACGAAAGGGCCCGGCCCCTCTCCACCGCCACCACGGGTCCATTCCCCGCGTCGCTGGTGAGGGTGGCTAGACGCCCCAACAGCGGACCGAGGACGGCATCCTCGGGCACCGGCGCCTCCGTTGGATTCCCGGGCGTCCCTCCGCGCAGGAGGTCGGAGAGGGCGTTGATCAAGGACGTGGTATCCTTCGCCGATCCCTGTGCGAGACGGTCCAGTCGGTCGATGGTGATGGCGAGGAGGAGCATCCCCACGAGTAGCATGCTGCCGGCGAGCAGCATGGTCTGGTAGACCTCCCACGACAACCCGGGCCCATACCATGGGCTCGTCGTCATCCGCGCGGTGTCCCAGGCGAGGTAGGCGATTATCACGAAGTAGCCCGCGAAGATGAGGGCGAGATATCGGGGACGCAGGATGCGTCTCTCGCCGGACCTGCTCACAGCGGTTTCCCTCGGAGTGAACCTCTGGCCGGTCCAGAAAAAACAGTGGCACATGATTATCAAGGCGGATAACGCGTCCGGTCCCAGGCTCACCGGTTCGCCCGCAACAGGAAGCCCTCGAGGCGCACGAAAGCCCACGGCAGAACGAGGGCCACCGCGAGGCCCACGGCGAGGAAGAGAGTCATCAGGAGGATCGGATCCGAGATGCGCAATCCGACGAGGGTTAGGACGCCCACCACGGGGATGCCGACGGCGATTCGTAGGACCCCGACATCCGCCCTTCGTGGCCTCGCCATGCCCACCCACTGCCCCTCCAGCACGTAGCCGACGGAGAGCCCGGTCAGCAGCCCCCACATCAGGTAGGGCACTTCCCCCAGGACAAACAGAACGCCGCCGAAGGCCCCGGGGAGAATAACGGCCAGGAAGAGCTTCTGAGGGACGCTCAGGCGACCCCAGACCGACGCCCGGAATCCGACGTATCCCACGACGCCCAGCCCGAGACCGATGGCCGCTCCGACGAGGACGTCTCCCACGAAGTGGACGCCGAGGTAGACGCGGGAGAAGGCCACGAGTATCGGCAGAACCACCGCTACGGGGATCCAACCCCCGCGGAGGACCAGGGCGACCCCGGACCAGAAGGCGGTAGTGGACTGGGCGTGGCCGCTGGGGAGCCCGTTGCTCGTGAGGGGGGAGGGCTTATGGAACACACCGGGCGGCCTGGGCTGGCCGAAGAGGGTCTTCAAGGCCCCGTTCAGGGCTCCGCTGGTGAGCAGCAAGAGGCTCAAGAACAGACCGAGACGCTTGTCCCACAGCCAATAGGTGAGAACCACGGCGGCCAGAAAGAACAGGATGTCCCCCGTGGACGTAATGACCACGAAGAGGGCGTCGAGGAAGGGACTGGCGAACTCCTGGAGGGCGCGAATCGGTCCCACTCCGAACAGGAAGTCGCCCATCTGGCTCCCCAAGGCTCGGGGGGGTTTTTAGGCGTTGGCTCCCCCAATTTTCGCCGCCTGTGATAAGGGGCGACCACCGCTTATATAGCGTCAAACCAAGCCTATCGCATGACTTCTGAGGCCGCCTGTGAACTCTGCGGGCAGCCCGTTTCGGCCGCGGTGGGTCGCTCCAAGCACCTCCGCCTCCCGATCACGGGCAAGGACGTCGACCTGTGCAGCGACTGCTACATCGCCACCGGCGACGGCGCGGACGAGGAATTCCTGGAGTTCCTCCTCACCGCCCCCCAGGGCTAGGAAAAGTCCACGGAGAGGTTGAAGCTCACCTCGGGCCAAACGAGGCTCACGTTGTACTCGTTCCCCGTGAGGACGACCTTGACGTCTCCGAGGGAGGACTTGTACCGGATAGAGGGTCGACCGCGACCCTCGGGGTCCGCCTGCTCAAGGCGCAGGAGCCCCTCGCGATGCAGGGCCTTGACCCGCCGATAGCACGCGCGGATCGGTAGGCCTGTCGCCTTGGCGATGTCCTTGACGGGGAGGTAGTTCTCGGCGGCCGCCTGGATGATCCGGACGTTGATCTCATCGAAGAGGGCCAGGAGAAACGAGGGAAAGCTAGCAGGCACGGGGGGCCCTTCGGGGTCCTGCCCCGGCGCGAGTTCCTCCTTCTCTGGGGTGACCAAGGCGGTCCTCCGGGTCTCCGTCCGAGCGGGGCGATTTAACCGTGTCGCCGCCGCTATCAGCCCTGAGAGGCGGAAGACGAATGTTCGGTGAAGTGGGCTGAAGGCTGGATGTACGTCCGAGGAATAACCGATAAGCCTTATATGATGCCCTCCAGTATCGGCCTTGCATCACAATCGTCTTCGTGATGTCGGGGGCCGTGGGCCGATGGGGGCGGGGGGCCTAGGGAGCGTCCGAACCCTCACTTCCTCCCTCGAACGGGAGATCTACAGCCTGGATCAGGCGGAGGTCCCCGGGGAGCTTCGGCGCGTTTTTGTCCGGAAGCCGCTGCAACTCATCGCCCAGCCCCGCAGCGAGGAGGAGATCGTCCAGGTCCTGCGGTATGCCGACGAGCACGACCTCCCCGTGGTCCCCCGAGGGGCCGGCTCCTCCCCCTACGGCGGGGCCCTCCCCGTGCGGGGGGGGATCGTGCTGGACCTCTCCCTCCTCCGAACCATCGTGGCTTTCGACCCGAAGGCCGGGGTCGTCACCGTGGAAGGCGGCGTCCGGTGGGCGGACCTGGACCAGTTCCTCGCGGCCAACGACCACGCCCTCCGCTCCCATCCAACGAGCTGGTGGTCCACCGTGGCGGGGTGGCTCAGTACGGGCGGGTACGGCCTCTACAGCCTCGGCTTCGGGCCCTTCGCCTCGCAGATCGCCTGGATTCGCGTGGTCGATTTCAACGGCACGCACACCGTCTCGGGCGGGGACGTGACCTTCCGGCACTACGTGCACACGGAGGGACAGATGGGCGTGGTGGCCCAGCTAGGGTTGAGCGTGCGACCTCGACCCCCGAACCAGCGCCCCCTCCTCTTCACCTACCCGGGGCCCGAGGCCGCCCTGGCGGCGGCGGAATCCGTCGCCGCGGCCGTCGAGCCGGTTCACATGACCTTCTACGATCCGCGCCGGCTCGGTGAGCTCAACACGCTGCAAGGGCGTGAGGTGTTGGACGAGGCCTACAGCCTCCTGCTGGTCACGGAAGGGGAGGGGAAGCGGGCGGACCTCGAGGCGGGGGAGGGGAGCCAGGCTGAACCCTATCAGGCCTCCTTCCTCTGGGAGCACCGCTTCTTCCCCATGCAGGTGAAGCGCCTGGGCCCGGGCATCCTGGGCGCGGAAACCCTCCTTCCGTTGCCGTCCATCCCCCGCTACCTTGCCAGGGCGGAGGCCTTGGCGGCCCGGTTCGACGCCTCGCTGGCTCACGAGGCTCACCTCGTCAGCCCGACGGAGGCCCTCCTCATCTCGTCCTTCCTCACGGACCCAGAGGACCTGGGGCGGTATCTCCCCCACATGGTCCTGGTTCTCCTCCTGCACAAGGCGGGCGTCCGTGCGGGAGGCCGCGCCTACGGGCTGGGCGTCTGGAACCGGCCCTTCCGTCGCACGCGCTATACGCGGCGAGAAGTTCGGGCCTACCGCGCCTACAAGCGGAAGGTGGACCCCAAGGGCCTCCTCAATCCGGGGAAGGCGTTCGATCTGGGGGTGGATCCCTTCCTCCCCTCCTGGTCCCTCACGCCCTTCCTCCTCGCCCCGCTCATCGTGCGGGCCGCAGGCCGCCTCCTCCCCCGCACACGGATGGGACAGCCCCGGACCCCAATGCTGCGGGACCTCGCACCCCCCGGTCTGGAGGGGCCGACAGAGGAGGACCTCCGTTCCGCGGCAGAGTGCGCCCATTGCGGGGCCTGCATCACGGTCTGCCCTGCCTACCTGGCGGACAAGACGGAGCTCGTGACGGCCCGGGGGAAGCTCCTGGCCATGGAGAAGATGGCACGGGGGGAGAGTCTCGAGCGGGAGGAAGCCTGGGGCCTCTTCGACTGCATCCACTGCTCTGCCTGCACGAACGTGTGCCAGAGCGCCATCGACCTGGTCCCCGTGTGGGACCGGTTGGAGAACCTGGTCGCGCGCCGGTACGGGAAGCCCCGGGAGCGGATGGAGGCCTTCGCGAAGCGGGTGGAGGCGGAGGAGGAGTACCACGACCTGGTGAACCGCGGCCTGGCCTACCCGATCCAGACCCCGCGGGGGAGGAGCCGCGATGTATGAGCGATACGAGATTCCCATCCACTCCGCAGCCCCTCCCAAGGAAACCCCGAACCACTTCCAGGTCATCCGGGGCGAGGACTGCATCCACTGCGGGACCTGCATGGGCGCCTGCCCCTACGGGGTCCACCTCAAGCAGGAAGGGGACGCCCGCCTCATGGCCGGGCCCGAGGACGATCTGTGCGTCGGCTGCCAGCGGTGCGTCATGGAGTGCCCCGTGGGGGTCCTGGACATCGGCGTTCACCCCGACTTCCGGGCCATCGGGGAGGGGACCTTCCGGCCCCGTGTGGTCATGCGAATCTGGGACGAGGCGGAGACCGGGCGGATTCCCGTCTCCGGGGCGGGGTATCGGGGTCCCTTCGTGCAGCCAGGGTTCGATGCCATCTGGACGGACATGTCGGAGATTGTCCGACCCACGCGAGACGGCATCCACGGGCGGGAGTACATCTCCACGGCCGTGGACATCGGGCGCAAGCCCCCTTTCCTCACCTGGGAGGAGGACGAGGCGTTCCCCCCGATCCTGGAGATTCCCGTCCCCTTCCTGTTGAATCCCCCGGGACCCGTCGGGCGGGGGTTGGAACCCCTCGTCGCACGGGCCGCGGAGGAGCTGGGCACCTACGCGATCCTGGAGGCGGTGGACGTGCGGGGGGAGAACGGGCACATCATCCCACGCTTCGCAGCCGAGGAGCAGGTGGACCTGGACCTCCTCGAGGGACGGCACGCAGTGGAGGTGGACGATGCTGGGAACGGGCTCGCGACCTATCGGGAGCTCAAGGAGGCCCGCCCAGACCTGGTCGTTTTCTTGCGCATGCCTCTCAGCCTGGATCGGCGGGAGGCCTACGCCGACCGCATCCGCGCCGGGGCTGAAGTCCTTCACCTCTACGCGGACCGCCATGGGCGAGAGATCGGGCCCGAGGAGACCCGTTTCATCGCCCCCGTCCTCCGGGACCTGGACCAGTACTTGGTGGAGGAGGGGCTCCGGGATGAGGTCACCATCGTGGCTAGCGGCGGGATCGTCGCCTCGGAACATGTTCCCAAGGCCCTCCTCTGTGGGGCCGATGCCGTCGCCTTGGACACCACCTATCTGGTCGCCCTCGGCTGGAACGGGAACGGGACGGCCGGCATTCCCTCCCCTGTCGGCGCCAGGTGGACCATTCAGCGCATCAAGAACTGGGCCAGTGCGTGCCGCGACCAGCTCCTGGAGGTCATGGGAGCCATGGGCATTCGGGACGCCCGGCGCATGGCCGGGGAGATCGGCCGGGCCATGTTCCACGAGGACCTGGAGACCGAGTTCATGGCCCTTTTCGAGGGAGGGAACGGCCGTGGCTAAGGCCGAGACCCTTCGCGTCATCAGCGCCCCCTCCTACATCTGGCGGAGCGTGAACAAGTACGAGGTGGAGATCCTCCCGGACGCCTGCATCGATTGCGGCATCTGTGCCCAGGTCTGCCCCTACGACGTCTACGAGAAGAAGCCAGGCCTGGTCCACCTCTCCGTCCCGAAGAGCTCCAACTGCATCGGCCCCCACAACTGCGAAGGCCAGTCCTACTTCTGCGTCGAGAACTGTCCCACGGACGCTATCCGGATCGGGGAGAACGCCTATTACGAGGACCTGGGGGACGATCGGTGGCCCGCGGACCTCATCACCTCCACCTGGTACATGGCGGAGACGGGGGAGCTCCCGCCCCCGGGAATCGAGTACCGAACGGGGGACTCTGGCGGGGGCTTCGACCGCCTCCACTTCGTGTTCCCGGAGGAGCCCGAGCCCGTGGAGGAGGTAGACACCTCCCTGGACCTGAACCGGCGACCCTGGGGTCCCCGCGTCCGCACTCCCATCCCCATCTACGGCGCGGCGATGTCCTACGGCAGCGTCAGCCTCAACGTCATGCTGAGCCGCATCCAGGCGGCCAGGGCGTGGGGGACCTTCTGCAGCACGGGGGAGGGCGGCTATCCGGAGGCCCTCATTCCCTACGCCGACAACGTGATCACCCAGGTGGCCACGGGCCTCTTCGGCGTCTCGGAGGCCAGCATCCAGCGCGCGCCCATCCTAGAAATCAAGTACGCGCAAGGGGCGAAGCCCGGCCTTGGCGGCCACCTCCTGGCCGACAAGAACACCCCCGACGTAGCTCAGATTCGGGAGGCAGTGGCCAAGACCTCCCTCTTCTCCCCCTTCCCCTTCCACAGCGTCTACAGCGTGGAGGATCACAAGAAGCACGTGGACTGGCTCCGGTCCGTGAACCCCGAGGCCCTCATCTCCGTGAAGGTCTCCACCCCCGTGGACGTGGACATGGTGGCGGTGGGCTCCTACTACGCCGGCACCAACATCTTCAACCTGGACGGCGGCTACGGGGGGACGGGGGCGGCCCCGGACATCGCCAAGAAGAACATCGCGATGCCCATCGAGTACGCCATCCCCAAGGTCCACCGCTTCCTGGAGGGGGAGGGCATCCGGGACGAGATCGTCCTCATGGCCAGCGGCGGCATCCGGACGGCCTACGACGTGGCCAAAGCCATCGCCCTGGGGGCGGACGGCTGCATCATCGGGACCGCCGAGCTCGTGGCCCTGAACTGCACCCGCTGCGGCAACTGCGAGCGAGGGCGGGGCTGCCAACACGGCATCGCCACGACGGACCCCGAGCTCGTCCCCCTCATCCCGGCCGACCTGGGAGCGCAGCGGATCTACAACATGTACCACGCCTGGCGCCTCCAGTGGGTGGACCTCCTCACCCGCCTCGGTCTCGGGAGCTTCCGGGAGCTGCGGGGCCGCTACGACTTGATGCGGTACGAGGGGGCGATACTCTGAGAGGGGCTGTGAAGCGTGTCCTGGCTTCCCGGAAGGACATGATCGCGGGCCTGCCTCCGGGCCTGAAGAAACGGGAAGCGGAGGGGGGTTGCGGCGTTCTGGGCCTCGCCTCCACGGTGCCCATCGCGGGCCGGCACCTCTTCCCCGCCATGCGTCAGATGCACAACCGCGGGAACGGCAAGGGCGGCGGCATCGCGGCCCTGGGGCTGGACCCCGACCAGATGGGCGTCTCCCCCGAGATCCTCGCCCGGGATTACCTCCTGCTCGTGGCCTACCTGGATCCGTCCTGCCGGGAGGAGGTGGAGGCGAAGTACATCGAGGATCCCTTCGAGGTGGATCATGCGGAAGCCCTGCCAACCCGTCCCATGGAAGACGTCCCCGAGTTGGAGGTGCGCCCGCCGGACGTGGTCCGCTACTTCGTCCGGCCCCGGGAAGACCGACTCGGCGCCTTCGCGGAGGAGGCCGGCTTGGAGGACCTTTTCCCCAGCGACCTGGCGGACGAGTTCGTCTACCGCAACTCGTTCCGGCTGAACACGGCCTTCTACGCCTCCCTGGGGGAGCAGCGGGCCTTTGTCCTCTCTCACGGCAAGGATCTCATGGTCCTCAAGATCGTGGGGTACGCGGAGCAGGTGATCCACTTCTATCGGCTGGAGGACCTGAAGGCCCACGTCTGGATCGGCCACCAGCGGTACCCCACCAAGGGCAAGGTCTGGCACCCGGGCGGGGCCCACCCCTTCGTCGGCCTCCACGAGGCCCTCGTCCACAACGGCGACTTCGCGAACTACGCCCGGGTTACGAAATACCTCCGCCAGCGGAACATCGTCCCCCTCTTCCTCACGGACACCGAGGTGTCCGTCCTCTTGTTCGACCTCCTTCGGCGGACCTACGGTTACCCCTTGGAGTACGTCATCGAGGCCATGGCCCCCACGACGGAGCGGGACTTCGCCATGCTCCCGGAGGAGAAGCAGGAGGCCTACAGGCGCATCCAGGCCGCCCACATCCACGGGTCCCCGGACGGTCCCTGGTTCTTCATCATCGCACGCCGGGAGCCGGCGGGGGAGATGCAGCTCCTCGGCATCACGGACACCTCCATGCTTCGGCCCCAGGTCTTCGCCCTCCAGGAGGGGGACGTCTCCCTGGGCATGGTCGCCTCGGAGAAGCAGGCCATCGACGCCTTCCTACGGAGCCTCCACGCGGAGGACCCGCGGGTCTGGACGATGGCGGACCGGTACTGGAACGCCCGGGGCGGGAGCCACACGAACGGCGGTTCGTTCATCTTCTCCCTTCGGCGGGAGGCGGAGGGCCTGGAACTCACCTGCACCGACAAGTTCGGGGAACCCGTCGAAGTCTCACGCACTCCTGTGGCTGCGAAGGTCGCCGCTAATGGAGGAACCGGTGCCATGCCGACTGGGGCCGACCCGGAGAAGCTGGCTGTGCACGCCGTAGAGCGCATCCGTCAGGCCGGGCCCGACGAGGTCATGGCCTGGGTCCATGGGCTCTGGAAACGGGCGGGGGCGTCCGAGGGGGAGTGGATCCTCGCCTTACGGGTCCTCACCCGGCTCCTGGATCGTCCCTACCCCATGGAGGGATGGCGACGGAGCCGGGCTCGGGCGGAGATTCTGGACACCATCGATGCCCTCCTGGACACGGGTCCGCCCCACGCCAGGAAGGCCTTCGTGAAGGTGGACTGGGAGAGGCGCAAGCAACTGCAGCCGCCGGCCCACCCGGACGCGACGCTCATTGTGGACTTGGCGGGGTTCCCCGCGGAGAGTGAGGAAAGCGGGTCCCGCTTCCTGGTCCAAGCGTACGAGCAGGGTTGGCGCCACATGCTCACGTTTCGGAACCGGGGGCAGCGCTTCGTGGGATGCGGCTTGGGCCCGGATTCCACCGCGGTCATCCACGCCTACGGGAGCTCCGGGGACTACCTCGCCTCCGGCCTCGACGGCTCGGAGGTGCACGTTCACGGTGCGGCGCAGGATCAGGTCGCCCAAATCATGAAGGCCGGGCGCCTCGTGGTTCACGGGGACGTCGGCCAGACCTTCATGTACGGGGCCAAGGGGGGCGAGGCGTACGTCCTGGGCAACGCGGCGGGACGCCCTCTCATCAACGCCGTCGGCGGTCCCCGGGTGGTCATCAACGGCACCGCCTTGGATTACCTCGCGGAGTCCTTCATGGCAGGGGATCCCCACAAGGGCGGCGGGTTCGTCATCGTAAATGGCCTCCGGGTGGACCAAGAAGGTCGCCTCATCGATCTGGAGACGCCCTATGAAGGCGGCAACCTCTTCTCCCTCGCATCAGGGGGCGCCCTATACATCCGGGACCCCGAGGGGGCCGTGGAGGAGAACCAGCTCAACGGCGGGGAGTTCGCGGACCTCAGCGAGGAGGATTGGGACCTCATCCATCCCTACCTTCAGCGGAACGAGGAGCTCTTGGGCATTCCCGTGGAGCGCCTGCTGAGCTGGAAGGGGAAGACGCTGGATCCCCACCGGGTCTTCCGGAAGGTGGCAGCCGTCCCCCTCCGAGCCCTGATCCCAGCCCACGACTAGCCGTCGGCCGCTCCCCCATGCCCTCCTGTTATCATCTTTGAAACCATCGTAAAGACTAAAAACCGACAGGGTTTCCCAGCGCAGGCATGGGTGAGGAGCAGGAGGGGGAAAGGAAGCGCGGCCCGGCCGACATCCTCCCCCTTTTTTCTCCTGCCTTCTTTGACTTCTGGCAGATCATTCTGCCTCGGAGCCGCCTCGTCATCTACGTGCCTGAGCGAGAGCGGAATGGCTCCTCCTGATAATCAGGGGAGAACCCTTTTCGCCCCTGTCCTTGCTAGAACGGCCCGAGGACGTGTACCCGTATCCCGTCTCCCCCAGGAGGGCATATCCCGGTTCCCACCCGAGCCTTGGCGCCTTCCTGGGCCTCGTGTTCCTGGCCCTGGTCGTGCCTTACGCCCTAGGCTACGGTCTGATGGCCTTCGCCGGCACCCTCGTCTTCGCGGGCATCCTGGCCGGTGCCATCGCCCGGGGTGGGGCGCGCATGGGAGCCGGGGCCGGGGCGCGGTCGGCCGGCTTCTTCATGCTCATCCTCCTCCTCTCCTACGCCGTTATTCTCCTGTCCAACCAGGGCCTCATCGACCTGGGGGCCTCGCCGGAGATGGCGCGTATCGTGCCTTACGTGCTCCTCATGGAGGGCCTGTGGAACCAGATCTCCCTCCTCATGCAGCCCGTCCTGGGCCAGCTCATCGCCCTCACGGGAGGGGACGTCTTCGTGGAACTCCTCCTCCTTGTCAGCCTGCCCGCCATCGGGGCCGCCCTCGGCGGGGCCCTCGCCGGGGCCGTGGCCGGTCACCGGGCACCGCCTCCCGTCCCGATGAACATGACGCCGTACCCGCCCTACCCTCCCCATCTGTTCCCTGACTACCCAGGACCCACGCCCCCGCAGCAGCCGTTCGTGCAGCCGGGGGAGGTGATGGCTCCGCCCGGTCAGGCGGCGGGGCCCCTCCCCGAGATGGACTACCTCTGTCCCTGGTGCGGCCTGCGGGTCCTCCCCGACATGGAGCGGTGTTGGAGCTGTGAAGGCCCGCTGGAGGCCTCACTGCCCCCGCCCCCTCCCGGGTCCTAGCTGCTGCCGACCCGCCAGATCGTTCTACGCCACCCCGAGGACCACCGCATCTCCGACGCGGATGCCGTGATCTCGGACAAAGCCCGCGTTGACCTCAAGGCCGTACCGGGCTGGCGCGCTGGAGGTGTAGAGGGGGCACGGGTCTGCCTCGCAGGGCAGGGCGCCCTCCACGATGTCGACGATGGTGAGATCGGCGGCCACGAAGAGCATGTCGAGGGGGATGAGGGTGTTCTTCATCCAGAAGGAGCGGACGCGCTCATCGCCGAACACGAACAGCATCCCCGCATCCGCCGCGAGGCTCTCCCGGTACATGAGCCCGTCCGCCCTCTCGAAGGGGTCGTCGGCAATTTCCACCGACACCCGAACCGGACCCGAGGACGCGAGGATGGTCACCGCGGGGCCTGCGCCCGACGGCGGGAAGTCCAGGGCGCTGGGGATGAAGATCGCAAGGGTGACCACCAAGACGGCGGCGGCCAGCGCGACGACCACGAGGGCGTTGGTCAAGGAGCCCGATGCCCCTCGTACGGAGCCCCGGGGCGGCGTGGCACGAACGGGCTACTCCTCCCCCGGCCCCCCGAAGGGCGCCCCAAAGGGCGTCTGCTGGACCACGTTCAGCCGTTGGATGAGGCGCCACTGCACCTTGGCCAGGTTGCCCATGATCTCGTTGAAGGCCTGGGCGTCGGGGCCATCCTTCTCGGCGAGCTCCGCCCTCAAGGCCGCGAGTCCCTGGCCCAGCTCCCGGGCGACGCCCCGCAGGACCTGCTCCACGGTGGGGTCGAGGGTCTGAAGGTTCCGGAGCTGGAAGGTCGCCCCGCCGACCTGGCCGAGGATGAGGCCCGCCATCATGTACATCCCGTCGTCCTTGAAGTCGCCCAGGACCTGCAACAGGACGGAGAGGCTGGCGAGCTCGGTGGTGGAGTTGGACCGGACGTCGTCGATGGCCCGGTCGAAGGCCTTGGAGAGGTCTCCCGCGCTGAAGATCGCGTCCCCCATCCTTCATCCCCTCCGTCTGCCGTACCCAGGCGTGAGGCCCGTGAGTCCTCGCGGCCTTGCGCGGTGGGTCGCATAGAGACGCATGACCTGTTCCTCGAGCCGCCCGATGAAAGCCAACGCGCGGCGGGCCCGGTCTCGCGCCGTCGGAGCGGTGGCCCGCCGGGCTAGGCGCGATGCGGCTTCCCGGGCCATGAGGAGGTTCAAGGCCAGGATGCCGAGTCGCCGGGGGTGGGCCCCGTGCCAGCCCATCACGAGCAGTTCCTGGGACATTCGCACCAATCGCGTCAGATCCAGGCTCGTCGGCATGTCCCTCGCCCGCGCATCGGTGGGCTGTCGGAAGAACCTTTGCCGGGCATCTCCGTCACCCATCCTGCTGTCCGGGGCCCGGGAACGTTTAAAGGGAGGTCTCCCTAAGCAGGCGGGAATTGTCATGGCGGAGGACGTCCTGGGCGTCTTTCCGGCCTCGGAGATCTGGGGACTCCAGAGGAAGCGACCGTGTACGCTGTTGGTGAGCCAGCGGCGCCTCCTGGTCATGAAACGGGATTCGTCCCGGGGAACGCCCACCAAGGAGCAGGTCGCCAACCAGGGACCCGAGGCCTGGGAGGCCGCGAGCCACTACACCCTCCCCCTCGAGGAGGTCCGTTGGGTGCAGGTCAACCCCCACGTCCTGGGTTCGTCGCTCAAGGTCCAGACGGGCGGAGGGAGCTACCGCTTTCGCATCGGGCGAGGAAGCTCCCAGAAGGTGGAACTCCTCTTGCGGTCCGTCTTGGGGCGACGCGTCCGCCGACCCGGCGAGGACTAGGGGCCTCACGGGGACCTCGACGCCCCACGCCTTCCCTTCTGCTAGGCTTCAAGCCTTCGAGACGCCGGTTAAATAGCTACGAGAGCCTGGTAACGATGCTGAGGGCGTCATGGCATCCAACCAGGACCCAGCTTCCAGAGCGCCCTCGAGGCGCACCTTCGTGAAACTCGCGTTGGGCCTAGGGGGAGCTGCAGCCGTTGCTGGCTTCGTCGGTCCGGCCCTCGCTTCCCGTCTCCTCGCCAGCCAAGACGGAGGTGGAGGGACGGGGCAGCCGGCGGGACCGTGCCCCGAGTTTGCCGATCTCCAGGGTAACATCCTGGGCGGTGGACCCCCCAAGGATGGCATCCCGGCCATCGACAACCCGCGCTTCATGTCCGCCGATGCGGCGGATGGTTTCCTCCGGCCGACGGACATCGTCTTTGGCATCGACCGAGCGGGTGTCCAGCGCGCCTACCCCCAGCGGATCCTGGTCTGGCACGAGATCGTCAACGACCGCGTCGGGGGCCAGCGCATCCCCATCACCTATTGCCCGCTGACGGGATCGCAAATCGCCTTCGTTCCCCCCACCGCGGAGGATACGGAGACCTTCGGCACCTCAGGCAGCCTCGTGAACAGCAACCTTCTCATGTATGACCGAGCGAGCGACAGCCGCTGGCCCCAGATCCTCGGGACGGCCATCAACGGCAAGCGATGCGCGAGCGTCCTCGCCGAGATTCCCCTGGTCTGGACCACCTGGGAGCGATGGCGAGAGCGCCATCCCAACACGGAGGTACTGAACACGGAAACGGGGTTCCTTCGGGACTACACCCGGGACCCTTACGGCCTCTACAACCCCGACCCCCACGGGTACTATGGCAATGAACGAATCATCTTTCCCGTCTTGAACCGCTCGGACCAGTTCCCTCCGAAGAAGGTCTTCTACGGCGTCAAGGTCGCTGGGGAGCAGCTCGCCATCCCGGCCGTGGAGTTCCGGGACGTCCACGTGAAGAACACCACCCTGGGAGGAGCCCCGGTGGTCGCCTTACAGGATGACGACCTTGACGTCGTCCGGGCCTTTCGTCGCGAGGTGGAGGGGAGCCCGTTGACCTTCCAGCACGAGGGTGGACGCATCGTCGATAAAGAGAGCGGGACACGCTGGTCGCCGGAGGGCCTGGGGCTCGAGGGCTCCTTCCAAGGAACATCCCTCACCCCCATCCCCACCATCAACGTCATGTGGTTCGCCTGGTACGCCTTCTACCCGGGGACCCAGGTCCTCAGCTAAGGGAACGTGATGGATCCAACCACGGCGTGGGAACGAGCTCGGGTCCGGTTTCGAGGGGCCTTGGCCAGCCCTCGCCTGAAGTGGGGGGGCATCGCCGCTGGGGTGGCCTACGCCTTCTTCTACCTCTTCAGCCTGGGGCATATTGTCATCCAGCCCGGGACGACCCCCGTCCCCAGTGCCGGCGCCTTCGCCGTGGTCGGCCTGGAGAACCTCTGGCGCGAGCGAGCCCCGTACAACTACGAACCTGTCGCCGTCTTCCAGCCCTTTGAGGGCTTCGCCATCTTCCTGGCGATCCCCAACCTGCTGCTCGCGGCCAGCCTTGCCATCCTGTTGGCCCTGAGCCTGGCCGTGGCCTTCTACCTCTTCACGGAGTTCCGGGCATGCGGCATCACAGGCTCGGCGTCGGGCATCCTGGCCAGCGCCCCGGCCTTCCTGACCGGGTTCGCCTGCTGCGCCCCGAGCCTGGCCATCTCCCTCGGGGCCGTCTCGGCTGCTAGCCTGACCGGCCTCATCCCGATCTTCATGCCGGCCGCCTTCATCGCCATGGGCCTGGTCTTGGCGTGGAACCTGCTGCGCGGGGTGCCGGGGACGGCGCCCATCCACCGAACCGTGAGGGCGAAGAGTTAATGGACCACGTCCCCATCATCGACAGACGCCGAAAGGGGATGACTTCGTGAGTGGAGGCGGCCTAGCGGGCATCACCGCCGGAACCACTGAGCTGAGCTTCATCGACGGGCAGGAGGGCCTGTTGGTCTACCGTGGCTACGACATCCGGGATTTGGCCCGGGATTCGACCTATGAGGAGACCGTCTACCTCCTGTGGAACGGTCGGCTGCCGACGCAGCCGGAGTTGGGCGCGTTCTCGAAGGAATTGGCCGATGCGAGGCACCTCTCCGCGGAGCAACTGGACGCGCTGGCCAGCTTCCCCCAGGAGGCCCTGCCCATGGAGGTGCTCCGGGCCATGGTCGCCCGTGAGGCCCTCACGGATCCCGATCGGGAGGACGTGTCCCCCGAGGCCACGCGACGCATGGGCGTCCGCCTCGTCGGTTCCTTTCCCCTCATCGTCGGGGCGTTTCACCGCCTGCGGCAAGGGAAGGAGTACCGTGCGCCCCCCGCCGGGTTGAGCCACGCCGCGAGCTTCCTCTACGCGATGCACGGGGTGTCGCCCTCCGAGGACCAGGCCCATGTCATGGACGTGGCCCTCATCCTCCACGCAGACCACGGATTCAACGCGTCCACCTTCGCCGCCCGCATCACCGCCTCCACCCTGGCCGACCTCCACAGCGTCGTGGTAACGGCCCTGAGCACCCTCTCCGGCCCCCTCCATGGGGCCGCCAACCGGAACGCCATGAACCTGCGGCTGAAGATCGGCGAGCCCGCCAAGGCCGAGGCCTACGTCCTGGAGGCCCTCGCCCGGAAGGAGAAAATCCCCGGCTTCGGCCATCGGGTGTACAAGACCATGGACCCCCGGGCCGCCATCCTCAAGGGGTACGCGAAGGACCTGGGGAAGGCCGCGGGGCAGGAAAACTGGCACGAGATGTCCTACATCATGGAGGAGGCCATGATGCGGGAGAAGGGGCTGAACCCCAACGTCGACTTCTACAGCGCCACCACGTACTACGCCATGGGCATCCCGGTGGACATCTTCACGCCCATCTTCGCCATCAGTCGGGTCGCGGGATGGGTCGCCCACGCCATGGAGCAGTATGGCGACAACCGAATCATCCGACCCAAATCGGAGTACACGGGGGCGAAAGGCCTCAAGTACGTCCCGCTGAGCAAGCGGGCCGCCTAGGCAATCCGGTCGCCCAGCTCTGCCCCCTCGTCGGGCCTCAGGAGCACGACACGCTGGTCTTCACGAATGGCGCCGAGCACGAGCACCTCGGAGAGGAAGTTGGCAATCTGCTTCGGTGCAAAGTTCACCACGGCGACGACGCGGCGTCCCAGGAGGTCCCTGCGCGTGTACCACTCCTTGATCGCCGCGGAGCTTTTCTTCACGCCCAGGGGGCCGAAGTCGATGCGCATGCGATAGGAGGGCTTTCGGGCCTCCGGGAACTCCTCGGCTTCCACGACCTCCCCCACACGCAAGTCCACCCGTTCGAAGTCCTCCCAGGCAATGGTCGCCATCGAGGCCGCCAGGGCGGGAGGGTTCTTATTCTTCTCCCACCCCCTCGGAACGGAGGCGGCCCTTCTTCAGGCGTCCGATGGGCCAAGAGAGGCTTCGGGAAAGGGGGTCGTGGGATGCCAGGATGAGAGCCCGTCCCTCCTGGCGCAGCCCCTCAAAGAGATCCAGCAGATCGCGGGCGCTCTCCTCGTCAAGGGAGGACGTGGGTTCGTCCGCGAGGAGGAGGACGGGGTCATTGGCCAGGGCACGGGCCACCGCGACCTTTTGCCGTTCTCCCATGCTCAGGGCCGGGGGCCGTCGCTCCGCCAGCGACGCCAACCCGAAACGCATCAGAAGCTCCCTCCCTCGTGCCGCCATGTTCGCCGCCCGAAGCAGCCGCAAGGGGAGCTGGACGTTTTGCTTGACGGTCAACTCCTCCAACAGATTGTGCTCTTGAAAGACGAAACCGACCTCGTGGAGACGCACGGCCGCCTGCTCTCGCGGGCTCAAGCCAGCCAGGTCTCGACCGCGCAGGAGAATCTCCCCACGGTCGGGCCAGTCCAAGCCGCCGAGGAGGTTCAGGAGGGTCGTCTTCCCGCTCCCGTTCCGCCCCCAAACTAGCATCCCCTCGCCGGCGCCCAGCTCCAGATGGACCTCCTGGAGCACAAAGGCGGCCCCATCGTAGGTCTTCCAAAGGTCCCTGGCTTCAAGGAGGGGGGGCACCGTCTACCCGCTACTCTCCCTTCCCGCTAAGAACCTAACGAGGTGGTCCCCCGGGACACGGGACCAAGGCTTTTAAGGCATCTATCGATTCCGCTGGCTGCTCTGGGTTGCACGACCGTTCCTCGGTTGCCGACCCGCTCCGAAGATACGGATCTGTCACGACGCCGAAAGGAGGTGGGATCATTCTTCTCCGCATCGCGACCCGCTTCAACTGGCGCGTAGCCGCCGCCATGCTTGGCATCGCGGTGTGCGCCACCTATGCCACGGGGGCACTCGTCCTGCTCGACGGGCTGGAAGTTGGCAGCGAATCGGTCCTCGAGCGCCTCGATACGGGCCCGTTTCTCGCCTATCGGGGCGTCTTCCCCCAGCTCGAACCCTTCGACATAGACGGTACGTTGCGGGGTCTCTCTCGAGCGGGATGGCTCAGGTCGGCCGAGCTCGTAACGGAAACCGCTCCCGTCGGGATCCGAGTTCTCGCGCTCGCCGATGGGAGTCTGGGGGGCTCCGGCCCCTCGCCCGGCACGACCTTCGGAAGCCTGGCGCTCCCCCCAGGATCGGGCGTTACCGACACTCTCGTCCTCCGCACCGAACTTGGGACTGTCGAGATCACCGTGGAGGACTCCGAGGGCATGGGAGTCGGTCTCCCAGATACCTGGCTTCTGATCTCGGAGGTCGACCTCCGTCGGCTCGCGACGTGGGAGGAAGACACCTTCGACCTCCTCTTCGTGGAGTTGCGGGAGGATGCTCGCGGTCTGGCCGGCGCGGGTTTCTCGGTCCTCTCCCTCACCTCGGCGCCGGACTTCTTTGGGGCGGTCTTGCAAGAGGCCCGTCGGCTGGTCGGCGGCCTGGTAGGCGTGAGCGCCGTCGCGATCGCGGCGGTCGCCTACAGCCTGATCTCCTTGGACATCCGCTACCGACGCCCGGAGACCCGCACCCTCCTGGCCGTGGGGATGGATGGACGCGGCTTGGGCCGGCTGTACGGATTCCAGCTCGCCTTCACGGTCGTCGGAGGGACGCTGCTTGGTGTGGCGGGAGGGATTGCTGCGGCCAACGCCTTGGTTTCCTTCGCCCCCCTCTTCGGACTCCCGACCGTCATTAGCCCACACCTATCCCTCACAGGGTTGATGCTTCCCCTCGCCACCTCCCTCGGAGCCGGGTTGATGGGGGGCGGGCTGAGTCTGCTCCAGAACCTCCGGAGGTGGAACCGCGCGCCCCGCCACTGAACTCTTCGTCATCCTATGCCTGGGCGCGGCCCTACTCACCGTCTCCTTCCCATTCTATGCCGCCCTTGCCAGCACCCCCGAAGAGCTCTTCTTCGGCCCGGGCGTGTTCGTCCTCAGCCAGGCTTCGGCCCGGCAGCCCTTGACCGAGGAACTGGTCGACGCGCTTCGGGGGGAGCGCTGGATCTCCGCGGTGAGTCCCGAGGTCTATGCGGGGATCAGCGTGACCGGCCAGGCCCTGATAGTCCGGGGCGTTGAACTCGAGCCCTTCCTGGCCCTGGAAGGACTGCGCTTCGAGAACCCGCTCGGTCCCACGTTCCTGCTCGTGGGGGAACGCCTCGCCGCTCGTCTGGGTCTGGCGGTGGGCGATGTCCTCCTCCTTCCGGGATCGACCGCACCGACCCTGATGGAGGTGACCGTTGATGGGATCCTGCACGCCCAAGGGGCTGCCTCAGACGAAATCCTCCTCGACCTGCCCAGGGCTCGTGCCCTGGCCGGCCTGGCGAGTGGTTCGCTGACCCTCCTCCGTGTCGGGACAGAGGACGTGGAGCCCCTCCTGGCCTACCTCGCTGCCAACGAGACGGATGTCCTCGTCGCGGGGGAGGGGGAGAACCGGCTCGTGCAGGGGGGCATCGTCGTCGACGACCGGATCGGGTCCCTCATCCTGGCGAACCCAGACCTGGGGAGAGAACTCGGCCGGTCGTACATTGGCGCCTTCGCCCAGCACAGCAGCAACAGCCTTTCGGTTCTGGTCATCGGGATGCAGGGGCTGACCGTGGTCCTCATCGCCGTGATGATGGCCTCCACCCTCACACGGTACTGGGTGGAGCGTCGCCAGGACGTTGGCGTCCTGCGTGCCCTCGGAGGACGGGTTTCCGCGGCCCTTCAACTCTTCGGCAGAAGACTCTTCGTCCTCGGGGTTCTGGCGACCCTCGCGGGCCTTTTCGGGGGGGTGGGCGTTGGTTTGCTCCTGGAACTCGCGGGCGCCTACACCTTTCTCGGCCACGTACTTCCGTACGCTCTCGACGCCTGGGGACTCCTTCTGCTGGGGACTCTGTACCTTGGAGCCTTTGTCGTCGTCCTGTTGCTGGGACTTGCCTTTCTGCTCCGCCAGCCCCCACGGGACCTACTCTACGAAGGGCCGGAACCTGCTTGGAGAGAGACCTCGTTATCAGGGCCGCGAGCAAGGTAGAAACCCTTATTGCGTCCCGGTCCGCCCTCTCGACGTGAACGACAGGGTTCCCAAGATTGCCTTCCTCTCCCTTCTCGGCGCCCTCGGCGTGACCTTTGCCCTTTCGTGGGTCTTCGCCGTGAGCACCGGTTACCAGTACGGGACAAGCATCAGCGTTCTGGGATTTCCCGCCCTGGCGCGGGGCCTCGTTCCCCTCGTGGGCGTTTCGGTCCTCGCTCTGATTGCCATCAACCACATCCTCCGCGGTCGCACCCATCAGATCGAGCAGGCCATCCTGCGTTGGCTGGAGGCCCGTGGCGAGTGGACGGCCCGCGGCTGGGATGAAGAAGTGGAGCAGGCCTTGAAGGAGGGGGTCGAGCTCGGCCAGTTCCCGGACGGGGAGGAGGACATCAAGATCGCCCTCGCGGAACGTGAGAGTCTCCTTCGGGTCCGATCCTGGTCGGCCCGCCTCTTCGGTGCCCGCCTTCGGCTTCGCCGCGATCGTGGGCATCTCGCTGTGGGCGATTCCCGGCTTTGTGCCCTTCCTGGAGGGCCAGGTAACCCTCAACACGGCCTTCCTCTACGCCACCAGCTACGGTGCGGGAGTGGCCATCGCCGCCCTCCTTCTCGCCCTCATCCTCGTCCTGCGAGATTGAAGGGGGCCTCCTCCCTCTCGAGACGCCCCTCTCGGAGGAACCGGAGGAAGTTGGTAACACGGTAGATGCGGTGCCTCCAGCCGAGGTAGCCAAGGACCAAGGCCCCTAGGATGTCCCCGATGAGCACGTAGGGGTCCCGATACCCCTCCAGCAAGTTGAATGGGTCAAAGAGGTCCGGAGGAAAGGGAAGTCCCAAGAAGGGCCAGAGCAGGATCTCGGGTTGCATCCACATCCGATCTAGGATGAGGTGTGTCCAGGTGCCGATAGCCAGTGCGAGGAGAATGGCCGTCCCGAAGATCTGGCATCGCGAAGACACCGCCCGCGAACGGAGGAGGAGGAAGAGGAGGCTGAGAGCCAGGGCGAAGAGCAGCGTGTGGGCGACGGC
The DNA here is from genome assembly GCA_046759185.1 of Thermoplasmata archaeon. Lineage (GTDB taxonomy): Archaea > Thermoplasmatota > Thermoplasmata > RBG-16-68-12 > JAJISG01 > JAJISK01. The sequence goes on along the minus strand of JBHIBO010000011.1, from coordinate 31,248 downwards.
CCTGCCTCCGACCCCGAGAATGAGACTCAACGGTTTGTCGATCAGGTCGGGGAGGAGGGCCCCCACCAACAGGATGCGGTAGTCGACCCGTCGCGGGAGACGCCGTCTGAGGGGCCATACCACGAGGGCGAGCGTCAGACCCAGGTGCCCGAGCAGGAACACGTTACGACCTCCTTCTCCCGATGCTAGACAATCGGCGTCCGACTCGCCACAGGCGCGAGCTTGCTCACCCTGCATCTAGCCACTGCGTCTGCGAAATATTTATAACCTGCATATCAATCCAGCTGGGAGTTCATCCTACTGGGTGGAGGAAAAATGGAAGGAGAAGCAGAAGCTCCAGCACCAGCCGGAGGCGCTGGCCGTGGCCTATGGATTGCCATTGCCGTCGTGATCATTGTAGTCGTCGTCGTGGTGGCCGCAATCTTCGCCGCCCCTCTGCTGATTCAGCCGGCTCAGAGCGTGAAGGTCGGGACGATTCTCCCCGTCACCGGACCGCTCTCGGACTTCGGACCACGCATGCAGAATGCCGCCAATCTGGCGGGGGGTGAGATTAACGACGCCGGAGGCGTCATCGGTCTTCCCTTGGAGCTCGTTCATGAGGACAGCCAGACCCGACCGATTGCCGGGGCCAACGTCGCAACGAAACTCGTCGCAACGGACGGCGTCGGCGCCATTGTCGGCGCGGCATCCTCGGGGGTGTCGCAGGCCGTAAGCGGCGTGACGCTTGAGAACAACGTCGTCCAAATCAGCCCGGCCTCCACGTCGCCCTTCTTCACGAACTTCGAAATCGAGCGCCATGAATCGCTCGTTGCGGGAGGCTTCCTCGGCCCCGACGACCCCGTTCCCGACACGTTTGGGAACCCGGGGTGGTGGTGGCGGACGGCTCCCTCAGACGCCCTGCAGGGCAAGGCCGCCGCCATGATCGCGAACGGGGACTTCACGGGATTCGGCGGTTGGAGCACGATGGGAATCATTGCCGTCAACAACCCATACGGAAAGGGATTCGCATCCGCCTTCCGTGGGGGTTACACCGGCACCGTAGTCGCCCAGGTCAACTACACGGAAGAGCAGGCGGACTACACCTCCGATCTCCAGCTCCTGGCCGGCGCCAACCCGGAAGCCGTCCTTATGATCGCCTACCCGGAGGACGGCCTGACGATGTACAAGAATTGGCTGGCCAATCCCGCTTGGGCATGGGATTGGCAGTGGTCTGAGGGCCTGAAGTCCACCGACTTCCTGACCGATCTGGACGGCGAGGGAATCAACACAGACGGGTTCGTGGGGACTTCCCCCCTGCCGCCGGCGGGGACATCCTTTGACTACTTCTCCACACGGATGGACGAAGTCTTCGGGTTGGACCTCTTCCCGTTCGACGCGCACACCTACGACGCGGTCTACCTCATCGCCCTCGCCATCGAGGCCGGAGGCGCGGCCGACGGCACGACGATTCGCGACAACTTGTACGCGGTCTCCTCGCCCCCCGGGACGAAGATCTTCCCCGGCGAGTTCGCGAAGGCGAAAACCGAGCTTGCCGCGGGCAGGCAAATCGACTTCGAGGGGGCCTCCGGAAGCCTCAACTTCGACCTGGCAGGGGAAGCGGGAAGCGACTATGAGTTCTTCCGCATCCAGTCCGACGCCTTCGTTCAGGAGGACGTCATCACGCAGGATCAACTGGGGCTGGCACTCACGAGGGTAAGCCACCAGTCCCAGCCCAGCTTCGTCGTGAACCTGCTCGCTGTTCCTCGGTCTGACTAGCCGCCCAGGTACATCTGGCCCACACGGGGGTCGGCCAGGAGGTCCTCCCCCGTCCCTTCGTACTTGGTCTCCCCCATGTCCAGCACGTAGCCTCGGTGCGCCATGGACAGGGCCTGCCGGGCGTTCTGCTCGACGATGACGATGGAGGTCCCCGCTTCGTTGATCTCCCGTATCTTCTCGAGGACAGCCGCCACCAGGTTCGGGGCGAGCCCGGCGGAGGGCTCGTCGATGAGCATCACCTCGGGATCGAGCATGAGGGTCTTCCCCAAGGCCACCATCTGCTTCTCGCCGCCACTCAGATTGCGCGATCTGACCGAGGCCTTTTCCTGCAGGCTGGGAAACATCTGCATGACCGCCTCGATGCGGGGCGTCAGATCGCCCTCCCGCACGAAGCCACCCATCTCGAGGTTTTCCACTACGGTGAGGCGGGGAAACACGTTGTCCACTTGGGGAACGTAGCTGAGCCCCATCCGAACCAGCTTGTCAGGCTCCGTCCCCGTGACGTCCCGGCCTTGGTACCATATCCGGCCAGTCGTGGGGGCCAAGAGCCCGAAAATGGTCTTGATCAGCGTGGATTTGCCGGCGCCGTTGGGCCCGATGATGGCCACCAGCTCGCCTTGGTTGAGGACCACATTGGCGTCATGGACGATCTCCACGTCGCCGTACCCCGAATGGATTCCCTCGGCCTTCAGGAGGGGTGGCATCCCTAGGCCCCGAGGTAGGAATCGATCACGTCGACGTTGGCCTTGATCTCCGTGGGCGTCCCCTCGGCCAGCTTTCGACCGTTGTGCATCGCGATGACGACATCGCATCGGCTCATGACGACGTCCATGTCGTGCTCGATGAGAAAGATGGTCATGCCTTGCTCGCGAAGCTCGTCGAGACGATCCAGCAGCTTCTCGGCGAGCACTCGGTTGACCCCGGCGACGGGCTCGTCTAGGAGGAGGTGAGTCGGATCCGTCATGAGGGCTTGACCGAGTTCCAGCAGCTTCTTCTGTCCCCCCGAGAGATTGCCGGCGAGCTCCGTGGCGAGGTGGCCCAGCTCGAGAAACTCGAGAATCCTGTGCGCCTTCTCCTGCACCTCGCGCTCCCGCTTCCGGACGCGAAAGGGTCGGAAGATGACGTTCCAGATGCTCTCCCCCGGATTGTCCTTCGCCGCGAGCATGAGGTTCTCCAGGACCGTGATGTTCTCAAATTCGCGCGGGATCTGCCAGGTCTTGACGACCCCCCGTCTCACCGAGGCATGGGCGGGTAGACCGTCCAGCCGTTCCCCGTTCAGGTGGATCTCGCCCCCGTCGGGGCGCAGGAATCCCGTGATGAGGTTGAAGAGGGTCGTCTTGCCGGCCCCGTTCGGGCCAATCAGTCCCGTGATGGTCCCGTCTTCGACATCGAGGGAGCACTCTTCCACGGCATGCACGCCCCCGAAGTGCTTGCTGACGTCTTTGATGCTGAGGGTCATGTGTATCTTCTGCTTCTTCTAAGGACCCCGCGGGAGATAACCTTCTCCTCCCCCAGGATTCCCCGCGGCCGGAAGAGCATGACGAGGACCACAAGCAGACCCAGCGCGATCAGCTGGAGGAAGGCCTTCTTCGACTCCAGGTCAATCACGCCGAGATCCGGGAACGGGGTCCGGATGATCATGAACTGAAAGCCCCATACGAGGAGGGCCCCCACGAGGACCCCGCGGTTGTTCCCGGCGCCCCCCAGGATGACCATCACCCAGATGAAGAACGTGTCGATGGGCGTAAAGGTCGTGAGAGGCTCGATGATGTGGAGGAAGGAGCCAAACAGCGCCCCGGCCGCTCCCATGATGGCGGCTCCCAGCACGAAGGCCTGCACCTTGTAGCTGAACGCGTTCTTCCCCAGGGCCACGGCCGCATCCTCGTCCTCCCGAATCGCCTTCAGAACCCTTCCCCAGGGAGACCGCCCGACGAACTCGATGAAGAAGTACAGAACGACGACCCCGAGGATCACGATGACCGCGAAGGTCACGTTCGTAAGGAAGGGATCCCCGGGCACGATAACGGGCGAGGGGATGTTCCTCAGCCCGATGGTTCCCGCGGTGATGGATTCGGACTGAATCAGGGAGAGGCGAATGATCTCCGCAAGGCCGAGGGTGGCAATGGCGAGGTAATCCGCACGGAGGCGCACCGTAGGGATGGCGATCAGGAATCCGAGCACGGCAGCAACGAGGATCGCGCCGACGATCCCAACGGCATACGGGAGGCCGAAACCCCAGTGGCCTGGATAGAAATCCGACGGGGGAACGACGGGGGTGACGAGGATGGCCGCCGTGTAGGCCCCGACGGCGAAGAAGGCGGCGACCCCGATGTTGAAGAGGCCCGTGTATCCCCACTGAAGGTTCAGGCCCAGGACCAGCAGGGCGAAGATCCCGAGAAAGCTCATGAAGAAGACAAGTTCCCGGAGAAAGCCAAGCTCGACCATCGTCTCTCACCTCGAGGGCGCTCGAAGCCCCCGAATCCGTCGGGCGAAGCGGGACAGGGAGGCACGGAGGACGCCCCATCGAAACAACGGCTCGCCACCCAGGAGCCCCTCTGGACGAATCAGGAGCATCGTGACCATGATCGCGAAGGGGAACGCGGGGGACCAGGCCGCGTCGAATCCTGCCCGAAAGAGAAAGGCCTTCGATACCTCGTTCGTGATCCCGATCACGAATCCGCCGAGGAGCGCTCCGTACGCCGAGCCGATGCCCCCCAAGATGACGGCCGCAAAGATGAAGAGCAGGATGCCGAACCCCATGAGGGGCTTCACCTGCGCGTTGAGACCCAGCAGGATGCCCCCGATCGCGGCGAACCCGGCCCCGATGACCCAGGTCCAGATGATTACCCAGCGGACGTTGATGCCCGTGACCCGGGCCAGGTCGAGGTCATCGGAGGTGGCCCGCATGGCTTTCCCTAGCTTCGTATAGCGTAAGACGAGGTGCAGCACCACCACGAGGAGGACGCCGATGATGATCGTATACTGCTTCACCATCGTCAGCACAATCCCGGCGCCCACGTCGATTCCAACCCCCGATGAAACAGAGAAAAAGCGTTGGTCGGTCCCGTAGAGAGCGGAGATGACGTTCTGCAGGATGAAGGCCAGGCCGATGGAGGCGATGAGGGACGGGATGGGTCCCCGGTACTGCAGGGGACGGAAGATGCTGTGTTCGAAGAGGACCCCGGCGAGGCCCGCCCCGATGATCGCCGTCACGCCGGACAGGAGGAGTCCGGTGGGCACGGCAACCTCCGAGATCCCCAGGCGAACCAGGTTCAGCATCGGGAGGGAGGCGCCGAGGGCGAGGATTCCCACGAGGAGGAAGAGGAGGGGAAGGCCCCGGCGGCGCGGCGAGGGGGGCGCCCCTCGGACCCGAAAGAAGAGGCGCAGCCCCAACGCGCCCGCGAGCCCTACGGCGGCGATCCCCAAGAGGACGGCGGCTACGGACATGGAGGGCGCCACGGAGACCCAATTCCAGGCGAAGATGACGTTGACGGTAAACGCCAGGTAGGCACCGAGTGTCAGGATGTCCCCGTGGGCAAAGTTCGCGAAATTGCGCACCCCGTAGATGAGGGAGAGACCCACGGCCCCTAGGACGAAGATGCTTCCCAGGGCGATGCCGTTTACGACAAACTCATGAATCACCAAAGGGTCTCACCCATCGTGCTCCATGGCGGGGCTCAGTGGCTGGCTCACTCCTCCCGTATCACCCGACCTAGCCTAATAAGGCTTTAACCTTTGTCCCGAGGCGCGGCCCGGCCCGAAATTCCTGGCCGGAAGCCGTCTGGTTCCCTACTGCCCCTTCCTTCGGTACAGCCACCACGCAACGAGGGGGAGAGGGACCATCGCCAGGAGGAGGAGGTGCGTAGGGAAAGGCGGCCTCTCTCCGACCCGAAAGGTATCCCCCATCTTCGAGGCGGTCACGGTCCGCCCATCCACATCGACATACTCAATTGAGACCGCGCTCCGGAAGAAGACGCCGGGCAGGTCTCGATCCCGGACCCGCGCGGTGATGAGGAAGGAGTAGGGTCCCGGAGGCACTGGGCCAAACTCATAGAGGAGCTTCCCTGCCTCCGGGGAACTTCGGAGGAGCATCGGCAAGGCGCGGGCCTGGTCCCTGACGAACTCAAGCGCCACGCCCAGGTCCACCACCATCCTCAGGTTCGTCAACGCGACCTGGGCGGTGTTGTTAAAGCGGACCTCCTGGAGGAGGAGGTCTCCCTTTGCCTGCAGGGCCTGGGTGGGCCGAAGAGCGAAGGTGAGGACCGAGGGGGGCCGAAGGGCGAAGACTCCGGTGCCCGGATGGAACTCAACCCACGCGAACCACATCGAGTTCCCCGCTTCCACGAGGGGGAGCCGCTCCCCTGAGAGAGACTCACCGTGGAGTCGGCTCCACAGGCCCCCGCTCTCATCTGCCATCATCGGGCCCGGCAACGGGCTAAACTCCCGGTCCCCCGAATCGAACGCCTGTACGCTCCCGTTGACGTACGTGATCACAAGGGGTTGGCGGTTGAGGACGTCATTCACGACGAGGGAGGTCTCCAACACGGTCAGGGGGTAGGCCATGGCCACCCCTCCGACCACGATCCCCAGGACCGGGGCTTTCGGGTGGAGAATCGTGTCCGTGTACTCTCCCCCGAACTCGTCGTACACGATGGTCGAATCCCGGTAGCCCCGGTACGGGTCGATGGTGTAATCCCGGCAGCTGTCCCCGGTGCGCCCCCCTTCGCACTGGGGGAGAGGGGGCAGGAGGAGCAGAGATCGGGGGAATCGTTCCACCCAGTCCCCCCAGGCTACCGTGTGCGACGGAACCCAGTCCAGCCTCTTCCCATGGAGAGGGCCCAGGATGGCCTCCCCGTCAATCTGGGTCCAGTAACTTCCCGTCTCGTTGTCGAACAGGACGAGGTTGCTCTTGTAGAGCTTCCCGGACACGCCCAGGGTGAGTTCGTTCCCCTCCACCAGGCGACTGAACACGACTCCGGTTCCGCAGAGGGGACAATAGGTGATGGCCACGGGGAGGCCGTCCACCGTGTCGTTCACGACCTCGTGCCAGTTCATGATCTTGATGGGATAGGCCCGGGCCTCTCCCCCGGTGGCCAGGCCGATGACGGTCTCGGTCACGTCGATATACGCGTCCTGGGTGAACCTCGGGTGATAGATCGTGGGGATGTCGCCCACCTCCAGGACTTTGAGAACCTCCAACGGATCCACGTGGTGGGCGACCGCCGTGGGGAGAAGAAGGAAGGGCACGAGGACGACCAGCCATCGATGCATCATGGGAACCAGGGGAGCGGAGCGGAAGTGGGTCACCTCGGAAACATGAAGACTAACTCCGACGGCCCCGTCGCCGCAGGAGAAGGAAGATGGCGGTGAGACCCCCGTAGGCGGCAAGGACGAGTATGATGAAAAGGAGGGTATCGCCCGTCTCATCCAGGGCGGTGGCCTCGATGCGGAAGGAACGCGTCCCCACCGTGGCGTCGAAGGCGTAGGATGCGGTGGCAAGCATGTCCACCGACGTGTTCCCGTCAACCAGGCGTAGGCCCACTTGCGGCGAGGCCCCTCTCACCTCGTCGGCCAACCATCTCAACGTAACCACGGATGGACGCTCCTCCCGGTACTCCACCCCGAGGACCCAGATCATGTCGTCCGCGGGGGCGATGAAGCTCTTGTTGAGTTTCGCCGGCGGGAACCGAAGGAGCTGTTCGAGGAACAGGAACGCGCGCACCTGGGTGTCCGACCCTGCAGCCCCTTCGACCTCGTCCAACCCCCTCTCGAGGAGTTTCGTGGCCCCTCGGACCACGCCAAAGACGGCCTCGTCTTCAAATCCGAACTCCGAGGTCGCATACAGGGGCACGGCCCACACCTCTTCCGTGTCCTCCGGAACGCCGAAGCAGCGGGCATGGGCGGCCCCGGAGAGGAGGAGAAGGAGGATGAGAACGGCCCAAGCGGGCCCGAGAACCGCCAACCTCGTCACACCCATGCGGTTCACCCTCCGACCCCGAAGGGAGGGCCGCGTCCTCTCGGGGCGCGGATGGGGAGGTCGAGCCCCAGCCCCCGCGCCGACAGGAGAAGGATGCCCAGGACGATCAGAACCAGGCCCATGCCGAGGCGGACGAGGGGAACGGCGGGGGGGCCCGGGACGTGCCCACCCACGAGGCCGAGGGCCCCTCCCCGGATCCCAAAGATCGCGAATCACGCCGAGGACGGTGGGGCCGCCGAAGAGCGCGCCCCGCCCGAGGCCTGCGGGCTCCCCGCGCTCCCGGCCCAGGTAGTAGGAAGTGTATGCGGGAAGCATGGGGAAGGCACGGGGGTTGAAGAACGACAGGACGCCGGCTCCATAGGAGAAGCTAAACAGGACGACATCGACCATTCTAGGTGACGGCCTCCAGGGCCTCCAGGATGGCTGGCGCGGTGGTTTCCCTGGGAATGGTCTTGGCCACCCGATCGGAGTCGAGTAGAATCCTGAAGGGCGGGAACTGAATGTTGTACTCAAGGTCAAGCGCTAGGCTGTCCTCCGGGATCCTCTCTCGCCGCTCCCGGGCCCAAGGACGGGGCGTGCGGCTGTCGATCCTGTTCGCCATCAGACGCACTACGCTCCGCTCCTCCTTATATTCTCATTCAATCCCTTAGAGCGGAGCCTCAAAGGCCAGCCCCCCGGTGCGGGGTCCCTCGTAGATGCCCCATCGAAGCCCACCTCCAGGTGACCCCTGCATTCCGTCTCAGAGCCTCCCTGGGCGTCCATTCCCTGAGAGAGAAGGGGGTGGGCATGGCGGTCGCTGCCTCCGGGAGCTCCCGGCGATGAACGTGATCTGGATCGCGTGAACGGTCATGTGTCCCTGGACCCAGGTCCACGCTGTCAGTAGGGCGCGGGGAGAGGCCCCCCTCTTCGACCTCTTGCAGGTAATCCTCTTGCAGGTAATCCTCTTCATCCTCGCGGGCACTGGCCTCGCCCTCGTCGTCGTGGCCGCTGGGTTGTGGATCGCCCGCCGCGCACGCGACGGAAAGGAGGGGGACGACAAATCGGGCGGGAGCGGCTAGCCCGGAAAGTCCGGAACGCCCGCGGCCCCCGTCCCTGCAGCGACGCCAACTCCCGCTGCCCCCTTCGAGGAGAAAGAAGGGATGGGCGTCGCTCGAACGCTTAGAAGACCGCGGGGGAGGAGTTTGCGGAGGGGAGAAGCAACCAATCTCGTCGGCGTCGGAGCAACCTCATCCCATCCCGCGGCCCGATGCTGAACCCACAATTAATAATTTTCCCCCGTTTGACGGAGGTCTGCCGCAGGCCTAGGCGTGGAAACAATCGTCCATCGGCATGCTGCAGAGGCGACAGTAGTGAAAGAGCGCGTCGCAGTCGTAGCCGCCGTCGTGACCGCACCCGCGCACGTCCGGAGCTCCATAGACATCTTCCATGGTCCACCTTCGAACGGCCCGCAGTGAGTTCGACAACCATAAATCTTTCCTTCGACAATCGACGATGAGAACCCATCCTTTATCGGCCCTCGGCCTTCCTCCGCCATGGACACCGACGAGCTGATGGCCCTCGCCTTGGAGATGGCCGGCTTCACGGAGGTGCCCGCGGACTCGCAGATTCACGTGCCCGGCGCGGACCTGCGCCGGCTTCTCGTAGGCATCGACATCGGCGTGGGTGAACTCCTCCTGGCCCGGGAACAGGGGTTTGACGGGGTGATCGCCCACCACCCCATCGGGGGCCATGCCACCGTCCATTTCCACCACGTCCTCCAACGACATGCGGAACTCATGGAAGAGGCCGGCGTCCCCGCGGAGGAGGCCCGGCAGGCGGTGGAAGACCTCTCCATCCCCCAGGAGACCGCCCGCCACGCCTCCAACTACGACCGCATCCCCGCCTTCGCCCGCCAGCTCCGGCTGCCCTTCCTGAACATCCATCAGCCGTGGGACGAGATGGGGCGGCAACGGATGGTCGGGGCCCTCGAGGTCTGCGGCGGGGACGCCACGGTGGAGGACGGCGTGGCGGCCCTCCATGCCCTCCCCGAGTTCGGGGTCGCGGAAACCTCCATCGCCATCCGCCTCGGCGATGCGGCGCGTCCCCTGGGCCGCTGGGTGGTAGCGCACGGAGCCGGCACCAACGGCGGCTACCCCGTGGCTCGGGCCTACTTCGCCCACGGGGTGGATACCTTGGTGTACATCCACGTCCTCCCCGCCGACCTCCAACGCCTTCGGGAGGACCGCGCCTGGGAGGGGAAGAACCTCGTGGTGACGGGGCACATCGTCAGCGACTCCCTGGGGATCAACCCCTACATCCAGCGCCTGCGGGAGGAGGGCCTGGAGGTGGTCGCCCTCGGCGGCGTGCTCGAGCCCTGACTACTCCCCGGGCGCCGCCGTGAGGAGGGCCCGAATGGATCCCCGCCGCAGGAGGTAGGTCCCCATCACCGCGAGGGCGGCGATGCCATTGGCGATCAGCCAGGCGTACCCCACCCCCACCAGGCCGTAGATGGGGAGCAGGAGGTAGGCGAGGGCAATGGTTCCCGTGGCCACGAAGGCCCACAGGGCGATGACGGCCCGGACCCACTTCATCACCCGGGCCACGGCGATGAACAGCCCGTTCACCGCCACGAAGACGGCGGAGATGGCCAGGACCCGAAGCAGCTGCACGCCCTCCGGGGGGAAGTTCTCCTCAAAGAGAGAGAGAAGCCACTCGCCGAAGACCCAGACGAAGGCAATGCCGATGACCAACAGGGGCAGGATGAACCGGAGGGTCTTCCGCAAGTCCCCCCGGAGCCGGTCCCGGAAGTGCGAGCCCTCGGCGTAGAGGGAGACGCTGGCCATGAGGGGAACGGCGAAGAGGAGGCTGGCGATGAGCCACGGGATCCCGAAGAGGGCCGCCGCCTCGCCGGTGCCCGTGAGGCGGGCGATGATGATCAGGATCACGGGGTACGGGAGAACGTGGAAGATCTCCGCGATGTGGTTCCCGATGGAGAAGTGGAACATCTCGCCCAGGAGGTCCCGGTCCACCAGCGGCGTCAGGCGAAAGCCGGGGTACAGCCGGGGCAGGAGAAGAAGGAAGGCCATCGCGAGGGCCAAGATGTGGGCGACCATGAGGGACGCGAGGACGCCGAGGACCCCGAGAAGGCCAATGAGGAGGAGGGGGGCGGCGAGACGGACGGCCTGGAAGAGGGTGCTCCTGGCCACCACGTAAGAGGCCTTCCGACCGGCCACGAAGCTATTGTCGACGATGGGGACGGTGACGGAGAGGACTGCCAGGAGGAGGAAGATGGGCACCAGGGCAGCGAGGCTGAGCACGTCGGCCCCCTGGGGGAACCAGAGGTCGAGGGTCAACAGGAGGACCACGGCCAGCGCGAAGGCCACGGCGACGCTCACCGTCAGGGCGCTGTTCACCATCCGGCCCCGATTCTCCCCCTGAGACCCGGGGATGAACCGGATCAGGCCGATGCCGAAGCCCAACTGGGCGACGGTGGCCAGGAGGGTCACCACCCCCACCAACAGGAGGGCCTGCCCCACCGCCTCCAGGTCCCCCGAGAGACGGGTCACGATAAGCCAGAAGAGGAAGCCGGCCCCGGCGACGACGAGGGTGTGGAGAATCAGGAAAATGGCGTTTCGGTAGAGGGGGGAGCGGATGTCCTCCATGACCTCCTTGACGAGGTCGGTCGCCATCGCCGCCGGTAGTCTCAGGTGCGCTTTAACCCTTAACCTGGGGCCCTCACGGGGTCGCTCGACCACCCTTTAAGAGAGGTGGGGGGTTAGGGAGCCCCGGGCGGGCTTAGTCTAGCCTGGTTAGGACCCGAGCTTGCCAAAGGCACCTGCAAACAGCTCGTAGCGCGGGTTCAAATCCCGCAGCCCGCATCCATCGAGACCTCACTGCCACCGTGGTGGCCCTTCCTCGATCCGCCGCCGCATCGCTCTGGGATCTTGGGGCAGAAACTCGTGCCACACCGTCAGTCCCGCTTCAGCCAGCGGCTCCAGTTTGGCCCGGGCCGCTGCAGGATCCTTCCCGGGCGTCGGACCCCCCGTCACTATGTCGTACGGTCCCAGCGAGGTCCTGCGTTCGTATATGGCCGCTCGGATGGCAGCGATGTCCGCTGGCGTCATCTCCTGATACCTCCCGTCCGTCGAGACCTTGTAGAACACGGCCCCGTCCCATCGGGCCGCCCGCCGGAGGGGACCTTCGCGGGGCCACCCCCCGCCCACCCAGATGGGGATGCGTGGACGCTGCACCGGCCGGGGCTGAAACGTGACCTCCTCCAAGCGGAAGTGCTCGCCTTGGTAGGCGAAGGGCTTGCCGCTCCACAGTCCCTCCAGGATCTCCAGGGCCTCGTCGAGGCGTTGGGCCCGCTCCCGTGCCTTCGTGCCCTCCCCGCCGAAATGGGTGAAGCTCTTGTCCGTATCGTCTCCCACCCCGACGCCGAGGGTGAGGCGACCACCGGAAAGGTGATCCAGGGTGACCGCCTCTCGGGCCACCTTCCAAGGCCGTCGGCGGGCGATGGGGGAGACGGTGATATCCAGGCGAATCCGTTCCGTGCGGGCCGCGATGGCCGCCAGGACGAGCCATGGATCGTAGAGAGGCCCCTCGCGGTAGTAGCTTATGTAGTCCTCCAGGGACACGCCGTCCCACCCCGCCTCCTCGGTCAGGACCCCGGCTTCGACCAGAGGCGCCACCCCGCCGTCGATGCCTTGAATGGGAAGATCGACCACGAGGTCCAGGGAACCAGCCCTCCGCCTGGCGGGACCCGTGGGGAGTTCATATAGGCTCTCCCGCGTTTGGACGGGGCCGTGGCAACCCTCACAGACCTTGGTGAGCGGGCCCTCATTCGCCGCCTCCTCGCCATCTACGGGGAGGCCGAGGACCGGGGCCTGGGAGACGACGCGGCGTTCCTCCCCGTGGGGGACCGTTACCTGCTGCTGGCGACCGACTCCATCAACGCGCGCACCCACATCCCCCCGGGGATCGCCGGCGACCAGGTGGGCTGGTACGCGGCCGCCGTCAACCTTAGCGACATCGCGGCCATGGGCGGGAAGCCCTTCGGCCTCCTCGTCTCCCTGATCCTGCCCCCCCAGCTTGAGGTCGCCTACGTCGAGGCGATGGCCCGCGGCCTGGGCGCCTGCGCCGAGACCTACGACGTGGCCATCCTCGGGGGCGACACAAAGGAGGGGGCGGAGATCTCGGTCTGCGTCACGGCGGCCGGGTGGAGCCAGGGCGATCGGGTGCTGCGCCGGAAGGGGGCCCGGCCCGGGGACCTCCTGGCCGTGACCGGGGTCCTCGGCTGGGCCGGCTGGGGCTTGTCCCGGTTGAGGGAGGGCCTCGAGGAGAGTCGCGCCATGGACGCCGTTATGCGTCCCCACCCGCGCGTAGAGGAGGGCCTCCTCCTCGCCGCATCCGGAGGGGTGACTTCCTGCATCGACGACTCGGACGGCCTCGCGGCGTCCTTGGGACAGCTGAGTGAAGCCAGCGGAGTCGCCTTTCGGGTCGCCTACGACCGGCTTCCCCAGGCGCCCCCGCTCTTGGACATGGACCAGGACGCACGGAAGGACACGCTCCTGTTTCAGGGCGGGGACTTCGAACTCGTGTTTACGTGTCAGAAAGGGCGATGGGAAGAAGTTCGCGATGGCTTGTCTGACTTGGGCACGCAGGCGACGGCCATCGGGGAGGTCATCGATCCCGGCGACAATCTCCTCCAAGTCGAGGGCCGGGAAGAGGTTCTGGAGACCCGGGGCTACGAGCACTTCAGGTAGCGGACTTGCAGCCCAAAATATATAGCGGGACTGCCACGATAGACATCTCCTGGCATGAAGGAAGCCCTCCTGTACGAGCCTGTCGAGGGCGGGAAGGTTCTTTGCACCGCCTGCGCGCGGTATTGTAGAATCGGAGAGGGCCAGATCGGGTTGTGCGGGATTCGACAGAACCTCAATGGGAAGCTCCAGCTTCTCGTGTACGGGAAGGTCATTTCGGGCCACGTTGACCCCATCGAGAAGAAGCCCGTGACCCACTTCATGCCCGGGGCCAAGGTCTTTTCCATCGCCACCACTGGCTGCAATTGGTTGTGCCACCCAGCGGGGGCGGAGATTCTCCTTCCGAACGGTGGAACAAAGAAGGTCGAGCATATTGCCCCGGGGGATTCCGTGTGGTCGTACGACCTAGAAGGTGGAATCGACCCGCAGCCGAGTGTAGTCACGCATGTAGGAGCCAGGACCGCAAGGATCTGGGAGGTCCGTTACGGCGCCGAGCCTCCCGAGCGCATACTTCTAACCGAGGAGCACCCGGTTTGGACGAAAAAGGGGTGGAAGACGGTTGGGGACTTGATACTCGGGGACTGGGTTCTGAAGATCTGGCCTAAGACTTCAGACGGGATCGCCGAGAGTCTTGTGCCCGAGTTGGATGACCAGCTACTGGCGGGAACGGAGTCTGCCTACCTAGCCGAGCACCCAAGAGAACTTGCCCTTCTCGTCGAAGCGCGGGAAGCAGGATGCCAGATGGCGAACAACCGCGAATGGTGTCGGGTGACCTCTATCAAGCCTACAGATCGTGTTGAGACGGTCTACAGCCTCGAAACCTTTCCTACGCACAACTACGTGGCGGACGGAATTGTTGTACACAACTGCCAGTACTGCATTCCCGGCGAATCAGTCATCTCGACGGACCATGGTATGATCCCGGCTTCGGACTTGTGGTCGCTGGGGATAAACCCCAGAACAACCACTAACGGAGAGGTCGTGGACCTGGAAGACATCCGGGTCTGGACTCATAAGGGACGACTCCGGAAGGCCGGGCAGATTCACCGCCACTTCTACTCAGATAGTCTTCTTGAGATCAATCCGGTCTATCTCGCACCGCTTCGTTGTACACCCGACCATCGCGTCTTCGCCGCAGCGGGTGGGAGCGGGAGGATCCGAAAAGTCCGGGCGAAAGAACTGGAAGCGGGGGACTTCGTTGCCATCCCCAAGACCGTGCCAGGTTCAGAGAAGGTGACCATTGACGTCCTCGACTTTCTGTCCTCACTCCCTCAGCCCCGTTACAAGCGGAACATCCAGCTAGTAGAAGAGGAGGGCATAGTCCGCTACAATTTCGGCCGTGCACGAGGCGTTCCACGCATTATCCCTCTAGATGAGGATTTTGCCAGGCTCCTCGGCTACTATGCTGCGGAGGGATCCTTCGCTAGAGCATCCGGACGGGCCAACAGCTGTTCCGCCTGGTTCAGCTTCGGCTCCTCAGAACGCGAGCGGCAAGATGAAGTCACGCGCATAGTCAAACGGTTGACAGGTTACGCTCCCACTCGGAATGAGCAGCGTAATCGAACTGCACTCGTTGTAAGGAATACTCCTCTGGCTCTGCTCCTTCGAGGCCTCGGTGGGGAGGGGGCGAGACGGAAGCGTGTTCCGGATGTCCTGCTATCCTCCAATGACCCGGGGCCGGTCAGGGCGTTCCTCACAGGCTACCTGAATGGCGACGGTTATCTCACTGAGACGCGCATGGGAACGATTCTGGGCAGCACGTCCGCGTCAGAGATACTCACCCGGGGTGTTGTTGAACTCTTCTTGAAACTAGGCACAGTCCCGAGATACTACGTCGGTCGGAATCCGAGCACATCTGTGATCGAGGGTCGGACTGTGTCGCGCTCAAACGACTACATGGCCCGCGTCTTGGTCGAGTCCATAGAGATGCAGCCGGAAGCCATCGAATGGGCCCCGCGCTCCCCTCGAGCTATCGAGACCCCGGACTACTTCCTCCTGCCTATCCGGACCATCAAAACGCTCTCGCACGTGGGCTACGTCTACAACTTGGCTGTGGCGAGTGACCACTCCTACATCGCAGATTTCATTGCTGTCGCTAATTGCCAGAACTATGACATCTCACAGCGGCGCAAGATTCAGGGGACGGATATCAGCCCTCAAGGCGTCGTAGACTTGACCGTACAACAGGGCGCCCAAGGCATTGCTTACACCTACAACCAACCCACTATCTTCATGGAGTTCGCCCACGACATCGGCGTATTGGCCCGCGAGGCCGGCCTCATCAACATTTTCGTTTCCAACGGCTACGACACCCCGCAGACCGTCGCCATGATGCCCGATTTCCTAGACGCCATCACCGTCGATTTCAAGGGAAACGGAGAGCCACGATTCGTCCGGCGCTACATCGGCGTCCCCGATCCTCAGCCCATCTTCGATAGCCTGATCGAAATGCGCGACAAGACGGACGTCCACATCGAAATTACCGATCTTGTCGTGCCAGAGGTCGGGGACGACCTGGAGTACGCCCAGAAGCTCGCCCGCTTCGTCTACGAGGAGCTCGGACCGGATACGCCCATCCACTTCCTCCGGTTCCACCCGGACTACAAGATGGTCGATCTGCCCCTCACACCCGTGGAGACCCTGGAGAAGCACCATCAGGTGGCCCAGGAGGTCGGCCTGAAGTACGTCTACATCGGGAACGTCCCCGGTCACCGCCTGGAACACACCTACTGCCCGGGCTGCGGCCGCATCGCCATCCAGCGCCACGGCTTCGACATCCAGAGTTGGGGTCTGGACGCGAAGAACCGATGCAAGGAGTGTGGCTACCAACTCCCCATCGTCGGTGACCTGCAGCCGACCTGGCGGGAGTTCCGGTTCCAGCCGGTCATGTGACGAGCCGGCCCCGCTCCATCAGGGGTTTCCCGTCGGCCTCCAGCGTGATGCCCTTCAAGACGGCGTCCACCTCGGCCCCCGACCGGATGGTTCCGCCTAGGGTGAGGTTGTCCCCGAACCCCACGTGGAGCACCCCCAGCGCCTTCTGCGCCTCCAGCGCACTCCCTTGGAGGCTCGCCTGCGGGTTGAAGCCCACGCCCAGCCGAGAGAGATGGCGTCCCTCGTGCCCCCCGGCGTCCATGGCAGCTTCCGCCTCCTGGGCCCCACTCACCCGGACCGCGTAGCCCTCTCGCACGGTCACGGTGGCCGGGGATCGGAGGGCATGTTCGAAGAATACGTCCACCAGGAGGGACCCCTCCGCCGATCCGTTGACGGGAGGGACGAGGAGTTCCCCCGCCGGGAACGTGGCGAAGTCCCCACGGCCGCGGCACAGCCCCGTATCCTCGGTGATCCACGACTTCCCTTCCACGCTCACCGCCAGGTCCGTCCCTCGGGTCGTGGTCACCCGGAGGCTCCGAGCCCGGCGCAGCCGCCTGGTGGCCACGGCCATGGCTTCCTCCACCGCCGCATGGTCCGCCGTGAGGCAGCCGTCGGCCATCATCGCCTCCGTGACCTGGGGGAGGGAGACGACGCGCGTGCCGCTCCGGGTGACCTGGCGGCGGGCATCGGTGTGGCTCAGGGAGTGCTGGGTGGCCAGGATCACGGCATCGCAGTCCTTCAGGGCGGAGACGACGGGCTCGGGAGGCTCGGTCCCGGAACTCGGGACATCGAGCAGGGTCAGGAAAACGGTGGCTCCCGTCTCCCGGGCCGCCTGGACGAGGGCCTGACCGATGGCCAGGTTGGTCTCATCCACGAGGACCATGGCCGTCTCGTCCCCCTTCAACGCGAGGGAGATCTCGACCAGGGAGCGAGCGCCCGGGCTCAGGTCCACGAGGCCGATAGGGGCTAGGGGGGTCTAAAACCCTTCCGGAGGGTGATAATGTCCGCGGAAGGTTTATGGGGGCACCTCCGGAAAGAGAATGGCGCATGGTGGCCGCCGACGAGCTGGAGCGGGTCCTGCGGGACTTCAACTTCACCTACGGCACCCAGGTGGCGGGCTTCGTCACGGGCACCGGGGTGCCCATCGCCATCCAGGCCAGCGTGGAGATCGGGGAGGAGCACTTCGCCACCATGGCCGCCACCTTCGTGGGGTCCATGGACGTCCTCTACCGAGGCGTCGGCCTCTCGCCCCCCGACCGGATCACCGCCGAGACGGCGGACGGGATGTTGACGGTCCTCCGGCTGGAACGGAACGCCTTCTTCCTCGCACTGGGCGGAAACGGCGAGCTCAAGGGACGGGCCGAAGAAGCCTTGGACGCCCTGCAACGCGTCCTGGAACCCATGCGGCCCCTCGACAAGTTCGCCCTCTAACCGGAAGGCCGCCGGGGCGTCGACTTTTAGCCTCACGCCGCCTCGTCCCACGGATGGACCTCGTCCGGGTCTCCCATCGGCTCCGCCGCGCCCTGGGGGGCGACGACTGGTGGCGGGCGGATGGCCCGTGGGAGGTGATGGTCGGCGCCCTTCTCACCCAGCAGACCGCCTGGCGGAACGTGGCTCGGGCCTTACGATCGCTGCGGGAGGAGGGGCTGCTCACGCCCGAAGCCTTGGCCGTCGCGTCCCTGGCCCGGATTGAGGCTTGTCTCCAGCCCACGGGCTTCTACCGCACGAAGGCGCGTCGACTCCGGTGCATGGCGGCCCACCTCCTCAGCGCTTCCGGATCGACGGGGGCCTTTCTCGCGCGTCCCCCGGAAGAACTCCGCCGGGACCTCCTCGGCTTGGAGGGGGTGGGGGAGGAGACCGCGGACGCCATCCTCCTCTACGCCGCCGGGCATCCCACGCCCGTCGTGGATGCCTACACGCGCCGCATCCTGGAGCGGTTGGGGGCGCCCCTTCCCCTCGGTTACGCGGCGGCCGCAGCTACGTTGCGGGCGGCGCTCCCGAATCGGGTCGCAGACCATCGTCGTTTTCACGCCCTGATGGTGGAGCTGGGGAAACGGCATTGCCGACCGGCCCCGCGCTGTGGCCCTTGCCCGCTCCTGGACCTCTGCCCCCACGGGCGCCGCGTGGTGGCCAACGCCGTGTCCGCAGGGTTATGAATCGAGGGTCGATGAGGCCGCGTGCGTGTCCTGGTGACGGGAGCCACTGGCTTCCTGGGCCGGCATCTGGTCCCGGCCCTCCTCGAGGCGGGCCACGAAGTCCGCGCTTTTCATCGGCCGACTTCCGACCTCTCGCCCTTCGATCATCTTCCCGTCGAGTTCGTGGAAGGCGACGTCCTCCTTACCCGCAGCCTGGATGCCGCCGTAAACGGCGTGGATGCGGTGGCCCACCTCGTCGGCATCGTGCGGGAGCGTGGGTCCACCTTCGAGGAAGTCAACATCCGTGGCGTTCTCCACGTGCGGGAGGCCTCTCGGCGGGCTGGCGTTCGGCGGGTGGTCCACCTGGGGGCGCTGGGGACGAGCGAGCGACACCCCACCCGTTACTCCCGAACCAAGGCAGCGGGGGAGAAGCTGTGGCGGGACAGCGACCGGGAGTACGCGATCCTGCGCCCCTACGTCGTAGTCGGGCCGGGCGGGGAGTTCACGGAGCGCATCCTGGCCTTGGTCCGCCGGTACCGGCGGGTCCCCGTCATCGGGAACGGACGGAACCACTTCCAACCCATCTGGGTCGGGGATGTGAGTCGTGGGATCCTTGCCGCCCTAGAGGCCCCGCCGCGACGGACCTGGGACCTGGTGGGACCGGATCGCCCGACGTGGGATGAGTTCGTCCTCCGCCTGGCGGCAGCGATGGGGTTGGCCCGGGAGGTCAGGCATGTGCCCGGGGGAGTGGCACGACTGATCGCTTCCGTGGGAGGCGTCTTTCGTCGGGATCCAACGATTACCCGCGACGAGCTGTTCTTCCTCCAACGGGAGGTGACGGGGCGCCGGGAGCAGTTCGAGGCGTTGACGGGGACACGGGCAACCCCCATGGAGGAGTGGGTAGGACAGCTTCTCCGCTGAGATCGCCCTCCGCCACCGGGGAGGACAACCCTTATCTCTCAGACGCGAACATAGTCACCTGATGGCGATGCGAGGCGCGACGCCGGAGGAGGCCATTGTTGCCCTCTCCCGTCTGATCCAGGAGGGCAAGCTGACGCGGACGGAGCTGCTCGTCGAGATCATGCGGGTCGGGCTGACGGAGCAGAAACGCTGGAAGGCCATCCGGAGCGTGGAGGCGGGGAAGGTGAACCTGCACCAGGGCGCTGAAATGGCCGGCCTGGACGAGAAAGCCTTCCAGGAGCTGTTGGCCACCCACGGGCACCTATCGGGCCCCTAGGACGCCGAAGAGCCGTCCACAGGCACGCCCTGGGGCGAGCGAAGGCTTATCCCCCCAGCGCCCTTTCAAAGGGTGGGGGAGAAGGCCATTGTGGATTTGACTGTGGCCCAGCGGGTCCTGCTACACCTTTCCCTCTTTGCGCAACACCGCGAGGAGTTCGACGTTCCCCGGGGCGTCACCCAGCAGGGCATCGCCCAGAACCTCGGGTTGAGCCGCTCCCACATCGCCCTCGAGCTCAAGAAGCTGGGGGAGGAGGGCTTCCTCGAGACCCGCCTTGCCCACGTGAAGGAGGCGAAGAGCCGGCGGAAGGTCTACTTCAACACGTTTCAGGGGGAGCGCGTCGCCTCGACCCTGCGAGAACAAGCCCATTCCCTGGTGGTGCAGTGGATCGGTCCCGACGGGGCGTCGGGCACCGGCCCCGGGACCGAGCTCATCCAGCTCGCCCGGCGGGAGGAACGCCCCCTCAGCGGCGTCTACCTCGCCATCCTGGCAGGAGAGGTCGTGGACCTGCGTGCCGAGCGGCCCACGGCCGGCCCGCCCGCCCAGCCCCGCCTCGTGGGTCGGACCAAGGAACGGGCAGCCCTCCGGGGGTGGCTCGAGGAGGGACCGTCCCTGATGCTCATCACCGGGCTACCCGGCATCGGAAAGACCGCCCTCGCTCGGGCCCTCCTGACCGAGCAGAAGGGGGTATGGGTGAAGGTCTTCC
This sequence comes from Thermoplasmata archaeon, assembly GCA_046759185.1. Lineage (GTDB taxonomy): Archaea > Thermoplasmatota > Thermoplasmata > RBG-16-68-12 > JAJISG01 > JAJISK01. The sequence goes on along the minus strand of JBHIBO010000011.1, from coordinate 10,826 downwards.
CCTTCGACAGCGCGGCCTCCCTCGTGGCGAGCCTGGCGTCGGCGTTGCGTCGGGCCGGTCGTCCCCGCCTCCTTTCGTACCTCCGGGGGAACCCGTTGGACTTCACGGAGGTGGGGCTCTTGCTCGCCGCCGAGGCCTCGGGCCTCCTCCTCGTCTTTGACGACGTCACGTCCTCTCCGGAGGCGTCCCAGGTCCTCCGCCTCCTCCTGGACCACCGGGTCCCCGGAGGTCGACTGCTCCTCACGGCCCGGGAGACCCCGACGTTTCTCGGGACGAAGGACCGGTTGGAGGGCCGGTTTGCCGAGGTCCGTCTGGGGGGGCTGAGCCGGGAGGAGAGCGGCGAACTCCTCCAGGCCCTTGGCCGGAAGGACGGGGCCGAACGGGCCTACGAGTTGACCATGGGACACCCGCTCCTCCTGCGCCTGGTGGCCACCGGGGACTTGCCCGAGACCCTGGCCGACACGGAGACCTTTCTCCTCGAGGAGGTGCTCACGGACCTGGGCAGCGAGCCCCAGGAGGCCCTCTTCCAGGCAGCCGTGTACCGACGACCCGTCCCCCCCGGTGCCCTCGCCCGGGCGGGCTTCGCGACCCTCCAGGACCTGCGACGGAAGGGGCTCCTGGTGGCTAACGGCCCAGGGTACGAGGTACATGACCTCGTGGCGCCGGCCATTCGCAGGCAGTTGGGGGAGGGACTTCGTGCCTTTCACCGGCGGGCGGCGCGCTACTGGATCGAGGAGCAAGAATGGACGGAGGCGGTCTACCACCTGGCCCGCGGGGGACGGGCGGGCGACGCCATCAAGCTGGTCCGGGAAAGGCTGGAGGAGGTCCTGGAGACGGGAGGCGCCGCGGACCTGGTGAAGGTCCTGGAGGAGCTCCCGTCCGACCCGTTCGCCCACTTGGCGAGGGCGCGGACCCTGGACTACCTCGGGAAGTGGGAGGAGGCGGCGGAGGTCGTCGCACGGGGGCTGGAGACAGAACCGGAGGCAGCGAAGGCCGGCCTCCTCCTGGTCCGCGGACGCATCGCGAGCAAGCGGGGGGATCTGAAGGACGCGCAAGAGGCCTTCCTGGCGGCAGAGGAGAGCGCCCTGAAGCACAGGGACGAGCGAGAACGGGGGCTCGCCCTATACGGCATGGGCATCGTCTGGCGGAAGGAGGGCCAGACAGACAGAGCCCTGGAGGACCTGGCCCGAGCCGAGGCGATCTTCGCCCGGATCGCGGCTCGCGTTCCCCGTGGGCGGGCGCAGATGGAAACGGGCATCGTCCACCTCCAGGAAGGCCGGGCTGCCGAAGCCATTGAGGCGTTCCGGGCGACGGAGCCCCTGCTCGCGGCCCGGAAAGAGGACCTGGCCTACCTGTATAACAACCTGGCCGTTGCCCTCAAAGAGGAGGGACGGTGGGGGGAGGGCCTCGAGGCCCTGGAGGCGAGCCGTCGCTTCGCGGAAGGGGCGGGGATGGTGCGCGCGCAGGCCTACGCACTGGCCAACGCCGCCGACCTCCTGGCCCGCACGGGGGAGCTCGACCGAGCCGAAGCCCGGTGTGAGGAGGCCGAGACGGTGGCGCGGGGGCTGGACGACCCGGTGATGACCTCCGCGTGCCGCGCCAACCGAGGTCTGATCGCGAAGAGCCGGGGCGATCCGGAGGCAGCGCGCTCCCTCTATGAGGAGAGCCTGCGGCTCCTGGGGAAGGAAGGCGCCGTCAGCCGTGCCCATCGCGAGGTGGAGATGAGTGCGGTCCTCGCGGAGCTGGGGGAGACGGGGCGCAGCCAGGAGCTGCGTGAGCACGCCGCGCAGGTGCTGGGAGAGGAGCGGGTGGAGGCCCTCCTCCGACAGCTACCCTAGGACCTCGTGCAGCCGGCTCAGGGCCCGCTTCAGATCCTTCGTGGACGTGGCGAAGGACAAGCGAAGATGGCCCTCGCCCTCCTTCCCGAAGGCGACGCCCGGTATGACGGCCACCCGGGCCTTCTCCAAGATCGTCTCCGCCATGGCGACCGAGTCCATGGCGCCGTCGTACTGGGCCCACGCGTAGAAGGTGCCCGGGGGCTCCTTGCACCGGAGGCTCTCGATCGCGTTCAGGCCCTCCACCACGAGGTCCTTGCGTCGCTCAAACTCGGCGACCATGGCGTCCAAGGGCTCCTGAGGTCCGCGGAGGGCGGCCACGCCGCCCTTCTGGGCGAAGGAGGTGGCGCAGGTGATGGAATGCTGTTGGATCGTGTTGATGGGCCGTAGCAAGTCCACGGGCGCGATGGCCCACCCGAGGCGCCAGCCCGTCATGGAGTAGGTCTTCGAGAACCCGTTCACCGTGATGGCGCGCTCGAAGGCTCCTGGGAACGATGCGATGGCGTGGTGCTCGCCCTGGTAGATGATCCGTTCGTAGATCTCATCCGTGAGGATTAGGAAGTCGTGGTCCGCCGCCAGATCGGCTAGTCCGCGCAGCGCTGGGAGGCCGTATACGGCCCCCGTAGGGTTGTTGGGGGTGTTCACCACGAGGAGGCGGGTTCGGGGGGTGATGCGCTCGGCCACGGCCTCCGGCGAAAGAGCAAACCCGTCATCCTCGGGCAAGGGGACGGGCACAGGCGTGGCCCCGGCGAGCTGGACCATTGGAAGATAGGAGACCCAGCCCGGGTCGGAGAGCAGGACCTCGTCCCCGGGTCCGGCGAAGGCCATGACCGAGGCGAAGAGGGCATGTTTGGTGGAGCTAACCAGAACGTTCTCCGGCTTCGCGGGAATCCCGTTTCGCGCCGCGCTCTGCTCTGCGATGGCCTCCCGAAGCTCTGGGATGCCCAGGGAAGGGGTGTACTTCGTGAAGCCCTGGTTCAGGGCTTCCTTGGCGGCTTCCACGATGTGAGGGGGCGTGGGAAAATCCGGTTCCCCCGCCGCAAGGGAGACCACATCCTCCCCCTGGGCTCGCAGCTCGGCAACGCGACCCGCCAGGCCCACCGTGGGGGACCCCTTTACGTCCTTCATCCTCTCCGCGACCATGTATCCTGCGGAATGCCCCGGCGTGTAAATGGCTTCGGGTAATCCTGGGAAGTCACGAGGCACCCCGGGCGGGCTTTTGCAGCTCCGGCCACTTCTTGGCGGTCTTGGCCGAGTACCTGCTCCGTGCGTACGAGAGGAGCCTCCGTTCTACGAGAACCTGCACATCCCCCCGGGTCACGGGGCGCGTAGTCCGAGTGCTAGGTCCCGGGCGGCGGGCCCATCTACTCCTTCAGATCGTCGGGGCCCGAGCCTACTTCGTCCTCCTCATCCTTGTCCTGGCCGCGTTCGGTTTCGCATTCAGGATTCCGACACCAACGGCGTTTCTGACAGCGGCGGTCCTGTTCTTTCTTGCCGCTCTCTTGGTCATGATGCTGCTCCGGGGTGCCTTGCGCATTTTCGCCCGGTATCCGGCGCGGCGAAGCGAGCCGCTTGCGGTGAAGCGCGTACGACCTGGCACTTTCGTCTGCGACGTTCGCCTGGGGGACGGGCGGACGTGCCGACTCAAGGTCTAGGGGGGGCGTCGCCGCGTGCGGGCCGCCTTGGAGGCGTCCGGGTTCATGCTGCCCCCGGCCTCGCGTGATGACGCGTCTCCTCCAGCCCTCCTTATCGGTGGGCGAAGGCCGCCTCCACCGAGCCGCCCGTGGCCTCGAGTCGGACGAACCCGTAGCGCTCGAACTGCACAATCGTTCCAGGTTCCAGCCTTCCTAGGGCCTCCTCTGCGAGCCCTTCCACCCGGGATCCGTCGGGCATGAGGACCTCCCCGGGAATCCCCGCCGGCAGCCACTGTATCTTGGGTATGTCCTGAACCTTCCAGGAATCAAACAGGGCCTCGTCGTCCAACTGCACGTTCAACCAATCCTTGAGGCGTACCTTCTTCCCCCGGTAGGCTTCGTGGTCTCGCGTCGGCAGGTAGACGCGTTCGGATCCCGGTAGGACCCGCACGCCACGATCGGGGAAATCGGGGTGAAGGGGGACCCGCGCACCGCGGGGTTCGGGTAAGTCCTGGATGCGGACGCGCACGGGGTCGGGCACGAAGAAGTACCGGTTCGCGACCGGGTCAATGAGGCGGCGGTTCTCCGTGTACAGCGTCTCCGCGGGGACCTCGATGTCCGTCAGGCTCAGGCCGAACCCTTTGATGAGACTGCGGAGGGCCTGGGGCTGGATCCCTCGCCGCTCCAGGCTCGGGAGGCTCCACGTGCGGGGGTCGTCCACGCCGGCCAACTCTCCAGCCTCGATGAGCTGGCGCTGGCGGCTCTTGCTCAGCTCGGCCTCCTTCAGCCGGAGGAGCCCGTAGTGGACGAAGGCGGGACCGTCGACCCCGAAGTAGTCCCAGATCGCCTGCTCCATCCAATCCTCCATCATGAGGTCCTTCCCCCGCAGGACATGGGTCACGCCGAGGAGGTGATCGTCTACAGCCCAAGAGAACTCCAGGAGGGGCCAGACCCGGTAGCGAGTTCCGACACGAGGGTGCGGGCGATCGCTGATGCGGAAGAGCACCCGGTCACGGAAGGCCGGGTTCGGGTGCTGCATGTCCGTTTTGAGGCGAACGACGGCCCCCCCCGGTTCCAGTCCCCCGCCCAACATGGCCTCCCAACGGTCCAGGTTTTCTTCCGTCGTGGTGGCCCGGTGCTCACACGCCCGTCCCGCCTCCCGGTTCTGACGCAATTCCATGGGGGAGCAGAGGCACACGTAGGCCCCGCCCAGCTCGAGGAGGCGACGACCCCAGTCGTAGAAGAGGGGGAGTCGATCGGACTTATGGAGAACCTCGCTGATGTCGACGTCCAGCCAACGAAGGCCCTCCTCCACCTGCTCGTAGGCCTCCGCCAGGGGGAGCTTCTCCTCGGAGCCGATGGTGTCGTCATGGACCAGGAGAAGGCGACCCCCATAGCGCTTCACGTACTCGTCATTGAGGAGCACCATTCGCGCGTTGCCAATGTGGAGGGGACCCGAGGGATAGGGGGCCAGGCGCATCACGACGTCGTCTGACACACCGGGCAGATCCGGGAGTTCCGTCGGGCGGGCTTCATGGTGCCGCTCCAAGAGCTCGGGAGCCAGGTCCTCCAGCTGAGTCCGCTGCTCCGCCAAATCGAGACGGTTGACCTCCCTCACCATCTCCGACACCGCCCGGGCGACCTCCAGGGCCCGGGGCCGAAGGTCGGGGTCTGCCGCCAGGACCTTGCCCACCACCGCCTTCGCCTGGGCCTGTCCCCCGTGGAGCAAGGCGTTTTGGAGCGCAAACTTGCGGGCCAGGTCACGCATCACGGGCGTTCATGCAGGTCGGAGCTATTTAACCCACGTCAGGAGGGAGACCGAGGTGCGTCCCTCCAGCCGCGTCCCCCGGGAGCCGGGCCCGCGCACAACCATAAAGAAGTGCCCCGGCCATGGGCAGGCCGATTCCTTGTCCCTCCGCGAGGAGCTTAACCTGTTCCCCGACACGGCCACCATCCGTGAGCCGACAGACTTGAAGCTGGAAGTCACCCGGATCCTGAAGGAGGACGAGGAACGGTTGGTCCACTTCCGCAACCTGGCCGGCCACGAGGCGGTCGGCAACCTCTGGGCCACCCGGGCGCGCATCTGCCGCGGTCTCGGGGTGTCCAAGGAGGAACTCCCGTCCGCCCTCCTCGAGGCCATCCGCAACCCTATCCCAGAGAAGTCGGTGGAGGCGGCGGACTTCCTCCAGGGAGAGGTCCGCGACTTTGATCTCCGGAAGGCGCTCCCGGCGCCCCACTGGTATCCCGAGGAACCGGGCCGGTATCTGACCTCCTCCCTCGTCGCCGCCGAGTGGGAGGGCAAACGCAACCTGTCCTACCACCGTATGCTCCTCCTGGACGAGCGGAGGATGGTGGCCCGGATCGTCCCGCGCCACCTCCGCGCCATGACGGACGCCGCCCTGAAGGAGGGGGGCGAGCTGCCCGTCGCCATTCTCATTGGGGCTCCCCTGCCCGTCCTACTGGCAGGCGCTGTGTCTCTCGGGTACGAATCCGACGAGTTACGAATCGCCGCCGCCCTCTCCGAAGCGACCCGTGAACAACCCCTCGAGGCCGTTCGCCTGGCCAACGGCATCTCGGTTCCCGCCGATTGTGAGTTCGTGCTAGAGGGCCGCATCACGGGGGAGGTCCACGAGGAGGGTCCCTTCGTGGACGGAACGGGCACCTACGACAAGGTGCGCGAGGAACCCATCTTCGTGATGGATCGCCTCTATCTGCGGCCCGATGCCCTCTACCATCTCATTCTCTCCGGGGGCCAAGAGCACCACCAGCTGATGGGGATGCCGCGGGAGCCCCTCATCCATGAGGCCGTCACCCGGGTCGTTCCCCACGTGACCGGCGTCCGGCTGACGGAAGGGGGGAGCTCCTGGCTCCACGGGGTCGTGGGCATCCGGAAACAGCATGAGGGAGACGGGAAGAACGCCATCTTGGCCGCCCTGAGCGGCCACACGTCCATGAAACGCGTCGTTATCGTCGATGAGGACGTTGACCTCTACGACGACCGGGACGTGGAGTGGGCCCTGGCGACTCGGTTCCAGGCGGATCGGGACCTCGTGGTGATCGAGGGGGCCAAGGGCAGCTCCATCGACCCGAGCGCGGGGGAGACCACGGCCAAGATGGGGCTGGACGCCACGAAACCCCTGGGGCGTCCGAAGTTTGACAGGCCCGCCCTATAGGCCCTCCGCGGCCGGAGGCGCATCGGCTCCGTGGGACGCTAGCGGGGCTGCTTCATGAGGCCATGGAAGTAGGCGTGGAGGACCTTCGCCTCACCCGTCCGGAGGATCTCTGAGAGGGTCGACTTGGCCACGCCCAGTTTCTCTGCCAGCCTCGTCAGGCTGATCTGCTTGGGGAACTCGAAGTACCCCAGGTCGTAGGCGAGACTGATGACCTTCTCCTGTCGGTCTGTGAGCATGCCCGCCGCCTTGACCGATTGGATGGAGAGGAGTTCAGGCTCCTTGCCGTCCAGGGTTTTCACGAGTTCCTCCACCGCGGCTCGGCTGGGCGCGAGGATGTGCCACACGAGCCCGCCGTCCACCAGGGCAGTGGCGTCCGTCAAGAAGCACTCCGATTCGGCCAGGGTCTGACACGCCTGGCAGTTCCTCACCTGGAGGGTCGCCATAATCCTGCCCTGGGGGGACACGACCGCCTCGACCTTCGAGACGAGGGGGTTCCGTTCCAGGGCCTCCACGACCGAAACTGGGTCGCCGTCCTCCAGTTCGATCTCCACCAGGCTCTGCAGGACGCCCTCGGCCAGATCCTTCTGCTCGACGACGTCGACAGTGGCCCCGTACTCCGACGTTAGCAGAGTCACCCAGCTGCAGGGGAGGTCAACTCGCAGGGCGGCCTCGATCATGCGTTGGCACCCAATTGCGTCCCAGCTCTTAAGGCCGGCGTAAGGGGTCGAACGGGACGCTCCTCGCCCGCAGGGGACCGTCGAGGCCAGGCGAGCGAGAAATCGACGGCGATAACCGACGCGACAGCTTTTAGAGGCGGGGGGCGTGTGGTCCTGAAAGCATGCGACGGGGCCTCCTTCTCCTTCTCCTCCCCCTCCTCCTGGCGTTCCTCCACCCGTTAGGCAGTGCCGGGGCCCCCTTGGACCCTGGTCCCCCCATCGTTTCCGGCCCGCTCCTCACCCCGCCAGACCCGGCGGTCTACGCCTCCATGCCCTTCGTGCTCCAGGCGGGCACCCAGCCCGTCTCCGTCCGACCCGCCGGCGCCACGGAGAGCCTAATCGCCCTCCTCGTCGACTTTCCCGACCAGCAGGGCATTGGCAGCCCAGGAGCCGTCGGCGACCGTCTCTTCGATACCACGCCCGGGGCTTCCAGCCTCACCGCCTTTTACCGAGAGAACAGCTACAACGCCACCAACGTCATCGGTGCCACGACATCGGGTTGGAACCGAGCCCCCCAGCCGATGGACTTCTACGGCGCAGACGGGGCGAGCATCGACGACGAGAACGGGCCGATCTACTGCCTGGTGGTCCAAGCGGCCTTGGCGGCGGACGCGGAGGTGGACTTCTCCCAGTACGACACCGATGGGAACGGAGAGCTCGACCACCTCATGGTCATCCACGCGGGGAACGGCCAAGAGACCACGGCCAACACGGACCTCATCTGGTCGCATCACTGGGCCATCATCGACGCCCGGCAGTGCGGCCTGCCCACCGTGGGCCTCACGTTGGACGGAGTTCAGCTCCGAGAGTACCTCTTGGCCGCGGAGACATCCCCCTTGGGCGTCTTCGTCCATGAGTTCGGCCACGACTTCGGACTGCCGGACCTCTACGACGTGACCGGCATCACCCTGGGCATCGGGGTCTGGGGGGTGATGGGCACCGGATCCTGGAACGGCTTGCCCCGAGGCTCCAGGCCCGCCCACTTCACGGCGTGGTCCAAGGCCCACCTGGGCTGGCTCCAGCTCCGGGTGGTGACCGATGCGTTGGCGCCCGCTTCCATCCCCGCTCTGGCCACGAGCGGCGTGGCGTACAAGCTCCCCGTCAAGGACACCTTCCGGGGGGAAGAGTATTTCATCGTTGAGAACCGACAGCAGACGGGGTTCGACCAGGGGCTGCCCGGATCCGGGCTTCTCCTCTGGCACGTCGACGAGACCGTCAGCAGCAACATCAACTCGGATCGCCGTCTCTTGGATCTGGAGGAGGCGGACGACGGCCGGGGGACTTTCTTCGCGGACAACCCTTCGCAGCCCGGGGATACATGGGCCGACGACCCCCGAGGCTTCACGCCCGACACGGTCCCCGGCAGCAGCGACAACGACGGCGCCCGGACCGGGTGGAAGGTAACGGGGATCAGCCCCTCCCAGGCCGTCATGCTGGCCAACATCAGCATCGGAGTGGTCGTAGACCTAGCCATCCTCAGCGTCGCCCGTCCGACTTTCGTCCCGTTGGACAACCCGGTTCAGGTCGACGTCCGCATCGCCAACCGAGGCCTCACGACGGTGTCCAACGGCACCCTGACGCTCGATGTGTTCTACGAGGAGTACAACCTCAGCGCCCGCATCGACCAGGACACCCGCTCCCTCCTCCCTCTTGGGGAAGGCGAGAGCCAGACCCTCTCCTTCACCTTCACACCCACCGATCGGGGGAGCTACCTAGTGGAGGCGGCCGCCTCCGTGGAAGGCGACGAACTGCCGGAGAATAACATTCAGATCGTCCACGTGGTCGCGGGGGAACACCTCTCCCTGGAGGACGTGGAAGGGAGCACCTCAGGGTGGACCACCTCCGCCGACTCCGGATCTGCCCACCGCTGGGAGGTGGTTGAGGACGGAGCGGGCTACGGCCTCGCTCACAGCCCCGACCGGGCCTGGCGCTTTGGGGCGTTCGACTTCGTCGGGCCCCCCATCATCTATCCGTCGTACTATCTGACGGGCCCGGAAATCCCGCTGGGGACGGACGTGCCCCGCCTTCGCTACTACCAGAGGTTCGAACTCACCACGGCGGCGGACGAAAGTGGGGCCGAGCCCTCCGACTCGGACGTAGCCACCGTTTCCGTCTCCTTCGACGGCGGCCCGTGGATCGAGGTCGCCTCCTTCACGGGGACCGAGTCCGAATGGACGCCGGTGTACGTGGACCTGGCCCCCTACGCCGGGGGAGCGAACACCCTACGGCTGCGCTTCACCTCTACGGCGGGCTTCATGCCCGACGACGGGGGTTGGTGGATCGACGACGTGGCGGTCCTTCGGGTCCCCCTGGAACCCGTGCCCCTGGTGAAGGCCCTGGACACCCACAGGGATGTCGACCCCCCGGGCACCACGGTGTCCTTCCTCTTCCTTCTCGTCAACGTGGGAGATGTGCCGGCCAGCTTCACCTTCCTCGTCCAAGGCCTGCCCGCCGACTGGGCGGCCCTCATCGGCCAGAACGAGACCTCGGCCATCCCGGTGGCCGCCTATTCGGAGCGATTGGGCCCCGATCAACAGCGGGCCCTGAACCTGAACATCCGTTCCCCCCTCCTGGCGGAGCGGGGGGTTCTCCATCAGGGCCTCTTCACGGTCCTCACAGTGGATGAGAACAGCTCGGCGAGCTTCGTGTTTACCCTCCAAGTGGGCGTGGGCTTCTTCGACCTCTCAGGCCGGACGCTCATCGTGGCCTTCATCATCGGGGGCGTCATGCTGGCCCTGGCCATGGTCCTCACAGGGCTGCGGCGTCGTCGGACCCACCCCCCGTACTAACTTTATACGCCTGCCCCCTTGACTCGCCGTGCTTCTGGCCAACCCCCTCCTCGAACCCGCCGATCTGGAGGACCGAGCCTACCAGGTCAACATTGCACGCTCCTCCTTGGAGCGTAGTACCCTCGTTGTGCTGCCCACGGGCATGGGCAAGACCGTCGTGGCCCTCCTGGTCCTGGCCGAGCGCCTCCGCCAAGGGGCGGGCCGGGTCCTCTTTCTCGCCCCGACGAAACCCCTCGTGGAGCAGCACGCGGCCTTCCTCCGGGAGCGACTCCGGGCGGACATCGAGGTTGGGGTCCTGACGGGGGAGGTGGCCCCGGTCGACCGGGAGTGGACCTGGATGCACGACGACGTCATCGTCTCCACCCCCCAGGTAGTGCGCAACGACCTCAAGTACCAGCGGGCAGAGCTGGAGGGGTTCGGCCTGTTGATCTTCGACGAGGCCCACCGGGCCGTGGGGGACTACGCCTACGTCCAGGTGGGAGCGGCCTACAAGGCGGAGGCGGGCCTCGTGATGGGAATCACGGCTTCCCCCGGGAGCGACCCGGAGCGCATTCTCGAGGTGGCCCGCAACCTGGGCATCGAGGGGGTGGAAATCCGCACGGAGTTCGACCCCGACGTGGTGAACTACATCCACGACGTGAAGATGGAGCGGGTGAGCGTCTCTCTCCCCCCTCCCATG
>JBHIBO010000010.1:0-63864 GCA_046759185.1 Thermoplasmata archaeon | reverse complement strand
GATCGTTGTTCGCGTCGGCGACGATGATCCTATCCTCGCTGTCCACGGCAATGCCGCTAGGGGCGCGGAACTGTCCGTCGCCCTCGCCGTTGGAACCGAACTTACTCAGATAACCTCCGGCTGCATTGAGGAGCTGAATACGATTGTTGATTACCTCAGCTACAATTACACGGCCCAAGCTGTCGACTGCAGCTGCAACGGGGCCGAAGAAGTCCCCATCGCCAGCGCCCCTTGACCCGAACATGTTGAGGAAGTTCCCGGAAGAGTCGAACTTCTGGATACGATTGTTACCCGTATCGGCTACGAGTATGTTGTCCCAGCGATCGACGGCTATGCCCAAAGGGAATTCAAACTCAGTCGGATCGGGGACAATCGGAGATCCGAATTCTGCAAGAAAGACTCCATTGAGATTGAACACCTGGATGCGGTGGTTGCCACTGTCGGCCACGAAGATGCTGGTGGTACTCGCGGCAACGCCCAGGGGATCAACAAACCGCCCTTGGCCCGTGCCGAGAGATCCGAAACTATTGTGGAAGTCGCCACCTGCGTCAAATATCTGAACACGTTGATTCCCCCGCTCTGATACGAGAATCCGGTTCAGGTCATCGACAGCGATACCTTCGGGAAAACTCAACTTGCCGAGCCCGGAACCCATCGAGCCGAACCTGAACAGGAAGCTCGTGTCTGAGTCGAAAACCTGGATCCGATTGTTGAACGTGTCGGCGACGAGAATGTTGTTCGAGCTGTCTACAGCTAGACCCTTCGGAAACTGAAACTCGCCATCTCCGGATCCAGGTCTTCCTAGCGTCGAGATGAAGTTGCCAGCTGAGTCGAACACCTGGACCCTGTGATTGTTGGTGTCTGAAACAATGATCCTATCAGATCTGTCCACTACAACGCCGCTGGGGGAATTGAATTCTCCGTCGCCGATGCCTTCTGCCCCAAACTTGGTCAAGAAGTTTCCGGCGGCGTCGAAGACCTGGATCCGATCGTTGAACGTGTCGGCGACGATGATCCTATCCGTGCTGTCCACGGCAATGCCATGAGGCCGGAATAGCTCCCCATCACCGCGCCCCCGCGAACCCACACTCGACAAGAAGCTGCCGTTCCTGTCTGCTATCTGAATACGGTGATTCTCCGTATCCGCAACGAGGACCCTACCCAGGCTATCAGTTGCGACTCCTCTGGGGAAGGTAAGCTCACCCAAGTCAGCCGTAACAGGGGAGCCAAATTCAAAGAGGAATTCGTACCGGCCTTCGCCTTGGCCGGAGTCCTGACCCAGGGCAAGATGCGCATTCCCCATCAAGAAGATGAGAAACAGACAGGCGAGAGTCCGGATGAGAATCGATTCAGCCATGCATCCCCCCTCTACGCACCCGAACGGCGAATCAACCTCATCCTCAGAGCCACCTTCATGTCCCCAGGAATGTGGATGGAGGCAATATAGAGGACCATGGGTCTTCCGAAATGCGTCATGATCCTAAGCTGGGCGGACGATGGAGACTGGGCAGGAGGCCAACTCAGATCCGGACAGACTCTGCGGGACTAGCCCTTCGCCTGATGAGGAAAACGGCCACCAAGAGATTCAACGAGCCAGAAACCCCTATGCCAAGAGGCAGGCCAATGAATCCCATGAATTGCACGAACAGGTTCGCGAAGACCAGATTGCCTATGGCGAATAGGAGCGAGAGCCACCCAAAGAGCCCCCAAGAGGACCTTCTCGTGTCTTGCCTCAGCCGTACCGGTCACCTCACGTCGTCCTTTCCTGCCGCTTCAGGGCCCTGTAGCGCTTCTCGGCGTGATAAGCGGAGATGCCGATTAAGATGACTCCTGCGATTAGCGGCAGGACAAAGAGAACGTGAAAAGACCAGAACCCAACCGTGCTGAGGAGAAGGACGAAACCGATCCCGAATATCCAGTCCCAGCCGTCCCAGACTTCCCCGGACAGCCACGAGACGTGAGCCATCCCAATTCCTCCCCGGTCCTCAGGCTACATTACTGTCTTGACCTGATTCTCAGGTGGGTTCTGGCCGGCCTGGGTGCGGCCCCACGAGGAGGAGCTGAAGGTCCATCACGTTCGTCCGTGTGTCTCCCGCTCGGATCACGTCGCCCAGACGCGTGAAGAAACCGTACGAGTCGCTTTCGGCCTGAAAGGCCTCAGGCTCCCAGCCGCCCGCTCCGGCACGCCCAAGGCTCTCTCCGTCCGCTATGGCACCGGCGACATCGGTTTCGCCATCACGACCGTCCGTGTCGCAGGAGAGAATGACAATGGGCCTGTCCTCCAGTCCTCGCACCGCAGCGAGGACGAGTTCGAGGTTTCTTCCGCCGACTCCTTCCCCCTGGACCCGCACCGTCGTCTCCCCACCGGCCACAATCAGCGCTGGTGGCCCCGCCGGGCTCCCTTCCTCCTGCACGGTGACGCCCACGGACAGCAGGCCTTGGGCGACGGCGCGAGCCTCTCCCTTCACCTGGGTTCCGTAGACGTGCGTGGCATATCCTCGACGTTGGCCCTCCTTGACGGCCGCGCGACAGGCATCCGCAATACTGCCAACAATCCGGAAGCCGGCTCGATCCAGGTCCGGGTCCCCGGGTTTGGGGGTCTCCGGAACCTGGCCATCAATCCCGGCCTCGATTCGTTCCCGCACCTCGGGGGACACCCGATCCCATATCTGACTCTCCCTGAGGACCTGACGGGCATCCCCAAACGTGGATGGGTCCGGAACGGTAGGGCCTGAGGCTATCCCGGAAGGATCGTCCCCAATTACATCGCTGAGGGCCAGGGCGATCACCTCCCCGCCTCGTCCGGCCGCCATCTTTCCCAGCCAACCTCCTTTCACGAGGGAGAGGTGCTTTCGGACAATATTCATCGCAGCGATGTCCATCCCGCTCCGGAGGAGGAGCCGCCCGGTCTCCTTCAGGGCGTCGAGAGGCAGCTCGGAGTGCTCAAGGAGGGCAGATCCGCCACCTGAAATGAGGACAAGAAAGAGATCCTTCGGGCCGCAGCGCGCCGCCATGGCGAGGGCGTCCCGGCCCGCCCGCAGGCTGTCTTCGCTTGGGACAGGGTGGGCAGCCTGGAGGATGGCGACGTTGGGCGCCTCCAGCTCCACGTCGGTGTGGGTGACCACAAGGGTCTCACTGGGTTCGACGGACTGCAGGGCGGCCTCCGCCATAGGGATGCTTGCCTTCCCGACGGCCAAGAGCCGGATGTGTTCGATCCCTCCTAAATCCATTCGAAGTCCGTCGGCTTCGAGGATGTCCCCCTCCCTCCGGAGGTGGGCCTTGAGACGCTTCCCCGCGTCCACGGCCCTGAGGGCGATGTCCAGGAAGTCCAAGGCGTCGCCACGCAGAGCGCGGAGATCATCGCTGGCCGGCGTGGACAGTAGGTCCGCTGCGTTGGCGATCACGCTGTTCAGCATGCGTGGCGAGGATTAAGAGTGCTTCTCCGAGACCCTTCCGAGTCCAGGCTGGCGGGTGGCCGCGGATTTAAGAGCCGAGTGCGTATGATTGCCTGCACCCATGCGACCTTTCAATGGGATCTACACTCCGCTCCTCACCTTCTTCGACGCCCGGGGGGAGGTGAATATGGACGGCCAGATCCGCCACGTTTCGAACTTGGTCAAGGCGGGGGTCGACGGCGTGGTCCCGATGGCCAGCATGGGTGAGTTCACGGCTATGGACCCCAAGGAGCGGGCCCAGGTCGCCGAGGCGGTCGTGGAGGAGGTGTCGGGGCGAGCCCAGGTCATCGTGGGGACGGGTGCCCCTTCGACCCGTCAGGCCATCGAACTCTCCCGGGATGCGGAAAAGGCGGGGGCGGACGGGGTCATGGCCATCAATCCCTTCTACATCCGGCCGGACGAGGCCGGGATCCGCCGCCATTATGAGGCGATCCGGGAGGCCGTGGACGTTCCCCTGATGGCCTACAACCTTCCCTTCTTCACGGGTGTGGACATCCCCGCCGAGCTCATCCTCGACCTCGCTCGGGAGGGGACCATCGACGGCTTGAAGGACAGCTCGGGCGACCTGGCGAAGGCCCTGCACATCATCTCCGAGTTGCCGGACAACTTCTCGTTCCTGACCGGCCAAGACCCCCTGCTGGCTTCCGTGGTCTTCCACGGAGGACAGGGTGGCGTGGTAGGTTCGAGCAACGTCTTCCCCAAGAGGACCGTCCAGCTCTACGACCTCGCCCGACAGGGCCGCACGGAGGAGGCAACGAAGCTCCAGCTCGACCTGGCCCGATTCAGCCGAGCCTTGAAGGTAGGGACCTACCCCGCCGCTGCGAAGTACCTGGTGAAGCGGGTCTGGGGCACCGAGATGCACTCTCGTCCACCGGTCACTGACCTTACGGTCGAGGAACGCCAGCGGGTGGACGAGATCGTCGCTCCCCTTTTGGACTAGCCGACAGCGTGCGCAACGCCCCCGACCCAAAGCTAGATATTTCCACGTGCGGCTGGAACGGTTGGTGGCGCCCTTGCCTCGGCTACACAGCCAAGAGATGCGTAAGATCGCCCCGGAGGCCGATCCCTTACGCCTGGCCACCGGGTGGACGATCCAAGACCTCGAACGACCCTGGATTCTCGTTGAGACCACCGGGGGGCAGAGCATGCCCTGCAGCTACCACCTGCCGGACCTCGCCGACCGCTGGGTGGTGCGGGGGGTCCAGACGGCCGGAGGGGCCGCATCCCGTTACGATTGCACGGACATCTGCGACGGCATCGATCAGGGCACGCCGGGGATGCGCTTCTCCTTGGCCAGCCGGGAGGTCATCTCCTTCGCCGTGGAGATGCACGTCCGGGGTGGCCACTTCGACGGCATGTGCATCCTTTCCGGCTCAGACAAGGGAACCCCTGGCGTCCTTCTCGCGGCCGCGCGGACGGACATCCCGACCATCTTCATCCACGGCGGGGTGATGGAACCGGGACCCCGAGGGGTCACCCTCGAACAGGTCGGCTCCCTCTATGCACGCCTTCGTCGGGGGGAGATTGAGCAGGCCGAGTACGACAACCTGGCCCTCCACTCCTGCCCCACGACGGGAACCTGCGCTTTCCTGGGAACGGCCAACACGAACGCCATCATGGCCGAGGCCCTGGGGCTGGCCCTGCCGACCAACGCCCTCGTGCCCGCCACAAAGTTTGACGCGGGTCGTCTCGCCGAAGAGGCGGGACGTCGCGTCTTGGGGCTCGTGGACGAGGACCTGCGCCCCTCGAAGATCTTGACCAAGGAGGCCTTCGAGAACGCCCTGGTCATCCACGCCGCCATCTCCGGGAGCACGAACACGATCATGCACCTCATCGCGTTGGCCTACGAGGTGGGTATCGACCTTCCGCTGGACCGCTTCGACGAGGTCAACCGCGACGTCCCCTTCCTGGTCAACTGCCGCCCCGTGGGCGAACATCCCGCCAGCTACCTCTGGTACGCGGGGGGAACGCAAGGCCTGATTCGGGAACTCCGTGACCTGCTCCACCTCGACGCGCTGACTATAACCGGGCAGACCGTCGGAGAGAACCTGAAGGATGTGGAACGGTCCGGCTTCTTCGAGCGGGCTCGAAGCTACTTCGCCAACTACGCCATGGATGCCGGGGACATCCTGCTGCCTGCCCAGGATCCCTTGGGCACGGGGTCCATCGCCGTCCTTCGCGGGAGCCTTGCGCCCGACGGCGCCGTGGTGAAGGTAGCGGCGCTGCCGAAGCGGTTCCACGCGCTTACCGGCGAGGCTATCGTCTTCGAATCGAGCGACGAGGCCATCGAGGCCATCTTTGCGGGGAAGGTCAGTCCGGGACACGCGATTGTCATCCGCTACGAGGGCCCGGCGGCCAACGGGATGCCGGAGCAGTTCTACGTCACCGAGGCCATCGCGACCCAGAAGGAGCTGGCGGAGGGAGTCGTCCTCATCACGGATGGCCGTTTTTCCGGGGCCACCCGAGGTCCCGCCATCGGCCATGTGAGCCCCGAGGCCATGGCGGGAGGACCGATTGCGCTGGTTGAGGACGGGGATCCTGTGGAGGTCGACATCGCCGAGCGGCGCCTCGATCTCGCGGTGGAGGACCTGGAGGAGCGCCGGGCAAGGTGGACGCCGAGGAAACCACGCTTCCGCCGGGGCCTTCTTTCGATCTATACACGCCTGGCGCTTTCCGCCGACCAGGGAGCTCGCATGGACTACGATGGGCTCGACGCGAGCTAGGCTACTCGTAGGGGAAGATGTAGGGCGCCTCGGGCGCGTCGCTGTAGTCCAGGTAGACCGTCTTCAGGGAGAAGTAGTGCTCGAACCCGTGGAGCGATCCATCCCCACCGACTCCCGACTTCCGGAAGCCCGCGTGGTACCCGTGGACCGTCTCCGGGCCGACCTGGTTGATGAAGGTCTCACCGAACCGGAGCTTCTGGGCGGCCTTCATCGCCGCCCTCAGGTCCTGGGTGAACATGTAGCTGGCGAGTCCGTACTGGGAGTCGTTGGCGTAGTCTAGGACCTGGTCCAGGTCGTCGAACCGTGAGAGGGGTGTCACAGGCCCAAAGATCTCCTGCTGCAGGATGTCCATGTCCTGCTCCACGTCCTCCAGGACGGTGGGAAGGAACCAGTTCCCCTTCTCGTACTCGCCGCCCTCGGGTCTCGTCCCGCCCACGAGCAGCTTTGCGCCATCGTCGAGAGCCTGCTGGACGGAGGCCTCCACCTTCTTGCGCTGTTCGGGCGATACAAGGGGCCCCATGTCCACGCCCTTCTCCGTCGGTTTCCCGATCCGGAGCCCCTTGACCGCGGCGAGGTACTTCCGCTTGAAGGCATCGTACACCTCTTCCTGAATATAGGTCCTCTCGTTGCAGATGCACGTTTGGCCGGCGTTCCAGTACCGGGCCCAGAGGGCGCTGCGAACCGCCCACTCTAGGTTCGCGTCCTTCCAGATGATGAAGGGCGCCTTTCCCCCTAGCTCCAGGACCACGTTGGTCAGGTTCTCGCTGGCGCTCTCCATGATGGTCTGCCCGACCTCCACGGACCCCGTCATAGTGACCAACTGTGTTTTTGGGTTCCGGACCAGCTCATCCCCCACAACGCTGCCGCGTCCTGTGACGAGATTCAGGAGGCCCTTGGGGACGCCGGCCTTCTCAGCGAGCTTCACCAGCTCGATGGCAGTTAGGGGCGTGGTGGTGGAGGGCTTGAGGACCACCCCGTCCCCCGCGACGAGGGCAGGGGCGGCCTTCCGGGTGACCATAGCGGCCGGGAAGTTCCAGGGGGTGATGCCCGCCACGACTCCCACGGGCACGCGGAGAATCATGATGGTTCGATCCTTCGCCTCGGCGGGAAGGACCTCCCCCTCAATCTGCCGTGCCAAGCTCGCGTAGTACCGGGCGTACACAGCAGCCCCGTTGACGTCGTCCCGTGCCTCCTTCAGAGGTTTGCCCTCCTCGGCGGTCAAGACCTGGGCGATGGCCTCGCGGTTCTCCTCAATCAGCTCGGCCCACCGCAGGACGAGCTTGGCTCGCTCGGCCGCAGGAACGTCCTCCCAGACCGTCTGGGCTTCCGAAGCCGCGTCGAGGGCTCTCTTCGCGTCCTCCCGGCTGCCTTGGGGGACGCTGTCGACAACCTCCTCCGTGGTGGGATTCCAGACCTCCAGGGACTCCCCAGATTCACTCTCGACCCACTCCCCGTTGATGAAAAACCGCTGTGCCATAGGAGACCGCTTTGCACTAGCGGCTGCGTGCCTCTTTAGCCTTGCCTCAGACCCTTCCGGGAGCACGGCGACCCAACGACCCAGGGAGAAAGGTTAATCAACTCTCTCGCCCGCTGGGAAACCGATGCATCGGATCGTCGTCGAGCCACCCAAGCCCGGGGTGCATCTCATCGAGGACGACGACCCGAGCCCGGCCCCCGACGAGGTGCTCGTGGAGACCCTGGAGGTCGGGATCGATGGCACCGACCTGGAGATCGCACGGGGCGAGTACGGCGCGGCGCCGAAGGGGGAGAAGTACCTCACCCTAGGCCACGAGGCTCTCGGGCGCGTCCTGGAGGTCCCGGTTGGCAGCAGCCTTCGCGTGGGGGACCTGGTGACCCCGACCGTCAGGCGCGGTTGTGACCTCTGTCTCCCGTGCAAGTCCGGGCAGAGCGATTTCTGTTTCACGGGCCTTTACCGGGAGCGCGGCATCAACGGCATCCACGGCTTCAACTCCGAGCGCTGGACGGATACGGAGGAGTACCTCGTTCCGGTGGACTCCCGCCTCTCCGAAGTGGCCGTCATCACGGAACCGTTGAGCGTGATCGTGAAGGCACTGGATCAGACCCTGAAGATTCAGGAGCGGCTGCCCTGGAAGGAGACGGAGGACCTGGCGGAGAAGAAGGCCTTCGTGGCCGGGTCTGGCTCCCTGGGCCTCATGGCCACGTTCCTTCTCCGCCTCGAGGGAGCCGAGGTGCTCACCATGGACCGTCAGCCTGACGATGGCGAGAAGTCCCTTCTCATCGAGGGTTTGGGAGCCCATCACCTGAATGCCCGAGAGGTGGACCCTCTGACCCTCGCTCGCGATTTCGATGGGTTTGACATCATCGTGGAAGCCACGGGGGCCCCACAGGTCCCCTTCCACCTCCTGCCGGCCCTCGGGGACAACGGCATCATGGTCCTCTTGGGCGTCCCGGGGAAGAAGATGAGTGTGGAGGTGGACGCGACGGCCATCGTCCGGGAGATGGTACTGGCGAACCAGGTGGTCTTCGGGACGGTCAACTCCAACGCCTCCCACTTCCGGAAGGCCTTGGACTATCTACGGCAGATCTTGAAGCGCTATCCTCGACAGATCCGGGCCTTCATCAGCCACCGGCATCCATGGAGGGAGTTCGCAGTGGCCTTCGACAAACGCGGGGAGGAGGTCATCAAGGATGTCCTGGTTTGGCGGTAGAACGGAGTCAAACCTTGAATCGGGAGCGCCCTTCCCTCTTTTCCGACCTCAAACCCGGCTCGCTCCGATGAACCCTCCCTCCAGGCCAGATCGGTACCGATCACCCCTTAGGCTTCGATGAATTCTTTCAGCAGGGACCGAACGTCCTCGGGCGCCGCGACGCTGTGTCCGGCTTTCGTGGGCCCCATTCCCACCTTCAGGGAATGGGCGTTGTCGGGGAGGCGGTTGAAGACATCTTCGTCGGTCACATCGTCGCCAACTGAGAGGATGAAGTTCCATTCCCGGCTCTGGAGCCACTTCTGGACGGCCGTGCCCTTGTCCACCCCTGCGTTCTTGACCTCAACCACTTTGTTCCCCTCCAAGGCCACAAGGCCGAGGTCCGCTACATGATCGATAAGCGTGTCCTTGAGTTCGCGGGCACGCAGCGGGGCCATATCGGGGTCCACCCGCCGATAGTGCCAGACAAGGGAGAAATCCTTCTCCTCGACGGAGGAGCCCGGTGTCCGGTCCACGAACCATTCGAGGGTGGACCGTATCTCCGGCTTCCAATCGTTCCTTGCCGGGGGTGCCTTCTCCCACGCTCCACTTCTCCACCGACTCCATGCTCCGTGCTCCGCGACAAGCCCGATACGCTCCTCGCCGAACCACGCTTCGAGCGTCGGGCGGTCCCGCCCACTGACCACTATCACCTCGTTCGCCGGGTCGGAGCTCAAGCGGGTGAGTAGGGCCACTAGATTCTCGTCGGGCACGGCCTTTCCAGGCTTGAGGTGAAAGGGGGCAAGCGTGCCATCGTAGTCCAGCAGGAGAAGCCGAGAGCGGCTCCCCCTGTACGCGTCGACGAGAGCCCTTCTGTCTGCGTGCGTCAACCGCTTAGCTTGGAGGGCGCGCTGCCTTTCCTTCGTGTCCGCAAGCCGATCCAAGAAGTCCTCAGCCCAACGCAGAACGCCGTATCGGCGAAGTCTCTGCTGCATTGGCTTGTTTCGTTCCTGTTGTTCTTCTTCAGACATGGTAAGGGCTTCCCGGAGCGCCTCCGCCACCCCCAGTGGGTCGTTCGGATTCACGACCAGAGCCTCTCCAAGCTCCTTCTCGGCCCCCGCCCTCTCGCTAAGGATGAGAACTCCCTCGGCGTCGAGTTTGGTCGCCAAATATTCCTTGGCAACGAGGTTCATGCCATCCCGCAGAGGGGTCACTAGAGCCACGTCAGCGTATTGGTACAAAGCGACTAAGGTGGAGAAGTCCAAATCTCGGTAGAGGTACCAGACGGGAACCCAACCGAGGGAGCCGTGCTTCCCGTTGAGCCTGCCTACCCGTTCATCGATCTCCTTCTTGAGGGACGCGTAGGCCTCCACCCCGGTCCTCGATGGGACGGTGACTAGGATCAGGGTCACCTTCCGCTTATACTCCGGGTTCTTCTGGAGGAAGAGGTCAAATGCGTCCAGGCGTTCCAGGATTCCCTTTGTGTAGTCGAGTCGGTCTAGGGAGAGGATGGCCTGGCGCTCACCGAGTTCCTCTCGGATTCGACTGACCTCCCGTTGGACGCCTGGGCTCTCGACGGCTCCTGCGAAACGCTCATAGTCGATGCCCATCGGAAAGGCGTCTAACCGGACCAGGCGGCTCTCCCAGATCACGGAGTCCAAGGCCTCCTCCGCGCCCAGGATTTGACGGATGCTGCTGCGGAAATGGCGGACGTAGTCGTACGTATGAAAGCCTACGAGGTCCGCACCCAAAACGCCTCGAAGAAGCTCCTCTCGCCAGGGCAAGAGTCGAAAGATCTCAAAGGACGGAAACGGGATGTGGAGGAAGAAACCCATCCGGACGTCAGGAAGCTCCCGCCTAATGAGACTCGGCAAGAGCATGAGGTGGTAGTCGTGAATCCAGAGAATGTCATCCTGAGAGACGACGTTGAGAATGACATCCCGAAAATGCTCGTTGACTCTCTGATAGGCCTCCCACAGCTCCTCGTCGTAACTAGCGTGATGGGGGAAATAGGTGAAAAGGGGCCACAGGGTCCGATTGGAAAAACCTTCGTAGTAAGACGCCACGTCTTTCTGGGAGAGAAACACGGGATGGGAGCGGTACTCTTCGTTGAAGCGTTCTGTGACGGCCTCCTTCTCGCCTTTACGCAGATCCTCCGTCACGAGTCCCGGCCAGCCAATCCAGATGCTCTCCCTGGCCTCGTAGAGGGAGGTCAGTCCTGTAGCCAGGCCCCCCACGCTTGGGTAGAAATCCAAGTCTCCCTCTTTCCGGTCGACGGTGATAGGCAGTCGATTCGATACGAGGGCGAGCCTTTCGATAGTACCCCAGCTCCACGCGGTGGCCTACTCAGGGAGGAGGGTCCTACATAGTTCTTGCGGACGTGGGTTCGAGCGCAGGTTTCTTTGCAGGGTCCAATATCCCCTGCGGTCTGCATGATACGGACCGGGCTTGCGTCGGCAAAGTGCAGACGCCGGGAATCGAACAAGTGTCCGTTTGCCGATGATCTCCTACTGAACCGAACCGAAAGACTTATGACACGCTAAGTAGGGGTAGCGAACCGGCGGGCAAACGAGATGAAGGCAAGAAAGAGAGACAAGGTCAAGGTCCATTACAGGGGAACCCTGGAGGACGGAACCGTTTTCGATTCCTCCGAGGGCCGTGAACCCTTGGAGTTCGAGATCGGCGCTGGCGAAGTAATCGAGGGGTTTGAGAAGGGTGTCATGGGCATGGAGGAGGGGGAAGAGAAGCAACTCAGCCTGCCCCCCGAGAAGGCGTATGGCCCGCACCGAGAGGATAGAGTCGGAAAACTCCCCAAGGAGCAGGTGCGGGAACCCGATGTCCAACCCGGCTCCAGCATCCAGATCCAGACGAAGGAGGGCGGCGTCATCCAAGCTAGGGTCGTCCAGGTAGTGGAGGATGGCGTGGTCGTAGACATCAACCACCCCCTTGCAGGGGAGACCCTGAACTTCGAGGTCAAGTTAGTCGGCTTGGAGAGGGGAGAGTAAGGACCAGCAGCTCGCTGATCTAGTCCTCGTATTGGAGTCGCTCCTTATCCGAACTCATCTACGGCGGCGTCGGCGGCTTGACCAGTCGGAATCTGTTCCCCCGTCTTCCTCTTCTCCTTGTGCCGCACGAGTTCATAGGTGGCTGTTCTCCTCGCCGAGCGCTAGCTTACGTTTTACTCGGGCTGGTCTCCGGAGAGCACTGACAACAACCGTACCCCGATGAACAGTACGGGTGATCATGGGACAAGTAACGGCCCGAAAGGCCCCCTTCCTCAGACCGCCTTGGGGGGAGCTTCCTCCCATAGGACGGCCCTGGCGGGGGCTCCGTCGCCTCCCACAACGCGAAGGGGGAGACAGTCGAGCCAATACCGGCCGGGCTTAGCCAGCGAGAGATTGAGGCCCTCGATGATGCCAACCCCCTGGCCCAGGAGGGCGCGGTGGGCCGGAAGACCCTCCACGTGGAAACCCTCGATGGATAGGGCGTCAATGCCGACGGCCTTGGCCTCCCGATTGGCCAGGAAATCCGCCCCTTCCTCTGAGAGGTACACGTAGTCCTCGTGGAAGCGGTTGCGCTGCCATCGTTTCGAGTTTCGTGTCTTCAGGAGTACGATCTCCCCTGGATGGAAAGAGTGTGGCCGTAGGTTATGCTTCCCCACTACGCGGCTAACACCGCGTAAGTCGAGGACCTGAGCGGGCCCGGAGAAGGCCAACACGTCCACCTCATCGAGAGAGGGGGCGTTGGGGAGGACATGCGAAGGGACGTCGACGTGGGTCCCGGCATGAGCACTCAGGGTGAGTTCCGAGAGGGTCACCGGGTCCCCCTTCTCCAGATTCTTCTGCTCGTGACGAGCAAAGGGCGTGTCCCCGGGGTAGCAGGGCGTGGTTCCACTCAGGGGCAGGCTGATGTCAATGACTGCGATATTCACACCTCCAGCATCCCAACTAGGGCCGAGAGCCGGTTAAACCGTTAGGTGGAGGGAAGGTCGGAATCCAAGTCCCGGAAAACGTCGACGTAGGCCCGGAGATGACGGGTGATGAGGAAGTTCTTCTTGACATGGGCCCGCCCTGCCTTGCCAAGGCGGCTTCGCAGATCTTCATCCTGGAGTAAACGGAGTAGACGATCTGCGGCGGTGGCCGGGTCCTTCACCAGGTAGCCGGTCTTCCCATCTAGAACCTGGAGCGGAATGCCCCCCGTGTGAGTTCCGACCACCGGAACACCCTTCCAAAGGGACTCCGAAACGGAAAGGCCGAATCCCTCCCGGATGGATGGCAATAACCCCACCTCGGACATCCTCTGGAACGCGTTCACCTCGGCCCCGCCAACCTCCCGCAGGTTGGTCAGGAAGAAGATGTCAGGGTCTTCCCCTGCCCTCCGAAGCGCCTTCTCGTAGTACATCCATCCCTCGGGATCGTCTTGGGCCATCGAGGAGATGAGGAGAAGCTGGACCCCAGGGATCACGCCCTTGACCTCTCGGTAGATGTCAATGGCTCCGACGAGGTCCTTCCAGGGGTCGAAACGCGCGACGGTCGAGACGATAGGCCTCGATGGATCGACGTCGTATCGGTCCGCGATCGCCTGGATTTCTCCCCCCGACATAGGCCGATTCTTCTCCGAGAGGGGGTCGATGCTCGGGTGTATGACCAGGGGATTCTTGCACCCCAAGGCTTCCGTATTATAGCTGCTCAGGCTGAACACCCCCGCGTCATAGTCCGGAAGGAGCTTGGCCAGGAGACCAGCGCATGCGGGATCCGCGCCGGCGGGTTCGATGTGGCACCGCCAGATCCACTTCGCGTGGGCGCGAGCGTAGCTGGCAAGGGGCATCGGCTGAGGGTCGTGTACGACGACGAAATCCCAGCTGTCTTCCAGGTCCTCCGCATTCCGCTCGTTGACTTCGTGGTAGTGCTGGCGCATCTCGTCTGTCAGGGCGAAATCGCTGCCTTGGAGGCAGTTGTGTATCGACTTCGTAATCCGGAAGAACTGCTCGTCCGCTTCGATGACCCTCCAGTGAGCGTCCATCCCCAGGCTTCGGCTGAGCGGGACAAGGGAAGCGAGCATCTCCGCCACGCCACCCCCAAAGGAGGTGGAATTGATGTGGAGAATCCGCTTTCCTTGGAGGGGTTCTGCGGCTGCCCGGAGAGAGTCAAGGGCCTCCTCGCCTGCCACATCACGATAGGCATCCAGGTCCTTGGGCTGGAGCTGGACGCTTCTCACGATGAGTGCACCCGCCTGACAGTCACTGAATTGCCGGCAAACCAACTCGCTGGCTTAAACATTTACCCGCGAACCGGCGTCCGGAGTCCCTACGCGCCATAGCGTTATCCAGGCGAGGCGCCTGGCGCATCTGTGAGGATTCCTCCCGACATCGAGGAGAACCTAGCCGCGGTTCAACCGCTCAGGGATTACGCGGGGGAGACGGGCCTCTTCCTGGACCTCGACGGCACGTTGTGCGAGCTGGTCGACCTCCCGGAGAAGGTGCAGTTTCATCAGGCTACCCGGGACCTTCTACAGGCCCTGCAAACCCGCTTCGCAAGTGTGGTCATCATTTCCGGGCGCAGCGCCCGCTCACTCGAGTCCATCGTGCAGATCCCGGAGCTAACCTACGTGGGTAACCACGGGTTTGAGGTCCTGGAGCAGGGCAAACGGCGTGTCCTACTCCCCGAACCTCATGCTTCCCGGATGCGAGCCATCGAGGAGATGCTCCCCGATGCCATCGACGTCGAAGGGGCTGCCCTCGAGCTGAAGGAGCTGAGCCATGCAATCCACTACCGGGGAGCCCTAAACCCGCGGAAGGCCCGAAAGGATATCCTCCGGGCGCTGGGGCGTCTCCATCTTCGGGACGTGCGTATCCTGGAAGGCAAGTTCCTGATCCAGGTACGTCCGGACGCGGGCCTGGATAAGGGAACCGCTGTGACAACTCTTGTGCAGGAGCGAGGCCTTCGCGTTCTTCTCTATGCCGGTGACGACACCACGGACATCGATGGCTTTCGCGCCATCCTAAATCTCGGCGCTCAGGGCGATCGTGTAGGAATTCGGTTGGCGGTGTCGTATCCCGACACCCCGGCCGCGCTCCTCGCAGCCGCTGACTTCGTCGTGCCGGGGGTGGAGGGAATGCACGAGATGATGGAGTGGATGGTCTCGTAAGCCGTCCGGGGCGCATATTCACTCTCGATGTATTATATTACACGTAGTACAGATATTACCGATACTTTAACCATCATAGACGATAACACGGGAGGATTCGGAGCCCTAGGAACCATGGCGAGGCAAACCGATATAAGGTCGGTCTCCTGATACGGCGCCCCTCGGGATGGGATGCCCTGAGAGCCGCCATCTACGCCCGCGTTTCCACAGAGACCCAAGCCCGCGAGGGCTTCTCCCTTGAGGCCCAGCGAGAGAAACTGGACGCGTATTGTCAGGCCAGGGAATGGGAGATTACCGATCACTACGTGGACGATGGCTACTCGGGTCGCGACAAGAAGCGACCTGCCTACGCACGCATGCTCGAAGAGCGAGACCGGTGGGACACGATTCTCGTCATGAAGATGGACCGGATCCATCGGAACAGCCGCAACTTCATGGAGATGATGGACCAGCTCCGCACGTGGGGGAAGGAGTTCAACAGCATGCAGGAGTCCCTGGACACGGGGACGGCCATGGGCCGGTTCGTCATGGACATCATCCAACGCATTGCCCAGCTCGAGAGCGAACAGATTGCGGAACGGGTCTACATGGGGATGCGACAGAAGGCCAAGGCCCGCGAGGGATCCCTGGGAGCCCCAACGCCCTATGGTTACCGTCGCATGGACGGAAGTCTGGTCGTCGACGAAGCGCAGGCGGCCCGCGTCCGAGAAATGTTCAAGCGGGCGAGGGCCGGGGAACCCATGAGTTGGATCGCGGAGCGGCTGAACCGGATCGGAAGGAGGACCAACCGTGGCAGAACCTGGTCGGTGTGGTCCGTCCGCTACCTCCTCTCGAACCCCATCTACGCCGGGTACGTGCAATGGGATGAACTCGTGCGACGGGGCCATCACACGCCCCTTGTCTCCCGGGACACCTTCCTGCAGGTCCTTGAAGGATTCCTCGCGCGGGCGCGGAGCGAAGAGAATCGGAACGAACTCGAGTCGCTGAGAGACGCCCTCGAGTCCGAGGAACAGGACGCAACGGCCGGTTTGCGGGAGGTGTCGGAAGACGCAGTGTGAACGCTGCTGGTCGACAGAGGAGGTCGATCGGGATCGCGATCACACGCTCTGCCGTACTTGTCGCTCAGTCCTCCCCCAGGATTCCCTCATCTTGGACTCGCTGTTCCTGCCCTTCGCTTCCTTGAAGGAACTGCTGGGCAGCTTCGGTGCGGAGGACAGCGCGACCGCCCTGAGGCATTGGGCCAAACAAAACCAACTCTCGCCAGACGAAGCGGCAACGCGCCTCCTGCGGGATCGCGGCGCAGTGGCTCTCTTCGGGCAGCACGCCATCCTGCAGATGCGGCTGAATTCGCGGACGACGCCTTTCGGTTTCGTGAGGCGAGAAGGGATCCTCGTCCAAAAACCCGAAGAGGCGGATGCGGTGACGGGCTTTTTCCGGATGTATCGGGATGGGATGTCCCTTCGGCAGATCGCCGAAGGCGCGAATCAACGAGGCCTCCCGACGAGTCGGGGCGGACGATGGCAGGCCTCGACAATTCGACACATCCTTCGGAATCCCCTTTACATCGGACGCGTGCGAAGGAATCACATGGTCCGGGACGGGGGGCCCCCGGGCCTAGTCGAACCCGAGCTCTTCGAAGCGGTTCAAAGAGGGCTGACTCGCCGGGCAAAACGTGCAGGAAAGGCGATCCGCGAGGGCCCCTCTGCGCCCTCCGTTTGAGGTTTGGACTACCGTACCTCAAATTTCCTTTGTACAATCAGACGGGGTTCAACCTGCGGTTTGACTGTAGCACTTTCTCTTGTACAACCACGACGCCCCGCCGGTCTCCCGCACCCGACGTGGAGGAAGATTCGTCTGCGAGATTCACTGGCGAGAATCTCTTGACCCGTCCCCTCCCTCGCCCCTTTCGCCGGCGACCACAACGTACCCTCGATCTGCGATCTCTAGGGCTCGCCTCGCGTGTTGCTTTCAGCCCTCAAACCGCGAAAAGGGGGTGGCCGCTTTCGCACCGCGGCGGGAGCTCTCCGCGCCTTCAAGAACCCGCTTGACCGCTTTGCTGTCCTGCTTCTCCCCCAACACGTACGCCACCTCCCGCGCGTCGAGGTCCAACCATGCAGTCTGCGCGAGGCGGAAGGACTCCTCGGATCGAAAGAGGCGGACAAACAGGGGGAGAACCGTCAGCCTCGCTCTTTGCCGTGACATGTGGTAGGCCCCGCCGATCTTGCCCAGGAGGGAGTCGGCCGTGGCCCGGCGATAGCGACTCCGAGACATCTTCACCAACCAGAGGGGGAAGCGGTACCGACTCCCCGCGAAACTCCCCTTCCTGGCGATGGTGACCCCGCCCGTCATCCAGTCGCTCGCGTACTTCCAGAGCCCGTAGCGTCGGGTCCTTCGAACCCGCCCAAGGTACTCATCCGCACGTGCGAGGGCCGCGGTTCCCCGCTCCAGATCCTCCGGATCCCAGTATTCACTGGGCAAGTTCTCATCGATCCACATGATCAACCTCTCCGGATCTTCGTCCAGCCCCAGCGTGCTGTTCCGGGCCACGGAAAGGTCCCCGGACCGCAGGATGTGCTCGAGGGCCTGGAAGACCTCGGTACGCTCGTCCCGGTATCCGACCGCGGCCAGGTCCTCCTCCCGCACCCGGGTCCTGCCGGCGGCCAAGGCCTGCAGGTCGTTGATGGCGGAGCGGAGGTCGCCCCCCGACCGGTCGGCCAGGTAGGTCAAGACTTCGTCATCAAGGCGCACGCCTTCCGCCGCAGCCACGTTTCGGAGAACACGGATCACGGTAGCATGGCGTGGCCGATGGAAATCGATCTTCTGGGCGAGCCGCTTGAGGGTCGAAGAGCGGCGGGTGAGTCCGTAGTAGTCGTTGACAACGAGGGCGATGGGTTGACCTGTCCTGCGGATGGTGTCGGCGATGGCCCCGATGCCCCCTCGGTCCTCCCGACCGAAGAGGTTGTCCGCCTCGTCCAGAATGATGAGCTTGAGGCCCCCGTCGCGGCGTCGGAGAAAGGCCCCTTCATCCGTGAAGGTCTCGTAGAGTGCCCCGCGGGTGGCGACCTCTCGAACGGCCATGGCGTTTCGCTTGTCGGAGGCGTTCATCTCAATGACGCCCCACCCGAAATCGCGGGCCAGGGCAAGCGCCGCGCTCGTCTTCCCGATACCCGGGTCCCCGACGAGGACCACGGCTCGTTTCTTCGGCCGCCCGGTCTCCCAGGCATTGGCCCAGGCCTCCAGCTGCCGAACGGCAGTGGGGTTGCCCGCCACCTCCTTGAGCGACCTCGGGCGGTGCCTCTCGGCCCAGTCCAGCATCGGAGGTTGAAGGGATCGACGCGATAAGAAGGTGGAGGCCGCCACTCCGAAGGCTTGGATTGACAGCGATTAGTGAACGTTGTTCCGGCTCAGGCTGGAAAAGTATCTCCATGACGCATATCGCTCGGCCCCCTCGCCTCGTTGGTCGCATCCGTCCCTTCACGAGAAGGGCTTTAAGCGGCGCCAGCCCTGATTCGCGGAAGGATGCTCGAGCTCGAGACAGCCGAACTCCTCGAGAGGCAAGGCTACCGGCTGATTGGCGCCCACAGCGGCGTGAAGCTCTGCCACTGGACGAAGCAGTCCCTCAAGCACGATCGCGGTTGCTACAAGCAACACTTCTACGGCATCGACAGCCACCGCTGCATGCAGATGACGCCGACGGTGAACAACTGCAACCTCGGCTGCCTCTTCTGCTGGCGGGACCAGAGCCACTGGGGAGAGGGCCTCGGCCAGGTGGACGACCCGGAGTTCATCCTGGAGGAATCCCTGGATGCCCAGCGGGCCCTCCTCTCTGGCTACAAGGGGAACCCCCGCGTGGAGCTGGAGAAATGGATGGAGGCCAACCAGGTGCGGCACGTGGCCATCTCCCTCACGGGGGAGCCGACCATGTACACGAAGCTCCCCGAGTTCCTCGCAGCCTGCCACGAAAAGGGGCTCACGACCTTCCTCGTCACGAACGGGACGAACCCCAAGGTGCTGGCCGACCTAGACCCCCTCCCCACCCAACTCTACGTGAGTGTGTCCGCCCCCAACGAGGCCATCTACGAGAGCCTCTGCCTCCCCCACTCGAAACACGAGTGGCGGAACCTGATGGAGACCCTCGACCTCCTGCCCTCGCTGGACACCCGCCGGGTCATCCGCCACTCCTTGGTGGACGGACACAACGTCGGGTGGGAGGAGGAGTACGCGGCCTTGGACGGTCGGTCGGAGTCGGAGTTCATCGAGTGCAAGGGATACGTGTGGATCGGCCAGTCCCGGGAACGGCTGACCATGGGTAACATGCCGTCCCACCAGCGGGTCCGGGCCTTCGCCTCCCGTCTCGCCCGAGAGGTGGGGTACGAGGTCTGTGACGAGGTGGAGATCAGCCGGGTAGTCCTCCTGACCAAGCCTGGCGTCGATCCCAGGCTCGCGGCCTGAGAGTGACACCGCCGAGAATCACCTCCGATTACCATCGGAGGGCCTTTTAATATCCGGCTTCGAGAGGGAGCACCGGGCACAACGTGTTCGATCTCACCCAGATTCTGGGCTACCTCTCGGATCCGATGATCTTTCTCCCCCTCCTCTTCGTTTACAGCCTTCTCGTGGCCGTCGTCCTGCCCACGCCCGTGGAGATCGCCCTCGTCCCCCTCCTCACACAGCCGGCCTTCTGGGCCATCGCTGCCGTCACCATCGGCGGGGGGAAGGCGGCTGGTTCCTTCCTGGTCTACCAGATCGGCAAGCGGGCGGACCGGGTCATCGAGATGGCCTCCTCTCGGGCGTCTCTGGGAAAGCGCTTCCGCGACCTCTGCGTCCGCTTCGTGGCCAAGACGCGGTACGTGGGCCTCTTCCTCCTCCTCAGCCTCCCCCTCATGACGGACACCGTTCCCCTCTACGTCTACTCGTTCTTCAACGATCAGGGGGAGCTCCTCCACGCCTCCTACTTCGTCTTCACGAACTTCCTGGCGGGCGTCACCCGGGCGATCATCCTTCTCCTCATCCTCGTGGCCCTGAGGGTCAATCTGCTTCTGTAACGACGCATCACGACGCGTGCCTCTGCGTCGCACCCCTCGCACGGGAGGAAAGGATTAACCGGAACCTTCCTCGTTGCCTGTGTAATGAGGTGGTCCTTCCGCGTCGTCACGCTCCTTGGAATCCCCATCTACATCCACCTCACCTTCCTGATTATCCTCCCCCTGTTCGCCTGGGTCTTCGCCTTTCAGAACATCCGCATTCTGGGATTTGACACGGGATTCGGGGCAGTGGATCTCTCCTTTCTTGGGCCCCTCGCCGCCGACGGAGTTCGGTGGATACTTGGGAGCCTGGCCGCCATCTTCTTCTTTGCCAGTGTCCTCTTCCACGAACTTGTCCACTCCTACGTGGCCCTCCGGTACGGGGCCAAGATTCACTCCATCACGCTGATCATTTTCGGTGGCATCGCCCAGATTGAGGAGATGCCGAAACAACCGTCAGCCGAGCGAAACATGGCCCTGGCCGGGCCGGGCAGCAACCTTCTCATCGCTGCCGGGGGCTACGCCGTCCTCCTGATCCTCGGTCCCTTCCGTACTCTCTCCACCGCCCTCGAGGTCGTGGCCGTCTTCGTCTCTGTCCTCGTCTTCTACAATCTCCTCCTCGGGCTTTTCAATCTGATCCCAGCCTTTCCCATGGACGGTGGGCGCGTTCTCCGGGCTTTCCTCGCGCGAAACCGAAGCCTCCTGTCTGCTACGGAGACGGCGGCGACCGTGGGGAAAACCTTCGCGGTTCTCTTCGCCGTTGTCGGAATCGTATTCTTCCAGGTCATCCTCCTTCTCGTCGCCGTCTTCATCTACCTGGGTGCCGGGGCGGAGGAGCGACTCACGAAGGTCACGGTGATCCTCGAAGGTGTTCATGTCGACGACATCATGACCCGAGAGGTGGACACCGTCACCTCCGACTCAACCGTGGCCGAACTCATGGAACGGATCGCCTTGGAGAGGCACATGGGGTACCCGGTGGTGAACGGGGAGCTCCTGGGATTGGTGACCTTCCGAGATGCCGTCGCCGTGCCGCAGGGCCGCAGAGACCGCGTACGGGTGGGGGACATCTCCCGCAAGGAGGTCGTCACAATCACACCAAGGGAGCCGGCCCTCCATGCGATGAAGCGCATGGCTGAACGCAAGATCGGACGACTCCTCGTGACGGATGGTGGCCGGCTCGTCGGCATCCTCACCCAGACGGACCTGGTCAAGGCCGTGTCCATATACCAGGCCCAACGGGGCCTTTGAGGGCCTCAAGGGCTTCATATTCCCCGCGTCCCTCGTAGGTGACATGTTCCGACTGCCGCCCGTCCCCACGGCCCAAGAGCTGCTGGATCGGGGATTCCAGCGCGCGCGGAAGGCCCGTGGGTCAGGGCGCACTCCCCTCGAACGGGCACGCTCGCGGTCCCACCAGCGCCTGACCGCCTTCGCCAAGCCCCTTCGCGACGCACTCCGACAGATCTACACATCGTTCCCCTCCCTGGACGGGCTCCCGCCGTTCTATGGAGAACTCCTGGACGTGACAGCCGGGCTCGACGAGACGAAGCGACACCTGGGTTCCATCAAATGGGCCGAGGACCAGGTAATCCAGCGTGTGAAGGAGTCCCGGGCAGCCATTCGTCGGACACGTGATGAGGATCAGATTGAGAAGGCTCGGAAGGCGTGCTACGGGCGCGTGGCCTCCGTCCTCCATGAGGTCGATTCGTCCTTGGACT
This sequence comes from Thermoplasmata archaeon, assembly GCA_046759185.1. Taxonomy (GTDB): domain Archaea; phylum Thermoplasmatota; class Thermoplasmata; order RBG-16-68-12; family JAJISG01; genus JAJISK01. The sequence goes on along the minus strand of JBHIBO010000010.1, from coordinate 42,131 downwards.
TCCTCCGGCAGGTACGAGCCGATCTCCGCCGTGTCCCTGAGGTGGATGCGAACCTACCGATGGTGGTCATCGCAGGCGCCCCAAATGTGGGCAAGAGTCAGCTCGTCCAGGCGCTAAGTCGGGCTCGACCTACCATCGCCACGTATCCCTTCACCACCCACGACCTTTCCCTCGGTCACTTCGAGGTGGGGGGGCGCCGCTTCCAGGTCCTCGACACCCCTGGTCTCCTCGATCGGCCCGTGAGCGAACGGAACGAGGTCGAGCGCAAGGCCCTCGTGGCCCTCCGTCACGTGGCGGACCTCATCGTATTCTTACTCGATCCAACAGGGACGGCGGGCTACCCCTTGGAAGATCAGGAAGCCCTGCTGACCGACCTCCGAACTACCTTTCCCGAGACGCCCTTCTTCGAGGTAGAGAATAAGGCGGACCTGGGTCCGGGGACAGGAACGCGGCGCCACATCTCCGCGCTGACGGGACGTGGCGTGCCGGGGCTGGTCCGTTCGGCCGTCGAAGCCCTTACCAGCCCCGCTCCTGCATCCGCTCCTCGGCGGTCAGCTGAGTGATGTCGAGGCCCTTCATGGCCTCGCCCAGATCCTCGGAGACCTTCGCGATAAGCTCCGGGTCGTCGAAGTGGGTGGTGGCCTCCACAATGGCCCGTCCGCGCTCGGCGGGGTTGTCGGACTTGAAGATACCCGACCCCACGAAGACGCCGTCGACCCCCATCTGCATCATGAGGGCGGCGTCGGCGGGGGTGGCCAGACCGCCGGCGGCGAAGTTGACGACCGGCAGGCGCTGACGGCCGCGCACGTCCAAGACCACCTCCAACAGTCCCTCCTCGATCTCCCGGACCGTGTTACCGCCAAAGACGACGTCATCCGCTGAGACGGCCCGCGTGTGCCCCTGGGAATCCCGCACCTCCGCCAGGAGTCTGGCGTATCCCTCCGCGTAGTGGGCCGCGACCCGCCGTAGCGTCTCGCTATCGAGGGCCTTGAGCTCGGAGGTGGCCCGATTCAGCAGGTGCATGTGGCGGACGGCCTCGATGACGTTGCCCGTGCCCGCCTCCCCCTTCGTCCGGATCATCGCCGCCCCCTCCCAAATCCGTCGAACGGCTTCTCCGAGGGAGCGGCACCCACAGACAAAGGGGATGGTAAAGGCCCGCTTGTCGATGTGGAAGAAGGGATCGGCCGGGGTGAGCACCTCGGACTCGTCGACCATGTCGACACCCAGGGACTCCAAGGCCCGGGCCTCCAACACGTGCCCGATACGCGTCTTGGCCATCACAGGGATCGTGACGGCGTCGAGGATCTCCCGTGTCACCCGCGGATCGGCCATGCGGGCCACACCGCCCGCCTCGCGAATGTCAGCCGGGACGCGCTCCAGGCTCATGACGGCGACCGCCCCCGCCTCCTCCGCGATGGCGGCCTGCTCCGCGTTGGTGACGTCCATGATGACGCCCCCCTTCTGCATCTTCGCGAAACCTCGTTTCAACAGATCGGTCCCAAACCGGAGCTCCTCCAATGACAATTCCAGGGGCATGACGCTTCTCCCCAGCTTTTGATTTAGGCGACATGGGTTATTTGACGTTTTCTGGGACCCGGTCGGGAGCAGTGCGACTGCGTTCCCGAGGACCATCCCCCCCCCCCTTCGAGGCGAGCAAAACGTTATCTGAACGGGACCGGGTTTGACGAGAGATGGCAGGCGGGAAGGCCCTCTGTGTGACTGGGATGCCCGGCAGCGGCAAGGAGGTCTTCCTGGAGTTGGCTGCCCAGAGGGACCTGCCGGTCATACGCATGGGCGACGTCGTCCGCCAGGAGGCCGATCGCCGTGGCATCGACCTCACCGACGTGGGTGTCGGGGGGATGGCGGATCGGGAGCGGGAGCTGCACGGCATGGACATCTGGGCCCACCGCACGCTGGAGCGCATAGACACCGAGCGCGTGGTCATCGACGGGTTGCGGAGCCTCGAGGAGCTGGACACGTTTACCCAGCGCTTTTCCGATGGCATGGTCCTGGTCGCGGTCCATGCCTCCCAGACGACCCGGTACCAGCGCATCGCTCGGCGAGGTCGCCGAGATGACATCGACTCCGAGGCTGCCTTCAGGGCCCGGGATCGCCGGGAGCTGCGATGGGGTTTGGGCGGCGTGATAGCCCTCGCGGATGAGATGGTGGTCAACGAGGGGGACTTGGAGGCGTTTAGGGCCGAGGCAGGGGCGATCCTGGAGCGGGTCTTCCCGTGACGGGGGCCTTTCACCGTCTGGATTTTCGGGTCCACGTGCACGCGACAGAGGAGGAAGACCGTGTCAGAAGGGCGCTGGCCTTCGTGAGTGGCGTGGAGGATCCCTCCGCAAACCAGACGGAGGGGCACCATGGAAATCCCATCACCGTCCTGACCGCCACCCTATCCCGAGCCGCGGACATCCAGTCCTTCTGGGGTCGGGTCAAGGCCGAAGGCCAGCTTGCACCCATAGTGTCCGAGCTCGAACATCGGATCGATGGGGATGGCAGGCTCTTTCTGCGCTTCGACAAGCAGGAGGCCTACGAAGGGCGCTTGAAGCTGGTCCGCCATGATGACGTCGTGTCTGTGAAGGGGAAGGTGGCCGCGTATCCGGCGCGCAGAGAGCGGGCCTTGGAAGTGGCCCGTTCCTACTTGGAGGGGGCGTAACCGCGGAACTCACCCGAGAGCAGGAGACCCTCCTCGAGGACGGAACCCCCGCCGAGGGGAAGGCCATGGAACTCCTCGTGGCCCTAGGCACGATCTACGAGGCGGATCGGCTGATCCCCGTGACCTCGGTCCACGTTTCGGGGGCCAGCTATGCCATCGTGGGCGAGGCGGGACTGCGCTTTCTGGAGGACTTCGCCTCCACCGGGCGCGTGCGGGTTCGCACGACAGTGAATCCCCTCGGCATGGATACCGTGGCCTGGAAGGAGATGGGTGTCTCGAGCGCGTTCGCCGATCGCCAGGCCCTTATCGTGGCGGCCTATCGACGTATGGGGGCGGAGGAGACGTGGACTTGCATCCCCTATCAGGCGGGCAACCGACCGGACCTCGGAGATCACATTGCCTGGGCCGAGTCCTCGGCCGTGGTCTTCGCCAACTCCATGCTGGGGGCGCGCACCAACCGGGAAGGGGGGCCCGCTGCGCTCGCATCGGCTGTAACCGGACTGACGCCGAACTACGGGCTTCACCTATCCGCGCACCGAAGGGCCACCGTGCGAGTGGCAGTCGAACCGGAGATTGACGGGTTTGAGTTCGCCCTCCTAGGCCACCACATCGGCCGGGAGCTCGGAACGGGTGTGCCCTTCCTCGAAGGCGCCCAGGGCTCGGAAGACGAATGGAAGGCCTTCGGAGCCGCCTTGGCGACGAGTAGCGACATCGATATGTTCCATGCGAAAGGGGTCACACCGGAGTGGAAAGGGGCGGACGGGGAATGCCTGCCCGTCCTTCGGGTAACCGACGGCGACCTGAAGGCCGCCCAGGAGGAGCTGATGACCGCGGCGTCGTACGGTATCGTCGCGTTTGGATGCCCGCAACTCTCACGGGGCGAACTCGAGCAGGTGGCGGAGCTGATGGAGGCCCATCGGCCCGACGTGCCGGTCTGGGTCTTCACCAACCGCGTCACCGCCATGGAGGCCAAAGACGCGGTGGAACGCATCGAGCGCCGGGGCGGGCGCGTGTGGTCCGATACCTGCCCGGAGGTCATTCCCTGGCCGGAAGAGGGGGAGGTAGGGACACCATCAGCCAAGGGGGCCGTCTACTTGCCGAGACTCTGCGGACAACGCGTCTTCCTGGGCCGTCCGGAGGACCTGCTGGGGGGAGGAACCTGAGGCTGCCCGCCCGCCGGATTCAGGGGGGAGAGGCCCGAGGCCCGGCGTTGGCCTCATCGACCCCCATCTCCCTTCTGGGTGGAATCGATCGTGACGAAGGCGAGATCCTGGACGCGGCGTCGGGTGTGCAGGGGGAGAAGGTGCGGAACCGCATCCTGGTCTTCCCCCACGGAAAGGGAAGCACCGCCGGCTCCTATGTCCTTTACGGACTCAAGTCCCTGGACCGGGCTCCTGCCGGCCTCGTCGCGGGAGCGGCCGAGGCCGTGGTGGCCACGGGGGCGATTCTTTCCGAAATTCCGACGGTGGATCAGGTCCAGGTGGATCTCTTCCGCACCGGAGACCAGGTCTTCGTGAACGCGACGGAGGGCTACGTGGAGTTGGAGACCGTCCGTCGACGCGATGTCGTGACGTCCTTTCTGCGCCACAGGGGCCGTCTCCTCCTCCTTCGCCGGAGCGCGGAGGTGGGCAGTTTCCAAGGCTATTGGGCCGGGGTGTCTGGGTATCTCGAAGGGGACGAGGAGCCGGAGGACCGAGCTCGGGTCGAGATACTTGAGGAGACAGGGGTACGCGACCCGCAGCTGCTGGGAGCGGGCAATGTCGTCCTGGCTCGGGGCCGGGAGCCGGAAGCGGTCTGGGCCGTCCATCCGTTCCTCTTCGATGTCGCGTCCGACGATGTGACCCTCGACTGGGAGCACGACGCCTACAAGTGGGTCGCGCCCGAAACACTCGGGAGCTATCAGACGGTTCCGAAGCTCCACGCGGCCCTCCGGGGCGTCCTGGAGAAGGTCAACTGAGTGTCCTGAGTCCGATGGCGACGGGCTCTCCGTTCAGATCCCACGTCTTGACGTGATCCCCCTCGGGGGTCTCCGCCGTCGTCTCGAAACGCTCCGCCCGCGTTTCAGTTCGGATGTGCCTTTCCCAATCGCTGAACATGCCCGCGAGGCGATCACTGGACTGGACCTCCACGGCGATGTGGTCCTCCACGCGCAGCGCCATCTCCTTGCGCATCTGCTGCACACGGCGGACGAGCTCCCGGGCGAAAGCCTCGGCCACAATCGCTGGGGTCTGCCGGAAGTCGACGAAGAGGGTTCCCAGCGGGGTCTGTGCCTCCAGGATGTCCCCAGGTAGGACCGTTGCGAAGCTCACCATGTCCGATGTGATCTGAACGGGCTTGCCGCGAACGGAGATTTCCAGGGATCCCTGGGACACGGCCCCTTCCACAGCTGCGGGATCAAGGTCGCCCAACGCCTGCTCGATATCAGGCAGAAGGGCGCGGTATCGCTGCCCGATGGCCGCTTTGTCGGGGTGGAGGAGGAGGGTCCTCTCGCCCCAGGTCGTCCCCGGATCCGCGAGTTCAAGCTCCTTCGCGTTGGCCTGCTGCAGGAAGGTGTCTCGCAGGGTGCGGAGCGCCTTCGCCACCTCGCCATCCGTCGGAACGATGGCACAGAGGGCCACGGGCCAACGGAGCTTGTAGTTCCGGGCCTGTCGCAGCTTTCCTACCTCTTCCACAAAGAGGCGCACGGCCTCCATCTGGCCTTCGAGGGTTGTGTCCCGCCACGCCTTCTTGGGTGACGGCCAGTCCTCCATGTGGACCGTGAGGAGGGAACCGTCTAGGTCCTGATACATCGCCTCAGCCACGAAAGGGGCGAGTGGGGCGAGGAGGCGAGCGAGGGTGAGGAGGGCACGGTGAAGGGCGAGATAGGCCGCCGTCTTCTCCGAGCTCTCCCCCTCCACCCATGTACGGTCCCGGATCAGGCGGACATACCAGCGGGAGAGGTCACGGAGAATGAAGTCCTCCAAGACACGCGCGGCCTTGTGCAGGTCGTAGGCGGTCAGGTGGGTTGAGACGGATTCGATGACTCCTTGGAGCTGACTCAGTATCCATCGATCCTCCGACCCGAGGCTTTCCCTGAGGGACTCCTCAGCCTGCTTCCCGGGCTGGAAACCGTCGAGGGCCATGTAGAGGGTGGCGAATCGATGGACGTTCCAGAGGATGTTCAGGGTCCGGTGCGCGTTCCGCAGTTCGTCCCAGTGGAAGGCGAAGTCATCCCACGGGGGGGCCGCCTTCAGGTTGTAGAGTCGAAGGGCGTCCATCCCGTACTCCGCGGCCGCCGTTTCCGGCGTCAACGCATCGCCTCGGCTCTTGGAGAAGGCCTCTCCCTCGGCGGGCCACACCCACCCATGCATGAGAACGGAGTCGTAGGGGGAGCGGTCAAAGGCGACCACGCCGGCCCCCAGCTGGGAGTAGAACCAGCCTCGGGTCTGGTCGTGAGCTTCGACGATCCACCGCGTAGGCCACCACTTCTCGAAGACCTCCCGCTTCTGAGGGTAGCCGATACTTGCCCACGTGGCGACGCCGGAATCGAACCAAACGTCCAAGATGTCCAGCACGCGACGCATCTCCCCGCCATCCTCCTTGCAGGGGAGGGTCACCGTATCGATCCAGGGACGGTGGAGGTCCATGTCCTCCTCGAAGCCATCCGCGCCGTGTAACTCAGCGGCGGACGCGACGACGCGTCGATGGCCCTTCGCACACTCCCAGATCGGAATGGGGATCCCCCAGTAGCGCTGCCGGGAGATGGTCCAGTCCTTCGCGTTCTGGACCCAGTCGTACTGACGTGCGCTGCCAGCCCAGTCGGGGGTCCACTTCACCCGGTCGACCTCGGCCAGCATCCGGTCCTTCACCTTCGTGATCTGGATGAACCACTGGTCGGTAGCCCGGTAGAGGATGCGGGTGTTACACCGCCAGCAGTGGCCGTAGCGGTGGACGATCTCTCCCCGAAGGAGGAGCGCTCCCCGGGTCTCCAGGTCCTCCATGATGACCTCGTTGGCCTCCGCGGTGTCGAGGCCGGCGTACTTGCCCCCCTCCTCCGTGAACCGACCCCTCTCGTCGATGGGGCTGAAAATCTCCAGGCCGTGCTGCTGGCCGATCTCGAAGTCCTCCGGCCCATGTCCGGGCGCGATGTGAACGAGGCCCGTGAACTCCTTCGTCACCGTGTCGGAGGCGAGGACCCGGTGGACCGATTTCCCCTCGAAACGGTCTTGGGCGGGCACCTCTTGGACGAGGGGATGCTCGTACTCCATCCCGACGAGCGCTTCCCCCTGGACCCTGGAGAGGATCTCAAATTCCTCGATCCCGGCCTCCGCCACCACCCCGGCAACGTTCTCCTCCGCCACCCACACCGTTCCCTCCTCACCGCCGCGTAAGAAGCGGACGCGCGCGTAGGTGAAATCGGGATTCACGGCCACCGCCAGGTTGGCCGGCAGGGTCCACGGCGTCGTGGTCCAGATGAGGAGGCTCTCCTTCTTGCCCACCACGGGAAACGCTACGTAAATCGAGGGGTCTGTCTCATCCCAGTACTCGATCTCATTGGCCGCGACGGGGGTCTCGCACCGGGGGCACCACTCGAGGGAGCGCTTCGCCTTGACCAGCAGTCCGGCGTCGTGAGCCTTGCGGAGGGTCCACCAGGCCGACTGGATGTAGTCGTTGGTGATCGTCATGTACGGGTTGTCCCAATCCATCCAGACCCCCATCTGCCTGAACTCCGCTGTCTGGCGCTGGAGGCGTTCGAGGGCGAAAGCCCGGCACTGCTCGACGAACTCGGCCACCCCGACCTTCTCCTCAATCTCCCTCTTGTTCTTGATGCCGAGGGCTCGCTCCACCAGCACTTCGATAGGGAGACCGTGCATGTCGTAGCCCGGTTGGTCCCACACACGGTACCCTCGCATCCGGAGCCACCGCAGCACGGTGTCCTTGATGATCTTGTTTCGCGCGGTCCCCACGTGAACGCTGCCGGTGGTGTACGGCGGACCGTCGACGAAGAAGTACCGCTCCCTGCCTCGACCGCGCGCCTTGGTCTTCGCGTAGGCGTCCCGCTCCTGCCATATGGCACGCACGCGGTCCTCGAGCTTTGGGGCCTGATAACTCTCGGCGGCCTGCTTGATCATCGCATCGCCTCGAATCGCCCGGGATTTGTCATCTCCCGGAGGGGAATTCTAAGGTAGCCCATGGCTAAAACCTTTGCCATGTGGGTCTGGTGAGGGAAAACATAGTAGGGGTGAGAACCCATCCGGCCCCATGGAAGGCAGGTCGTTGTTTCGGATCCTCAGGAGCGTCGGCTGGTTCTTCGGTGGCGGCGTGGGGCTGTTCATGGCGGCGTTCATGATCATGATGTCTTCCCCGGGCTTCATCGCCCTTTCCCTGGCCTTGGTCGTGGCCGGAGCCATCCTGTGGGCGGCCTTCGTCACCGCTGTTCTAACGCTCTACGTCGAGCTGGCTGAGGCCAGACGCAAGGGCCCTGTATCCCGTGAGTCGTGAGGCTCCGCGCTATGCTGCCCGCCCACCGACGGGTAGGGATGTATCCGACGTGAAGCGGGAGGGCCGGGACCGAGATTTTCAGGCCCGACGTCCGTCGAGGCCCATTGAACCCGGGTCAGGGGATCCACAGTCCCCCAGGATAACCACTACCCCATCCCGGCCACGAGCCACCATCCATCGTGAGGTTTAAGCCCTTTTGGCGAGGCTAGCGCACGAGGAGGTAGGCGACGACTAGGACGGCAGCAGCGACGGCGATCAAACTCAGGATGATGAGCTGCCAGGAGGTGGGGACGAACCGCAAGGAGGCGGCAGACCCGAAGAGGAGGAGCAAGCCAAACACGCCCAGGCCGATGCCCAGACGCTTCCGGGCAGCCCGCGCCGGGTCCTCTTCGCCCCTCAGATCCTCCATGCACGGGGATGGTCCATGGAGGGCTTTAGGTTTCGCGTGAGGGAACCCTTAAGTCGATTTCTCTCATGAACGGAGTGGGGTTCTCATGAACGATCTTCTCTCGGTCACGGACGCTTCGGAGGACCTGCAGGGCCTGCTATCCGAGGCTGTCCGGCACAAGGAGGCACAGCGCGAAGGGAGATACGAGGAGACGCTAAGGGGCAAGACCCTGGCGATGCTCTTCGAAAAGGCCAGCACGCGGTCCCGCATCTCCTTTGAAGTAGGCATGGCCCAACTGGGTGGCACCGCCATGTACCTCAACCGACAGGACTTACAGCTGGGTCGAGGAGAGACGTTGGAGGACACGGCCCGCGTCCTGAGTCGCTTCGTGGACGCCATCCTCTACCGCGCCTATCGCCACGAGGACGTGGTCCGCCTCGCGGAGGCCGCGTCGGTTCCCGTCATCAATGGCCTCGACGACCTGGAACACCCTGCCCAGGTCCTCTCCGACCTCTTCACCATTAGGGAGGCTCTCGGTGAAATCCGGGGGCGCAAGCTTGCTTATGTGGGCGATGGCAACAACGTGTGCAATTCGCTCCTCCTCGGCTGCGGAATCACTGGGATGAATATGGCCGTGGCCTCCCCCCCCGGGTACGAACCGGATGCCGGAATCCTGAAGACCGCCGAAGGGTTGGCGTCCGAGGGCGGGTCCTGGGTCAAGGTCCTTCGGGATCCAAACGAGGCCGTGGGCGGCGCGGACATCATCTACACCGATGTTTGGGTGTCCATGGGGATGGAGGAGGAGCGAGAGGAGCGCGAGCAGGTCTTCCGCCCGTACCAGGTCAATCGAGACCTCGTTGCCAGGGCGGCCGGGGATGTCCACGTCATGCACGACCTCCCTGCGCACAGGGGTCTCGAGATAACCGACGAGGTCATCGACGGACCCGCCTCCCTCGTCTGGGAACAGGCGGAGAACCGCCTGTACATGCAGAAGTCCCTTCTGGTTCGCCTCCTGGGGTCTGCGGGTTCCTGAGGGAGAATCGGATGAAAGTCGCAGGGCGACCTCACAGGAAATCCGCAGGATCATCCCCTGAGAGGAGTTCCAGGAGCCCGTCGGGATACAGAGGAGCCTTGCCCTGCCGGAACAGCGTGAGTGGCTTCCAGACTGCCGTAAAGGCGAAACCCCCATCTTCCTGGCCCTCGATGGCGACCTCCCCATAGAGGGACCTGTCCAGGAAGTCACCCTCGAAGATGACGACGATCTCATGTCCGGTCTCTCCCTCATAGGTAAAGAGATTCTCCAGGGTGCCCAGGAATCGAAGATTCGTGACCTCCGCCCCGATCTCCTCCTGAAGCTCACGCACCACGGTCTGGCGGGCAAGCTCGCCGAATTCAATGGTGCCGCCGAGGGGCCGATAGAAGGTCTCGTCCTTGTGGGTGTCCTGCCCCTCCAGGACGAAGATCATGTCGTCCTTTCGGAAGACGCATATCGCGATCGGCCGGGGCCATGGAGGTCGTGCGACCGTAGCATCACCTGGTTGGCGCAATCAGGGCATCCCTCAAATAGGGCTTTGCTTCGGAGGGTGCGGCACATTCCAGGGCTAATGCCACGACCGTCGCATTGAGCGCGAACTAACTCTTATCCGATGACGAGCATTTCTCGGTGTCAATGTCAGAACTCGGGATGCGATTTGGCATCGCGATTGCCCCCGGTGCCGGCCTCGTTCTCGGGGTACTGTTTGTTGCGGCCCTGACGGTGGGGCGTGGCTTCTGGCAAGGTGTCCTTGCCGTTGCGGGTGGTTTAGTCGGACTGGTTCTTGGCGCTTACTGGTCGTATCACGCTACGGGGCAGGTAGAGGATCAAGAGGTGTAGCAGTTCACGGCTAATGCTACAACGTCAACTTCAAGCTCTATGATGGGGGCTAGTGGGACCTGGTTGTACTTCATTCAGGTGCGCAAAACCCAAATTGCCTCTCGCCATACAGCAGCTTGTGACATTCAAGTTCACCTTCACTGTTGAATCAAGTGAGCCCGCCGGTAATCTCCTCAGCAAGCTGGTCGACTACTATCAGAAGGTGGTTGTTCCGGCAAAGGTTGTCGATATGGGCGACGATAGAGCGCTACTCAGGCGGGGATCTCGACTAGCGATGACGTTCAGGGAACCTCGGAAGCTTTGGAACGAGATATCAATACTCGTCAGCGAAAAAGGGTCGAACCGTTCTGCGGCTGTGATAACCTACGAGATGAGCCTTCTAGCACCGCACGAGGGGGTTAGAAAGAACGTCGAATCAACTCTGGAGAGTGAAGTGGAGGAATTCAAAGCCAGATCTGCGATTCTCGCTCCATCACCATCGGGGCCTGAAGCCGGAACTGTGGATCTCCTCTCAGAACTGGAGCGGCTTGGCGCTCTTTACAGTCAAGGACTTCTGACAGAACAGGAGTTCGCGGCCGCGAAGAGCAAACTTCTTGACTAGTCTGTATCGCCCGCGGACGGGTCTGTAGCACTCCAAGGCTAACCCTACCGTGAAGGATGCGTCACCCGCCACCGAAGAAGCTTCGCAGGATCGGATGCATCTCCATCATCTGCTCCCGCCCGATGGCCTCGTAGAACTGGATCAAGATGCCTACGGCTAACAAGACCCCGGTCCCGCTTACATTCCCCACGGTCCCGAAGAGGTCGGATCCGACAGCCAAGACCCCGACCAAGGCGCCGCCGATGATGGTGACGACCGGTATGTACCGCGCCAGGATCCGCTGCAGGACGCGGGGATCGCGTCGGAAGCCCGGGATTTGCATCCCCCCCGACTCGATCTGTTTGGCCACGCCCTCGGGTCCCATGCCCGTCGTCTCAATCCAGAAAATGGAGAAGATGATGGCTCCGATGATGAAGATGGCCACGTATACGATGACGTGAAGGAAGACCTGTAAAGAGGACTTGTCGAAGGCCGCGAAGACGGCTCCGTAGCGGGCCGGCGCAATCATGGGCAGGAGCCAATCTTGCAGTCCATTGATCGTGGAAGTGTAGAAGGCGATGCCGCCGATGGCGGTGGTGGGCCGTATGATACCACGCTGCACGAGGTCATGGCCGGGGCCGGGGTATGCCCCGATCCAGTACTGGCCCCCCACCAAGGGCCACTCGGGGTGCTGCCAGAAGAGGAGCGAGAACATACTGATGTTGGCCAGGATAGCCGAGACGAAAATGACCGGGAGGACGGAGGCGTAGATCAGCTTGATGGGGTACCTTCCTCGGGCTCCCCGGGCCTGGCCGTGGGCGAGAGGCAACTCCATCCGGGTCGATTCGAAGTACGCCACCAGGAGGAAGATGACGATGGTCGCCACGAGGGCCACGAGGGGATTGGGCGTCCGAAGGAGGATGACCTCGTACCCTCCGCCGAGGATCTCCTGAGCGCTCATTGTGTTGAGGAAGTAGAGGGTTTTGGGCACCGTCCCGGCAGGGGGACCGCCCGCCTGGGACGGCATCCAGTTGAAGGTCCCCGTGAAGATGGCCTGCGCTACTCCGGCCGCGATGAAGAGGGAGATACCACTCCCAATGCCCCACTTGGATACCACCTCGTCCATGAGGAAGATGAGGTAGCTCCCAACGAAGAGCTGGATGATGATGATCGTATTCGCCAGCAAGAGCCCGTTGCCCGCGATGAAACCGTCGAGGGTCGCCACGAAGGCAGAGGAGGGACGGAGAAAGCCGAAGACCTGGGGAACGGACTCGACCACGATCATAACGAGGACGAGGAGCTTCTGGGTTCCCTGGTAGACGGCCTTATCCTCCTCGTTCCGGAGGTCGAGACGGATGATCTTCGCACCCACGAAGAGCTGCAGGATGATAGAAGCCGTGACGATGGGTCCGATGCCTAAGTGGACAATGGAACCCTGGGCCCCTGCCAGGATGGCTCGCAGGCTCGCGAAAAAGTCGAGGGTCTGGGTATGATCCAGCCCGTAGATGAAGACGTTGGTGAGGACGAAATAGATGATGAGGATGAAGAGGACCCAGAGCATTTTCGTCCGGAAGTGGACGTGCCCCTCCGGCCGGGTGACCGAGGGGAGCCTGTCGGTGATGGGCCTCAGCTTGTAGAGGTAGCTCTTCCCTGCCTCCCTGCCAAACACGGCCTATTCCTCTTCCACGTGAGGGATCACCTGGCCCCCCGCCGCCTTCACCTTCTCCACGGCCTTCGCCGTGGCAGCGGGAACGACGACCTTCAGGGGGACGCCCACGGAACCCCGGCCCAGCAGCTTGGCGTAGCCGGCGGCCGACAGGTCCACGCGATAGCCCGTACCTTCCTTCTTCGCCACGCCCCGTTCGACGAGCCCATCCAAGGCGTGCTCGAGATCCTCCAGGTTGATCGCCCTTCTGGCGGGCGGGGAAGCAGCGTGCCTCTTAAAGCCATATTGCCCAAAGTGCTCCGGATCGTGCTTCACGACCCACTTCCACTTATGCTTCAGGAGGCCGGCCTGGCCGTGACCCCCTCGCTTCCCCTTGCCGCGCCCGGCCTTTTGGCCGCGACCGTGGGTCCGTTGACCCCGTTTCCTTCGCGTGCGGCCCATCCTTTCACCCCATCATGCGCAGCAGAAGCTCATTGATGGCCGGGCCACGGTCTCCCAGGGCCCCGCCCTCTCGGAACGAGCGTTTCACGCCCTCGTAGCCCTTCCGGGGGGGACTGAGGCGAAAGACGGGCTTCACGTCGTCCAGGCCCTGCAGGTCCACCTTCCCTTCTTGGATGGCCTCCGCCAGGGCGGTGATGGATCTGTAGCCCAGCTCTTTGACGTGCGCCTCGGTCAGGGGTTTGTCCCCGACCCTGCGTCCCCGGTTCGCGAGAAGCTGGGTGAGCACCTCTCCGTCGACCTCGCCCCACGTGATGAAGTCCTTCGCCTTCTGCAACATGCCTAGGTAGGTGTCTCGACGGGGGACGACCACGCAATGGTTGGGGCGGTGCAAACGGAGCATCCTAAGGGTGTCGGCGATGTCCTTGCGGACCCGCACCCCTCCGCGCACACGCACGGCGGCAACGCTCACTCCGTCTTCCCTCCCTCGTCTTCCGGCGGGGCCTCGGGCGCCTTGGCCGGTGGCGCTTCGCTCTTGGCCGCCTCTTCCCCGGCTTCCCCGGCCGCCTCAACCACCTGCGCCGCGGCCGCAGCCGCGATCTCCGCCTGGACCTCGGCCAGGTTCACCTCGATAGGGACCACCGGTCCGGAGAGGATGTGGAGGCGCGCGGCCTGTTCGGGCGTTACCTTGTACTCCATCGTCTGTCGGAGGGCATCGGCGGCCGCGAAGGCGTAGTTCACGGTCGTCTTCGTGTGACCCCGGGCGAACCCCCAAGCGTCCTTGATGCCGGAGAGGCGCACCACGCTCTTCGCCACGCCGGCCAGAGCCAGGCCCACTCCTTGCGGTGCCGGCTTCAGGGTCAGCTCGACCGACCCACTCCGTCCCACGACTTTGAAGGGAAGGGTATGGGGGGTGAAGCATCCGCACTCCCAGGAACCGCAGCCCCGCTTCACCTCGACGATGTTTAGCTTGGCGCTGTCGATGGTCTTCCGGATCGCCGGCCCGACCTCGCGGCCCCGCAGCCGCCCCACGCCCACGTACCCGTCGTTGTTGCCCACGACCACCGTGATGACGAACCCGATGCGTCGACCTGAGTCGGTCATCCGCTGCACCATGTTCACGTCGAGGACCTCGTCGTCCAACTCAGGCAGTAAGTAGTCGACAATCTCGTGCTCTCGAAGCGGCAGACCGGAGCGTAGCGCCTGGCCCATGCTCGTGATTTCGCCTCGAAGCACGCGCTTTCCGAGTCCCGTCTTGGGCAGCCATTCATCGAGTCGGTCCCATCGACCCTGTTGCCGTCGGGGTGGCGGTCCACGTCTTCTCCGTCTCATGTCGCTTCCACCTTCGCCTTGACCTCGTCCACGGCCGGGCTGGGTCCCGTACCCAAGTGCTCTCCGCGACGCCGGGCTTCGTCCGGGACGATCTCCTCATCCCCCGGCACTGCGACGCCCGCGTCCCGGGCCCCCTGGAGGGCGGCGAAGACCCGGTTCCCCCGGGTCGGGGGATGAAGCCCGATGTCCGGGACGGCCTCCTTGATTCTCGCTGCCATCGCACGTCGCCCCGCAAGGTAGCCCGTCAGATACGCCGCCGGCACATTTCCGGTGTGGCCCTTCCAACCGTACTTCCGGAGTTCTCGTGCGGTTGCCGAGGCCACCACCTGATCGCCCGAGGGGTGAAAGCGGACAAACTGGATGATCGTCCCCGACAAGGTCTTGCGAACGACCAGACGAGGCTTCTCGGACTTGAGCAGGGCGAGGCGCTTCCGATAGTTGGTGCGGCCTTGCCTTCGTCGCCGGAAGGGCACGTGCTGCCGCGGTCCTCGGGTCATTTGCCCTTCTCCCGCAGGACACCCTCGGCCTGCAACTGCTGCTCCAGGTGGCTCCGGCTCCGGTACATGCCCCCCTTCGCCCGGAGGTAGAGCCGGCGGTAATCTCCCGGGGCCAACCGACCGTCGTCGCGATACCCTCTGAGGACGTCCCGCTGGGCCCGAATCGTCCGGATCCACCGCCGCTTCTTGGGATCCCGCGCCCCGCGCGCGCCCTTTCGGCGCCCCGGACCTCGGCGCCGTCCCTTGCGGCGCTGCCGGGCCATGTAGCGCGTCCGCCCTCGGGATTGTCCCGCGACGGGCAGCTTCCGAACGAGGCCGGCTGAGATGACAGCCCGCACGTCGTCCCGGGTGATGGCGTCGGCCACCTCGTCCATCCGATTGGGATCGATCCAGACCCTGTGGGCGCCGCACTTGAGGATGTCGGCTGCCATCCGGCGCTGGTTGGTCAGGTTCATTCAACCACCCGGTTGAGGACACGGATGCCGAGCTCGTCGGCGCGTTCTTGGATGGAGACGCGCTTGCGCGTCCCGACGGAGTGGGCGATCCGCGCGGCCTGGGTCTCGGGATTCAGGGTGTCCAGTTCCGCGGGTCGATGCACGAGAACCTCCTTGAACCCGGAAGGGTGGAGACCCCGTGCCCACCGGGGGCCTCGATGACCGGCGGAAGGGAGCGGCGGCCGATACCCCTTCCGACGTCGGAGCTTGGAGTGATGGCCCCGGGGCCGTCTCCAGGCGTCTCCGAGCCGCTTGTAGCGAAACCACTCCTGCCGTCGAAAGGCGGGCCTATGGGCTCGCTGCATCGCCCGCTCGACCATCGCCGCCCGAACCGTCTCGGGGAGGATCGGCTTGGGCCGAGACGCGTAGACCTCCTCTTCGAAGATCTCGAGCTCTTCTGCCTCCTCTTCCTCCTCGATGTGGGCCAGGAGCCGCTCGCGGAGTTCCGCCACCAGCCCCTCCTCGTCCAGGCCGAACTCCCGGGCCCATGCCTGCAGTTCCGCCTTCCGGGCCTTCCGAATCTCCGTTCGCGTGGGGAGGTCCGGGCTCATCTACGCCTCCTCCTTGCTCACGAGGTAGATGCCGTCCTGGAAGACCCGCGGGTCCTTGCGTTTGATGCGGGTCACCTGCTCCACGTTAGCCGCTGTCTGACCGACGGACTCCAGGTCGGGCCCACGGATGTAGAGGGTATCCCCCTTGACCTCCACCTGGGTGGGGCCACGGATGGCCGCCCGCCGAGGATGACGTTCGCCCAGGAAGTTTTCGATGACGATGGCGTCTCCCTGGACGGAGACCTTGACGGGGAAGTGGGCGTAGACTACCTTCATCGTGTACGTGAACCCGTCCGTCACGCCCCGCACCATGTTCCGGACGTGGGAGGCGT
Source organism: Thermoplasmata archaeon (assembly GCA_046759185.1). GTDB lineage: Archaea > Thermoplasmatota > Thermoplasmata > RBG-16-68-12 > JAJISG01 > JAJISK01. The sequence goes on along the minus strand of JBHIBO010000010.1, from coordinate 25,837 downwards.
AGGTGCCGACGAGGGCTTTTTCCTGCTTTCGGGGCAGGCGGCTCTCCACCAGGATCTCCGCGCCCTCCCGTCGCAGCTGGACCCGGGGGTGGTCCAGGGATCGGGACAGCCGGACCTCGCCCTTACGGACGGTTACGGTCCCCGCCTCGATCTCCACCACCACGCCCTCGGGGATGGGGATGCGTTTCTCAGACACGCCGGCCAGGGTCACCTTCTCACCTCAATAGCAGTAGGCCAGCAGGCGGCCCCCAATCCCCGCCTCCTTCGCCTGGGAGTGGGTTAGGACCCCCTCGGTCGTAGTCAGAATCAGGACCCCGAAGTCTTGGGCGGGGAGGAACCGGGATTCGTACTTCTGGAGGTCCGTCCGCTTCACCGCGAAGCGGGGCTTGATCACCCCGCAGTCGTTCACGTTCCCCGATAGCCGGACCTCGTAGGCGCCCCCGCGTCCGTCCTCCTGGAAGGTGAAGTCCCCCACGTAGCCGTGCTCCTGCAGGACCCGGAGGACCCGGGCCACGAGCTTGGAAGCGGGCCGGAGGGTGACAGCAGGCTTCCCGCTCCCTTCGGCGTTCTTGATGGTCACCAAGGCGTCGTTCAACAGGTCGTGGCGCATGGGTTCACCTAGGAGTACTTGCGGAAGCCGAGCTCGAAGGCCATCTCACGGAAACACTGGCGGCAGAGGTGGATGCCGTACCGACGGACGATGCCGCGCTTGCGGCCGCACCGCCGACAGCCCAGCTTTCGCCCGAAGTCCTTCTTCGGCCCGGCCATGCTAGCCCTTCACCTCCACCTCGAAGTGCTTGGTCACGTAATCCACGGCCTCGTTGGGCGTCGTCCGATGCCGATGGGGGATGCGTCGCCGGCGAACCCGCCGCCGGCCGACCCGGTAGCCAGGTCGGCGGAGGGCCACGCTGACATCCATCCCGAAGAGGCCGATGTCTGGGTCGTACTTCACCCCCTTGAAGTCGGTGTAGTCGGCCACGCCGAAGGAGAAGTTGCCCTGGGGGTCGAAGTTGTAGCGGAAGAGGATGTTGTTGCGAGCGTAGAAGGCCTCGCGGAGGAACTTGTCAGCCCGTTCGCCCCGGAGAGTCACCTTTGCCCCGATGGGCATGCCCTGCCGGATGCCGAAGTCCCGGTTCGTGCCCTTGGAGAGGGTCTGCACGGCCTTCTGGCCCGTCAGGCTCTCCAGGACCTTCTGGGCCCGAAGGAGCTTGTCGCCCGCTTCGCCCACACCGATGTTGACGACGACCTTCTCAATCCGGACTTCTCGCATCGCGTTCATGGGCACCTCAGGCGGCCTCGCTCTCCGGGAGGGCGACCACGGGCTTCTGCCTGCCGACCACGAAGGCGTAGGCCAAGACGCTGGAGAAACCCTCTTTGAATCGGATCTGGTTGGCGCGCGACCCACGCTCCACCACCACGTCCTCCACGTGCCCGGTCTGACCAACGTGCTTGCCGCCGATGAGGAGGGCCACCCCGCCCTTCTTGAGGGGCAACACCTCCTGGACCTCCTGGGAAGGCACGGCGATCTTCAGGGTGTCCCGGGTCTTGTGTCCGTTCTCCGCGAAGAGGTTGCGCCCGTCGGAGAGGTTGAGCTGGATCCGGCCTCCGCGCACGACGGTCTTGTTCTCGATCCGGGCGAGTTTCCAGCCGGCCTCGGCCGCCTTGATGGGGACCAGGGCGAAACGACCGCGGGTGTCCACGAGGACTCGGTAGTGCTCCCCCACGTCGGGGAGGGAGAGGGTGTCCATGAGCCCCAAGGGGAAGCTGGGGTCCCGGACGGTGCGGTTGTCCACGAGGGCCTTTCGGGACCGGATGACGGCCTTCGCCTCCCGGGCGTTGTCCACGTAGCCCAGCATGTCCCGGAGGACGATGGTGAGAGGGATGGAGCGGCTCCACGGATGGGGGCCCGGGGACGGGCGAACCACCCACGTGCCGGTCTTTCGGGGGATGCTCCATGCCCGCGGGGCGGCCAAGCGCTTCACCCGGGTCACGGACGGCCTCCTGAACGCTCCACGAGGCGTCGTCGCCACGGATCGGTCATGTCGAGGCGCGTGATGAGCAGGTTGGAAGGGTGGACGGGACGGCCCACCTCGGTGCCGTCGGCCTTTGCGACGGTGACCCCTTCGACGTAGACGCGACGGCGGCGCCGGTCCACCTGGGTCACCTTCCCCACGTGGCCTTGGTTGGTTCCGCGCATGACCTGAACGGTGTCGCCCTCCCGGACCGGGAGGGATCGGGGGTACCTCACCTTCGCGTCCTCGAGATACCTGGGACTCAGGTGCGCCCGCATGAGACGGCCTCGCCGATGGAGGGGGCTGCGGTACATCCGGCGTCGTTGTTTTCGCACCTTTCCGCTCGCCATCTCCGTCCTCCTAGACGATCATCGAAGCCGTGGCCGCGATCCGAGGCCAACGCTCCGCCGCCTCCCGGGCCACCGGTCCCTTGATGTCGGAGCCGCGGGTCTCGCCGGTCTCCGTTGTGATCACGCAAGCGTTGTCCTCAAATTGGACGACGAGACCGTCGGGGCGTCGGAACGGCCGTCGCTGACGAACGACCACGGCGTTCACGACCTGCTTCCGCATCTCCGGGCTGCCCTTCTTCACGCTGCCCACGAAGATGTCGCCGAGGGCCGCGGCCGGGTAGCGACGGCTCACCCCCTTGTACCGGAGTACGGCGATGACCTCCACCTGTTTCGCACCCGTGTTGTCGATGCAATCCAGGCGGGCCCCCTTGGGTAGGCCCCGGGTCTGTCGTCCGGGGAGCCCCTTCATGGTGCGGCCCCCTGCCGACTCAGCACGACAAAGGCCACTGTCTTTCCCAGGGGGCGGCACTCGCCGAGGAGGACCCGATCCCCGACCTGGACGTCCAGGCACCCGGGCACGTGGGCCTTCGTACGGGAGCTCCTCTTCTCCAGCCGGTCGTACTTGGGTATCTTTCGAACGTACTCCCGCCGGACGGTAACGGTTCGGTCCATCTTGTCGGAAACTACCTGGCCCTCGAGGAGGGCCCCACGGACCTTCAGGTGGCCATGAAAGGGGCAGCTCGGGTCGTCGCAGGCCCGCTCCGGGGCCGGGACGTCGAGTCCGATGTCTCTCTGCTGCTGTGCCACGTCGTTACCTCGCTTTCTTCACCCGGTCCTCCGGTCGGTACCGCAACCGATCCCCGAGCACGGTCTCCCCATCGCCCACGGCGAAGCGAAAGGTCGTTCCCCCTTTGGGTATCCGGACCTCCCGTCCTCCGACATCAAGGAGGAGCGTGTTATGCGTCTCATCCACCACCCGTCCCTCTACTCCACGCTGGTTCGGGTCGGTGGCATCCACCACCTCCACGTCGAGACCGATGAGCTCGTGCTTGACCAGGTCCTTCCTTCCGGGACGAATCACCTCAGGTAGTCTCCACGTGGTACCCCAAATCTTGGAGCGTTTGTTCGACCTTCTTGCGGTGCTCACCCTGCAGCTCGATGCGGCCGTTCTTGACGGTGCCGCCCGCCGCCACCTTCGTCTTGAGCTTGCGTGCCAGGTCGTCCAAGTCGACGTCCCCGGCGTCGAGGCCCTCGACGATGGTCACGATCTTTCCGTACCGTCGCCGGTCGCTCGTGATGCGTATCCGTTGGGTCTCCTTGGCGATCTCCTCACAGATGCAGATCTCCTCGGGGAGCCCGCACGTTGCGCAGATCGCCATCTAGGCCCTTTCCTCCTCGGTGGTTTCCGTCACGGTTTCCTTCACTCCTGTGGATCCTTCCGTCTCAGCTAGGACAGTGAGCAGGCGAGAGATGTTCCGCCGGAGAGCCCGGATCTTCCCCGGGCTGGGGGGTGCCCCGCCCATGGCGGCAACCCCTCGTTCGTGCATGAGCTCGTCCCGGAGGTCCTTCAACCGGGCCTGCCGCTCTTCCGGCGACATCTCGCGAATCTCGTTCGTTCGTAGGAGAGCCAGCTACTTCGCCTCCTCTTTCTTGGTGGAGGTCTTCTTGGTCGAGGCCTTCTTGGCGGGGGCCTTTCTGGCCGGCTTTTTCGCGGGCACCTTCTTCTTTGCCGGGACCTTGGCCTCTTCGCCCTCAGGCGTCGGCGGAGGGCTCTCCTCCTCGGGTTCCGCCTTTTCCGTCTTCTCCACGACGGAGGGCGTTTCCTTCAGGCGCGCCTCGGGGCTCGGCTCGGCAGGGGCGGCCCCTTCAGCTTTCGCAGGGGCGGGCTCCACCTCGGACGCCCTCGGTTCCTCGGGCTCCTCGACGGGTGGTTCCTTGGCCTCGGGCTCCTCCGCGGGCGCAGGGGCCTCGGCGGGTGGCTTGGCGTCGAGGACCTCAATCTCATCCGGAAGCTTGGCGTTGGGGTCCGTGATCCAGACCGTCACCCCGATGGTCCCACGCTTCAGCTTGGCCGTAGAAAAGCCCTGGTCGACGAAGAGGTTCTTGGGCTCGCCGTTGTACTTCACATGCCCTGCCTTGAACTTCTCCGTGCGGTGCCGCTGGCTCGTGAGCTTCCCCGAGAGGCGGATGAGGGCCCCCTTGGCTCCGGAGGCCATGATCCGACGAAGGGTGGAGTGCCCGGCCCGGCGGAAGTGCCACCCCCGTTCTAAGGCGCTCGAAAGCTTCTCGGCCATGATCTGCGCGTTGATGGCCGGGTTGGCCACCTCTTCTACCTCGATCTGGGGATTGTCCAGGTCAAAGCCTCGATCGATGTTGGTCGTGAGCTCTTTGATGTTGGCCCCTCGGCGGCCGATGACGATGCCCGGTCGCTCGGCGTATAGGGTAATGCGCGTGCCCATGGGAGTCCGCTGGATGTCCAAACCACCGAACCCGGCCCGTGCCGTCTCGTTCATGATGAACTCCTTCAGGAGCGCGCGCTTTAAGTTGTCCTTCACGACCTTCCGCTCGCCCGCCACTACTCCATCTCCTTCAGGATGACCTCGACGTTCGTCATTTCCTTCGTCCAGGGACTGCTTCGCCCGTAGGCCCGGGGCCTGTAGGACTTCACGGGACGCCCACGGTAGGCGGAGATGTGGTGGACCACCATGCTCTCCGCGTCGAGCCCCTTGTACTCCGCGTTCTCCTCGGCGCTCTCCAGCAACCGGAGGAGATACCGGGCTACCTTCACCGGGTAGCCGCCGGGGCCCACACCAGCCTGGTGGGCCACCTCCTTGTTGTAGCGACCGTAGGGAATGGCACGGCGCTTCGCCATGACGTCCTCGAGCATCTCCTTCGCGACGTCGAGGGGCTGCTTTCGGAGCGCCCGACAGACCTCCCGCGCCTTCTTGGGCGAGATGGGCAGTTCCCGGCCGTATGCCTTCGCCGTCGTCTCCTCGTCGACGTCCAGGGAATAACCCATCGCTCACCCCTATTTCAGTGGGAGGAACTTGGAAGAGCGGGTCGCTCCCACGCCGGGGCCTGAATGCTTCACCGGCTTCCGCGTCATCGCGAACTCCCCGAGGTAGTGTCCAATCATCTCGGCCCGAATCTCAAACGACACAAACTCCTTCCCGTTGTGGACCGCCACCTTCCGCCCGACGAAGGCAGGCAGGATGGGGATGTCCCTCCGGTGGGTGCGCACTAACTCTCCGTCCCCGTCTTGGAGCTTCTTGACGACGACCTGGTGTTCGTGGGACAGCTCCCGAGCGTAAGTCCGCCGCACCCGGGCTGGCAGGAGGGGGAGCAGCTCATCGAGGCTCAGGGCCTGAAGCTCCTCGAGGCCGAGGCCCCGATAGGTGAATTCCCGCTTGCGTCGGGCATCCGCCGCTCCCGCGCGCTTGCGCGCCTTCCGACGGGCCGCCTTGGCCGATCCACTTCCTCGCTTGGGCATGGTTATCCTCTCCTAGCCCGCGTCTTCTTCTTTCCCTTTTTGGGCGACAGACGCCCGACCTTCCGTCCCGGCGGTGCTGTCCGGGAGACCGTGCTGGGCCGCCCCACGTGCTGATGGCTTCCGCCGCCATGGGGATGGGCCACGGCGTTCATGGCAATCCCGCGGACCTTGAAGGGCTCCTTGCTCTTGCTTCGGAAGGCCTGAACCTTCTTCCCCGCCTTCCCGAAGGGCTTCTCCTGCTGGCCGGATCCGGCGACCACACCGATCTGCGCCCGGCAACGGGGATCGAGGCTCTTGAACTCCCCCGACGGGAGCTGAACCACGGCCTGCTGGCCCCGCGAGACGAGGAGGGCCGCGGTACCAGCCGCTCGGCAAAGTTTTCCGCCGTCTCCGGGCTTGACCTCGATGTTGTAGAGGAGGGTCCCCTCGGGGAGGCCTCCAATCTCCACCACGTGGCCGCGCTCGATCTCCCCTGCCCCCACGAGGACGCGTTGTCCTTCCGCGAGGCCGTCAGACGCAAGGAGGAGGTACTCTCCCTGCGCAAATCGGACCCGGGCAAGGGGGGCGCTACGGCCCGGCGCGTGGAGGAGCTCGGTCACCACTCCCGTACCCTCACCAAAGGCGGGCAGCGAAACGGGCCCTGCATGCCGATGGCTGGGGGATCGGTACGTCGGCGATCCGCGTCCTCTCCGCTGGGAGATGATTTTCTTTCCCATGAAGCGCCTCAAAACACGCCTATCCGCATGCCGATCTCCTCTGCCGAGTAGTCGGCGTGCAGCTTGACGATGGCATGTTTTCCGTCTTTCTTCATATGGGTATTAACCTTTTCTACTTTGGCCTCAAAGAGGGACTCGAAGGCCTGGCGGATCTCCGTTTTCGAGGCATCTGGCCGAACGACGAACTCCAACCGATTGCCGTCCTTGAAGTCCTCCGCGGCCGTGCCAGAGAGGTAGTTGAGGGACTTCTCCGTCACGATGGGGTAGAGCAGGACGCCGTGGGGGTCCTCGATCAGAGCCACCCCCCGAGTTGGTCCAAGGCGTTCTTGCTGAAGAGGGTCAGGCGGCCGGGCGTGCCGCCGGGGGCGAGGACCTCCGCGTTGAGAGCCTCGGGATCCTGCACCTCCACGCCCGGAAGGTTGCCGAAGGCCCGCCGCCCCACGGATTGCCGCGTGAGGACCACCAGGGGGCCCCTGGGCCGGCGGTACCGTCGCCCGCGCATGGTCCCCTTCCCTGCACGGACCTTCCGGGTCGCTGCCCGGGCCAGGTCCTCGTCGATGCCCAGGCGTTGCAAGAGCTCCAGCGCCTCGGCCGTGTCGGTCAGCTCCTCGACCTTCTCCTCCAAGACGACGGGAACGGACAGGTCCTCCGGGAAGAGATGGCCCCGTTCCCGCACCAACGCGGGGTCCGCGGTGGCGGCCAAGGCCGAGACACGGGCGAGACGCCGTTCCTTCCTGTTGATCTTCTTCTTCCAGCGTCGCTCCGGTCGCGGCGGGTGGGCGCGGCGTCCCCCTACCGTGCTCGGTGCCTGTGCTCCGCGCCCTCCAGGCCCCTTGAGACGCGGGACGCGTGAGACGCCCCGGCCCTTCCCCCACCACTCCACGGCGTGCCGGAGACCGGCCTTGGGGCCGGGGCCATAGGGCTGCCTCCGGTTGGCTTGGAAAGCCGTGACCGCGCGTCGAATCGCGTCGCGCCGGACCACCTGTCCGAATACGGGCGGAAGGTCTACAGCCTTCACCGGCTTGCCCTTCACGGAGTAGAGGTACACCTGCCCTCCCTTGCGCTTCGGACGGCGGGCTGGCTTCTCCGGCTCCTCCTCAATGACCAGGTACTCTTCGCCCTCCAACGCCGTGAGGAGGCGCTCTCGCAACTCCGGGACCGTGCCGGTCGTGTCAAGGTTCCTGTCCTCGGCCCACTCCTGGAGTTGAGCCTTCCGGGCCTTCCGGACGTCTTTCGGCTGGAGGGCCGGTGCCTTAGCCGTATCCTTCTCCGTCTTCTTCGCCACGCTAGGCCCCCTGCTTCGACGTGAGCGAGACGTACGCGAACTCGGGCGCTTCGACCACCTTCGGCTTCCGGGCTCGCATGGGATCCCGCAACCGGACGAGACGCTTCGTGGGCCCGGGGATGGAGCCCTTCATGAGGAGGAAGGGGTTTCGGACCTCTCCGTAGCGCAGGAAGCCGCCCGAAGGGTTGATCTCCGCCGGGTCGTCGCTGATCTTGAGGAGGAGCTTGTTGTACTCGGTTCGCTGGTGGTACCCCATCTGGCCCGCCTGCGGAACGGTCGGACGGGTGTAGCCAGGCTTGAACGTGCCCAGGGTGCCAACGCGGCGTCGAATCTTGCTGTCTTTGTGGCTGAGAATCTTGATGCCCCACCGCTGCACGGACCCCTGAAAGCCCTTGGCCTTGGTAACGGCCGCCACGTCCACGAGCTGTCCCTCATCCACGAAGTCACGGACCCCAATCTCCTTCCCCAGCTGCTCCCGGGCATAGGATATCCGTTCAGCCACCGTCCCACCACCCACCCGGGTCTCCATGGCGTCCGGGGCCTTCTTCGGGATCCCCGAGACGAGGCGGGGCTGGGTGTACATGAGGACACGGACCTCGTCCAAGGCCTCGGGGTCGAAGCGGTCCCAATTTGCCGAGACCTTGCCCTTGCCAAGGGGGTGGCGCCGGCCCAATTCGCGGTCAACCTGGGGGCTCCACACCTCCCCCCGAGCTCGGAGACCCGACCCGCCATGCTCGTAGAGGCGAACAGCGCCGACCTTCATCGGCGGGGTCTCCACGACAGTCACGGGGACCTGGATCTCCTGTCCGCTCGTCGGGCTGTTGGGGTTGAAATCCACCAGGAGGACGTGGGTCATGCCGGCCTTGTAGCCGGCAAAGGACTGGATGCGAGGGCCTCCGCTCACCTCGGGCCAGGAGGCGAAGTGGGGCACCTCCTTACGGGCCCGTTTTCGCGGCGAGTAGGCCATTGACCCCCGGCGGGGCCGGTGCACGTTCGGCATGCTTCCTCGGGCTTGGGAGCGAGGCTCCCGGACCGAGTCGTGACGCTTCCCATAGTCCAGAACCCGCGGACCATGGTGTTGGGACAACCGTTTCCCAGGGCGTCTGACCCGGCCTGAACCCGTTTGAGGAGTGGGGTCTATTTAATCGTTGGCGTTTCTGCGAGGAGCCCTGGCGCCAGCGCTCGGCGGTTTTCGGCCCTGATAACATTAGCCGAACGTTTATATGCGCACCCTTGGAGAAGGGGGGCGAGGGTCATGCCGGGCAAGAGGATGAAGATGAAGGTGTGCCTCGTGGGGGAGGCCGCCATCGGGAAGACCAGTCTCATCCGCCGGTTCGTCCACGATGACTTCGATGACAAGTACATCCAGACCTTGGGCACGAAGGTCTCCAAGAAGGAGATCGCCCTCGACCTCCCGAAGCACGGGAAGTTCACCGTGGACATGACCGTCTGGGACATCATGGGGCAGAAGGGCTTCCGCGAACTCCTCAAGGAGGCCTACTTCTACGGGGCCAAGGGCATCATCGCCGGCTGCGACCTCACGCGAAAGGCCACCCTGGACGACCTCGACGATTGGATCGAGGGGGTCTACAGCGTCACCGGCCGCATCCCCATCGAGATCCTCGCCAACAAGGCGGACCTGAAGGAGAAGCGGGAACTGACCGAGGAGGAGGTGGAGCAGTTCTCGAAAGCCTACGACTCCCCCAACCACTTCACCAGCGCGAAGACGGGGGACAACGTGGAAGACGCCTTCCGCAGCCTGGCCACCCGCATCGCCAAGGAGCGCTTGGCGGAGCGGCCCCCGACCGTCAAGGCCTGACATCTTCTCGCAACGCAAAATCACGGGTGATAGGCTCGGGGTGAGCTTTATGTTCTCGCGACCCCAAGCCCTCCTGGGATGCCGGTCCTACTCCCCCCCAAGGAACAGGTCCTGAAGCTCAAAGTCTGCCTCGTCGGGGAATTCGCCGTGGGGAAGACCAGCCTGGTGAACCGCTACGTCCACAACACCTTCCAGGGCCGGTACATGGCGACCATCGGAGCCAAGATCGAGAAGGTGGACATGAAGGTCGACCGGTCGCGCGTCGTCATGACCGTCTGGGACATCATGGGGGAGAAGGGCTTTCGCGAACTCTTGCGGGAAGCCTACTTCGAGGGGGCGAACGGGCTCCTCGCGGTCTGTGACCTGACGCGTCCCGGCAGCCTGTTGGACTTGGAGGAGTGGATCGCCGCGGTCTACCGAATCGCCGGCCGGATCCCCCTCGTGCTCGTGGCCAACAAGTCGGACCTGACGGAACACAACGTCGTCACGGAGGATGAGGTCGATGCCTTTGCGCGCCGGCACGGATGCGAGTACCGCATTACCAGCGCGAAGACGGGCAAAGGGGTGGACGACGCCTTCGAGCTTATCGCCCGAAACATGGCGCGCCTCATGTGAGCCAGAAAGGCTATTCCAGCCTCGGCTATCGGGCATGATAACGGGGTCTATAGGGTTTTATAACTCGACCCGAAGTAGCTCAGATTGCGCGTGGGGCGTGTCCAATGGTCGAGCAAGAGAAGATGAAAGTCAAGATCTGTCTCGTCGGCGAGGGAGCCGTCGGGAAGACCTGTCTCATCCGGCGTTTTGTGCACGATGAGTTCGACGACCGGTACATTTCCACCTTGGGGGCGAAGGTCTCCAAGAAAGAGGTCATTCTCGACGGCGCGAACGGTGGCGAGGTGGCCGTGGACATGACGATCTGGGACATCATGGGGGAAAAAGGCTTCCGCGAGCTCCTCAAGGAGGCGTACTTTCATGGCGCCCAGGGCATCCTGGCCGTCTGCGATCTCACCAGGCGGGACACCCTCTACGACCTCCACGACTGGGTGAAGGCGGTCAACAAGGTGACCGGTGACATCCCCGTTCACTTCCTGGCCAACAAGAAGGACCTTGCGGACCAGGTCAGCTTCGAGGAGAAGGAGATTCAAACTGTGGCCTCGAAGTACAACTCCGCCTTCCTCTACACGAGCGCGAAGACCGGGGACAACGTCTCCGAGGCCTTCGACAAACTCGCACGGATGATCGCGAAGCGACTCGTGCCTCAGTGAGGCCCGAGCACCTCTCCTCGCTTCTCGCTGCGGAGGGAGTGCAGGTACTTGAATATTGATTGCCACTCGCTTTGCGCGTCCAGCAGAACGGTCAGGTCTTCCCCGTCTACTCGATTCGGATCCTCTGGGTCGCCCTACTGACCTACGGAGCGTCGGCCTTTCTCTTTGCCGCCTCGGCTGGGCTGTTTGCCGCGGTCGTAGCCATCCGAGGGGGACCGTCAGGGATCCTTCTCTGTTCGCTGGCAAATGTGTTAGCAGTTGTTGGCGGCGTCACGCTTGGCATCGCTGTGGTTCTTCTCATTCGGTCCTATCGAAGACCCGCTCAGGGCGGTCTAAGACTAGAACGCCACGTCGTGGTGGGCGAGGCATCCGCCCGCACAACCCAGATGGTGTGGTGGACATTCGTAGGTGCTTTGGTGCCCGTGGCGATTCTCCTGTACTTCGCGAGAACCTCGGCTTTTGAAGCAACCCAGGCCACATTGGGGACGTTCAGTGGCATCGCGGCTCTCTCATTCCTTATCTCGGTCTCAGTCCTCGCTCTTCGCGGCCATCACAGACAGGATGGTGCCGTCCATAGGCGGTTTGCCGGGGCTGTGGCTCTGGGATCCGTCGGTATCATCGGCCAAATCGTTCTCTTACTTCCTCCCATGATTCGATCACCATCATGGATCACCTTGGGCGGCCTCCCGCTCATAGATTGGAACCTTCCTTTCGGCGCCTTGGTCGGCACGAGCGCCGTTCTCCTATCGTTGCTCTACAGGTCTCTTGCTCGACGTGTCCAGTGAATCTCTGGCACGCCTGGCCAGCCCATCTCGATTCTCTGGGAGAAGGTTTAATATGATTGCTGTCGTATTTTCAGCCGTTCAGACGGGATGACGCTCGATGGGTGTTAAGGAGAAAGAGGCAGCCACTGAAGAACAGCTTCCTTCCCTTGACGAGTGGATTGAGACCCAGGATTTTGAGACCACTGCGGACATTCGCGTTCCAGAGCGTCTGGTCGACCAGGTCATCGGACAGGAGGAGGGAGTTAGGGTCGCCAGGAAGGCCGCGGACCAGAAGCGCCACGTCATGCTAATCGGCGACCCTGGCACGGGCAAGTCCATGATGGCCCGGGCCATGTCAGAGCTCCTCCCGCGCGAGGAGCTCCAGGATATCATCGTCTATCACAACCCGGAAGATCCCAACGAGCCCAAGATTCGGATCGTTCCGGCGGGGAAGGGGAAGGAGATCGTCCAGGCCCACAAGGCCGACGCCATGCGCCGGAAGGAGCAGCGGGCGTCCATGATGACGACGATTATTGTTGTGATCGTCCTCATGTCCGCCCTCCTCGCCTTCATCACCGTCCCCCCTCAGCCGATGATCCTCCTCTTCGGCATCCTGATCGCCGTCATCATCTTCTGGGCCACGCGGACCATGGGGAATCGCCAGGACATGCTGGTCGTGCCCAAGTTGCTGGCTGGCCATGACCCCGACGATATGCCCCCCTTCATCGACGCCACGGGCTCCCATGCGGGCGCCCTCCTGGGCGATGTCCGCCATGACCCCTTCCAATCCGGCGGCCTCGAGACGCCGTCCCATGAACGAGTGGAGGCGGGCTCCATCCACAAGGCCCACAAAGGCGTCCTCTTCGTCGACGAGATCAACACGCTCCGGCTGGAGAGCCAGCAGAGCCTGCTGACCGCCCTGCAGGAGAAGCAATTCAGTATCGTCGGCCAGAGCGAGCGGAGTGCAGGCGCGATGGTCAAGACGGAGCCCGTCCCGTGTGACTTTATCCTCGTGGCGGCCGGGAACCTCGACGCGGTGGGCAACATGCACCCCGCTCTCCGGTCCCGCATCCGTGGGTACGGCTACGAGGTCTACGTCAAGAGTGTCATGCCGGACACGCTGGAGAACCGGGAGAAGATGATTCGGTTCGTCGCCCAGGAGGTCGTCAAGGACGCCAAGATCCCCCACTTCGACAGGGAGGGGGTCCGGGAGGTCATCCACGAGGCCCAACGGCGCGCGGGCCGACGCGGTCAGCTCACGTTGCGGCTCCGTGAATTAGGAGGCCTCATTCGAGTCGCCGGCGACATCGCCCGAGAGGACAGTGAGCCCTTTACGACGGCTGACCACGTTGTCGCCGCCAAGCGGATGGCTCGGAGCCTGGAACAGCAGGTGGCCGACCGATACATCGAGCGGCGCAAGGACTACAAGACGTTCGTGACCGAGGGATCAATGGTGGGTGTCGTCAACGGCATGGCGGTCCTGAACGCGGACCCAAGCATGTCGGAATTCTCCGGGATCGTCCTGCCCATCGTCGCTGAGGTGACCCCGGCCCAGAGCCGAAACGACGGGAAGATCATTGCCACGGGCCGGCTGGGCGAGATCGCCCGCGAGGCCGTGCAGAACGTCTCCGCGCTCATCAAGAAGTACACGGGCGAAGACGTCAGCAACTACGATATCCACGTCCAGTTCGTGGGGACCTACGAGGGCGTGGAGGGAGACAGCGCCTCCATCTCCGTGGCCACGGCCGTCATCTCCGCCTTGGAGGAGGTGGAGGTCGATCAGCGCTGTGCCATGACGGGATCCTTGAGCATCCGAGGTCAGGTTCTCCCGGTGGGGGGCATCACTGCGAAGATCGAGGCCGCGGCCGAGATGGGTTTCAAGAAGGTCATCATCCCCCGAGCTAACCTCAACGACGTCCTCATCGAGAGCCGTTACCGGGGCGAAATTGACATCATACCGGTGGAGACCTTGAAGGAGGTCTTGGATCACGCCTTGGTCGGCCCGAAGAAGAGCAGGCTCGTGAATAAGCTGGCCGACATGGTCTCCCCCCGGCCCAAACCCGTCGTCTCTCCCGACCGGGCCGTTCCCCACTAGGGGATCGCGGTGCCCGAGGACAGCGCCTCGCGCGTCCTCTTCGTGGGTCGCTTTCAGCCCCTCCACCTCGGGCATTTGCACATGCTGAAGGCCCTCGCCGACGACTTCGACGAGGTCGTTCTCATCCTCGGGAGCAGTCAGGCCTCCCACACGGCCAAGAACCCGTTCAGCCTCGAGGAGCGGACGCGCATGATTCGGGAGACGCTCCTCGCGGAGGGCGTGGAAAGAGTCCGGATTGTGCCCGTTCGGGACGTCGGTGTCCACTCCGTCTGGCTCCGCGACCTTCTCGCCCTCGCGCCCCCCTTCGAGGCCGTGGTGAGCCATGACCCCCTCACGAGGCGCCTCTTCCAGGAGGCGGGGCATCCGATCCTCGATCGCCCGCTGGTTGACCGGGAAGTCCTGTCCGGATCCGCCATTCGAAGGCGCATCCGGGCGGGGGAGGAGTGGGAAGAGCTTGTGCCTTCGACAGTACGCACGATCATTCGAGAGATCGATGGCGTTGATCGGATCCGGTCCCTGGGGGATCAGTAGAGGACGAGCAGGGTCAAGATCGTGCCGATGGAGGCCCCTGAGACGAGGAGATTCAGATTCGGCGCCCGAAGATCTGCCAGCAGAACGAGGCGCCCCCACGCTCCTTCCGCCTGGGGCCGAGTGAAGATCCCTGGTTCCCCGAAAGCATCCAGGAACCAGTGGGACGCGACCCCTATCAGGCATGCGCTGAGGAAGAGTGGGAGCACCGCGTGGGACAGGAGTCCCATCCAACCCGCCAGGCTGCAAAAAGCAAGGAGAAGAAGGGACCAGAGAAGTCCAAAGGCGACGGAGTGACTCTGGGGCGTCCGGGTCCTGCCTCGTGGTCCCTCCAGGTCAGGGCCCAGGGAAATGAGGGCAGCGTAGAACCCGAACTCGGACAACGGTGCCCCTCCAAGGAGGGAGTGCAGGACCGAGAAAAGGGCGAGAGCGAACAACGCGTGAGCCAGCAGATTCGCCATGGACGCGGGTTCCCCTCAATGACTCTGAGGGTGTCGCCTACGTGCAGACTACCTCGCCTGAGGGCGAAGGGCTGAGGCTTATCCTTCTTCGCGGCGGCAGTAACCTCAAACCCTGGGAGAAAGAAGGCTTAATGGCCGAGGACCATTGCGTTCCGGGATGTGTACTCTCGTCCTCCTTCGCGACCTCATTCCGGGGTACCCCCTCTTCCTGCTCATGAACCGGGACGAGGTGTACGGTCGGCCCGCCGAGGAACCCACCCTCACCCGGGAGCCTACCTCGATCCTGGCACCCCGAGACGTCCAGGCCGGAGGAACCTGGATCGGGGTGAACGAGGTGGGGGTCGTGGCGGCGATATCGAACCGGGAGGAGGGCACCTACGACTCGGCCCGTCGATCGCGGGGGCTTCTCTGCTTGGAGGCCCTCGGTCATACCTCGGCCCTTGAGGTGAAGGACTTCGTGGAGGAGGAGGTCACCGAGGAGCCATACAACCCCTTCAACCTCCTCTACGGGGACCGCGGCCACGCCTTCGTGACCCACTACGCCGGGGAGCCTCGAACCGTGAAGTTGGACGCCGGGTTGCATGTGCTCGCGAACATGGACGTGGACGATGAGACGCAGCCCCGTGTCCACCTCGCCCGGGAGGGCCTCTGGAAGCGATCCTTCTCCGGCCTTGCCGGGGCCATGGAGGCCGTTCGGGAGGTGGCCGCCGATCACACGGTCTACAAGGGGGAATCGGTCTGTCGGCACGGGGAACGAGCCGGGACCGTGTCCAGCACCCTAGTCGCTATCTCGGAGAACTTCCCGCGAGACAGCCTCTTCCTCTACAGTCCCGGTCGTTCCTGCGAATCCGACTTCCAGGACTACTCGGCGCTCCTCGAGGGGTTCATGCGCTGACGCGGGGCCTCGGCTTGACGCGGATCAGGAGAAGCGCCGCCACCCCGCTGGCCACCATGAAGATGGCCAGGGACGGAAAGATCTGACCCAGGCTGGCGATCTCTCCGATGTAGCCGCCCAGGGCAGCGCCTGCAGCACCAATCCCGAAGACCGAGAGGAAGACTAGGCCGTACGCGAGGCCTCGGAGGTTCGGCGGTGCCTGACGGGCGACCAGGACGTTCTGCAGGGGTTCCAAGGCGAAAAGCAGAAACCCGAAGACGAAGGCGATCCCGACGACCGTGGAAGCGGTGGGAAGCGCCAGGAGGAGGAGGAGAGCGGCCACCAGGCCAGAGGCGGCAGAGAGCGTGACCTCCACCTTCGGCCGATCGGCCAAGAACCCGCCCGCGACTTGGCCGGCGGCTCCCAAGGCGAGGACGGCTGGGAAGAGATAGAGGCCTGCCGTCAGGTCGCGTCCGCTGACGCTCAGGGCCGGCAGCCCGAGGCTGTCCAGGTACGCCGGTAGGAAGGTGAGGGCGCCCCAATAGGCGATGCCCGCGAAAACGTACACGAGGAGCACCAGGAAGAAACCCTTCGTCAGGAAGACACCCTTCATCTCGACCCAGTTCGTTGCCGCTCGGGGAGCCTCTTCCGAGGGCGCGAGAGAGATCATTGCCACGAGGACAACGAGGGCCGGTAGGGCGAAGAGCCCGAAGATGGCTCGCCAATCGAGAGAGAGCAGAAGGACGGCCGCGATGAGGGGCCCAAGGGCGACCCCCAGACTCCCACCCATCCCGTGGTACCCGAACCCCCGCCCCTGCTGACGCACCTCGCGGGTGATCATCGCCGTCCCCGCGGGATGATGGGGGCTCAGGAAGAGCCCCAGGAGCGCGAGAGCCAGCGTGAGCTGCAAGAGCGTCTGGGCAAGGGCGACCAACACGAGAGCGACGATGGCCCCCGCGAGGTAGATGCTGATGAGTGGCTTGGAACCCATGCGATCGGCCAGGTAGCCAAAGGGCACGCTTCCCCCACCGTACAGCGCGTACGCGATGGCCGCGACGACGCCCAGGACGAACAGATCGGAGCTGAATTCCTCAATCCATGTGGTCAGGAAGAGAGGAATGATGAGAATGTACGCGTGGTTGAGTGCGTGGGCCGCGGTGACGTAGCCGACCAGCGCCCGTTCCCGACGGTCCACGTGGCTGGAAGCTGCCCCTGGCTTAAGGGGTTGCATAGCGAACGTGAACCTTCACATTTCCCGGGTGGAGTTCTCACGCCTGAGGGCCCCTCTCATTGGGATCTCGATTGGCCAACCCGCGTCGTCGGATCCTGTCCATCCGTTCGAATGCGTTGAACCGCTAGACGGAGAATAGTGTTGTTCTCCGTCACCCGTATTGGACGCGTGTTCCCACAAGGACGTAGGAGCACGCCGCTTTGAGTCCGTGAAGGTACCTGGTGGCCATCGCGGGCTTGGTGCTCTCGGCTTATGGTGTCATGGCAATCGTAGCTGCTACACATTCGGCCAAGCCACGGGGGAGCCGTTATCGTGGTCCTTGTCGGGGTCCTCCTCTTGGGCTTGGGTATCTCCACCGCCATTGGTGCGCTTGTAGTGGGTCGGGGAGAGAGGGCCCTTCATCCTCCTCAGTCTTGAAGCCGGTACTGCCTCCCCCAGCATCACTTCTTCTCCCACTCCTTCTTCACTGCTCGCTGTGAATGGTGAGCAGCGAGCGTGGGTTTCACGCGTGGCTCATTCGGACGAGGTTGCGAGTTGGCCTCCATGCGCTTCCTTCGCTCCTCCGGGGGGTCCGGGTCCTCCCGGAAGCGGCTCACCGTGGTCCGGAGGTTCCCACGGCCTCCGCCGCCTAGGCCTGGGCCATCCCGTTCTCCCGTTGCCATAGCATGATCTCTAGGTGACGAGGAGGATCACCAGGGGAACGATGAGGCTCCCCATAAGGTGAACCCGGCGCAGGCCGACCAGGGGCGGGAAGAGGCCGATCAGGGTGGCGACGGTCGCGATGGCCAGTCCCATGGCCCCCGAAAAGAGGAGGATGAGCCCGATGAGGAGGACAACCACGGCGACCACGATCTTCCGATAGGGGAGGGCCCCGGCCAACCGGGCGAAGAGGGCTCCGAAACCGCGTGTGAGGAGAAAGGCGACGACGGCAACGAGAGCGACTGCCAAGAGGAACCAGGCGAGGGCTTGGGGAAAGTGGAGGAGGGGATCCCACGCGACCACCAAGTCCCCCGATAGGGTCTGGATAGCCGCGGCTCCGCCACTGCGCGCCTGGAGGATGACGAAGAGGGCCAGGATCGTGAAGACACCCGTCGCAGTGTTGACACAGGAGAGGGAGAGGATGAACGCTTCATCGTTGGTTCGTCCCCTTTCGGCGTGGCCCGCAAGCAGCTGAGAGAAGATCGTGGCCGTGGCGGCCGTGACACCCGGCACCCACGCCACGAATGCCCCTGCCAGGGAACCTCCGAGTGTCGCCCGAACCTGGTCGCGGCGGCGGAGCGGCGTTTGTGACGTTGAGACCTCCTGCGGCGGCAGGTCGGGCGTCTGGGCAAGGCTGATGAGGAGTGTGGGGAGGGCGAAGAGGCCCGTGAACAACGGGAGGAACCCGGCGCTGTTCGGTTGGGTCTGGACCCCGGGGAGGGGGAACCAGTTGGCGCTCAGGAGGGGTGTCAACAGCACGATGAATCCCAGGTAGCCTGCGAGGAGAAACACCAGGGTCGCCCAGGCCTTCGGTGCGAGTGCCGCCCAAGGCGAAGCGCGGGGAATGGGAGCGACGAAGAGCGTCACCTCCCCGTCCAACGAACTCGCAAATGTCCCGTCCAATTGGACGGGAGTGCTGCCCCGTGCGTCCTCCACGACAATCCGATTCCCCGAGAGCCGCGTTGCCCGTCCGCGGAGAAGAAACGCCTCCTCGACCCCTTCCGTCTCCGACGGCGAGAGAATCGGAATTCCCGGGATGACCTCGTCCTTCCCATGGATCCCCTCCGGAACCCGGCAAACCAATTCCGCTCCCTTGGACAGGGGCTTTCCCGCATCGGACACAATGAGGATGGCTGCCACCAGGATCAGGAGATAGGGGATGACTGGGCGTAGGTCGTCGTAGGCGTCGACCGGTGCGCCCATCACAACGCGAAAGGGAAGGACCAGGAGGAGAGCCAGCAGGGCGGCTACCAGGCTGCCCCAGGCCGAGAGTCGAATGGCTTCGAGGCCGCGACCCTGCAACAACATCCGATGGCCGGGAAGGACCGAGAGGGCTGTCTCCGCATCGGGCGCACCCAAGAAGATCGAGGGAACGTAGTCCAGGAAGGTGTGGGCGACGACGTTCCCCACTACGAGGGTCGCGGCCAATAGGGCCAGATCCTGCGGCGTGGGATATGCCCACGCGAAGAGGGAGCCCGCCAGGGCGAGGATCGAACCCTGAAAGGCCAGGATGAGGGCTGCCACCGTATTCACGTGGAGGCCGGGCGTAAGCCCTGTGACGACCCCAGCCGCCGTTCCCAGAAGCGCGAAGAAGAGGACGCCGAGCGTGATTGCGAAGGGATCCACAGATGGCGACTAAGGAACGGGTCCAAACCCCTGGGGCCTACATGCAGGCTACCAATCTGTCAATCCGGGATGCCCCATCCGCCTCCGCCCGGGGTTTCAACCACGATGACATCTTCCCTTCGGAGTCCCATGGTGGTCTTGGAGGGCAGGGGGATCTGATCATCTCCCCGAATCAGCGAGTTCCGCCCAACCTCGCCATCTGTCCCCCCACGGACGCCCCGGGGAGGGAATCGCCGCCGTTCGGAGATGAGAGAGACCGTCCCTCGCTCGCCAAGGAACCGAACGGACCGCACGATGCCCAGTCCGCCTTGGAACCGGCCGCGGCCCCCGGAACCCTCCCGCAGCCGATACGTCTCGACCCGAAACGGGTACGCGGTCTCGAGGGCCTCGACTGGCGTGTTCATCGTGTTCGTCATGTGCGTCTGCACCCCGCTCATACCGTCTCGGAACGGGAGAGCGCCTTCTCCACCCCCGATGGTCTCATAGTAGGCAAACTCCCGCTCACCACTCTTCCCCCCGATGAGGAGGTTGTTCATGGTCCCCTGTGACTGGGCCGGGACGTCGTCGGGGAGGGCTGCCTCGAAGGCCCGGAGCAACACATCGACAATGCGCTGCGAGGTCTCGACGTTTCCCGCGGCCACCGCCGCCGGTCTCTGCGGATTCAAGAGGGAGCCCTCTGGGGCCAACACTTGAATGGGTCGGTACCCCCCCTGATTCGGGGGCGCCTCGGGGTCCGTCAGGGTGCGGAGGGCGTAGTAGACGCTGGAGAGCGTCACCGCGTACGGGGCGTTCACGTTCCCCGCCGCCATTCCCGACGTCCCAGCAAAGTCCACCGTCACGGCCTCCCCTTCCACCGTAACCTCGACCCGAAGGGGGAGCGGTTCGTCCAGAACCCCATCGTCATCCAGCTGATCCTCGGCCCCGTAGGTGCCGTCCGGGATCCTTGTCAACGCCCGGCGGACTCGCCGCTCCGTGTAAGCCATGATCTCCTCCGCGAATGCTTCGAAAGAGGATTGTCCGTACTTCGCCAGGTACGACCGGAAACGGCGGTCCCCCGTGTTGTTGGCAGCCACCTGAGCACGAAGGTCCCCCATGCGCTCCCGGGGGTCGCGCATGCCCCTCCGCACGCGCTCCTCCACGAGGGGGTCCATACGACCCCGCACCAGAAACCGCTGGGGGGAGAGAACGACGCCCTCCTCGTGGAGCAGCCGGCTGCCAGTCGGCATGGAACCCGGAGCGATGCCGCCGACGTCGGCATGGTGGGCCTTGTTGACCACGTACCCAACCAGCTCCTCCTGCCAGAACACGGGTTTGATGAGCGTGATGTCGTTGAGATGCGAGCCCCCGCGATAGGGATCGTTGAGGATCACCTGATCCTCCGCCTCCAACGGATCCCCAACGTGATCCTGGATCGCTTGAATCGCCAAGGGCATGGAGCCGAGGTGGACGGGGATGTGCTCCGCCTGGGCCACCATCCGCCCGCGGGCATCAAAGATCGCGCAGCTCGCGTCCATGCGTTCCTTGATGTTCGGCGAATAGGATGTCCGACGGAGGACCTGTCCCATCTCCTCCGGCACGAAGGTGAAGGCGTTCTTCATGACCTCGAGGGAGACGGGATCCATCAGCCCACCTCGATGCGGAGGTTTCCCGCCTCGTCCACCCAGACCGTCGCCCCGGGATCCACCACGGTCGTTGCCGTCGCCTCCTCCACAATCACTGGGCCCTCGTGGGTCGTTCCGGGGGCCCCCCGGCCATTGAGAACGCGTGTGTCGGTCCAGCCCTCCGCGAAGAGGACCTTCCGGATTCTCTCCGCTGTAACCCCACCGTTCGGCGGCCTAGGGCTGGGCCCCTTCTGCTCCACGACGACTGCGAGTCGGACGTTCACGACCTCGATGGCCTCCTCGCGGCTCGCATAGCCGAAGCGGGCCTCGTGGCTCTGATGAAACCGGGCTGGCAAATCGTCCCCGAACGGCACGTTGATCTCGTAGCTCTGGCCGACGTAGCGGAGATCCAGGGAGCGGAGGAGGAGGGGCTTTTCCGCGACCTCCTGGGTCGCCAGCTCCTCCAGTGCCCCCTGTTCCAGCACCCGGAAGGCCTTCTCCATGGCCTCCTGCGAATCGTGAAGGGGCCGGAGGAGGGAACGCCCGTAGTCGAGGCGCAGGTCCGAGACGAGGATGCCGTAGGCGGAGAAGGCACCCGGGAGGGGAGGGACGACTACCTGGGAGATCTCCAACTCCCGGGCCACTTCCACCGCGTGCATGGGTCCGGCTCCTCCGAAGGCGAGGAGGTTGAAGTCTCGGGGGTCCAGGCCGCGACGCGCGAAGGCCACGGCGGCCGCACGAACCATGTTGGAGATCACGACCCTCTGGACGCCGGACAAGCCCTCCTCGAACCCCAGACCCAATCCGTCGAAGAGGCGCTCCAACCCGCGCTTGGCCCCATCGGCGTTGAGGAGCATCCGACCCCCGATCAGCGTGGTCCCCAGATACCTGGCGAGGAGATTCGCGTCGGTGAGGGTGGGTTCCTTCCCACCCCGGTCGTAGCTCAGGGGACCCGGCTCCGCACCGGCGCTCCGGGGTCCCACACGGAGCACGTCCCCCTCGTCCCTCCAAGCCACGGAACCTCCACCCGCGCCGATGGTCGTGATGTCCAGGACGGGCAGGGCCAGGGGATGACCCGCGATCTCTGCCTCGGTGGTCCACGTGGGTTCCCCGCCGTGGAGAAGGGAGATGTCGGTGCTGGTCCCGCCCATGTCGAGGGTCAGCACGTTGGAGAGGCCGAGGGATTCCGCCACATGCTTCGCGCCCGCCACCCCCCCTGCGGGCCCTGAGAGGAGGGACTCGACCGGCCTTCGCAGCAGGCTCTCGCCCGATCGGAGCCCTCCGTTGGAGCGCATGACCCAAAGGCTGCCGGGAATGCGCTTCGCCAGGTCTCCGATATAACCTCGTACGGCGGGTCCGACGAGAGCGTCCAAAACCGTTGTGGAAGTCCTCTCGACTTCCCGGAATTCCGGCAGGACCTCCGAGGAGAGTGAGACGGCGAAGTGGTCCGCGAGGAGGCTCCGAACGAGGGCCTCGTGATGGGGATTCAGGAAGGAGAAAAGAAGGCTCACGGCCACGGACTCGATACCCAGGGTCTGTAGTTCCGGGACAAGCTCTTGGATCTCGACCTCGGCCAGCGGACGGATGACCTGCCCCTCGGCGTCCACCCGCTCCCCCAGCCCGAACGTGGCCGAACGGGGGACCAAGGGAGGGGGCTTCGTCGCGTGGAAGTCGTAGAGACGAGGGCGATTCTGCCGACCGATGACGAGGAGGTCCTCGAAACCCCGAGTGGTCAACAGGGCGGTCGGGCTTCCTTTCCCCTCCAGGACGGCGTTGGTCGCGATGGTCGTCCCGTGTCCCAGGACGGTGACACCGAAGGGACGGAGGCCCTCCACGAGGACGTCCTGGGGCCGATCCGAAGAGGACGGGAGCTTGAACGCCTCCAACTGCCCCTCTCGCACAACGACAAAGTCGGTGAAGGTGCCCCCCACGTCGACGGCAGCGTCCACCCTCGATGGATGCTTCTCGGGCTAAAAGCGTTCGCGGGGAACGGAGTGCGGCTCGGCGGGCTAGGTGGCCTCCAGGCCGCCGTGGAAATACTGGGCGAACCCTTCCATGTCCAGCAGGCCATGGCCGGAGAAATTGAAGAGGATGGTACGCTCCTCGCCGCGCTCCCTGGCCTCCCGGGCCAGCTCGATGGCCCCCTTCACGGCGTGGTTTGTCTCAGGGGCCGGGATGAGGCCCTCCGTCTTCGCGAAAAGGGCTCCCGCCTCGTAGGTCGACAGCTGGTCGTAGGCAAGGGCCTGGACGTGACCTCCGTCGACCAGGAGACTGAGGGTCGGGGCCGCGCCGTGGTACCGAAGCCCGCCGGCGTGAATCTTGGGAGGGACAAAGGCGTGTCCTAGCGTGAACATCTTGAGCAACGGGGTCATCTCGGCCGTGTCCCCGAAGTCATAGGCGTACTCGCCCTTGGTCAAAGAGGGTACGGCTGCCGGTTCGATGGCATAGAAGCTGGACTCGGCCTCCCCGCGCAGCACGTCGCCGATGAACGGGTAGGCCAGACCCGAGAAGTTGCTTCCGCCGCCGACCGAGCCCACCACGGCGTCAGGGTAGAGATCCAACGCCTCCATCTGGAGTTTCGCCTCCTGACCCACGACCGTCTGGTGGAGCAGGACGTGGTTCAGGACGGATCCGAGACTGTACTTGGTCTTCTCGTCCTGGACGGCGACCTCGAGGGCCTCACTGATGGCGATGCCCAGGGAACCGGGGTGGTCGGGGGCCTCCTTGAGGATCCGCTTCCCGAACTCCGTGAAGGCGCTCGGCGAGGGATAGATCGTGGATCCCAGAATCTCCATCATGTGCCTGCGGTAGGGCTTCTGCTCGAAGCTCACCCGGACCATGAAGACCGTGCAGGCCATGTCGAAGTAGCTGCACGCGAGGCTGAGGGCCGAACCCCACTGACCCGCACCCGTCTCCGTGGCCAGCTTCTCGACGCCCTCCTGGGCGGAGTAGTAGGCCTGGGCGATGGCCGTATTGGGCTTGTGGCTGCCCGTGGGACTCAGGTCCTCCCGCTTGTAGTAGATCTTCGCCGGGGTCCGAAGCGCTTCCTCGAGTCGCCTGGCGCGGTGGAGAGGAGACGGGCGTCCCAGACGGAGGTAGGCCTCCCGAACCTCGTCTGGGATGTCGATGTATCGATCGGAGGAGACCTCTTGCTGGATGAGCGCCCCCGGGAAGAGAGGAGTCAGCGCCTCGGGGCCGATGGGCTCCTTGGTCGCTGGGTCAACGGGAGGGGGCAAGGGTACAGGCAGGTCCGCGGCGATGTTGTACCACCGACGCGGGACGTCGTCGACCGTGAGCAGGACCTTGCTATGACCGTTCTCCGGAACCGTCGCCATTGGATTGGCAAATACGATACACTATAAATCACTTGTGAGCCCCGATGTATACAAGAGTACATCACAAAGGGGAGTCGTGTGGGTCGTCACGAACGCGGAGTTATCTAGTCCTGTAAGTTTTGATGCATTGGTGCTTCCATGTGGGGCAAGATCCGCCACTACTTCGAGAAGTTTCCGGCTCAGGCCCGCGTCGCCCAGCTGATGCTTAGCTACGGCTTCCGCGTGAACGGGAAGCGGGTCTTCTGCGGGGACGTGGCCATCGCAGAGACGTCGATTGGACGGGCGCTAGGGGTCGACCGCCGTGTGGTATCCGCCACGGTCCGGACCATCCATGAGAACGAGGAGTTGTCCCGCATCTTTCAACGGCTGTGGCCGGTCGCCCATCTGAAGGAGGTGGCGCCCATGATGGGTTGGGGCGCCATCGAAATCGTCCCTACCGATGCCCGGACCCCCGGGATTCTCGCCGGCGTCTCCTCGATCATCGCCCGGGCCTCCATCAGCATTCGCCAGGTCATCGTGGACGACCCCGAGGTGGTCGACGAGCCCCGGGGATTCATTATCACCGACGCCCCCGTGCCCAGCGAGCTCTTGCCTTCGATGAAGGCGGTTGATGGGGTGCTGGGCGTGGTCCTCTACTGAGCTCGGTCCGACGGAAAGGGCAGGGAAGGTTCACTCCCGACGCGGAACGCCCCGCAAAATCAGCTCCGTCCGCATACACCGATCTTGGACCACTTGGAGCCCCGCCCGGCGAGCCCTCTCGGCTGCCTGCTCGTGACGGATGCCTGACTGCATCCAGATGACCTTGGCTTCCGTCTCCAAGACATCGTCCACGATGCCAGGTACATCCTCCGATGGGCGGAACACGCTGACGATGTCGATGGGGAAGGGAATGTCGCACAGTCTCGCGTAGGCCTTCTCCCCCAGGATCTCCTCGGCGAAGGGATTCACCGGAACCACCCGATATCCGCTGGCCTGGACGAAGCGGGGGACCTGGTGGGCATCCTTCCCCGGGTTGGTGGAGAGACCTACGACGGCCACCGTCCTGTACTGATCCAGGATCTCTCCAATCACGTCCACTTGCGGGGAGGCCATCAGTCCTGAGATTGGGCTGCTGCTTGATATGCCTTGCATGCTCCGTGTTCGGGCTGGAGCTACCTTCGCCGGTACAGGATGATTGCTACAATCACCACGGCGCCGATGATGCCGCCTAGGATGGCGGCGAGGACCAGGGGCGGGATCCCGAAGAGCCCTGGAGGAAGCACGACGGTGATCGTAACAGTGGCCGTTCCTTCGTGCCCAGCGGCGTCACGGACCGTCAACGTGACGACGTATTCACCGGGCGTGCTGAAGGAGTAGCTCGGACCCGCCCCGGAGAGGGTCACGCTGCCATCGTCCTGGAAGGTCCAGGTGTAGTTGGCGACGCCCACGTTGTCGGAGGAGCCAGAGCCGTCGAAAGTGACGACGGCTTCAACCTCTACGGTCTGATCAGGGCCGGCGTCGGCCGTCGGGGACGTCGTGTCCGCCACCGTGACCGTCAGGGTGTCGGTATCTGAGTTGCCCGCCGCATCCTCGACCGTCAATGTGATGACGTACGAACCAGGCTCGTTGAATGTGTAGCTGGCGGTCGGCACAGAGAATGGGCCGAGGGTGATCGTGGTTCCGTCCCGGAAGGTCCACGTGTAGTTGGCGATACCGACGTTGTCCGAGGAGCCGGAACCGTCGAAGGTGACGACGGTATCCTCGTCC
>JBHIBO010000009.1:0-64195 GCA_046759185.1 Thermoplasmata archaeon | reverse complement strand
ACGGCCCCACCGGCACCATGCCCCAGGACTTCTGGGACTGGCTCGGGAGCCTCGCGAACACGATCGTCAACGGCCTCCTCACGGCGGGCCAGCTCATCTACGGCGGGCTGATCGTCATCGACACCTTCTTCGTGGCGTTGGGGGGGGATCGCCACCGTCTTGGCGGGGTTCCCGGCCATCACGGATGCACTCATCGCCCTCACGCTGAGCGACGAGGTGGGACGGGCGTTCTTCCTCATGGGGTCCATAGCCACCGTCATCGTAGGCCTCCTTCTCTTCTACATCGGGTTCGACAAGATCCGCCAGAAACAGCTCATGGAGGTGCTCCGGCGCGAGGTGGAGAAGCCGGAGACCCCCGAGCCCTACCGGAATCCGCCCTACTAGCCCCCAGGCTCCGCGGTATCGGTCGAGGACGGGTCGTGTTCGACGGCGATCATGTGGGAACCGCCTCCCCCTCGGGCAACTCATAGCCTCGGAAGAACGCCCAAAAGGCCGCGGTACCCAAAGCGTAGAGGACTCCCGTGACGAAGAAGGGGAGCGCGAGGTCGATATCCAACAGGTAGGCGCCTAGGCTCACGCTCAGCGCGAAGGGGAGGCGGAAGGACACGGACGTCACCGCGCTTGCGGCGGACCGGGCGTTCACGTCCACGGCCCCCATGAGGAAGGACGTGAGAACGGGCCAGGTCATGTTCATCAGAGCGTTGCGGACTACGTAGAGAACGGAAACCGCCAGCAGAGCCGAGGCTCCGAGGGCCGCCGCGGGCGGTATGAGGAAGAGCACGAGCGTCGCCACGACCTGGAGGGAAACGACCGCCCGAATGAGGCCCGCACGTCGCGCGATGGAGGGGGCGACCAAGAAGGCCGCGGCCGCAACCATGCTCGAGACAGCGAATAGGGGTCCCAGGAAGGTCTCGCCGACGCCGAACTGACGGAAGAACCACAACGAGAAGAGAGGGATAATCATGCCCGCCCCGGTCCCGATGAGGATGTTCGCGGCCAGAAAGCGGGTTATCACGCGTCGGGATTCGGCAGGGAGGAGGCCCCGTACCGTCGGCTTCCCTCTGTGGGGCAAGCGCAGGAGGGGTATGATTGCCGGGACTACGAGCAGGAGGGTCCCCAGGAGGAGAAAGAGGGGCTGGTAGGCAGCCTGAGGAGTGAGGCCTCCCAGGATGCCTTGGTCGGCCACGCTCCCTATGAGGGTTCCAGCCGCCATTCCGATGGCGCTCGCGGTGAAGCTCACCCCGAAGACCATCGTTCGGGTCCGTTCCGAACTCGCATCCGCAAGCAAGGCGTTCCAGGTCGAGTAGAAGAACGCCTCGGAGGCACCGAAGAGGACCGCGAAGACGAGCACGCTCAGGACAGAGTCCGCCAAGCCCAAGAGATACAGGGCGAGGGCCGCCACGAGGCCGCCGAGTGCGAGAATGCGCCGCCGCCCGAAACGGTCGGCCATCAGCCCGACCGGGATCATCAGCGCAACGGCTGTCACGCCCGTCACGGTCAGCACGAACCCAATAAGCGTCGTCCCGAACATCGGGAGGCGTTCGAGATAGACCGGAAGGGAGACGAGAACCAGGCCAATGGGGACGCTCACGAGGGCGCCGCCGAGAATCAAGAGTGTGGTGTTTCTGTTGAACATCGCCAGAACTGCCCACCCCCTCGACCCTCGGTCTGCCCCAGCCTTTCACCCTCGATCGTCCCAGACGTGTTGTCCAGATGAGTGTTTGGACTCAGCCAGGCCAGAGCAACCGTTTAATAGCCGCGTCGTGCTCATCGAGCCTCGCGGGGGAGTAGCATGGCGGAAGCGAAAGATCGGATTTGGGTAGACGCGTGGCCAGAAGGTGTTCCGGAGACCATAGAGTACCCGGAGATGCCCTTGTATCAGCTCCTTCAGGACACGGCAGCCCGTGTCCCGAATCGTCCGGTCACGATCTTCTTCAATCGGGAGATGACGTACGGAGAGCTGGACGCCCTCTCTGACAGGATGGCCGTCCGCCTCCAACAGCTCGGCGTGCAGAAGGGGGACCGCGTGGCGCTCTTCCTCCCCAACTGCCCCCAGTTCCTCATTGCCCACTTTGGCATCCTGAAAGCGGGGGGCATTACCGTTCCCTTCGACCCGACCCGTGTTGAGCGGGAGATCAAGGCCCAGCTCAAGGACTGCGGCGCCAAGATCATGATCGCACTGGATCTCGTCTACGAGCCTGTCCATAATGTGCGACAGGACTCCCCGCTGGAGCGGGTCATCCTCACGAGCGTTACCGAGTACATGCCGCGCATGCTCGCCCGACTCGCATTCCTCAAGAAAGCCCAGCCTCGCAAGTTCCCAGGCACCACCCGTCTCCCCGATGAACTTGAAGCCGCGGAAGGAGACCTTGAGCCGGTGGACATCGACCCCCGGGAAGACCTGGCCGTGCTCCTCTACACTGGCGGGACGACGGGGACCCCCAAGGGGGTCATGTTGACCCATTACAACCAGGTGTCCAACGCCCTCCAGGGGAGCGCCCTTAGCTACATGGGGGATCAGGGTGTGGTCCTGGCGGTCATCCCGTTCTTCCACACGTATGGAATGACCGTCTGCATGAACGTGGCCCTCCACAATGGCGCGTCCATCATCCTCCTCCCCCAGTTCCACAAGAAGGACACCTTTAAGGCGATCCAGAAGCACCGGCCCACTCACTTCCCGGGGGTTCCCACGATGTACGTGGCACTCCTCTCCGACCCGAGCCTGCGGAAGTACGATCTCCGCTCCATCCAATACTGCTTATCCGGGGCGGCCCCGCTGCCCCAGGAGGTGGCCCGCCAATGGGAGGACGCCACGGGGGCCATGATCGTGGAGGGATACGGGCTCACGGAGACCAGCCCCATCACCCACGCGAACCCCATGGACGACCGAGCCAAGGTTCGGTTCGGCTCCATCGGCATTCCCATCCCCGACACAGAAGCGAAAATCATGGACGTCGAGACGGGTACCCAAGAGATCCCACTGGGCGAGATTGGCGAACTCGTCATACGCGGTCCCCAGGTGATGAAGGGGTATTGGAACAGGCCCGACGAGACGTCCCTCGTCCTCCGGGACGGCTGGTTCTACACCGGCGACATCGCCAAAATGGATGAGGACGGCTACTTCCACATCGTGGACCGAAAGAAAGACATGATCATCGTCGGCGGCCAGAACGTCTACCCTCGAGACATCGAGGAGGTGCTCTTCGAGCACGAGGCCGTGGAACAGGCGGCCGTCATCGGCGTCCCTGATGAGTTCTCAGGCGAGGTGCCGAAGGCGTTCGTCAAGCTGCAGGAGGGGTACGAAGGGAAGGTCACCGACGGGGATCTCCTCGACTACCTGGCGAAGAACATGGCAAAGCGGAGCGTCCCGAAAACCTTGGAGTTCCGGGACGAACTGCCGACCACCCTCGTGGGGAAGGTGCTGCGCCGCAAACTGCGGGACACGAATGAGGCGTAGCCCCATCAGGTCCTGATTACGCCAGGAGCTCTTGGACGCTGCTCTCGATCCGGTCCTCAGGGACCACGCCCACGATGCGCTCGGCCACGTCCCCTTTCTTGAAGAAGAGGAGGGTGGGCACGCCCATGATCTGGTACCTCGTGGCGGAGTCTGGGTTGTCGTCGATGTTCACTTTCACGAATTCGATGTCATCGCCGTACCGGCCGGCCAGTTTCTCCACAACGGGAGAGACGAACTTGCAGGGTTGGCACCAAGGCGCCCAGAAGTCCACGACAACTACGGAGCCGGATTGAACGAGTTCCTTGAGCTCGGCGTCGCTGACATCGGTCGGCTTCGAACCCATGCCGGGAACTAGGAGGAGGAGGCTTATAGCGATGACCTATTTGCGATAACCCTTCCGTCGGCGGCCCCTCTTCCCGCGGCGGGGTGCCGGCTTCGGGTGGGTCCTCTTGGCCTCTTCGACGGCCGTCACTACCTCCTTCTTGAGATCCTCCGCAATGAATCGTCCCGTGTAGGCGTCCGCCCGGGACGCGATGGCGATCTTCCCTGCGAGGGCACGGGCGATGGGGCCGCGTTGCCAGTAGGGGGCCGAGTGGACCCAGGGGTGCTGGAAGAGGACACCGTGTTTGGGTGGTTTCGTCCCCTTGCGCAGATGGCGAAACATCGCCTTCTCGGCACCCAGGAGTTGGATCGTGCTGGCCGGCTTCCGCGAGAGCTCCTCCAACCCTCCGGCCAGGGCGAGAAGCCGCGCGCCGACGAGGGGGCCTGCCAGGTGGGCCACGTTGGGGGCCACCTCCTGCATGCGCCCCTCCAGGTACCCCTCCAGCTTCGTTCGCTCACGCTGCAGGGCACGGAGGTTGGACGCGAGCTCTTGGATGGGATGCAGATCTTTCGCCTCGATGTCGGCTCCCAGGGAGTCTCCCGCCTCGAGGGGCATCTCGTTCCGGTGTCCCCGCTCGGCCACGAGCTCCGTGAACCGGACGGCCTCCACCATGCGCGCTAGCTCCGGGAAGTGGAGGGCGTACCAGTCACGGAGCCGTTCCATCAGGAGGTCCCGGGCATGGGTCAGCTCGTCGAGGGTTCGGATGCCCTGGATCACGTGGTCCGCCGGTTGAACCGCGCGCTGCATCCGCTTCTTCCCCAGAACGATCATGGCCCGCCGAAGGAGGTCGACGTCGAAACCAAATTCCGCGGGATTGAGGAAGGGTGGGGGCTCCTTCGTGCGCGTTCCCCCCAGCCTCTCGAGCCGACCCTCGGTGACGAGGTACTCCCCCATCCCCTCCACGATCCGACGCTCCTCCCGCAACACCTTGCCATCCTCCACCCGGAGCATATTGGTCGCGAGAACCTCGGGGCTCTTGGGGTACAAACGGGCCTTCACGACCTCTCCGTCCTCGAGGAGGAAGGTGCCGAACCAGGTGGAATGGAGAAGCACAGTCGTCCATCGAAGGGGCGCTACATAGCCTATTCGCCCTTGGGCTCGTGGACCCAGAGCAGGTGGCCGTCGGGGTCCTCCACGGCCAGAACCTTGCCAATAAAGTCGAGGTCTACGGCCTTGGTCTTGACCCCCTTCTCTCGGAGGAAGGCGTGGAAGCCCTCCATCCCGTGCTCCATCCGAAAGGTCACTACAGGGGATGCGCCATCGCCGTCCTCCACCTGGAAGAGGCCGATGGTCAGGTTGTTCGCGTCGAATCGGGCGGCCTTAGGTCGGGCCTCCAGGAGTCGGAAACCGAGGACGTCGCCAAAGAAGCGAATCGCGGCGTCCAGGTCTTTGACCAAGAACCAGATGTGGCTCACGGCGCTGCTGGTCAGGACCATGCAATCCCGGCTCGGAGGGGATGCGTTTACTTACGGTTTCGCCCGACGACCTCGTCCTTGAGCTCGTGGAGATCGTCGACCCGGAGGACCCCCCGCTCGGTGATGTACCCTGAGATGTAGCGTGCCGGAGTCACGTCGAAAGCGGGGTTACGCACCGGGCTTCCGGGGGGTGTCAGGCTCTCGCCACCCACCTCCCGGACCTCCTCGTCGTTCCGCTCCTCGATGGGGATGTCGTTCCCGCTGGCCAACGAGAAATCAAACGTGCTCACCGGCGCCGCGACGTAGAAGGGTATCCCATTCTCCTTCGCGAGGACGGCCTTCTCATAGGTGCCGATCTTGTTCGCCACATCGCCATTGGCCGCGATGCGGTCCGCCCCGGTGATGACGAGGTCCACGTCTCCTCGGGCCATGAAGAGGCCAGCGGCGTTGTCCGCGATGACGGCGTGGTCAATCCCCTCGCGGTCCAGTTCCCAGGCCGTGAGCTTCGCTCCCTGCAGCCGCGGTCGGGTTTCATCCACGAAGACGAACACGTTGCGGCCCGCCTCTATGGCGGCTCGGATGGGCGCCAACGCCGTCCCGTACCCCACCGTGGCCAGGGCGCCGGCGTTGCAGTGCGTAAGAACTCTTGCGCCGTCCCCCACGAGGGGGAGGCCGTGCTTCCCCATGGCGCGACATCGCGCCAGGCTGTCCTCCGCGTAGGCCTCCGCCGCCTCCACGAGATCGCGGCCCTCCTTGGCCGCCTCCAGCATGTGGTCCACGGCGAAGAAGAGGTCGTGAGCTGTGGGGCGGGTGGCCCGGAAGTACGCCGCGACCTCCTTCAAGTCACGTCCTTGCAGGGAGGCCTGGGCCATCCCGTAGGCAGCGGTGGCCCCGATGGCCGGAGCACCCCGCACGACCATCTCCGCGATGGCGAAGCCCACGTCGTTGTAGTCGGAGGCCTCGAACACTTTGTACTCCGCGGGGAGAAGGCGCTGGTCGATAAGGTGGACCACGTCTCCTTCCATCCAAACGGTACGCAGATCCATGCCCTTCCTCTGACCCCGGAGTGCGACTAACCCTTGTTCAAAGAGCGTAGGAGTTGGCCGAGGCGATGGGGCTCCAGCGCCTTCTTCATGTCCTTCGTGAGCGAGGTGTAGTAGGCGATCTGCCCCTCCACCTGCACGATCTCCTCAAGGAGGAGAGCCTCCTCATCGTCCAAGTCCTCGATCGCCCGATGGAGGGCCTTTCGCTGTCGGAGGAGGCGGCGGTATTCGTCCCACATTGGTGCGAGACTCATGGCTGCCTCCCCAGGAGGAAGGGTGGAATGAGATGAGCGTCCGCGTCTCGCTCCTCGGGGCTAAATAGGGCGTCGGCCAGCCCCGAGAGTTGCCGACCCAGCTTCTCCAGCTCCCTCTCCAAGGTCCACCGTTCACGCCGGCTGGCGGCCAGACGATTCTGAATCTTGACCCGGCGGGCGCGCCACTTCTCGAGCTCTTCGAGGGCGGTGAGCACGTTAGAAGAATCCATGTGCTGCCCTCGTGAAACCCGCGGTCGCTATAAAACCCATCGGGCTACTCAGTGGTGTCCAGGTCCAAATCACCGGAGCCCTGTGTGGCCTCCCAGAGTCCCATCAATCGCATGACGAAGTTCCAGAGCTCTTCCTCCTCCACGTCGAAACCCAGGGTGAGGTCGATGTCTTCGATCCGACCGGAAGCCACGAGCCTCACCAAGGACTTCTCCTCTTCCAAGTTGCGCAACTCTAGGTTGGCGGTGATGGTTTCGCCCTTCCGCTCCGTGGTGAAGTGGAGGGCGTATCCCCGGTCCTCCAACGCGCCCTGCACCTCCTTCATCGAGGAGTCCCGCGCATCCGTCTTGGCCATGGTCTTCCGCCCAGCCATCCCGCGAGGCCTCCTTAAGGCTGACGCCCTCGTCCGCGGCCAAAGGAACTTTACGGCCATGTTCGATGAGCAACGGCGGGCTCATGGTCTAGCGGTTATGACGTCGCTCTCACACAGCGAAGATCGCCGGTTCGAATCCGGCTGAGCCCACTTCGGGGCCATGGTCCCCGAGCTCGGAGGTGGAACCTCGATGGATGAGAAGACCCTTGGAGTCATTGGCGGCGTCCGAAGCGGGAAGAGACATTGGAGCCTCATGGTCACTTCGGAACGCATCATCGCTGCGACCGTGGGGAAGGCGGGGCTGGGAGCGGCCCTTGAAGTCGGCGGCATCCTCATGGCGAAAGCGCGGGCCAAGAGGAGGACCGAGAAACTCTCCGAGCAGGCGCCGGAGGCCGTGGTTAGCGCCCACAAGCTGAACCATGCCTTGCCGTACTCGGAGATTCGGAGCGCGAGGATGGACGATCCCGACGTCGTGGCCAAGGGCACCCTGGAGGTGGAGACGGCCACCGGCACAGAGGCGTTCTCCCTCACGGACGAGGAGAGCTACCGAGAACACGCGGACCTCCTCCAGGCCGCTCTCGGGGAGAAGCTCCAGTTCCACTAGCGGCGTTGTCTTCCTCGTTGTCCGATCCTCAGAACGTCCGAAGGCGTGGGCATCAACCGGACCGGTGGCTTCCTAGCCGCAGCCTCCCAGGAGAAGGGTCGTTCGGGGCTGCTGGCATCCCCTCAAAAAGCCTCCGCATAGTTGCAGACCGGCTTTACGGATAGTTGTACTATTACAATTGTCCGAGGTTCGGACCTTGAGGTTAGGCCCTCTCGAGACACGCGTTCTGGGTGTCCTCCGGAGCCTCCACAGCGCGCCGACTCGACGCGTGAAGGAGGCATTGAGTGACTCCGGCACGGAGGTCACCTACGCCACCGTGAGCACAGTCCTTGATCGCCTCCACGCCCGTGGCATCATCGACCGAAGGAAGAAGTCTTTCCGGGGTCGCTTTCGCTACGTCTATGAGTACCGAGACATTCGAGACGAGTTCCTCCAGACGATGGGTGAGGCCGTTCGTGCTCTGTTTGGCGACCTGCCGATGGAGGAGGTCGAGCAACACCTGGTGGTCCCACCCTCCGAGTCGATGGAGGTCGAAGGGGCTCCTCTGGAGCCCCCCGTCTTGGCGGAGACCTTCCCAAGGCCGAGCTTGCAGCCCGTCTCCCGGGAAGCCCTTTACCTCCAATCGTTGCGAACCCCCGTCGATCTCGATCGGCAAGCCGCCCCCCGGGGACGGGTCTACGTCCTCCCCCACCGGTGCAAGGAGTGCTCCTTCTGCTGGGAGCTCTGTCCGTTGGACGTCCTCGAGAAGAGCGAGGAGCTCAACGAGAAGGGCTACCGCTACCCGAGGGTGAGGGAGGGGAAGGAGGACGCCTGCGTCAACTGCGGAATGTGCCGAGACGTGTGTCCGGAGTTTGCCATCTACTCCTTGGAGGTGGAAGCCGTTGCTTGATCCCCGCCCCGTGCTGACAGGAGAGCACTTCGTCAAAGGTGACATCGCCGTGATGGAGGGGGCCATCGCTGCCGGCTGTCGATTCTACGCCGGATACCCCATCACGCCCTCCTCAGAAATCGCCGAGAGGGCCTCCCAGAGGCTTCCGCTGGTGGGCGGCGAATACATCCAGATGGAGGACGAGATGGGGAGTCTCGCGGCCGTCATCGGAGCTTCCTGCGGGGGGGCGAAGGCCATGACCGCCACCTCGGGCCCCGGGCTGTCCCTGATGATGGAGCATGTCGGCCTGGCCTTCATGCTCGAGGCCCCGTGTGTCATCGTGGACGTGCAACGGGGCGGGCCGAGCACAGGCCTACCGACCTTGACCTCCCAAGGGGACATGATGCAAGCCCGCTGGGGCTCCCATGGGGACTACGAGATGGTGGCCTACGCTCCGGGCACGGTCCAGGAGATGTTCGATTTTGCCATCAAGGCCTTCAACGCGGCGGAGACGTATCGCATTCCCGTCATGGTGATGGCAGACCAGATCATCGGCCAGATGACCACGAGGCTCGTCATTCCACCCGAAGAGGAGATCGAGACGGCGTACCGGCCCATACCCGACGTCCCGGCGGAGGGCTACTTGCCCTTCGACAGCTCGCACCTTGTGCCCCCCATGGCCCTACCTGGGGAGGGCTACCGGTTTCACATGACGGCGCTAACCCACAATGACATCGGCTACCCGGTCACGAGCCCCCTGAGCCAGGAGGCCCTCGTCCCCCGGCTCGCGGGGAAGATCAGGGAGAACGAGGAAGAGATCGTCGAGTACGAGCAGCGGCTCGTTGACGACGCCGAGGTGGGACTCGTGGTCTACGGCTCCACTTCGGGACCTGGTTGGGAAGCCGTCCAGGCGGCTCGGAAGGAGGGCATCAAAGCTGGCATGTTGCGCCTCATCACGGCGTGGCCCTTTCCCAGGAAACCCGTGCGCCGGCTTTCCGGGCAAGTCGACTCGATTGTCGTCGCCGAGGTCAACATGGGCCAGATGGTCCATCCTGCTAGAGAGGCGGCCGACTGCGATGTGCATCACCTGGGGCTCCCTGGGGGACGCATCTTCCATCCGAAGGAGATCTTGCGTGCTCTGAGGAGGGCGGTCGCATGAGCGGCACATCGCTGACGGACAGCCATCCAGAAGACGTCCTGCTGCGGAAGGAGAGGTTCCCTCACATCTGGTGCCCCGGCTGCGGACTGGGGAACGCCGTTCGGTGCTACGTGGAGGCCATTGAGGAGTCCGAGACGCCTTCAGACAAGCACGTCGTCGTCTCGGGGATTGGTTGTAGCGCGCGCGTGGCCGGCTACGTCAACATCGATTCGTACCACACCACCCACGGGAGGCCCATTCCCTTCGCGACGGGCCTCAAACTAATGAGGCCGGAACTTGAGGTGACCGTTTTCTCGGGCGACGGGGACCTGATCACCATTGGAGGCAACCATTTCATCCACGCGGTCCGCCGCAACCTCGACCTCAATCTCCTGTTCGTGAACAACTTCAACTATGGCATGACAGGAGGGCAGTTCGGGGCCACGACGCCCTACGCCGCCCGGACGACCACCACGCCCTACGGTAACTTTGAGCAAGCCTTCAACATGCCTCTGCTGGCCGCGGCCTGCGGTGCACCCTTTGTGGCTCGCTGGACCACGCTCCACGTGCGCCAACTGAAAGACGCCATCCGGCGAGCCTTCGAAGTGGATGGGCTGGCATTTGTGGAGATGATCTCTCCCTGCCCCATCGGCTTCGGCCGGAAGAACAGGTTCGCGGACGCGATGGACGAGATGACTCACTTCCGTCACGAGGCCGTCGTGGACAACGATGCCGACCTCAGGGAGGTGGGGATTACCATGCGGCGGGGAGATCCCATCGTCGTGGGCAACTTCGTGGACGTGGAGCGAGCCGCATACCATGTCGGCAAGGACAAGCTCCTCCGGAAGGTCCGGGAGGGGTTGCCGTGAGGACCGAAATTCGTATGGCGGGTTTCGGCGGCCAGGGCATCATCACCACGGGCAAGATCCTTGGTCGGGCCGCCGTCCTATACGACCATGGGGCCGCCGTCCTGACGGAGGACTACGGCCCGGAGAAGATGGGGGGCTGGTCCAAGGCGGACCTGGTCATCAGCGAGAAGGAGATTCGCTACCCGCTCGTGGAGAAGCCTGACATCTTCATGGCCATGGCCCAAGACGCGTTCGACCGATTCCACGAGACAATGAAGCCCGATGGCCAGGCCCTCTTCGAGAAGGGACTGGTCCACCCGACGAGGGAATGGAGCCGGAGGACTAGCTTCATTCCGGCCCTCAAGGCCGCCGAAGCGATGGGCAAGAAGGTCGTGGCGAACATCGTCATGATCGGGGCCCTGGTCGAGCTCACCGATGTCGTGACCGAGGAGGGCGCTCGGAGAGCGATTCTGGACAGCGTACCCAAGGGCACAGAACAGCTCAACGAGGAGGCCTTCCGGAAGGGCCGAGAGCTTGCCCGAGGAGGTGCCAGCTAATGGAGAACCGTGTCGTCGTCATCGGCGGAGGCATCGCAGGCATCCAGGCCTGCTTGGACCTGGCGGACGCAGGCTGCCGGGTCACCTTGGTGGAACGGACCCCCTCCATCGGCGGGAAGATGGCCGCCCTGGACAAGAATTTCCCCACGTTGGACTGTTCCATTTGCATCGAGGCTCCGAAGATCAGCGAGGTCATCCAGAACGAGAACATTGAGGTCCTACCCCTAGCCGAGGTAACGGAGGTCGAGGGTAGCGCGGGGGCGTTTACCGTCACTATCGATCAGGCGGCCCGTTACGTCACCGACGAGTGCACCCGATGCGACGACTGCGTGCCTGTGTGCCCTCAGATTCTGCCCAACGAGTTCGACGTGGGCGTGGGTGCGAGGAAGGCCATCTACACGCCCTTCGAACAGGCGGAGCCCGGCGCCTACACCATCGATGTCGACGCGTGTCTCAACGAACCCCCCAACTACCTCCCTTGCGGTCGATGTGTCGAGGCCTGCCTGCCGAAATGCATCGACTTCAACATGAAACCCGTCACGCGCCACGTCCGCGAGGCCGCCGCCGTCATCGTAACAACGGGCTTCGATCTCTTCGACCCCCGCAACCTGCCGGAATACGGATACGGCGAACACCCGGACATCCTCACCTCCATGGAGTTCGAGCGGCTCCTGAACGCCGCAGGGCCCACGGCCGGAGAGGTGGTGAAGCCCAGTGACGGGACCCATCCTGGTCGCCTCCTCTTCGTCCTGTGCGTGGGCTCTCGGGACCACCGGTTCTGCCACTACTGCTCTCGGGTCTGTTGCATGTACTCCATCAAGGAGGCCGTCCAGGCCGTGGACCACGGGATTGAGGACGTCACGGTCCTCTACATGGACATCCGGGCCTACGGAAAGGGCTTCGACGACTTCTTCCACCGGAGCCAGGAAGAGGGCGTCCGGTACATTCGCGGACGGCCTTCCCAGATTCAAGGCAACGGTGGGGATGTCCGTGTGCGCTACGAGGACACCTACGCGGGCGCTGTCCAGGAGGAGGATTTCGACCTCGTGGTCCTGGCCCCGGCCCTGCTGCCGTCCAGGGGGCTGGAGGACCTGGCCTCCGTCCTCGAAGTGGAGGTCGACACCGACGGCTTCGTTCGGACCGTCGGGACCCGAGGCAGCCTGGAACAGACGACCCGGGACGGTATCTACGTGGCCGGTTGCGCCTCCGGTCCCAAGGACATCCCGGACAGCGTGGCGGGGGCCAGCGGCGCCGCCGCGAGCGCCCTGAGCTACGTCGAGACCCGGACCTGGCCCGTCCCTGAGGCCGTGGAGCCCATCGACGTCTCGGGGGACCCCAAGGTGGGCGTCTTCATCTGCGACTGCGGGTCCAACATCGCGGGCACCGTGAACGTCCCGGAGGTCGTGGACGCCGCAGGAGATCTGGATGGGGTCGCCCATGCTCAACGGCAGATGTTCTCCTGCTCGGCCAACACCCTGAGGCAGATCACTGAGACCATTCGGGATAAGAAGCTCAATCGGGCCGTGGTGGCGGCGTGCTCCCCGAAGACCCACGGGCCCACCTTCATGAAGGCCTGTGCACGGGCGGGCCTGAACCCCTACCTGCTGGAGATGGCCAACATCCGGAACCAGGACTCGTGGGTTCACAAGAAGGAGCCCGAGGCGGCCACGGGGAAGGCCCAGGACTTGGTGAGGATGGCGGTGGAGAAGGCCCGACGCCTCCAGCCCTTGGCGAAGGTGCGGCAGCAGGTCGTCCGGAAGGCACTGGTGGTCGGCGGAGGCGTGGCCGGTATGAGCGCCGCTACGGCCCTCGCGGATCAGGGCTTCGAGACCCACCTCGTCGAGCGGGAGCTGCAGCTCGGGGGGATTGTCCGGAAGCTGGACCACGTGTCGGGCATCGGACTCCCCGGCCGGGAGGTCGTGCGAGAGAAGAAACGGGAGGTGGCCCAGGCCGGCGTGAAGGTCCACCTCGGCACGGAGGTCGAGGTGGTCAGCGGTTACGTCGGCAACTTTGACGTCACCTTGACTAACGACGAGAATCTGAACGTCGGCGGCATCGTGATGGCCACGGGGGCCACGCCCTTCGTCCCGGACACGCTGGGATACGGGGAGGATGCCCGGGTCATCACCAACCTGGACCTAGAGCAGACGATGCCCTCCGCGGAGGCCGAGAAGGTCACCTTCCTGGGCTGCATCGGCTCCCGCCAGGGCGACAAGGGCTGCTCCCGGTACTGCTGCCAGTCCATGATTCAGCAGGCCCTCCGACTGCGCAAGCAGGGCAAGAGGGTCCGCGTGGTCTCCAAAGACATCCGGACCTACAGCCGTCACGCCGAGGAGCTCTACGAGGAAGCAGGCCGTTGGGGCGTCCAGTTCTTTCGGATTTCGGACGAGGCGGCCACAGAGGAGCAGGTCGCCTGGGAGGACGGCCGCCTCCTCCTCCATGACACGCTTTCGGACGAGGACGTGGCCATTCCCTCGGACCAGCTGGTCCTGGTAGTGGGCCTCGACCCCCCCGTCCCTGGCGCGGTGGAGGAGCAACTCAAGTTGTCCATAGGACAGGACGGCTTCCTCCTGGAGAGCCACCCCAAGCTAGGACCCACGGAGGCTGCGGTCCAAGGGGTGTACCTGGCCGGTGCCTGCCAGGGGCCGAAGGACGTCGGGGAGTCCATCTCCCAGGGACTGGGCGCCGCGGGCAAGGCGTCCGTGCTCCTGGCTCGGGATGAGGTGGAGATGGAGCCGCTGACGGCCATCGTGGACGCCGAGGCGTGCACGGGCTGCACCCTCTGCGCCAAGGTCTGCCCCTATCATGCCATCATCGCGGAGGTGAAGGAACCCGCCATCGTGGTGGAGGCGGCGTGCACGGGCTGTGGCACCTGCGCCGCGGCCTGCCCCGTAGACGCCATCACCATGCCCGGGTACACCGACGAACAGATACTCGCCCAGGTCGACGCCGCGACGGAGGAGAACCCCGAGGACAAGGCCGTGGTCTTCGCCTGCAACTGGTGTTCCTACGCCGGAGCGGACCAGGCGGGCATCGCCAAGTTCCAGTACCCGCCGTCCTCCCGTATCATCCGAACCATGTGCTCCGGCCGGGTCTCGGAGAAGTTTATCCTCCGGGCCTTCGAGCGTTCGGCGGGGGCGGTCATGATCAGCGGTTGCCACCTGGGCGACTGCCACTACCTAACGGCCAACTACGAGACGGAGAAACGGTTCCGTCGGTGGAAGAAGAAGGTGGAGGCCCGGGGCTATGACCCCCAGAAGCTCGATCTGGGCTGGTTCACCGCCGCGGAGGGGAAGCTGTTCGCCCAGCGAATGCAGCAGCTGCACGAGCGGATTCAGGAACTGCAAGACAGCACGCGCGAAGCGGAGGTCGCGGAGGGGGCGGAATGATGGCCGAGGCCGTGGTGGAGCTGGACGACGAGCTCTGGCAGAAGGTGTATGAGATCACGGCTGGGGCCATGAATCCCTGCTTCCAATGCGGGACCTGCACCGCGTCTTGCCCCCTCCTGTCCTACCTCGATCGCCCCCTCTCAGCCCGAAGGATTCTTCGGCGGGCCCAGCTGGGTCTGGAGGGGGGGATGGAAGACATCTGGATGTGCAGCGCCTGCCGCTCCTGCGAAGTCCGCTGCCCCCGAGATGTCCACATTGTGGAGGCCATCATGGGGCTCCGGGCCCTGGCCTTCAAGGCGAGGACGGTTCCACGCGAGATGAACAAGCTCCTCTGGTCGACCCTGGAGGAGGGAAATCCCTGGAACGACCCCCGGTCCGAGCGGGCTAGGTGGGCCGAGGGCCTGAAGGTGCGGGACGCCGCCGAGGGGGTGTCCGTCCTGCTGTATGTGGGATGTGCAGGCTCCTACGATCCCCGCTTGCAGGGCGTGGCCCGAGGCCTAATGCAGGTTCTCAACCAGGCCGGCGTGGAGGTGGGTATCCTGGGGAGCCGGGAGAGGTGCTGCGGGGACGCGGTGCGCGTCACCGGCGAGAGGGGCTACCTGCAGGGGCTCGTCGAGGAGAACGTGAAGACCTTCGAGGGTACAGGAGCGAACACCATCGTGGCCATCTCTCCTCACTGCTTCGACATGTTCCGGAATCTGTACCCCCGCTACGGCCTGGAGGCCGAGGTGCTTCACTACACGGAGTACCTGGAGCACATGCTGGACAAGGGGATCCTGAAGCCGGCCAAGGTGAAGGGTTCCCGGGTGGCCTACCACGATCCCTGCTACCTGGGTCGCTACAACGGC
The DNA here is from genome assembly GCA_046759185.1 of Thermoplasmata archaeon. Lineage (GTDB taxonomy): Archaea > Thermoplasmatota > Thermoplasmata > RBG-16-68-12 > JAJISG01 > JAJISK01. The sequence continues at coordinate 48,791 of JBHIBO010000009.1, read as the reverse complement.
ATCTTCGAACCTCCAAGGAAGCTCTTGGAGTCGGTGCCCGGCCTGGAGCTTGAGGAATTGCGGGACAACCGGCTGAACGCCCTCTGTTGCGGAGGGGGCGGCGGAGGCATGTGGCGGGAGGAGGGGGGAGAGAGGCTGTCCGACAAGCGGATGGAGCAGGTGAAGGAGGCGGACATCCCGCTTCTGGCCACCTCGTGTCCTTACTGCATCCAGAACTTCGAGGATAGCACGCACCGGATGCAGGGGGCCCGCGTCGTCGACGTGATGGAGCTGCTTGCCCCAACGAAGGCGGTGCGGGGATGAGCCCCAAGGCGCAGGGGGATGCCCACCAGGGTCTCTGGGTCTACCTGGAGCAGGAGCAAGGCCATCTCCTCCCGGTGGGACTCGAACTCCTAGGCAGGGGCCGGGCGTTGGCGGACGAGTTGGACGAGTCCCTCGCGGCCATCATCCTGGGTCACAAGACAGACGACCTGGGAAGGGAGGCCATTCGATTCGGAGCGGACGAGGTCCTCTTGGTGAACCATCCCCTCTTGGCAGGGTACACAACGGACGGTTATGCGAAGGTCATGGCCCACCTCATCGAGGAGCGCAGACCCAACATCCTCCTCCTCGGCGCGACGAATAATGGAAGAGATCTCGCCGGTCGGTTGGCCGTCCGGCTTGGGACGGGACTCACGGCCAATGCTACCCGCCTCGACGTGGATCGTGAGAAGGGCCTCCTACTATCCGCCGTCCCGGGCTTTGGCGGAAGCATCCTTGCCATCATCACGTCGGAGACGGGACGCCCTCAGATGTCTACGGTGCGCCCGGGTATCTTTGCACCTCTCGAAGCCGATGACGCGCGGGAAGGGCACGTCGAGACTGTTGCCGTGGACCTCCGACCGGAGGAGATTCGCTGCCGCGTCTTGGAGCGAAGAGTCTTGCCCCGGGAGGAGGTCAATTCCGCCCTCCGGGCGCTCGTGGCGGGCATGGGCACTGGGGGCGACCTCGCCCTGGTGGAAGAGCTGGCCTCGCTGCTGGACGCGGCCATCGGGGTGACCCGGCCGCTCGTGGACATTGGGGTCGCTGGCCGCGAGAAACAGGTCGGTTCCACGGGCATTTCCCTGCGATCCAAGCTGGCCATTATCCTCGGAGCCAGTGGCGCCAGCCACTTCGTCTCCGGCCTGAAAGATGTCAGCACGGTGGTGGCCATCAACACCGACGAGAATGCTCCGATCTTCGACCAGGCGGACCTCTGCGTGGTCGGGGACCTCTTCGAACTTCTCCCTCCCCTCATTGAAAAGCTTGAGGAGACGAGGATGGTGGCGGCATGAGCATGCACATCGTCGTCTCGCTGAAGGTGGTCCCCAAGCCCGAGGAGGTCACGCTGAACCCGGAGACGAAGACCCTGGATCGGGCGGCCGCGGAGAACGTGCTGAACCCGCCGGACAAGAACGCGTTGGAGGTGGCCTTGGCGCTCAGAGACGCCTACGGCGGCACGGTCACCCTCATCTCCATGGGACCGCCCTTGTTCAAGGAATACTTGGAGCTCTGTCTGGGCATGGGGGCCGATCGGGCAGTCTTGCTGAGCGATCGAGCCTTCGCCGGTGCCGACACCTACCCGACCTCCCTCACCCTGGCGCGGGCGGTCGAGAAGCTGGGAAAGTACGATCTGGTCATCTGTGGGGAAGAGTCCGCCGATTCCAGCACAGGGCAGGTGCCCCCGGGCCTCGCGGAGTGGTTGGACGTCCCGCAGATCACCTTTGCGGACGACGTGCGGGTGGAGGGGGACTCCGTCATCGCCCGACGCGCTCTCGAATCCAGCTACGAGGTCCTGGCCGCTCCGATGCCAGCCGTCGTATCCGTGGTGGTGGGCTCCAACGAGCCTCGGTTCCCCGACTTCGACAGGGTGGAGGCAGCAGCCGAGTCCGGGTGGGTGCAGGTATGGACGGCGGCGGACCTGGGCTTGCGGGACGAGGAGGTGGGACTGGCGGGCTCCTTCACCATCGTGGACGACCTGGTGGAGGGAGAACCCGTGGAACGGAAGCGGCAGTTCATTCCGGGAACCTTGGAGGAGAAGGTCCAGGCCCTGGCGGACGCACTGAAGCCGTTTCTGAATCTCTGAGTCCTCTCTCACCCCAGCAGGTTCGAGAGCACTTTCTTCAAAGCCGCGCGCAGGTGGCGTGCGAAGGTGCTGCGGTCGACCCCCATGCGATCGGCGATCTCTTTGGCAGATTTTCTCCTGTGGGAGTCGAAGTAGCCTTCGGAGATGGCCCTTCGCAGGACCTCCTCCTGCCGCCGCGTCAGACCGAAGCCCCCCGCCCTCCCGAAGGCCCTAGCTCCCGATCCCTGAGAGGTGATCTTTGCCAACTCAAAGCTTGGGTATTGGTTCTGGACGTGGTTGACCAGATCGCGGGCCTCATCCAGATCGGAGACAAACACGGAAATCGTTTCCTTGCCCCCGGCCGCCACGACCTTCGAAGGCATCCACCCGTCCTGAGCCAACACCCTCCGAACGCAGCGTTGCGCGATGACCCCCTGGCCAACAATCTTGTCGGAACCCTCTTCCTGGACTTGAACCTGCGAGACGCCCTTGGTGGACGCGAGGGCCTCGCCGAACGCCACTGCCCGAGGGCCCCGAACCTCGAAAACCTCCAGGAACGCGTCCCCTGAAGTCTGGGCCATGTCCAGGTACTCGACCTCTACACTCTCAAATTCGCGTGTTAGGCGGATCAGTGGACACCGGTCGGAGGCCACGCGGAACTCGACCAGGAGGGACGCCACCTGTAAGAGGAGGGATCTCTCGATAAAGAAGGTAAGGGCGATCCTGAGCCGGCTCACACCCTGGTGTCGGCTGGGCGGTGCCGCGTTCGCCTCTGTCCCTCGGCCCGGGGACTCTGCGCAGGGGCAAGCATTAAAGGCACTGCCCGGCCGTCGTCTTCTCGGGGAGTGACAATTGAAGCGACACGCTAGCGCCATCTGGTTGGGCGGGCTCCAAGACGGAAAGGGATCGTTCTCGACGGATAGCGGCGTACTGAAGGGGGTCCCCTATTCCTTCACCACCCGGTTCAAGGACGAACCGGGGACGAACCCCGAGGAGCTCGTTGCGGCGGCTCACGCAGGCTGCTTCTCCATGGCCCTCTCGAGCGCCCTGGGCAACGCGGGATTCTCTCCGGAGGACATCCGCACCACGGCGACACTGAACTTTGAGAAGACGGGAGGGGGGTGGACAACGACCTCCGTCAACCTCGACGTGGTGGCTAAGGTGCCAGGCGCGACGAGCGAAGCCTTTCTAAAGGCGGCTGAGGGGGCAAAGGAGGATTGTCCCATCTCCCGCCTACTCAACACCGAGATCACGCTCAACGCCGAGCTCCTCTAAGTCCTAGGCGTGGAAGGACATCCCACATGAACGAGGACGGCCTGGAAACGGCGACCCTCGCAGGAGGGTGCTTTTGGTGCCTACAGCCTCTCTTCGAGACCCTCCGCGGCGTCGAGAGCGTCGAGGTCGGGTACTCGGGCGGGACCGTCGTCAATCCCTCATACCGGCAGGTCGGCAGAGGGACCACGGGACACGCAGAGGCGGTCCAGATGCGCTTTGATTCCACCCTCCTCTCGTACGAAGACCTCCTCAGGGTCTTCTTCTCCGTCCACGATCCCACGACCCTCAACCGGCAGGGTCCCGACGTGGGACCGCAGTACCGCTCCGCCATCTTCTATCACACCCCCACGCAGGAGGATAGCGCGAAGCGGGTCATCGCCGAGTTTCATCCCGGCGTTTGGCAAGATCCCATCGTCACAGAGGTCGTCGCCTTTGACTCGTTCTATCGCGCGGAGGAGTATCACCAGGACTACTTCCTCAAGAATCCCGAGCAGCCCTATTGCCGTGCCATTGTCGCCCCGAAGGTGGCGAGGTTCCGGAAACAGTTCCACGAGAGACTTCGCACGTCGGCCGACGGCCCTCCTCGCACCGCCTAGACCCCAGCTGGTTCGCGGAGGTGGCCGATCGAGTCGCTCCGCTACTCACCGGGACGCCTCGCCCGACCAGGCGACGGGTAGCCCAAGAGGGGCGGCTAGCGCTTCCTTATCCACATGATGACGTAACCGAGGCCGCCCAGGAGGACCCCCAGGAACGCCACGGCCAAGGCGTAGCCGATGGGGTCGACAAACGGGGCCGCGATCGCATGAATCTCCCCGGGGTTTAGGCCTCCCCCGCCAAACTCAGGGGCGACCCCGCCAATGCCTCCCGCCCATCCCACATATGTGAACATCAACGCTGCCACCAGACCCGCGATGGGCAGCAGCGTCAGGTGAAGCCATGCCAGGATGTTCATCATCACGCCCCTGTAGGGCCTCCCCATGGTCACCTCGATGTGCTGATAGAAGAGTGCCGTGGTCACGACGCCAATCGTGAGAATCAGGAGGCCGACACCGCCCACGAGCAACCACACGCCGATGCCTCCTGCCGCAAGGGCCCGGGAGATCGGCTGCCCCGTGAGCGTCAAGAGAAGGAGCCCGGCGAAGACGCCGAACGTGACCGCCCCCAGCAGGATCCCCGCCACGATGAAGCGGTTGGCCCACGCACTTCCACCCTCAGTTCCAGCCATGGTACGCACCGTGATGCGAAAAACGCGCAAACTGCCCTTTAGTTTTGCGTATCTATCGAGAGGAGAGTATAGGCTATCAGTGTCATTTAGTTTATCTCGCCCGCCCATCCCATTCTTCATAGACCGGGCCCTGATGCTCGGGGCCCGCCTCCGCCATGGACAGAGGGACCGCGATCTGGGGTCTCATTGGGTAATCTCTCCCCGACGGCTAGCCGCAGAGCTGATGCTGGATCCAGAGCTCGTACAGGGCGTCACCATGTTGGACGGTCTCTGGCCCCCACACCCCGTGAACGGTCTCCCGGAGGCGCAGAGATGAGCGGAGTCGATCGGCCGTTGGGCGAGGGATGCGCATGACGGTTGGCGTGGCGTTTCCGTAATAGAAGACGGGTTTCACCTCCCGGAGGACGCTCCGATATTCCTGGTCTGCACGTCCCAGGGCCTCCCGCAAGGCTCCACGGGGCCTTTCGACCTCGCGAGCGTCTTCCGCCGCCTCTCCGGCCGAGGGCGGATGCCGGAGCACGTGAAGGGTAATCCGTTCGTCGACGGGGGTCCGAATGCGCATGGATACCTCCAGTACATTCTATGTGGCGCGGTATACTTACTCTAAGCGTCAGCATATACATGCCTTTCTCAAAGGCCTTAGACAGGCCGTGTCATGCCCCAGCCCGTGGCAGTGAGAACCTCCGACGGATCTCTTTGGGAGGCCCCCAAGACATTCGCGGACCTCCTGCGCGAGGTCTACGACCCCGGTAGGTGCACCTTCTGTCTCATCTGTCTCGATGCCTGTGCCCGGGAGGGATGTGACGCGGCCGCCGTCAGTGGCGACGCCTTCGAGTACGCGCCCTCCGAGTGCGCGACCGCTGGGATGTGCTACGTCTCCTGTCCGGAAGTCGAAGAGCTGGACCTGGCCCTGGAGACCCGATACGGGATCCGCGAGAGTCCCTTGGGCCGCGTCCTGCGGGCAACCTGCCTGACTTCCTCCTCGTGGGAACCTCGCCCAGATGACCGGGGAACCCTCCGCGCGCTCTTGACCTACCTCCTCGAGGCAGGGAAGATCGATGCCGCAGTCGTTCCGGCACCTCCTGGCACGAACCCGACCGGACACGCCCTGATCCGCCGAGAGGACCCGGTCGAAGTGCCGCGGGGAGACCCGTTCCGCAAGCCTCAGACGGTACGCTTCCTGCGCGACCTCTGGCGCTCGGAGCCAAAGCCCCTGCGCCTGGCCGTAGTGAGCAAGCCCTGCCAGACCCGGATGATTCGACGGATGCAGCTCAACGGGGTCCCGCCAAGTCAGGACATCGCCCTCATCATCGGGGAGTTCTGCTATGGTGCCCTCTCGAATGCCCGATGGAAGAGGGGATTCTTCGAGCGGGCCGTGAGCCCCCAGGGCCGGCTCGTTGAATCCATCACCGTCCCCGACGATGTTCGCGTTCGATACTCGGACGGGACCGATTCGCGCATCGATCTGGCCGAGTTCTATCTGGCCTTTGATTCCAGCTGCCTCTCCTGCCTTGACTACTCCAACCGCTTTGCCGATCTCTCCGTGGGCCGTACCGGGTCTCCGACCGGGTTCGACACGGTGCTGATGCGAACGGAGGCGGGCATCGGGGCGGTGGAGGGAGCCACGAATGGAGAGTACTTGCTTGACTGGTCCCTCGTATTTGGACGAGGGGATGGGGAGGACTTTGAAGCGAGACTCCTGGCCAGCGTTGAGGAGAAGCTGCTCTCGAAGGCCCAGCTCTCTCAGAGGGTGGGCCGGAGACGGGGGCGGCCCACGCGCTTCCGGCCCTAAGAACGCCCCTCTTGCGAGGAACCGCCTGGCTCCGACCTGGACGGGTACCGTCGTGAAGCGTCACGCGCGGGTCGAGACCGACATGACTAGACTGAGGCGCCATCGACCTCAGAACGATGTCTGACGGCTTCCTTGACGGCCCGCTCCTTGTGCTCTCATATCTGGCTCCGTTGGATGGAGATTAAGATGAGGGCGAATCCGAGCGCTGCTATCAGTGCCTCGGCAGTGTGGGCCGGGGTCAGGTCCCATCCGAAGAACTCGAAGAGGACGCCCTCAACCACCGCCCCGAGGGTCAGAAGGGCGAATCCTGCGGTCAAAAAGAGAAACGTATCCCGGTGACCGCGGGCCTGAACGACCATCCGCAGCCCCCAGAGGGTCACGATCGCCCCCGCAGCGACGATGGCGAGGCGAAAGACGGCGAGGGTGGGGTGCTCCGTCAGCTCCCCTCCCGGGCTGCCAGAAACGCCCATCCCCAACGCACGTTCAGCCAGACGGCGAGCGCGAGCAAGACGCCGAAGTGCAAGGTGTCGCTGATCTCCGCCCAGGCTAGAGGCGCCAGCGTGCCGATGAGCTCAACGAGAATCCAAGCAGAGAGGAAGGTCGAGAACCCAATCCCGAAGCCCAGGACCTTTCCCCTACGGGGGGTCCGATCGCGGAGCATGCGAACAAGGAAGATGGCCAAGGAGAGCCCTAGGAATGACAGGACCACGATCTGGAGGGGGGACTCGAGGACGGTGGCTATCCCTCCTCACGAAGCTTCCAGTATAGCGCCGCGAAAACCAAGATAAACGCGGCGGAGAGGGCCTCCACGCCCAAGACGAGTGCCGAGATTCCTACGAACAGGTCGGCAACGTGGAAGATGACGTGGACGGCGAGGGCGAGGGCGAGGAAACCGGCTAGGCGCGCATAGGCGGGATTCGACTTACGCAGTCTCACCGCGAAGTACGTGGGTGGGAAGGCGGCCACGATGAGGGCCACAATACTGAGGGAGGCCCAGATGGTCAGCTTCTCACGCCCCTCGGACGTAGCACGATGGCCAAGGTCACGAGTCCTGCGAGGACGAAGACGGACTCGACCAGATGGACCGTAGGGAGGTCCCACCGAAGGACCTCGAAGAGAAGGCCCTCCAGGAAGGAACCGAACGCGATGAGGGCGAACCCCGCGGAGAGGGCCAGCATGATAGGTCCGCCGTTCCGCCGATGCGCCAGGTACGACAGGAGGGCGATGGCACTACCGAGGAGGAGGACGGTGATCTTGGCTGCCACGAGGTAGGGGTGGTCGACCACTATTGCTCCTCCTGGAAGGAGTGGAAGAGGCGGAACGCCTTCTGGACCGCATCGAGGTTGGGGACGGCCGAGACAACCACCTCTCCGGATTGGAACTTCAAGCTCACCTCACGAAAGGTCGCCTTGTACATCAGGTACTTCTTCCCCTCCGACGTCAGGACGGTCCGAGCCACCGCCAGCAGGCCCTCCTCCTCCAGTTCGTGGAGCCGCCGGTAGGTCGACGAACTGGGGAGTCCTTCCTCATGGATCAGGTCCGCCGCAGACCGGGGACGGTTGCTCGTCGCCGCGAGAATCCGCCTGCTCTGCTCGTCGGCAAGCGCTCGTAAGAGCGCGTCTTGGAGCCTGCGGTCCTTGATAAGCATGGGAGCTCATTCCCAACTCTGGGACTCAGCTCGGGGAATTGCCCTCTCTCTTTATAGATTCGAAAGGCGAACGTCATTCTCATGGAGAATAGGAGGCTCTGGATCTGGATTGGTGTCGCACTAGTCGCCGGCCTCGCGATCGGAGGGGGCGTCATCGCTCTGACGGTCCCGGCTCCGGCACCCCAGGCGACGTTCACTGTCGTCGCGCATCACTGGGGCTTCGTCATCTACGACGAGGACGGCACCGAAGTGCCCCGCATCGAAGCAGCACGAGGCACGGAAGTGACCCTCTTGGTCATGGGTGCCGAGGCCCTGAGCCATGCGATTCATGGACAGTTCATGGATCGGACGATTGCAGCGTGGGAGAACAACACCCAGTTTGGCGGAAAGACGGGCCTGGAACTCCGCGACCTCATCGAAGAGGCGGAGAACCAAGGCTTGGAAGACCACTCCGTCATGATCAGCGGGTACGACCTGAACATTCCCGCCGTAGGGGACTCGGCCTCCCCCACGATCGTAACCTTCCTCGCAGATACGGCCGGAACCTTTGACATCCAGTGCAACCAGTTCTGCGGCTGGGGCCACCAGTTCATGAAACTGGAGGGTGGATTCGTCGTCAGCTAGGCGTGGCAAACGTCCCACGAGGGAGGCCACCGTCGTCTCCCTCACTTCTCTTCTCTTGATTCCGGCTGAGCCGAGATGCGACTCTGACCAAGGCCGATCTGGGGTCATCGGAATCGAAACTGTCGGAGTTAAAGGACACTGAGTTCTTGCAGGGTCCCGCCTCGCTGGGATAGGGCCTGAGCCCACTGATTCGAGGGCGACACCACCTGCGGGTTGGAGATCAGAGGAACTCTGTGAGGAGCTGTCTCCTCTGCTCCTTGGAGAGGGCCAGGGGCTGCCTCACCAGCGGGCCGAGTTTCAACGCAGGCTCCTCCTCCTCGTACGTAGGCTTCTCAACCTGGTAGAAAAGACCGATCGGGATCCTATCCCCCCATTCGTGCGCTCTCGCGTACGCCGCCATGAGGTCCGACGTGTCGTGGCTTTCATCCTCCAGCTTGTAGATCCGTTCCCGGAAGAAGGGGTAGGTGTTCACCTTGTTGTACGTCACGCAGGGAGAGAAGACGTCCACGAGGGCGAATCCCTTGTGTCGGAGACCACCTTCGATGAGGGTGGCCATCTGCTTGGGGTCCCCGGAGAAGCCCCGCGAGATGTACGAGGCACCGGCACTGAGAGCAAGGGCAATGGGGTTCACGGGCCACTCGATGGACCCCCAAGGCGTGGACTTCGTGACGTGGCCCTTCTCGCTCGTGGGGGAGGCTTGCCCCGTGGTGAGACCGTAGATTTCGTTGTTCATCACGATGTACGTGAGGTCGAAGTTGCGCCGCATGGCGTGAATGAAGTGGCCGAGGCCGATGCCGTACCCGTCCCCGTCGCCGCCCGTCGCGATGACCGTGAGTTCCGGGTTGGCCAAGCGAATTCCCGAGGCGACGGGCATGACACGCCCGTGGATGCCATGGAAGCCGTAGGACCGGAGGAAGTGGGGGAAGTTGGATGAACAGCCGATCCCGGAGACCACGACCAGGTCCTTGGGATCGAGCTGCGTGGCCTGAACCGCCTTCAAGGTCGCGTTCAGGACGCCGAAGTCACCACAGCCGGGGCACCAGGTGACCTTCGTGTCCGACTTGATGACGTGGACCTCAACGGCCACGCAGCACCTCCTGCGCCTTCCGCGCGACCTCCCGCGGGTAGAAGGGCTCCCCGTCATACTTGAGGAACTCGTGATCCGATCGGATGCCCGTCTCCGACCGCAGCAGACGGTGGAATTGGCCTGTGTGGTTCGCCTCTATGATAAGCGTCTCGGAGGCGGCCTCCAACGCATTTCGTGCCTCTTCCACTCGGAGCGGCCATAGGTCCGAGAACTCAAGGGAATTGGCGGTCACCCCATTCCCCTGGAGAATCTCGAGGGCGTCTCGCACGGCCGCCTGGGTGGACCCCCAGGAGACGAGGGTCAGGTCCGCGCTCTCCGGCCCCCACAGCTCCGGCGGCTTCATTTCATTCAGGGCTGTCTCGAGCTTTCGCATCCTTTTGTCCATCATCCGAGCGCGCGTATCGATGTGCTCCGGAATGCCGGCCAGAACGTCGCTGAGAAGCTCGCCCTTCTCGTTGTGCTCGTCACTACCAGCGACGAACATGAGGCCGGACTCTCCGGGAAGCGCCCGAGGTGAGATACCGGATTCTGTAATCTTGTACCGGTGGTAGTCCTCCTCCCCCTCCTCGACAACGAGGCCCCGAACGATGGGCACCTGGAAGTCAGGGGGTTCCACCGTCCGCCACATTTCCCCGAGGTAGAGGTCGGACATGATGAACACGGGACACTGGTAGCTCTCGGCCAGGTTGAAGGCGCGCCAGGCGGCCTCGAAGCACTCCTCCGGGTTCCGAGGAGCCAAAATGATCCGCGGGAAGTCCCCCTGAGAGGCCCCGAAAACCATCTGGAGGTCGCCTTGCTCCGTCTTGGTAGGCAGTCCCGTCGAGGGGCCCGCTCGCTGGACTTCCACAATCACGGCCGGGGTCTCCGTCATTCCCGCCAGGCCTGTCGCTTCCACCATGAGGGAGTAGCCGCCGCCGGACGTGGCGGTCATCGCCCGGGCCCCCGCGTAGTTGGCTCCGATGATGAGGTTCATGGCCGCCAGCTCGTCCTCCGTCTGCTTCAAGAGGACCCCGTAATCCTTGGCGTGCGCGGCCATCCAGTGCATGATGGAGGAGGCAGGGGTCATGGGGTACTGGGCCACCAGCTTCACGCCCCCCGCCAGGGCGCCGAGGCAGATGGACTGGTTCCCGGACATGAGGGGCCGACCCTCCTCGTTGGGTCGCAGGCCGAACGCGTGGGCCTTGTGGTGCTCCTGGGCGTGCTCGTAGCCCCTCTCCGCCACCGTCTCGTTGAGCTTGACGATCTCCTCCCCCTTTCGCCCGAACATCTTGGCGAGGCCGCTGTTGAGGACCTTCAGATCGAGCCCGACGTGGTGAACGATCGCCCCGAGGGTGGCGACGTTCTGCATGAGGGGCTTCCCGCTCACGTCCATGGAAATGGCCTGGGACGGCAAGGGGAAGGATCGCACCCCTTCCGGGAGCGTGCTTGCGTCCAGGTCGTGTCGATCGGCGTCGAAGATCACGCCCCCCGGCGGCGTGAGCAAGGGCACGTGGATGTCCAAGGTCTGCTGATCCAAGCCAGCGAGGAGGTGGAAGGTGTCCCCCTGCGAGTACCGCTTCTCATTAGCCGCCCGGATCTGAAACCACACGTGGCCGCCACGGATGACCGACTGATAGCTCTCGTAGGTCGTGACGTGGAGGCCGCTCCGGGCGCAGGTAATGGCGTAAATCTCGCCCGTCGAGGTGACCCCATCCCCGGCGGCGCCTCCAATTCGGACTGCGACATCTCCTTCTGGCATGGCACACCGCCTTGACGCTCGCCAGCTTGTCAGAATATTCTTGCGTTGGGTAAATACTCTTGGTGGTCGTCAAATACATACATGGGAGGGGCCTTGGGCGAGCCTGCGGAGGAAGGAGGAGTCCGATGAGTGAGGAACAAACCTATCGCCTGCCGACCAGCGTGATCCCGGAAAAGTACACCCTGTCTCTCACGCCCGACTTGGAGGCTCTCACCTTCGAGGGGGAGGTGGACATCGATGTGACCGTGCGTGAGGCGACGTCCGAGGTTTCCCTGAACGCCATCGAGCTGGAGATCCTCGGGGCCCAGCTGACCGGAAGAGACGAAGAGGTGCTGGAGCCCGAGAACATCGACCTGGATGCTGAGATGCAACGGGTCACGCTGAGGTTTGCCAAGAGCCTCCCGGCCGGGAAGGCCGTTGTGTCCCTCCGTTTCACTGGGATTCTGAACGATCAGCTCCGGGGGTTCTATCGGAGTCAATACACGAACCCCGAGGGCGAGGACCACTTCATGGCGACGACGCAGTTCGAGGCCACGGATGCCCGGAGGGCGTTCCCCTGCTGGGATGAACCCGCGCGAAAGGCCACCTTCGACCTCACCCTCGTCGTGCCCTCCCAGCTCACCGCCGTGTCAAACACACCGGTGGTGGAAGAGAAGGACCTCGGCGACGGGACGAAGGCCGTGCGGTTCGCGGAGACCCCACGGATGTCCACCTACCTGCTCGCCTTTGTTGTGGGAGACCTGGCCGCCGTGGAAACGACCGCGGGCGGAGGGACCCAGGTGCGCGTCGTCACGGTGAGGGGCAAGGAGGAACTGGGCCGCTTCGCCCTGGAGAGTGCCGTTCAGATCCTGGACTATTTCAACGACTACTTTGGCATCCCCTACCCGCTCCCCAAGTTGGATCACCTGGCCCTTCCCGACTTCGCGGCTGGGGCCATGGAGAACTGGGGGGCCATCACTTATCGGGAACGCATCCTCCTATTCGACCCGAAGGAATCGGCCCGTATCACCCGCCAGTACATCGTGGACGTCATGGCCCACGAGGTCGCCCACATGTGGTTTGGCGATCTTGTGACCATGGAGTGGTGGGACGACCTCTGGCTCAACGAGAGCTTCGCCTCGTGGATCGGAACCAAGGCGGTGGCGGCGCTCTACCCGGAGTGGCACATGTGGACCCAGTTCCTCTATCAGGACACGGCGGTGGGCCTGACGTTGGACGGTCTCCGAAACTCCCATCCTATCGAGGTCCCGGTGCATAACCCCGCGGAGATCCGGGAGATCTTTGACAACATCAGTTACGCCAAGGGTGCCAGCGTCTTGCGGATGTTGGAGCAGTTCCTGGGGGAGGAGACGTTCCAGAAGGGGCTGCGGGCGTACATGGATGCCCACGCGTATGGTAACGCTCGCACCGGGGACCTATGGAATGCCTTGGAGACCGCCTCGGGGGAGCCGGTGCGGGCCCTCATGGCCAGCTGGGTGCGGCAGACCGGATTCCCCCTACTCGAGGTGGAGAGTCAACGCGAGAACACGGAACTGCGCGTGGGTCTAACGCAATCTCGCTTCCTCTACGAGCACCTCGAGGGGCCCGGAAAGGACGAGACCCTGTGGAAGGTGCCGATTGCCATTCAGCGCGCGGGAGGCTCGCCGGCTTCCCTCCTTGCTGAAAATCGGGCCGTGGGCCATGTCTTTCCTGCCACCACCCGCGAGAAGCTTGACTGGTTCAAGGTGAACGCGGGCCAGACCGGTTTTTACCGCGTGAACTACCCGTCGGAAGAATGGGAACATCTGTTCTCAGCCCTCCGGGCGGCAGGACTCCCCTCGGTGGACCGTCTCGGCCTCCAGAGCGATGCCTACGCCCTCATGCGGGCGGGCTACGTGCCGGCCACCCTCTATCTGTCCCTCACACAAGCCTACGTGGAGGAGACGGACTCGACTATCTGGCGCGAGATTGCCTCCAACCTTCATGCCTTCGAAGTCCTCATCGCCGATGAGCCCTACCTCCCGGACTTCCAGGGGTATGTGCGCCGCCTCTTCCGTCCTGTCGCCGAACGGGTCGGTTGGGATGCCACCCCCGAAGAGAGCCATCTGGAGGCCCTCATGCGCAGCGCCGTCCTGGGTCGTTTGGGCTGGGTCGAGGACCAAGGGACCGTGGCAGAGGCCCTGCGGCGCTTCGATGCGTACCTGGGCGACCCGACCACACTAGCTCCCGATCTGAAGGGGGTCACGTACGGCATCGCGGGACAGGAGGGAGACAGGGCGTCGTACGAGGCCCTCTGGCACCTCGAACGGGAAGCGGATTTGAACGAGGAGAAGCTTCGTCTCCTCACCGCCACGACTCGACCCAAGGCGGCCGAGCTCCTGAAGGAGACCCTGGGTCGTTCGCTTGAAGAGGAAGAAGTGCGCACCCAGGACACCGTGAGCGTGATCGTCGGGGTTGCCGCGAACCGGCACGGGCGCGACCTGGCCTGGGAGTTTGTCAAGGACAACTGGGCGGAGCTTGACCGCCGTTACAGCCCAGGGGGATTCAGCATCGCAAGAGTGGTGGGCATCACCGATGCCTTCACGACGCCCGAGCGGATGGAGGAGGTGGAGACCTTCTTCAAAGCGAACCCGGCCCCGGCTGCCAAGCGGCGAATCCAGCAGGCCCTTGAGCGGATTCGCCTCAATTCCATCTGGCTGGAACGGAACAGGAGCGCAGTGGCGGAGTGGCTGGCACGCCTGCCCTAGAGCACGGTGTCCGGCGTCGTCCCCTCCTCGTGGAAATGGTTCAGATTACCTAAGACGGCACCGGGGCCACGCTGTACCCTGGGAACTTAAGAGGGCGGGATGTCCTAGTCCCCCGGATGCCAACGGCGGAGACGAGGAAGGCGTCCGACAGCCTCCCCGGCACCGCTGCTCATGGAGAGGACCGCGATGCCTCGTGTGACGGTGGACCTGGATTCTGAGATCACGCATCTGTCGATCCTCGACGAGAAGGGGGAGGTGGACGAAGATCTCGAACCCGACATCCCGGAGGAGGACCTGCTCGACCTCTTCAGGACGATGCTTCTCACCCGAGAGTTTGACGAGCGAAAGGAGAAGCTGCAACGCCAGGGCCGCATCGGGACCTTCGCGCCGTCCCGGGGGCAGGAGGCCGCTCAGCTCGGAAGCATCTACGCCCTCCGGAAGACGGACTGGTTCGTGCCCTCCTTTCGGGAGGCCGCCGCCACGATCTGGAGAGGGATCCGCCTGGAGGACGACCTGGTCTTCACGGCGGGGTACGAGGAGGGCATTCGCTTCCCGAAGGAGTCCCGGGACCTGCCCATCGCCGTCCCTGTGGCTAGCCAGATTCCCCACGGCGTGGGGATTGCGTGGGGCATCCAGCTGCAGGGCAAGGACGACGTGGTCCTCACCTTCTTCGGCGACGGGGCTACCAGCGAGGGGGACTTCCACGAGGCGCTGAATCTTGCCCAGGTCCTCGAGCTTCCCGTGGTCTTTCTCTGCCAGAACAACCGGTGGGCCATCAGCGTCCCCCTGCACAAGCAGACCCGATCCAAAACCCTGGCGCAGAAGGGGATCGCGTATGGAATGCGGTCCCTCCAGGTGGACGGCAACGACATCCTGGCCGTCTACGTGGCCACGCGGGAGGCCGCAGAGCGCGCGCGGAAGGGAGGAGGCCCTACCTTCATCGAGGCGCTGACCTACCGCCTGAGCTTCCACACCACAGCGGACGACCCCTCGAAGTACCGTCCCGCGGAGGAGGTGAAGGAGTGGGAGAAGCGGGATCCCCTTCCCCGGTTCCAGGAGTACCTCATCAGGCGGGGGCACTTGGACGAGGAGATGGTCAAGAACTGGACCACGGCGGCGGTCATCGAGGTAGACCACGCAGTGGAGCGCTTCGAGCGACGGCTCGATGGCAATCCGAACGTCATCTTTGACCACGCGTACGCGAAGAATCCCCCTTACGTGGAACGGCAGCGCCGCGAGGTGGAAGACTGGGTGCGCGCCCGTCAGGAAGAGGACGGAGGGGAGTAGTTGGCGGGCGTCACCATGGTCCAGGCGCTGAACCAGGCCCTGCGGGAGGAGATGGCCCGGGACGAGACCGTTCTGCTCCTGGGGGAGGACGTGGGGGTGGATGGCGGCATCTTCCGCGTCAGCGACGGGCTCCTCGAGGAATTTGGCGAGAAACGGATCGTGGACACGCCGCTCTCGGAAGTGGCCATCGTCGGTTCGGCCATTGGCCTCGCCCTTTACGGCTTCCATCCCATCGCCGAACTCCAGTTCAGTGGCTTTGCCTATCAGGCCTTTCACCAGGTGGAAGGCCACGCCGCCCGATACCGCAAGCGCAGCCAGGGCCGGTACACCGTCCCCTTGGTGCTCCGGATGCCCTACGGGGCCGGCGTGCGGGCCTTGGAGCACCACTCGGAGAGCCGGGAGGCCTACTACGCCCATACACCAGGCCTGAAGGTGGTCATCCCCCGGTCACCGCGAAAGGCCTGGGAGCTGCTCAAGGCCTCCATCCGCGACCCCGATCCCGTAGTTTTCATGGAGCCCAAGGCGCTCTATCGGCGCGGACGGGAGGAGTTGCCCAAGGACCGACGCAAGGTCCCTCCCCTGAACGGGGCGGAGATCATCCAAGAGGGGGAAGACCTCACGGTCGTCGCCTACGGAAGCATGCTGCAGCGGGCTAGGGAGGCAGTCAAGACCCTTGAGAAGGAGGACGTCGTCAACGTCGAGATCATCGACCTTCAGATGATCGCGCCTTTGGACAGTGACACGGTCAACGCGTCCGTGCAGAAGACCGGGCGGGCCGTAGTCATCCATGAGGCGCCCCGGACGTTAGGCGTGGGCGCAGAGGTCGCGGCCCGAATCACGGAAGAGTCCTTTCTCAGCCTCGAGGCCCCCGTCAGGCGCATCACGGGCTATGACGTACAAGTGCCCCTCTTCGCGCGGGAACAGCTCTACCTTCCCAGCGAGGAACGCATCCTCCAAGGCATGCGTGAGACCTTGGCGTTCTAGGGAGGACCGCAAGGACGGTTGATGATGGCCGGGTCGGGGGACGTCGCGTACGTGGAATCGGAGGGGGGTCCGTGGGACATCGGGTATGCCCAGGGCAACCAAGCGCCTTCCCAGATCCGCCGCAACCTGGACCTCTACTTCTACCGCTTCGAGGCCGAGTGGGGCCTCCCCAAGGACGAGGTCCTGAATCGGGCCCAGCAGTACGAGACCGTCGTGGCACAGGCGGACAGGGGCTATTTGGAGGCGATGCGGGGGGTGGCGGAGGGTGCAAACCTCCCCGAAGACGAGGTCTTGGCCCTCAACCTTCGCTACGAAGTCGTCTACACGGCGTCCTCGCAGCGCGGCCAGAATCTGGCGAGCGACCGGCTCCCTAGTGGCTGCACGTCCCTCGCGCTCCTCCCCCATCGAACCCGGGGTGCCCACCTCCTCATGGCCCAGAATTGGGACTGGCTCCCCGGCATCGAAGCGCTCGTGGTCCGCTACCGTGTTGACGGAGGCCCCACAGTCCTCGCCTTCACCGAGGCAGGCATCGTGGGGCCCAAGATCGGCCTGAACTCGGCGGGACTCGGACTCCTCATTAACGGCATGCTGTCGGACAAGGACAGTTGGGAGCGCTTCGGCGTGCCCTTCCATGTCCGCTGCTGGCAGATTCTCCAGGCGAAGACCGTGGACGACGCCGCTCGGGTTGTGCACGACACCCCCGGATCGTGTTCGGCGAACTTCGTCGTCGGGCAGGCCCTCGGGAACTACGCCCGGGTCCTAGACCTGGAATCCTCCCCGGTGGGGACGTCCGAGCAGACTCCGTCGGAGGGGATTCTAACCCATGCCAACCACTTCCACGACCCGGACGCGTTGGGCATCTGGCAGCCCCTCATCTACGAGATTACTTCCACTTTCGAGCGGCAGGATCGCATCGACGAACTCCTCACGCGCAGGGGGGAACAAGAGCTTACCATCCCAGACATCCAGGCCATACTCCAGGACCACGAGAACGCCCCCAAGTCCCTCTGTCGTC
Organism: Thermoplasmata archaeon; assembly: GCA_046759185.1. Lineage (GTDB taxonomy): Archaea > Thermoplasmatota > Thermoplasmata > RBG-16-68-12 > JAJISG01 > JAJISK01. The sequence continues at coordinate 31,307 of JBHIBO010000009.1, read as the reverse complement.
ACCCCATGACCGAGCTGCCGGAGGAACAGCGTTACCAGACCGCCGTCTCCGCGATCATGGATGTCGACGAGAGGCGGTTTCTCATCGCTTACGGGCCTCCGTGCGAGACCGCGTACGAGGAATTCTCTTTGGAAGCGTAAGGTGTCGGCCTTTCAGCCGACGAGGACGTAGACCGAGTCGCCCTCTACCTCCACGGGGTACGTTTGCAGCGGCTCCTCCGCAGGAGGGCCGATCGCCTCGCCCGTCTCCACGTCGAATTGGGACAGGTGCAGAGGACAGCGCACATACTCCCCGGTCAGGAACCCCATGGCGAGCTCGGCATAGGCGTGGGTGCAGATTCCGTCGAGCACGTGAAGGGTCCCTCCGAGGTTGACGAGAATGAGCTGGCGTCCCTCGACCTCGAGGCCGTGGATGCGACCCTCGTCAAAGTCACCGAGCTTGCCGAGGAGGACCCGGTCCGCCATCCTACGCGACCCACTTCGTGCCGATAAGATCGTACAGTTGGGCCCGAGCATCGGGGAGAGGTACCGTCTCCACGATGGGCGTCAGAAAACCTTCGACGAGCATACGCCGCGCCGAGTCCCTGGGGATCCCCCGGCTCATGAGGTAGAAGACCTGGTCCTCATCGAGCTGGGCGACGGACGCCGCGTGTTGAGCACGCTGGACATCGTTGGTCTTGATCTCCAGGCTGGGGATGGCCGTGGACTTGGACTTGCGGCTGAGGAGCATGGAGTACTGTCCCAAGTAGGAGTCGGCGTTGCCCGCCTCCTCCTCGATGGTGATGACCCCTTTCAGTGTCGAGCGAGACCGCTCTTGCATGACGGCTTTGGAAAGGAGGTCGCTAACCGAGTCACGGCCCCGGTGGGTGACGAAGTTCGTGTTATCGTACCGTTCCTGGCCCGTGCCGTAGACCACCTCCACCTGTCGGATCCGCGAGCCCTGGCCCGCTAGGATGCTGTCCGCCCGAGACTTCGTCAGGAACCCACCGAAACTCCCCAAGGCCTGATGGAAGCTCCCATCGGGACCGACGGTCGCCTGCCGAGTGAAGAAGGACACAACGTGGTTGGCGAACCGCTCGATGGCTACATAGTCCAGGCGGGCACCTTCCTCCAGGTACACCTCTGTGGCGTTCCCGAAGAGGCTCTGTTCCTCCATGTCCCCGCCGGCGCCATCCGAGACGAACTCCTCGATCACGGAGACGCGGCTCCCGGCCCCGAGGTGGATGAGAGTACGGGTGTGCAGCGCAGACGCGGGGTCCGCAAACGACCACTGGAGGTGAATGGGACGCGTGATGTCTACGCGGGGCGGCACAGAGAGGACAAGGGCGGTCGAGAACAGGGCGCGGCTCATCATCCCGAACTTGTCGTCCTTGGGCAGGGAATCGGGTCGGGCCAGCAGGCTCTTCGCTACCTTGGGCCGCTCCTCGAGGAGGCCGAGGGCCTCGTTCAGGTAGAAGTCGCGTCCCCGGAGTTTCTCGGTGATTCGGACCTCTCGAAGTCGGCCCTCGCTCACGCGGGCGAAGGCTGCCCTGTCCTCGCCATCGTAGACCGGTACGACCGCTTCCGCCTGCCCGTCTTCCACGGGGGTGACCTTCCCGACCTCCACACCCCGCAGATCCGTGTGACGCGTGAAGAGGGCTAGGGGCTCCACCGGCATCACGAGGAAGGCGTCCAGCGCCCGGGCCCGATCCTTGTGTAACCAGGCCGGCTCACCGCGTCTTGCGGAGAGCTCGCCGACCCGCTCCTCGGTGGCGTACCCCAGTTCGAATTCCATGAAATCTCGCCCAAGGACGCGCCGGGCCTATCCGACGTTTCCCTCGATCTCCATCTTGATGAGGCGGTTAAACTCCACAGCGTACTCCATGGGCAGCTCCTTGGTGAAGACCTCCAGGAAGCCCAGGACCACCATGTTCATCGCCTCGTTCTCCGTGAGGCCCCGGGACATTAGGTAGTAGAGCACGTCTTCGCTGATCTTCCCCACCGTCGCCTCGTGGGTGATGGAGGCGTCCTCCTCCTCGATGTCCATGTAGGGGTAGGTGTCCGAGCGGGAAACGGCATCGAGCATGAGGGCGTCGCAACGGACGTTGGATTTCACGTTCTCGGCCCCCTTGGCGACGGCCAGCTGTCCCCGGTAGGTCACCCGTCCGCCGTTCTGGGAGACCGACTTGCTCGTGATCCGGGACTGGGTGTCGGATGCGAGGTGGATGGCCTTGGCCCCGGCGTCCTGGTGCATCCCCTTCCCCGCGTAGGCCACGGACAGGATCTCCGCCTTGGCCCCCTTGCCCACGAGGTAGACGGACGGGTACTTCATGGTCAGCCGGCTCCCGATGTTGGCGTCCACCCACTCCACCGTGCTGTTCTCGTAGGCGTAGGCCCGCTTCGTGACCAGGTTGTACACGTTGTCCGACCAGTTCTGCAGCGTTGTGTAGCGGACGTTCGCCCCGGGTCGTGCGATCACCTCCACGACGGCGGCGTGGAGAGAGTTGGTCGTGTACGTGGGAGCCGTGCAGCCCTCGATGTAGTGGAAGTAGCTGTCCTCGTCCCCGACGATGAGGGTGCGCTCGAACTGTCCCATGTTCTCCGAGTTGATGCGGAAGTAGGCCTGCAGCGGCTGCTCCAGTTTGACTCCCTTGGGAACGTAGACGAAGCTTCCGCCGCTCCAGACGGCGGTGTTCAGGGCGGCGAACTTGTTGTCCTCCGGTGGCACCAGGGTCCCGAAGTACTCCTGGAAGATCTCGGGGTACTCCTTCAGCGCGGCGTCCGTGCCCATGAAGACGACGCCCTGTTCCTCGAGGTGTTTCAGGGTTTTGTGGTAGACCACCTCGGAGTCATATTGGGCCCCCACCCCGGCCAGGAACTTGCGCTCGGCCTCCGGAATCCCCAGACGGTCGAAGGTCTCCCGAATCTTCTCTGGGACCTCCTCCCAGGTTCGACCCTCCTTCTCCGAGGGCTTGAGGTAATAGCTGATGTCATCGAAGTCGATGTCGTGGAGGTCCCCGCCCCAATCGGGCATGACCCGCTCCAGGAAGTGGTTGTAGCCGCGAAGGCGCATCTTGAGCATCCACTCGGGCTCGTTCTTCAGCCCGGAGATCTCCCGGACCACGTCCTCGCTGAGACCCTTGGGCGTCCGGTAAACGTACTGGATGTCGTCTCGGAAGCCGTATTTGTACTCTCGGTTCGCCATCTCGGGCTCCAGGGCCATGCTAGACCACCTCCACAGTGGTTTCTTCCTTTATCCACTTGTAGCCGAGCTCCTCCAGCTTGTGGGCCAGGTCGCTGCCCCCTGAGAGGGCGATCTTGCCATCCACCAGGACGTGGACGAAGTCGGGGATCACGTAGTCGAGGAGCCGTTGATAGTGGGTAATCAACAGGATGCCCACCTCCGGACCGGCATAGTGGTCGATGGCTTCGGCTACCGTCTTGAGCGCGTCGATATCCAGGCCCGAGTCGCTCTCGTCCAGGACAGCAATTCGAGGCGCGAGGACGAGCATCTGGAGAACCTCCGCCCGTTTCTTCTCACCGCCCGAGAAGCCGTCGTTCAGGTACCGGGCCCCGAAGCTTGGATCCAGCTTCAGCAGTTTCATCCGCTCACCCACGTAGGCGAAGAACTCGGGGATCTCCATCTCCTCCTCCGGATGCATCCGCTTGTAGGCGGCGTTCAGGAAGCTCCCCATTTTGACCCCGGGGACCTCCTGAGGGTATTGGAACCCGAGGAAGAGGCCAAGCCGCGCCCGGTAGTGAGGCAGGAGCCCGAGAATGGATGTCCCGTCGAGAAGGACGTCGCCCTCGTAGACCTCGTAGCGGATGTGCCCCATCAAGACATGGGAGAGCGTCGATTTGCCGCTGCCGTTGGGCCCCATGAGGGCGTGAATCTCCCCGGCCCTGACGGTGAGATTGAGGCCGTGGAGGATGGCCTTTCCATCGACCCCGGCGTGTAGATTCTTGATTTCGAGCACCGACATTCCTGACGACCTCTCGATGGTCTCCCTGACCCCATGAAATCAATAACGGCGTTATTATTTAAGCGTAACCAGCCCGGCTCTCGCCGACGATAAAGGGTCCGCAACTTTTTATCTGTCACCCTCCATATCACACCGTATTGAACATGGACGACCTCGGTAGGCGCCAATGGTGTGAGCACTCCGTCCCGGCGTTTCTTCCTGCGCTCCGCGCCGGCATCGCCCAGAGCCTCGCTACCGAGCACGAGCTGAGCCAGCGGGATATCGCCGAGCGTATGGGGCTCACCCAGGCGGCGGTCAGCCACTATATCACGAAGCGGCGCGGCCGGCGCTCCCCACAGCGAAACCCACAACTGGGCAAGTATGGGGAACGATTGGCTGCCCGGATCGCGAACGGCCTGTCGGGGCCCAAGCTGACGGCCGCGATCTGTGGGGCATGCACCTCCTACCGGAGAATGGAGGGCGTCGGTCCGTGCTCGTGCATCCTCGGCGGCGTCTCGAAACCCAAATTCCTCCTCGCCCTCGGGGAGCCTGGCGGGTTCCCCAAGCAGCCGTGTGAGACCTTCGTGGTCGAACGTCTGCTTCCCTTCGTTCGCTCCGAGATCGCTCGACGCCTGGTCCCCGAGCGGGGCCAGGTACGTGTAGCCTCCCTTCTGGGAGTCAGCCAACCCGCCGTAAGCCAATACATGAGCGGGCGGCGGGGGGAGGACGCGACCCTTCGCAGCCACCCTGTCGTGGAGGAGCAGCTCGACGGCTTGGAGGAGCGCCTCGCAGGAGGCGTCTCCGATCCGGACCGGAAGAAGGCCATCTGCGAGGCCTGCGTCCAGATTCGTTCTGAAGTGCTCGGCAAGGAGGCCTCGCGCAACCCAGCGTGAGAGTCCTTGCGACCGTCGCCTCCCCTCACCTGTCACAAACCCTTAAAGTCGGCTTTCGATTGTTTCGGGGCCGCATGGGAGAGAAGAAGTACTTAACCGATAACGCCGTTATGCGAATCAGGGTTCGGGAGCGTTCATGCCAGCCCAGTTGGACATCCTAGACCTCCGTGCCGGCATCGAGGAGAAGCAGATCCTCCGAGGCATCAGCCTCTCGGTTCGGCAGGGAGAGGTTCACGCCCTCATGGGGCCCAACGGGAGTGGGAAGTCCACCCTCGCGTACGTTCTGCTGGGGCATCCTGGATACCGCGTGTTCGACGGCCAAGTGCTTCTGGATGGAGAGGACCTCCTGGCCATGGACACAGACGAACGGGCCCGTCGCGGCCTGTTCCTAGGCTTCCAATACCCCACCGACCTTCCGGGGGTCAAGATGAAGCGGTTCCTGCGGGAGGCCTACCGGTCCCTGCGGCCCGAGGAGTCCAACGGGGAGGCGTTCGACGCGCAGGTGCGGCAGGAGCTCGAACATCTGGGGATCGAGGATGCGTTTCTCCACCGGTACGTGAACCAGGGATTCTCCGGGGGCGAGAAGAAGCGAGCGGAGGTCCTTCAGTTGGCCCTGTTGCGTCCTCCCTTGGCCGTCATGGACGAGACGGACTCCGGGCTCGACATCGACTCCCTCCAGGTCGTCGCCGACGCGATGAATCGGCTCGCCCGGGAGGGTACGGGGATCCTCCTCATCACGCACTATCAGCGCATCCTCCGGTACATCCTCCCCCAGGAAGTGCACGTCTTGATGGAGGGGCGTATCGCCCGATCGGGCGGCAGAGAGTTGGCGGCCGAGCTGGAGGAACGAGGGTACGATTGGTTGCGAGAGGAGGCATAGCGATGGTGGGCAAGGTGAAGGAGGGCGTTTTGGACGCACGAGTCGTCCGGAAGGACTTCCCCGTTCTGGACCAGGAGGTCCACGGGAAGCGGCTGGTTTACTTGGACAACGCGGCCACGTCCCAGAAACCCCGGGCCGTGGTGGAGAAGATGAACGAGTACCTGGACCACTACACGGCCAACGTCCATCGGGCCATCCACGAACTCGGGGAGCGGGCAACGGAGGAGTACGAGGACGCCCGGGACAAGCTCCAGGCCTTCCTCAACGTCCGGGCTCGCGAAGAGGTCGTCTACACCAGCGGGACGACGGAGGCCATCAACGCCGTGGCCTACGGCTGGGGGATGAAGGGGGGCCTCCAAGAGGGAGACGAGATCGTCTCCACGGTGATGGAGCACCACTCCAACACGATCCCCTGGTACTTCCTGCAGGACCAGAAGGGCGTGGTCCTCAAGTGGGTGGATGTTCACGATGACGGCACGCTGAAAATGGAGGACTACGACGAGCTCATTACCTCGAAGACCAAGCTCGTCACGGTCACCCAGTGCTCCAACGTGTTGGGGACGATCAATCCCGTGGCGGAGATCGCCAAGCGGGCCCACGAGGTCGACGCCCTCTGCCTCGTCGACGCCGCCCAGTCGGCCCCCCACATGCCCGTGGACGCCCAGGCCATCGATGCCGACTTCCTTGCCGTCTCCGGGCACAAGATGCTGGGGCCTACGGGCATCGGGGCCCTGTGTGGGCGGGAGGAGGTCCTGGAGGAGATGGAGCCCTTCCTGGGGGGTGGGGAGATGATCCGGGAAGTCCACCTAGGGTGGGCCCGCTGGAACGACCTGCCTTGGAAGTTCGAGGCAGGAACGCCCAACATCGTGGGGGCCATCGGCCTCGGGGCCGCGGTGGACTACCTCCAGGGGTTAGACATGCACCGGGTCCGAGAGCACGAGATGGTCCTCGGCGCACATGCCTTGGAGCGGCTCGGTGCCATCGACGGCTTGCACGTCTACGGCCCCACCGACGTGAAAGAGCGAGCCGGCGTTCTGTCGTTCCTGCTCGAGGGGGTCCATGCCCACGACATCGCCTCGATCCTGGACGCAGAAGGCATCGCCGTCCGGGCCGGTCACCACTGCGCTCAGCCCCTCATGGACCGCCTGGACGTGCCCGCTACCACCCGAGCAAGCTTCTACGTGTACAACACCCGGGACGAGGCCGACCGCTTGGCCGAGGGCTTGGAGAGGGTCAAGGAGGTCTTCCGGCTGTGAGCTACGAGATGTATCAGGAGGCCATCCTGGATCACTACCAAAACCCCCGGAACAAGGGAGACCTGGCGGAAGCCGATATCTGGGCCCGGGAGGACAACCCCCTGTGCGGGGACGAGATTGCCCTCTACCTCAAGCTCGATGACGACGCCGTCGTGGAGGACGTGAAGTTCCAGGGAGAAGGGTGCGCCATCAGCCAGGCCTCCGCCTCCATGCTCACCGTGAAGCTCAAGGGGAAGACCCTGAAGGAGGTCCTCGAGATCGACGAGGACGCCGTCCTGCAGACCCTCGGCATCCCCATCAGCCACGCTCGCCTCAAGTGTGCCCTCCTCTCCCTGAGCACCCTGCGCATCGGCCTCAAGGCCTACCAAGGGGACGGCACGTAGATGCAGGACAGCGTGGGAAGCACGCCAGGCCGGAGGCTCCAGGAGGCTTCGATCACAGCCTTGATTGGAAACACGCCGCTCCTCCGACTGGATGCCGCGTCTTGGGATCTGGATGGGGTCACGCTTCGTGCCAAGGCCGAGTGGTTCAACCCGGGGGGCAGCGTCAAGGACCGACCCGCGCTGTGGATGATCCGCGACGCCCTGGCTTCGGGCGCCTACCGCGCGGGGATGACCCTGCTGGAAGCCACCTCCGGCAACACGGGCATCGCCCTAGCCATGCTCGGCGCCGCGACGGGCATCCCCACCAAGCTGGTCCTCCCCTCCAACGCGAGTCGGGGCCGTCAGACCATCATGCGCTCCTTCGGCGCAGAACTCGTCCTGACGGACCCGTTGGCGGGAACCGACGGGGCCCAGCGGGTGGCCGCACGGATCCATCGGGAGGACCCCGGGGCGTACCTCTACGTGGATCAATACAACAACCCGGCGAATTGGGCGGCCCACTACGAGGGCACCGCACCGGAAATCCTCGATCAGACGGGGGGCGAGATAACCCACTTCGTTGCAGGGGTGGGGACGGGCGGGACCTTGGTGGGCACCGGGCGACGCCTCAGGGAAGACGACCCCTCGGTCCAAATCCTCGGTATCCAACCCGGAGAACCCCTCCATGGCATCGAGGGACTGAAGCACATGGAGAGCTCCATACGGCCCGGAATCTTTGACGCCACGATTCAGGACGACACCCTCTTCGTGGAGACGGAGGAAGCCCAGCGGCACGCCCGCCTTCTGGCCGAGCGGGAAGGCCTTCTCGTGGGGACCTCATCGGGTGCGGCCCTCGCCGCCGCACTGCAAGTCGCGAAGGGGCTCCGAAGGGGGACTGTCGTCACCGTCTTTCCTGACGCAGGCGACCGCTACCTGACGGAACGCTACTGGGAGGAGGGTTGATGCTCGAACTCGAGGAGAGGTTGCTCCAGGAACTTCGAGAGCACGCCCGAGAAGGCTACCCCTCGGAGGTGTGCGGCGTGCTTCTGGGCCTCGATGGAGAGGTTCGCAAGGTCACGGCGATCCGGCGGGCCACCAATCTCCGCGCCGCGACGACACGCGACCGCTACGAAATCGATCCTCGGGACATCGTCGACGCGGATCGGGAGGCCCGCGATCGCGGCCTCCTCATGCTCGGGTTCTATCACTCCCACCCCGACCACCCCGCCGCCCCCTCCCGCTACGATACCGAACGGGCGTGGCCGTGGTACACCTATCTCATCCTGGCCACGGCGTTAGAGGCGTCGGGAGACGTGACCGCTTGGCGCCGGGAAGAGGAGGAGATGGTGGAGGAGCCCTTGAGGTTTAAACGTCGTGGAAAAGTAGGAGAGAGTGCGCATGAGTAAGCCGAACGTGACCATCCGAATTCCCACGCCGTTGCGGCAGTACGTGGGGAACCGAGACAGCCTGGACGTGGAGGGAGAGACGATCCAGGAGCTCTTGGACGGGCTCGCCGTAGAGTACGAACCCCTCAAACGGTACCTCCTCGGGGACAACGGCAAGCTCCGAAATTTCGTGAACGTCTACGTGAACGAGGAGGACATTCGCTACCTGGAACGGGAGGCCACCTCCGTGACCGAGGGGGACACCGTCATCATCGTGCCCAGCGTGGCCGGCGGCGCCTTCCCCAACGTTACCCTCGGCCCGCGCCCGCCTCCCCAGGCGGGGTTGACACAGGAAGAGATTAAGCGCTACAGCCGACACCTGATCCTCCCGGAAGTGGGTCTGGAGGGGCAAGAGACCCTCCGTCGATCCAGCGCCCTGATCGTGGGCGTAGGCGGTCTCGGGGCTCCCCTGGGGATGTACCTCACCGCCGCGGGCGTGGGCCGCCTCGGCCTGGTGGATTTTGACGCCGTGGACGAAAGCAACCTCCAGCGTCAGGTCCTCTTCAACACCAACGACCTCGCCCGGCCCAAGCTGAAGGCGGCCCAGGAGAGGCTAGAAGCGCTCAACCCCGGGGTGCAGGTGGAGTCCCACGAGGTTCGCCTGACCAGTGAGAACGCCCTCGACATCCTGGGAGACTATGACGTCATCATCGACGGGACGGACAACTTCCCGACCCGGTACCTCGTCAACGACGTGAGCGTCATCCTGGGCAAGCCCAACATCTACGGAAGCATCTTCCGCTTCGAGGGGCAGGTCTCCGTCTTCGACGCGTCGCAGGGTCCCTGCTACCGGTGCCTCTACCCCGAGCCCCCGCCGCCGGGCCTCGTGCCCAGCTGCGCGGAGGGCGGCGTCCTAGGAGTCCTGCCAGGGATCGTGGGGAGTCTCCAAGCCAACGAGGCACTGAAGGTCCTCCTCGGGAAAGGGGACACCCTGGTCGGACGCCTGCTGCTCTTCGATGCGATGAAGATGAGCTTCCGGGAGCTGAAGCTCCGGAAGGACCCGGGCTGTCCCGTCTGCGGGGAGAACCCAACGGTGACGGAGCTGATCGACTACGAGGCCTTCTGCGGCCTGGGGGCGGAGAACGCCCTGGCGAGCGAGTTCCAGGTCGATGTGCAGGAAGCAGCGGTGATGGTCCAGAAGGGCGACGCCACACTCCTGGACGTCCGGGAGCCGATCGAGTGGCAGATCGTTCACATCGACGGCGCGAAACTCATGCCGGTGGGGGAGGTCCCGTACAAGGTCGGGGAACTCAGCACGGCAGACAACATCGTCGTCCACTGCCACACCGGATCCCGCAGCGCACGCATCACCCAGTTCCTACGGGACCTGGGGTTCACCCGCGTCTGGAACATGGCGGGGGGCATCGATGCTTGGGCAGCGCAGGTCGATCCCACGCTTACCCGCTACTGAGCGGGACTTCGCCGGGAGTGGGCCATGGTCAAGCGGGTCCTCTTCATCTGCGTGGGTAACAGCTTCCGAAGCCAGATGGCGGAAGGGTTCGCCCGTCATCATGCGGCGCGTGGGGTCCTAGTCCGTAGCGGGGGCGTGAAGCCCGCCTCGCAAGTAAGCCCGGTCGCGGTGCGCCTCATGGGAGAGCGGAACATCGATATCTCCCTCCACGTCCCGAAGGAGGTGGACATGGCCTTCGCACGCCAGGCCGACCGAATCGTCACCATGGGGTGCAGCCCGGAGGAAGCTTGCCCCGCCAATATCCTCGACCGCGCCGAGGAATGGTCCCTCCCCGACCCGGGCGGGATGGGGGAGGAGGAGGCCCGGGGCCTCCGGGACGAGATTGAGGGGCGCGTTCGGGGGCTCCTGGCGGAGCTGTAGGTGTCCCCCAAGTAACCTTTATTCCGCCAGGATGCCTTTCTTCGGACCGGGGACGCACGATGACGGCGGAGAAGGTCACGCACCTCGTCGGCCTGTGCAAGGACTTCGTTTTGGCCATGCTTCGGACGGAGGAAGCCGTCTCCCGCATGGATCAGGACCTCACCACGGACGAGATGAAGGAGGCACTGGGGGAGGTCCTTACGTGGATTCAGGAGACGGACGAGATTCCGGAGCATGCTTTTACCCGAGACCTCGCACGTGAGATCATCGGACAGCTTTCGAGCGTCGTGGCGCTGAGGGACTACGAAGGCTCCGCCGACCGCTACATCGCTTAGAGGTGGTTCCTTGGCCGGCGTGCTCCTCTTGGACCCGTCGTTGGCCGGCGTCAGCGGGAACATGCTCCTGGGTTGCCTGCTGGACCTGGGAGCGAATCAGGAGCCCCTCGACGGGCTGGCCGTAGCCGTCTCCAAACACGCGGGGCAGCCGGCTTCCCTGGAGGCCAAACGCGTCCACCGAGGCGGCCTCGGCGTGCAGTGGATGGACTGGTCCCTTCCGTCGAAGGAGGAAGAGAGATCGGGAGCGGCGTTTCTCGCAGCCCTTGAAGAGGTGGCCGCGGGCCTCACCTTGACTGACCAGGCTCTGGAGATGGCGCTTCGGGCCGGGAGCATCCTGGTACATGCGGAGGGCGACGTACACGGGGAAGACGGCGAGAAGGTCCTCCTTCATGAACTCGGCTCATCGGACACCATCCTAGACTTGCTCGGTACGGCTCTGCTCCTCGACGACTTGGACATCCTGGACGGGCAGACCCAGATCGTCTCAACGCCGGTCGCCGTGGGAAGCGGAACCGTGGAGACTCGTCATGGTCGTCTCCCCGTCCCACCCCCGGTTGTGGCCGAGATCCTGACGGTGCATGCCATCCCCTTCCATCAGACATCAACGATGGGGGCGTTGGCGACGCCCACGGGGGTCGCCCTGTTGGCCGCCCTCGTGGACAGTTTCGATCCTACTTTCACGATCCGCGCCGAGGCCATCGGGTACGGCGCGGGTAGCCGTGATCTGGAGGGAGTCCCCAACGTCCTCCGCGCCATTCTGGGTCGAACCGGCCCCCCCGGAGAGGAGGTCATCTCTGTCCTGGAGACCAACCTCGATGACGTGACGGGGGAGGTCCTGGGACATCTGGCGCAACGCTTGACGGCGGCGGGGGTCCTGGACTTCCATCTCGTTCCGACGGTGACGAAGAAGAATCGACCGGGTCACCTCCTCCAAGTGTTCAGCCCGCCGGGCCAGGAGGACCGAATCGTGGGTCTGATTCAGCGGGAGACGGGGACCCTGGGAGTCCGGGTAAACCGGACCCAACGACGCATGGTCTTGGAACGGGAAACCAGGACCCTGGAGGTGCCCGCCCTCGAGGGGGCGAAGATCCAGTTCAAGGTCGCCCGGGGTGCCCAGGGAGAGGTCCTGAGCATCAAGCCCGAGTTTGAGGACGTCCGGGAGGCTGCGGACGCCCTGAACATCCCGCTCCGGGACGCGACCCAGAGAGCCGAGGAGGCCGGGCAGCAGCTCAAGCGAAAAGATTGAAATCTTCCCGGGGCGTGGTTTCCCGCCCATGGAGCCCGTAGCCTGTCCGACGATCAAGCGGAAGGACCTCGCCATCTTCCTCCAGACCCTCGATCCCCTCCCGAAGCCCAAGGACACATTAGAGCAGTACCCTGTCCCGGCGGACATCGCCGCTGAGGTCCTCTTTCGGGCCTACGGCCATCGGGACGTCTGGCGACGTCGGGTGGCGGATCTCGGGTGTGGGAACGGAGTCCTGGCGGTGGGTGCAGCCCATCTCGAGGCCTCGGGAGTGATCGCCCTGGATGCGGATGAGGAAGCCCTTCGGGTCGCCCGGGGCAACGCCGAGAGGCGCGACCTCGACGTGGTGTTTGTCCACAGCGACGTCCGTGCCTTCGCCGAAGAGGTCGATACGGTCTTCATGAACCCCCCTTTCGGCGGGCAGAGGAAACACGCGGACCGTCCCTTCCTCGAGGCCGCCCTTCGGGCGGCTCCCGTGGTGTATACGTTCCACAACGCGGCCACCGGGCCGTTCGTGGAGCAGGAGGTGAACCGCCTGGGAGGAACGGTCCGGGAGCGGAGAACCTATAAGTTCCCGCTGCCCCTTTCGCAACCCTACCACCGAAAGAGCGCAGGTGAGGTTGAAGTTCACCACTATCGCATTCTGCGGGAGGACACATGAAAGCCAAAGTTGTATTTCCAGGACAGCGCGTGGCCGTGACGGAGGAGTACATCGCCGGGGAGGGAACGTACGAGGCAGAGGGAGACATCTACGCGTCCCAGATGGGCGAATTGAACCTCGACGCCCAGGACCGCGTCGCCCGCGTGCGTGGTTTCAACCCGCCCGTCGAGCTCAAGGTGGGCGACCTCGTGCTCGCCACGGTGAGGGATGTCCGACCGAGCATGGTCATCGTGGACGTCGAGGCCGTCGAAGGCATGGAACGGGCCGTGACCGGTGACACGTCGGGTACGATTCACATCTCCAAGATCTCCGACCAGTACACCGAGGATGCGAAGCGGGAGATGCGCATCGCGGACCTAATCCGGGCTCGGGTCGTCCAGGTCAAGCCGTCGCTGCAGCTCGCGACCAACGAGCCGCAGCTGGGCGTCGTCCGAGGCTTGTGTACGCGGGATCGGTCGCCCATGGTGAAGCAGGGACGCCAGCTCTACTGCGGTGTCTGCGAGCGGAGGGAATCCCGCAAGGTGTCCACCGTTTACGACGCCGTTGTGGGCTGGAGAAAGGGTTAAAGCAAGGCCTCACTTAGGCCAAATCACAGGGGAGTGCCCCATGGAGGAGAGCCGGGACGAGCTTTTGGCAGAGGTCAAGCGCCTGCGTGAAGAGATTGCCCAGCTTCGGGAAATGGTCGGTGCCTTGTTCGGCGTCGTGTTTGAGGACATGGGGGAGGAGGAGGGACCGGGGGAGTTCCCCTCCCGCGACGACCTGTCGATGTACAATTGATTCGAGATCAGCCAGCGGACACTTTCCCCGCGTGAAGATCCGCCACTCATCGCGGTCTATCCGCTGTGATCTTTCCCACCGCGGGGTCCTTCAGGAATTTCCCCCCGGAGAATGGCACGAAGACTCCTCGCATCCAGGTTTCCTCCCGAAACAATGCAGACGATCTTCTCGCCGTCGACTCCCCCCGCCAACGCGGCCGCCAGAGCCGTCGCCCCTCCCCCCTCGACGACAATTCGATGGCGTTCGAGGAGAAGGCGGATGGCCGCCACAACCTCCGCCAAGGGGACCACCAGGGAGCTGGTCAGGAGACGCCTCGCTAGGTGCCACATATCCGGGTACACCAGGGGGTGCCCGATCCCATCGATGAAGCTCGGTGTACGGGTGACCTCCTGTGGCGAGCCCGCGGCCAGGGACGCCGCTAACGGAGCGGCCGTCTCCACCTCCGCGGCGAAGACCCTCATGCCGGGAGACTGGGCCTGGAGGGCGGAGGCGATCCCGACACTGAGTCCACCGCCCCCGTAGGGAATCACGACGGCGTCGACGGTCGGGAGATCCTCAAGAATCTCCAACCCGATGGTGCCGTTACCCGCGATGACGTCCGGGTCCGCGAAGGGATGGACGAAGTGACCCTGGATGCCCGCGTACCGGCCTGACGCGGCAACCCGGAACGTCTCCTCGTGGGACACGGACACGATTTCGGTCCCCATGCGTTCCAGGGCTGCGAGCTTCGTCGCGGGAGCGTCCTCCGGGACGAGGACGCTGCTCGGGAGGCCGACGTGGTGCGCATACCAGGCCAGGCCCTGAGCCATGTTCCCCGCGCTCACGGTCCAAACCCGCTCCTCGAGCCCCTCTTCGACCGCCTTCAGGACGGCGTTGCCGGCCCCCCGCATTTTGAAGGAGCCTACAGGCTGCAGATTCTCCAGTTTCAGGTAGATGTCAGCCGGTGTGTCCTCCAGATTGAGACGGACCAGGGGGGTTCGCACGGCCGTGTCCGCGATGCGCTCCTGGGCGGCCTGAATCTCCCTCACCGGGCTGGGTTCCAGACGGCTCATGCGCGTGGCGTACACAATGGGCCCATAAGAGGAGTGGTCTTCGCGCCGGGGGGACTATAAAGCTCCTCGTTCCTTGGGCGAGAAAAGGGCGGAGGTCGGCGGCTGACCGGCCCCGAGCTGGAGCCCAGGCCAATGTTGGGACAGGCGGACGAACAGGTTCATCCGAGGCCCTCTGACCACGTCACGTCCCCGACCCCCACGAAAGGGCGTGTGGTAGTCGTCGGGCTCGGAGCGGTCGGGGCTGTCGCGGCCGAGCGATTGGTGCAACGAGGAGCCCGGGAGATTGTCCTCGTCGATCGCGACCTCGTCGACCGCCGGAACCTGGAAAGGACGTCATTCTACGAAAAGGAAGACATCGGCGACCCCAAGGCGATAGCTGCGCAGGCTCGACTCCGAGCCCTCGACCCGGAGGCCCGGGTCGAAGCTTGGGTACGAGACGTTCACGCGGGAACCGTACTCCCGTTGGTCGGGGACAGCGACGTGGTCGTAGACGGAACGGACAACCTCCGGACCCGCTTCCTTCTCAACGAGGCTTGCATCCAGTACCGCATCCCCTTCCTCTACGGGGGAGCGGCCGGCGCCTTAGGGATGGCCAGCCCTCTCCACCCTCCGGAAACCCCGTGCTTTCGATGCCTGCTTCTCCCAGCCCAGCTTGAAAGGCCGACCATCCCGTGTATGACGGGCCTCGCCCCCGTCGCTGCCAGGGTGGGGGATCTCCTCGCATCGCATGCACTTGGTTTCCTCCGGACGGGAACAACAACCCCGGGCCTCTATGTCCTACGAGACGGCGAGCCGGACGTCCAACGCGTTAGGATTTCGCCTCGGGTCGGGTGCCCCGCATGCCAGCGGAGCCCCCCGGAATTCCTCAGACCACACAACGGACCGACCGTCGTTCAGCTCTGCGGCGGAGACACCGTTTCCGTGGACCCCGGCCGGGAGGAGGACGTGTCCCTGGAACGGCTCGCGGCCCGCCTCACCCGCGTCGCTCGCGTTCGTCTGACACCGTACCTGCTGTCCCTGGAAGTCCCACCTTACGGTCTCTCCATCTTCCCAGACGGTCGCGCTCTCGTCCGGGGCGCTCGGTCCCCGGAAGTTGCCCAGGCCCTCTACCGACGATACGTGGGCCTGTGACCCGCCGCCAAGCGTTATAAGTGCCTCTCGCAGTCGTTAAGCGTTGAAAACAGGGAAGGGTACGCTCCTCCTGAGTGGTGGCATTGACAGTCCGGTAGCCGGTCACCTCATGACCAGGCAGGGCACCGAGGTCACCGCCCTCCACTGTTCGCTGGAACCCTTCACCGACCGCTCTCCCGAGGAGAAGTCCCGGAAATTGGCCGCACGACTCGGTTTCTCGGCCCTGTACGTTGCACGCTTGGGGGACGCCCTGGCCGAGATCGCCCGGCGAGGTCGCCGGCGCTACTACTTCGTCCTCTCCAAGCGCCTCATGTTCCGCGTCGCTGAGGCGCTCGCGATACGAGAGGGGGCGGGATCCCTCATCACCGGTGAGAGCCTGGGCCAGGTGTCGAGTCAGACCCTCTGGAACCTGCGCGCCATCGAGGCGGCCGTGGACCTCCCCGTCCTGCGACCCCTCATCGGATGGGACAAGGTGGACATCGTACACGAAGCCGAGCGCATCGGAAGCTACCCCATCTCCGTAGGCCCCGAGGTGTGCGACGTCCTGGGCCCAGCCCATCCGACGACCCGGGCTAGACTCGACATTGTGGAGGCCGAGGAGGCAAAAATGCATTATGATGCGCTCCTGGAGGGGTCGCTGGCGACGCTCGAGGAGGTCTCTCTCGTTCACGCCCCTTCGGCGGAAGCTACATAGGCCCCGACCGATTGAAGAGGGGGCGCATGAGCTACTTCATGATGCGGCCTTGCCGAACCACCGCTGCTTATGTGGCCACGCTCAGGAAGCACCTTGTCCTGAACCTCGCGGAGGCCCGTGACGCCCTGGCGCAGGACGGGTACCGCATCACGGACTGCGGTGTGCTCCTCCTGATTCATGACAAGCCCGAACGGACCCTCTACAAGACCGGCCGCATCCTGGTGAAAGGGGGCGAAGAACCCGACGCGAGACGGGCCGTGGAGGAGATTTACGACCGACTAGCGATCACGGAGCGGCTCACCGCGTAGGTCACCCGAGGATTCCCGTGAAGCTCGTTCTCGACACCTCCGCGATTCTCTCCGGCATGGATTTCGCCGGGGACGTCTACGTTCCCTCCAGCGTCCTGCGGGAGGCCCGCAGGGGAGGGCTGGACCCCCGTGTCGAGGCCGTGCTGGAGACGAAGAGTCGGGTCTTCGAGCCTCGGGAAACGGATCTTCGACGTGTGTCGGAGGTGTCCCAGGAGACGGGGGACCAGGCCGCGCTGTCCCCCACGGATCACGAGGTCCTCGCCCTGGCCCTGCAGTTGGATGCGGCGGTGGTGACCGACGATTATGCCATCCAAAACGTCGCCGACCGCCTGGGCCTCCGTTACCAGCCCGCCCTCCTCCCGGGGATTCGCCAGCAGGTCGGTTGGTCCTTTCGGTGTCGTGGTTGCGGGCGATCCTGGCCTACGGCCCTAGAGGCGTGCCCCGTCTGCGGGGCGGAGGTCCGTCGTTCTCGGACCCGGGCCTAGCTGCCAAAGCGCCGGCGGCGCATCTGAAAGGAGCGAATCGCCCGCAAGAAGTCGATCTTCCGGAAGCCGGGCCAGAAGACATCGACGAAATACAGTTCGCTGTACGCGAGCTGCCAAAGGAGGAAGTTGCTGACGCGTTCCTCTCCCGATGTGCGCAGGATGAGGTCAGGGTCGGGGAGGTCGGCCGTATAGAGGCGCTTGGAGAAGACGCCCTCGTCAATGTCTTCCAGGGCGATGTCTCCCTCCATCGCATCCTCCACTAAGTGCCGGATGGCGTCGAGGATCTCCTGGCGTCCCCCGTAGGCCACGGCGAGGTTGAAGAGGTAGGAATCGTAATTCGCGGTCTTCTCCTCGGCGTAGCGAATGGCTTCCTGGACGGCTGGCGGGAGACGCTCCGTCTGGCCTAGGACCCGGATGCGAATCTGGTTCTCATGCACCCGCTCGTCGTCGCCCGCCCGCCGGAAGTTCCTCGCGAAGAGGCTCATCAGATCGTCCAGTTCCCCGTCATCCCGGTTCAGGTTCTCCGTGGAGAAGGCATAGACGGTGAGGATGCGGATGTCCAGGTCCATGCACCACTCCAAGACCTCCTCCAGCTTCTCCCGCCCCCGCTCGTGGCCGTCCGCGGAGCTCAGGCCCACCTCCTCGGCGAAACGCCGATTTCCGTCCATGATGATGGCGAGGTGTCTGGGAACAGGGCCTGTGAGGACCTCCCGCATGAGCTTCTTCTCGTATGCCTGGTAAGCCGCCTCTGAGATAACGCGAGCGATCTCTGCCGCCATAGCCAGGTACGCTCATCCCGATGGCGGCTCTTTAGGTTTGCTATCTTACGTTATGGCTCTCCCCGGGCTGCAGAACGGTAACCTGAGACGGCGTCTTCTCCGCCACCGCCGTGCGAAAGACCGCAGGGTCCTGTTCGATGACGGGAAAGGTGTTGTAGTGCATGGGAATGACCTCCTTCGCCCCCAGGAGCTCCGTGGCCTTGGTGGCCTCCCTCAGGCCCATCGTGTAGAAGTCGCCGATCGGCAGGAGCGCCAACTCCGGTTGGTAGAGCTCTCCAATGAGGGCCATGTCGGTGAAGACCCCCGTGTCGCCGGCGTGGTAGACCCGCGCGCCGGAGTCGAAGACAAAGCCAGCGGGGTTTCCCCCCGCCTCCACCTTGCCGTTCCCGACGAAGCACGAGGAGTGGACGGCATGGGTCATGGTGATGCGCGTCCCTCCCACCGTGGTCGAGCCACCGATGTTCATTCCCACGGCACTGGCACCTTGAGCCTCCGCCGCAACGGAAATCTCGTAGATTCCCACCAGGGGAACGCCGAGACGCGTAGCGATGGCGACCGCGTCCCCGTAGTGATCTCCGTGGGCGTGCGTCACGCACACCAGATCGCAATCCACCTCCTCGGCGGTCGTCGCGGCCGCGGGGTTTCCTGTGAGAAAGGGATCTACGAGAATCCGATCGCGCCCCTCCAGGAGGAAAGCCGCGTGACCCAGCCAGGTGACCTTCATGGCTCCACCCAGTCTCCGGATGGAGGGCTTCTCTTTACGCTTTTCCAAGGGATGGGGCGGGCCAACACGCCTCCCGGAACGAAAACTGGCCTCATAACGCTTTAATAAAGCTCGCCCCGATAGGAACCCGGAACGCTGAGATGGACCACGAGACTTACAAGGGGCTGTACCGAGGCCTGGAGACCCGAAGGGACCTCGAACGGCTGATTCGGACATCGTCCTACGACGAGGAGCTCCTCACCGTGATCTACACGCAGCGGGTCGTCCGGGACGCCACGAAGCGTTTCTACAAGGTGAAGCGCCAGAGCCGGCGGCTCCGTCATCAGTGGAGGCAGGGGACATCCTTCGTGGAGCTCGCCCGCCGACGCAATTTCCCTCCCATGCTTCTCGCTCTGCTTGTGATGGGGGAGGAGGGTGTGTCCCGGAAGCGGTTCTGGAAGATGGTCAAGGACCTGGACAGCGTGGAGGACGATCGGCTCCGGAGGGAGCTCCGCGAAACGACCGAGGAAGATCTCATCTACTCCCCCGCAGGAACGGACCGCCAATACCAGCGAGGGGCCTGGGGGGAGGCGCGCCTCTGGCAGTGGCTGGAAGCCCAAGACGTTCCCTTCCGGAAGGAGGCCGAACTCCGAGAGAAGTTCGACAAGACCCCCGACGCCTTGCTCCAAGATCCTCTGGACTTCGATGGACGGCGCGTCCAGTGGATTGAAAGCAAGGCCAGCTTCGGCGACCCGTACGAAATCAAACGCCACGTGCGCCGGCAGCTGAGCCCCTACGTGGACCTCTTCGGCGACGGGATCGTGGTGTATTGGTTCGGGTTCGTGGATGACGTGGAGCTTCGGCTCCCCGACGGCGTCCTCATTGCGGACGATCAGCAGTTTTCATGAAGGCCTCCCGGAGGCTCATTATCCGAACGGATAACAGGCTGGCCAACGCTCATATACGCGGTCCCGCATGGATTAGCCCTTGGCAGGGGAAGAGGGCGAGTACATCCGCAGTCGTCTCCCGAACAAGAAGAAGGGGGAGATGTTCGGAATCGCGGACCAGCTCCTAGGCGCCTCCCACATCAAGGTCGCATCCGCCGACGGTGTCTCTCGACTCGCCCGGATTCCGGGTAAGTTGCGGAAGCGGATGTGGATCCGGGAGGGGGACCTCGTTATCTTGAAGCCTTGGGACTTCCAGCCTGAGAAAGCCGACATCGTCTATCGCTACCTGAAGACCGAGGCGACCTACCTCAGCCGGAAGGGCGTGATCCCCGAAAGCGTGGATATCTTCTAACGGATGGCGGTCGGAGGATGGAGGAGGGCGCGCTCCGGCTCCTCGAGACCCAGGTGGAGGCCTGGCGTCGGCGCATTCGCGACGAGGATGAACGGAAGACCTACGATGAGGTCTTTGACCGCGCGACCCTCTTCGTTCTTCAACGGCTCATCAGCCACCGGGTCATCGAGACCCTGGACTACCCCGTGGCCACCGGAAAGGAGGGCAACGTCTTCCGGGCGACGAGTCGGGACGGGGCCCGCGCGGTCAAGATCTACCGGATGTCCACCTCGACCTTCCGGTCGCTCTCGCGCTACATCGAGGGGGACCCGCGGTTCCTTCGCGTCGGAGGGGGTCGAAGGAAGTTGATCTTCGCATGGGCGACGAAGGAATTCAAGAACCTGGCGCGGATGCGGCAGTACCACGTCCGGGTCCCCCGGCCCTACGTCGTCCGAGACAACGTCCTGGTCATGAGCTACCTGGGCAGCAAGACCCGCCCGGCTCCCGAGTTGCGTCATGTTCACGTTGACGACCCCGAGCGTCTGCTCCACCTTCTCCTCCTGGACTTAAGGCGGATCCACCGGGCCGGCCTCGTCCACGGCGATTTGAGCGAGTACAACCTCCTCTTCTGGCGTGGCCTTCCCTACGTCATCGACGTGGGACAGGCGGTCCCTCTGGATCACCCGCAGGCCGAGGAGTGGTTTGCCCGAGACATGCGCAACCTGGCGCGCTATCTGCGTAGTCTAGATCTCGACATCGACGCCGAGGAGCTCGGCCGCCGCGCCCGGGGGGGCTAGATGCTCTACACGCGCATTCCCATGGACCGACTCGGGGTCCTCATCGGACCCGAAGGTAGGACGAAGAAGGCCCTCGAGGAGACGACGGGCGTCCGCCTGGAGGTCGATTCCAAGACGGGGGAGGTCACCATCGACGAGTCAAAGGCCGAGGATCCCTCCTTGGGACTCCGCGTGAAGGACGTCGTGACGGCGATCGCCCGGGGTTTCTCGGAGGCCCGGGCGCTCAAGCTGCTAGAGGATGACACCTACCTACGCATCTACTCCGTGAAGGATTATGCCGAAAAGCGCCCGCGCCGGTTGCAGTTGAAGGGACGGGTCATCGGCGCCCACGGTAGGACGCGCGCCCTCATTGAGGAGCTCACTGGGGCCTACGTCTCAGTTTACGGCCTCACCGTATCTCTCCTTGGTCGCACGTTTCCCCTGGACGTAGCGTGTCGGGCCGTGGAGATGCTCCTCCGGGGAAGCGAGCACGCCGCCGTGTACCGCTACCTGGAAGGCATGCGGCCGGCCCTCAGGGAGGAGGAGAAGGCGTTCTAGCCTCGACCAAGACTTTTAACTCACCCCACCATCAACTTCCCCGGGGTGGCCATGCGGCGGTTTGTCTACAGCTTCCAGGAGGGTGTCGGACAGGACAAAGCGACCCTCGGGGGAAAGGGGTACGGTCTGGCGGAGATGACCGGCCTCGGCCTCCCCGTACCCCCCGGCTTCACAATCACGACGGACGCCTGCAGGGCGTACCTGGAATCCGAGGAACTCCCTGCGGGGCTGAGGGAAGAGGTGGAGGCACACCTTCGGGAACTCGAAGAGGCAGCCGGACGGGAGTTCGGTAATCCCGAGAATCCCCTCCTCGTCTCGGTCCGTTCTGGCGGTGCCGTCTCCATGCCTGGGATGATGGACACCGTTCTGAACCTGGGTTTGAACGACGAGACGGTTGAGGGACTGGCGCGCCAAACCGGGGACGAGGGTTTTGCGCTCAACAGCTACCGCCGCCTCCTTTCCATGTTTGGCGATACCGTCGTGGGGCTCCACCGTTCCCTGTTCGAGGAACATCTGGAGGAGGCCAAGGCCTCCGCCGACGTCGAGGACGATACCGAGCTGGACGGCGACGCCTGGCGAGGGGTCCTGGAGGCCTACAAGGGGGTCTTCGACGCCCAAGGGAAGTCGTTCCCCCAGGATCCCCATGACCAGCTTTGGGAAGCGATCGCCGCCGTCTTCCGGTCGTGGAACAGCGCGCGGGCGGTGAAATACCGGGCCGTGAGCGACATCCCAGAGGACCTAGGCACCGCCGTGAACGTCCAGGTCATGGTCTTCGGCAACCGGGGTGACGATAGCGGAACGGGCGTCGCCTTCACGCGAGACCCCGCTACCGGTCAACGGGTCCTGTACGGGGAGTATCTCCTCAATGCCCAGGGCGAGGACGTGGTCGCGGGCATTCGGACCCCGCAGCCCATCCGCCGACTCAAGGAGCAGATGCCCCCGATTTTCGAAGAGCTTTCTCGGATCGCCGAGCGGCTGGAGGATCACTTCCGAGACATCCAGGACATCGAATTCACCATCGAAGAGGCCCGTCTGTACATGCTGCAGACCCGGACGGGCCAACGGACGGCAGGTGCCGCGGTGAAGACGGCCGTGGACATGACGGAGGAGGGGCTCATCGCCGCGGAGGAGGCCGTCCACCGCGTGACGCCGGAGCAGGTCGAACGGCTTCTCCACCGGCAGATCGACCCGAACGCCGAGGTGGAGGTCCTGGCCACGGGTCTAAACGCCTCCCCAGGGGCCGCCGTGGGCGCCGTGGTGTTCGATCCGGCGGAAGCGGAAGAGGCGGCGTCGAGGGGAGACCCCGTCATCCTCGTCCGCCTCGAGACCACCCCGGACGACATCCATGGCATCGTAGCGGCCCAGGGAGTCCTCACGGGCCGTGGTGGCCGCACCTCCCACGCGGCCATCGTCACCCGGGGCATGGGCAAGCCGTGTGTGACGGGCTGCGAGGCGCTCCGTATCGATTATGGAGCTGGGTCTTTCACCGTGGGGGAGCGGGTGGTACAGCAAGGGGACCTCCTCACCATCGACGGCACGACGGGCCGGGTGGTCCTGGGGGAAGCCCCCCTCGTGGAGCCAGAGATGACCCCGGAGTTCCGGAGCCTCCTCGAGATGGCGGACGGCATCCGACGCCTGGGTGTGCGCGCCAACGCGGACACCCCCGAAGACACCGCCCGGGCTCGGGAAATGGGGGCCGAGGGAATCGGGCTCTGCCGCACGGAACACATGTTCATGGCGGCCGACAGGCTCCCGGTCATGCAGGAGATGATTCTCGCAACCTCCCGCGAGGAGCGACTCCGGGCGCTGGAACGACTCCTGCCCCTCCAGCGGGGGGACTTCGTGGGCATCCTGAAGGAGATGGAGGGACGGCCGGTCACCATACGGCTCCTGGACCCGCCCCTCCATGAATTCCTCCCGAGCTTCGAGGACCTGCTTGTGGAAGTCACGGAACTTCGTCACGGAGGCGGCGGGGAGGGCCTTCGCGCCAAGGAAGCGCTCCTGGAGCGAGTGGCAGCCCTCCGAGAGGCCAATCCCATGCTGGGGCTCCGGGGCTGCCGTCTCGGCCTCCTCTACCCCGAAATCAACGAGATGCAGGTGCGGGCCATCTTGGAGGCGGCTTGCGACCTCGCAGCGAAGGGAGTCGACGTCCTCCCCGAGATCATGATTCCCCTCGTGGGCCACCCGAACGAGCTGGCTCGGGTGAAGGAGGAGCTTGTTCGCGTGGCCGATGAGGTCATGAAGGAGCGGGGACTCGAGGTCCCCTACGCCTTCGGAACCATGATCGAGATCCCCCGAGGTGCCCTGACGGCCGACGAGATCGCCCGGGACGCGGAGTTCTTCTCCTTTGGGACCAACGACCTGACCCAGACCACGTACGGGTTCAGTCGGGACGACGCCGAGGGAAAGTTCTTGGCGCACTACTTGGAGGAGGGGATCCTGGAGGAGAACCCGTTTGAGGTCTTGGACGCGAAGGGGGTGGGGGAACTCATGCGAATCGCCGTACAGAAGGGACGCGCCACCCGCTCGGACCTGAAGGTCGGTATCTGCGGCGAACACGGCGGTGAGCCCCGGAGCATCGCTCTCTGCCACGACCTCGGCCTGGATTACGTGTCCTGTTCCCCCTTCAGGGTCCCCGTGGCGCGCCTTGCCGCCGCCCACGCCGCGCTGGAGGAAACGAAACCCACATGATCGACATCGTCGCCCAGATAGGGCTTCTCTCGATCCCCGTAATCCTGGTCCTCATCTTCTTTGCCTTCCTCCCGCCCATCATCTTCGTGGCCTGGTTCCGGAATTCGGAGCGGTACGATAGGGAGCCCTGGCAGCGGGTGTTCCGGGCGTTTCTCTGGGGCGCCTTCATCGGGGTCATCGTCGCCGTCATTCTGAGCCTCCTCCTCGCCACGGTCCTTCTCGAGGCCGGAACCTTCCTGCTCCGCCACATCCACGTCGGCCTCGTCGATGCCCTGGAATCTCAGCTCAACCTGGGGGTCCTGGTGCTCCTCATCATCGTGGCTCCCGTCACGGAGGAGTTTGCCAAGGGGCTCGGCGTCTTCCGGGTCGCGGAAAGCATCAACGAAGTGGAGGACGGCATCGTGTACGGTGCCTCCGCCGGGCTCGGGTTCGCGGCCACGGAGAACCTGGCCTTCGGGGCCGTCGCCTTCGCCGCGGGCGGCCTGGGCGCCTCGTTGGTTCTCATCGGTGTGCGGAGCTTCTCCTCCGCCCTCCTTCATGCCTCCGCCACCGGGACCTTCGGGTACGGCGTGGCCGTGAGCAGGTTGGTGCCCGGCAAGACCCTCCTCCCCTTCTACCTCCTGGCCGTCCTCATGCACGGGACCTTCAATTTCCTCGCCGGCCTGGGGGAGCTCTTCGTCCAAGACGTCGGAGAGGTCGCTGCGGCCTTCGGAATCATCGTGGCGGCGGTGATGGCCCTCATCGCCATCAGTCTCGCCCGCTCCCGGGTAGCCCGTATCGATCGCACCTCTCAGCCCCCTGCGTAGGGATGCCATGAGCTGGGTGGAGACACCGGACGGCAGGATTCGGGTCGGCAAGATTCTCGGCCTCGTCCGTAACTACCGCGCCCACGCCCGAGAGGGCGGGACAGAGCCGCCACCGGAACCGGTCTACTTCCTCAAACCCGCCACCGCCCTGCTTCACGAGGAGGGACGGGTCGTTACTCCTCTCGGGGCAGGGGTCCTCGAGGCGGAGGCGGAATTGGCCTTCGTGATGGGGGCCACTACGAAATCCGTTCCAGCCTCGGAGGCCGAGGGTTCCATCCTCGGATACTGCGCCTTCCTCGACATCACGGCCCGGGAGCTGCAGCGCGTCGCCATGGCCGAAGGCTTGCCCTGGACGTTGGCGAAGGGCATGGACGGCTTCGCCCCCATTTCCAAGCTTCGTCCCCGGGAAGATGTGGGAGATCCCCACGACCTGGAGATATGCCTGGAGGTGAACGGGGAGTTGCGTCAGAGAGGTTCCACGGCCGAGATGGTGCATCGCATCCCGGGCATCGTGGCTGCCATCTCGACCCGCATCACCCTCGAACGGGGGGACGTCATCGCAACGGGGACCCCTGCCAACGTGCCTCGTGTCCGCCCCGGGGATCGCCTTGACCTTCGCGTCTCGGGTGTCGGACGCCTCCGCGTGACGGTCGAGGGCAGCGACGCCCCGTAACGTCACCGCTCAATCTCGAGCAGATCGAGACAGTCGAAGCAGTAACCCTGCCTTCGGTCGTTGGGGAGAAGAATGAGCCTAGCTCCACATCGACGACAATAACCGACTCGGTCCTCCACGTCCTCGAACCGCCTGTTGTCCCGACGCAGCTCAAACGCGATGGCCCGGCCCCCTCAAAACCTCCCGGCTGCAGCGGGAGAAACGTGCGTTATATTAAGGTTTTCAATCGGGGACCTCTCTCCCTCCGGCTTCTTTATCTGAGCCGTCTTCTTGGAAGCCCCGTGGCCCTCTTCGTGACCCTCGAGGGGATCGATGGCGCCGGAAAGAGCACCCTGACGAGGAGCCTAGCCCGTCGCCTGCAAGAGACCAGAATCGACGTCGTCCAGACAAAGGAGCCGACGAGCTCGTGGCTGGGGGATGCCGTCCGACGGGCGGTGGAGGAGGACGAAGATCCCCGCGTCCAGACCCTCCTCTTCTTGGCCGACCGAGGTGTACATGTCGAGAGGATAACGGGGTGGCTGTCCGAGGGGAAGGTGGTCCTTTGCGATCGCTTTCAGGACTCGACCCTGGCGTACCAACGAGTCGCCTTGGAAGGAAGAGTGGACGACCCCCGGGACTGGCTGGAACGGGCCTCCAGCTTCATCACGCTCGAACCCGATCTCACCCTGCTGCTCCTCGTTGACCCCGCCGAAGGACTGGCGCGCATTTCGGCCACCCGGGCTCGCAGCCCCTTCGAGCGGACTGCGTTCTTGACCAGGGTGCAGCAGGTGTACGAGGAGCTTGCCCAGTCCCCCCGTTTCGTGAACCTCGATGGCTCGCTTCCCCGGACCAAGATGGCCGAGGCCGCGGAGGAGGCGGTCCTCGCCCGCCTTCAGGCCTAGCCGTTCCCGTTCCCGTTGGTCAGGAGCATGGCGCGAGCAAAGACCCGGGCGAGTTCCACATCCCCTCGGTCCAATTGGATGAGAAATGCACGGCCGTAGACCTGCTTCAATCCGGGGGGATTGCTGCTCACTATCACGGACGGGCGTGATGGGCTTCTTGAGGCTGTCGCCGTGAGAATCCGGCCTGATTCCAGACGAGAGCCGAATCGCGGGCCTTTTCCGCCGGGAGGCGATGAGGCGGGTCATGAGCGGGGCCTTGGAGGCGAAGCTGGAGAAGGACTTGGAGCTGACGAAGCGAGCCTTGGAGGCGGTGGAGGTCATCGCCCCGGAACGCTCGTACGTCGGGCAGATTGCCCAGGACTACCTGGGGATGGCGCGCGCCTACTACGAGGACGCCACGCACTTTCGGAAGACGGGTCGGTCTGTGGAGGCCTTCGCCGCGGTGAACTACGCCCATGGGTGGCTCGACGCGGGGGCCCGACTCGGGGTCTTGGATACCGGTGGCGACGACCAGTTGTTCACCCTGCTCTGATCACACAACCTGGGCGCCACGGTTGTCCACACCCACGACGACGACGTCGCCCGATTCGTCCAGCGCCTCCTTCAGCTGCTCCGTCTGTCCGATGGCGAATACGGAATTTCCCAGGAAGACCATCGAGGCTTGCCCGTACAGGCTCGCAAGCATGACCGCGGCCTGGATCTCCGACGTGGCCAACAGCGTCTGGCGGGCGAAGAGCCAAGAGAGACGGAAGAAGCTGTCGAGGTCACGACGCGGGAGGAAGCGATCCACCATCCGCTTTCCTACGCCATTCACGCTTCTTCGTACCATGGGATTGTCCAGGACCGCCTTCGTGTAGGAGGGATCGCCGAGGACGACCAGGACGACATCCGCCTCCAAGGGAACCCGGTGGACGAGGCCGTGGGGAGGGGCGCCAGGTCGTTCCCGAATGTCCAGCCCGCCCAGGGCCTGTGGATAGACATCCCCGAGACCCGTCTGCGCCTCGACCTCCGCGCGGTGTGCGACCGCGATGACCTCGTCGCGGCTGCGGGGCTCGCCCAAGGCTTCGTTCAGCGCAAGCACGGTGCTGAGGGCCCCCGCTCCGCTCATGCCAAAGCCCTGGCCTATGGGAAGCTGGACCTCCGAGTCCACCCGAACATCAAGGGGTTCCTCCAGGAAGAGCGAAACAGCACGCTCCGTTGTCTCCGCCGGTTCCAGGTAGCCGTTGAGCCGAACGGTAATCCGTTCCTTCGAGGCATCCTTCGCCTGGACCTTTGTGTGAACGCCCCGAGACAGGCTGAGGCCAGCGCCCCGAGATCCGGCTCGATACGGGTCTGCGTGCGGGCGCATCTGGAAGAAGGCCGTGAGGTGCCCGGGACAGAACGCGCTACCCTGCGAGGCCACCGAGAACGGCCCCCCACAAACTAGCCGCGACCTCCCGTTTGGAGCCCCTAAGTTCCTGGCGGTCACCCGAACCGTTGAGGAGTACCGCCTCAGTGTAGCCTGGCTTCACGTCCTGCCATTCATTGGCGACCATGTAGTCCAGCTTCAGTTCCTCGAGACGCCCTTTCGCCCGGCTCACGAGCTCCTTCCGCCCGACGCCCGACTCGAGCTTGAACCCGATGAGGGTCCCGGAAAAGGCGTCCCGGATGCGCTCCAGAACCCGATCGTTCGGGCGCAGCTCCACCGTCCAAGAAGGAGATCCCGAGGGGACCTTGCCCTCCACGGGTTCCGGAACGTAGTCCCCGATGGCGGCGGGGACGGCGCAGAGGTCGTGATCAATCTCGGAGACCCGGCCCAAGAGTTCCTCCGTCGTCTCGAACCCCCACGCGCTCAGGTAGGAGGGGACGGCGGACGAGGCTTGCCCCAACCACAGTTCCACGTCGGCCCCACGGAGGAAGGCCGACCGTGCAAGCTCGATTCCCATCTCACCGGTACTCCGGTTCGTAAGAACACGAATATCGTCCAAGGGTTCCGCCGTGGAGCCCGCGATGACGAGGACCCTCTGTCCCACCATGTCGCGAGGCCCCAGTCGACGCATCGTGCGGGCCACGACGGACTCTACCTCCGCCATCTTGGCCTTCTCCTCGGCCCGGAGGGGCTCGACGAACTCCACGCCCAAGTCCTCCAGTTTTCGGATGTTCTCTTGGAGAAGGGGCTGGTCGAACATGACGGCGTCCATGGCAGGCGCCACAAGAATCGGGAGTCCGGCTCCGAGGGCGGTGGTGGCAAACGTCGTGACGGTGGTATCGTCCACCCCGGTGGCCATCTTGGAAATTGTGTTCGCCGTGGCGGGGGCGACGAGGAAGAGGTCCGCCTTCCCCTGCCTTCCGCAGAGGTCCAGGTAGGCGACCGAACCGTCGAGCTCGACCACGGGCGGGCGGCCCGAGGCGAACCAGAGGGCGTTGGGGTGGATGATGCCTAGGGCCGCCTCGCTCATGACCCCATAGACGTCGGCCCCGTGACGAACCAGTTCTCGGGCGAGCTTGACCGCCTCGACGGCAGCGATGCTCCCCGAGACCGCTAGGACCACGGTCTTCCCCAGCAGCTCTTCCCCCGCCGTGCCCCTGATGGCCTCGCTGGGGTGCATCGCGCATCAATCCCCCTCAGGTCTCTTATAGATATTCGCGCCAGGATGGGGGACGCAACCAGGAATCGGGAAGGTTTATGGAACGACGCCAGCCTTAGCGCAGATGACATGGGGTACGAGGCAAGCCTGGATTACCTCTACGGGCTGGAACGCCTGGGCGTCCGGCTCGGCCTCGACAACGTCCTCCAGCTTCTGGACCGCCTCGGGAACCCTCACGAGGCGCTCCCCAGCATTCACGTCGCAGGGAGCAAGGGGAAGGGGTCCGTCTGCGCTTTCCTGGATGCCATCTTACGCCAGGCCGGGTATCGGGTGGGCCTCTACACCTCCCCCCACTTGGTCCACTTCAACGAGCGGATCCAGGTCGATGGGAAGGCCATCTCGAACGCGGAGGTCGTCCGGTTGACGGAGGCCATCCGCCCCCACGCAGAGGCGCTCCAGGCTCGGAGCGAGGCGTTTCAGCCCACCTTCTTCGAGTTCACCACGGCCATGGCCTTTCGCTACTTTCGGGAGCGCGAGGTGGACCTCGGGGTGGTGGAAGTGGGCATGGGGGGACGGCTGGATGCCACCAACGTCCTCCGACCTCTCGTCACCGTCATCACCCACATCGAGCGGGAACACACGCAGTTCCTCGGCAAAACCGTGTCACGCATTGCTCGGGAAAAGGCGGGCATCGTGAAGGAGGGGACTCCCCTCTGGACGGTGGACCAGGAGGCCCTGAGGGAGATCGCCGTTCGTTGCGAGGAGGTCGGGGCACCCCTCCACGTGGTGGGTCGGAACATTCACTTCAACCGTATCTCGAACGGCCTGGAGGGGCAGACCTTCACCTTGGCAGGGCGTACTTATCGCACTCCCCTCCTCGGGACCTACCAACCGGAGAACGCGGCTCTCGCGTACGGGGCCCTCCAAAGCCTGGGAGAGCGCGGATGGAACGTCGGCCGGCGATCGGTCCGGGAGGGGTTCCGGACGACCCGTTGGCCCGCCCGGTTTGAGGTGGTCCACCACGCACCGACCGTTGTGGTCGATTCCACCCACACCCCGGATGGAGCCCGGAGGCTCCGAGAGACGCTGGCTGAGGTCTTTCCCGGACGCGAGGCTGTCGCGGTCTTGGGCGTCTTGAACGACAAGGATCCGCGTGGCATTGCCGCAGAACTCGCACCTTTGGTTCGCCAAATCGTCGTCACCCAACCGGACACGGACCGGGCCCTTTCCGCTGAGGCGGCGGCCAAGGACCTGGATGTCCCTCATGCAAAGGTCATTACCCCCGTCGCCAAAGCTGTGGGATTTGCCCTGGCGGAGGCGGAACCCCATGAAGTTGTTCTCATCACGGGTTCGCTCTACACGGCCGGGGAGGCACTCACGCACCTAGAGGGCTGGAAGGAACAGCGGACGCGAGAGGTGATTCAGAGGCTCAAGGAGGCATACCTTCCGGGCACGTTTGCGTCTGCGGAGTTGGAGACGGCCCTCGGGCGGATCACCCGCAGGACGGAGGACCCCTTCGTGGTCCTGGTCTCCACGGTCCTCTCGCAACGCACGGCGGACCCCACCACCGCTGCCGTCTCCGAGGCCCTGTTCGCACGCTATCCCACAGCCAAGGCGCTGGCGAACGCGCCCTTGGAGGAAATCGAAGCGATCATCCGGCCCGCCAACTTCTACCGCACGAAAGCCAAGGCCATCCGCGAGATCGCCGCACGCGTTGTGGGGGAATATGCGGGCGAGGTTCCCGGAGACATGGACGAGCTCCTGACCCTTCCCCTGGTCGGGCGGAAGACGGCGAACTGCGTCCTCGTGTACGGGTACGGTGAACCGGCCATCCCGGTGGATGTCCACTGCCACCGCATCCCCAACCGAATCGGTCTCATCCACACCAGCGACGAATGGGAGACGGAGGAGGCTTTGCGGCAGCTCCTCCCGCAGTCCCTATGGGTGGAGGTGAACGAACTGTTCGTACGGCACGGTCAAACGACCTGTCGCCCCACGAACCCGGCGTGCGAGGCGTGCAGCCTGCGGGACCTCTGCGCCTACAACCTGTCTCTCCAGTCCCTGACCTTGGCGAATCCCGCCCAGGGGGGCCCTGCCTAGGCAGCCTCCGCCAAAGCGAGCTTGGCGAGGGCCTGAACCCGGTCTCCTTCTCGCAGACGCATCACGCGGACCCCCATCGTGGAACGTCCCATGACCCGAACGTCCTGGACGGGGAATCGAATGATCATGCCCGCTTCGGTGGTGACCAAGACCTCGTCCTCCTGGGCCACATCGCGAACGGCGACCACCGGACCGACCTGCT
>JBHIBO010000008.1:0-67275 GCA_046759185.1 Thermoplasmata archaeon | reverse complement strand
CAGGGCGTCCGCGAAGGGAATCGTGTGCTGCCAGGTGAAGATCATATACTCCTCTCCATCCTGCAGTCCGAGCGTCTTCTTGACCACCTGTTCGGCGAGTCGTTGTGCAAGTGTTCCCAAGTTGCTTCCTCCATTTCTGAGATTCAGATGGTCGCCCCTCGTTGGATTGGAACTGCAATCTCCCCCCGGAGAGACGACTCCCGAGGAGCACCGACACAGGGCTATTTGAGGGTATCGAAATTGTACGAACGGCACCCCGCCGTCGCGTGGATTCGCACCAATTTCGTGGGAATTGGAGACGTCCTAACAACGTGGGATTTCCGTGTCAGACTCCTCCGGTGGCAGCGAGGACCATCAGGATGAGCACGAAAACAATGATCGCGGTGGCGATGATTGAGGCGCGCATAATGCCGCCCATCAGACGCGTGGCTTCGCCGGGGAGGGCGCCCCCATTGTCGTCGGGGAGTTCGAGACGGACCAGACGGGTTGAGAGACGGTTTGTTACCACAAGGGAGTAGACGAATACGATAAGAACCAGGATCAGCGAAATGATGACGAGGCGACCGCTGGGACTCGCCCAGATGACCCCGAAGTCGGTCCGGTACTTGGCGAACATGTAGATGAAGCCCGTGATAATGACGAGGAGGGACGAAATCCCCATGAAAGGCCCAGTGGGGTGTAGGATGCGTTGCCAGAGTCTCAGCTCTCCTACTGTGTTGGTGTTCTTCCACGGCCGATACCAAGCCGCGTCGATGTACAGGCTGGCCCCGACCCACAGTACCCCAAAGAACACGTGGAACGCAGCAATGACCTGAAGTGTGGTAACCATCCTCTCCCCGCCAGCCGCGGGAGGTCTGACTGTTATAAGACGATTGTGAAACTCGGGATCGGGCCTATCTCCTTGGGCGTCCATTAATACGGGGTCACCCTCCCTTCTCACGGTTGGATCCATGAAGGCACCCGCCTCCGGTCGCATAGCCCCACGCCGGATCGAACTCGACCCCGTCTGTGTCATCCGCGAAGGCAAGGAGGAGTACTGCATCTACCCCCTCGACCGTGTCATGACCGTCTTGGGGAAGAAGTGGACGTTGTTCGTCACAGCGGTCCTGGGGAACCGGGATCAGACACGGTTCAATGAGCTCCTAGCCGACCTTCGCTTCATCAGTTCCCGAACGCTGACAGACCGCCTGAAGGAGCTCGTCGCCCTTCGCCTGGTGGAGCGCAGAGTGTCCCAGGAGAACCCGCAGCGGGTGGCGTACAGCCTGACATCCCATGGTCGCGCCCTCCGACGGCACCTTATCCCGCTCCTCGACTGGGCCATCGGGTTCGAAGCGGAAGTCGGCCACTCCGTCCCGGCTCCTGCCGAAGCCGCCTGACCCCACAAAGGCAAAAACCCGGAGCGTCATCTGCGCCGCATGCAAGGTGTGACGATCCGGCGGGATGCGCCTATCTCTCTCCATCCCTTCACGGATTTCTTCCAGGGGTTCGAGAAAGTGGGTGCCGTGACTGGCATCTTTGGCCCCGGGACCCAGGAGACCTTGAAGGAATTGAAGGTGGAATTCTTCTCATCGCGGTGGGGATACATGGCTGTGAACGACAAGGACGGCCACATCTTGGTGAGTGCCCATTACCTCAAGGAGGGGGACGAGCGGGACATCTATCTCGACGTCGTCCACGAACTCGTTCACGTCCGGCAATGGCAGGAGGGGAAGGAGCTCTTCCCGGAGGGCATCGGGTATCACGACCGACCGACCGAGATCGAGGCATATCGGGTGGCCGTCGACGAGGGCCGTCGGATTGGGCTGACGGAGGCGGAGCTTCGAGAGTACCTCCGGGTTCCGTGGATGGACGACGAGGGTCACGCGAAACTCCTCACCAATCTCGGCCTTGAGGTCCCTGCCGAGACCCCGTAGACGAAGGCGAGGAATCTCGCTATGCCGCCGAGGGTTGTCCCCCCTCACGCTTCTCCGATGGGTCAGAGGAATCCAAGCCCCAGGTTGAAGAGGCTCGTTAGAATCCGATGCGTGAGGCCCCACACGACGCGTCCGTCCACCAGATAGGCGGGGACCCGGAGTTCGCGTCCTCCGGCGTGCACCGTTCGGGTCGTCCGGGTAGATAGCAGGGCAGGAAGCGAGGCCCAGAAGGCCTCCTGCACCTCGATCCCGGGACGAGGAGTGGCCTCCTTCCGCATCGAGAACACGTACGGGAACACCGTGAGTTGGGAGACGTTCACGGGTCGGACGCGAGGCAGCCGCCCGAGAAGGCGGAAGCTTCCCTTGACATCGAGCGTCACCTCCTCGAGGGTCTCGCGTCGGGCGGTTTCGACGGGAGATCGATCCCGGGCATCCCGCATCCCGCCGGGCAGGGCGATCTGACCGGACCAGGGGTCGCCCTCCCGCTCAATCCGATGGATCAAGAGTCCCTCGAGTTCGTCCCGCCACCGCAGGAGGAGGGCCACCGAGGCGGACGGGCCATCCTGGAGTGTTTCGGGTTCGTCCTGACGTAGTTTCGCCTGAAGCTCTTCCTCCCAAGGTTCCATCCCTCGCTCCCGTGGTGGCCAAGCCGGGAGCCTTCAAATAGCCTCTTCACGTAGCTTCGCCGTGAGCCTCGGAACCTTCCAGGAGCTGTCCAAGGACCTCCAGCAGGCCTTGGAAGAGAGGGGTCTCCGAACCCCTACGCCCCCCCAGGAGGTCGCCATCCCGGAAATCCTAGCGGGCGAGAACGTCCTGCTCATCGCTCCCACGGGTAGCGGGAAGACCGAGGCGGTCCTCCTCCCCATGTTCGACCTGCTGAAGAAGCAGGGGAGCGGGGAGGGCATCTCCCTGCTCTACATCACCCCCCTTCGTGCCTTGAACCGGGACATGCTCCGCCGCATTGAGTCCTGGGCCGACACCCTGGACTTCGTCGTCGAGGTGCGGCACGGGGACACCCCCACCCGGGAGCGCCGGAGGCAGGCAGTGAAGCCTCCCGACATGCTCATCACCACCCCGGAGACCCTTCAGGCCATTCTCCCAGGGAAGCTCATGCGCCGCCACCTGGAGGGAGTTCGATGGGTGGTCGTGGATGAGCTGCACCAGTTGGCGGGCAACCGGCGTGGAGTCCAGCTAGCCGTCGGATTAGAACGACTGCGCCACCTCGCCGGCGGGTTTCAGATCACCGGCCTCTCCGCTACTGTCGGAAACCCCGAGGAAATGGGGGCGTTCTTAGCCGGATCGGGCTCTCCAGCGCGGATCCTCGACGTGGAGGCGGCCAAGGATGTTCGCTATTACGTGGAGCATCCGGAGCCGCTGGAAGACGACTACGAGTTGGCCCGGCTGCTCTACACGTCCCCCGAGCTGGCCGCGGTGACCAATCGCATGGCGGAGCAGATCGAGGAACACGAGGCCAGCCTCATCTTCGTGAACAGCCGGGCCAATGCAGAGGCTCTCGGATCCAAGTTCAACCTCTTCCTGCCCGGTCTGGCCGTCCACCATGGCTCCCTCCCCAGGGAGGAGCGCACCCGGACGGAGGAAGACTTCAAGGCGGGAAAGCTAAAGGGACTCGTGTGCACCTCCACCCTCGAACTTGGGATTGACATCGGGGCCGTGGACTTCGTGATCCAGTACATGTCCCCGCGCCAGGTTTCCAGCCTTGTGCAGCGGGTAGGACGGTCTGGGCACACGCTGAACCGGACCTCCGAGGGCGTAATCCTGGCCCTCTCTCCCGAGGAAGTTCTCGAGTCGGTGGCCATCATCGCGCGCGCTCGGGAAGGTCGCGTGGAGCCCGTTCCCGTCCCGCGGGCCCCCCTGGACGTCCTTGCTCACCAGGTGGTCGGAGTACTCTTGGATGCGGGGGGACGGGGGAAGCTCAAGACGGTACGGAGCATCGTCCGCCGGTCGAATCCGTACGTTTCGGTCCCCAGGGAGACCTTCGACTCGGTGGTGGATCTACTCCAGAAACTTCGCATCGTCCGGCCGGAGGAGGAATGGGTCGTTACCAGCAGGGGGCGGCGCTACTACTTCGAGAACCTCTCTACCATCCCCGATGAGCGGCTCTGGCCCGTGGTTGATCTGACGACCCAGCAGCGCATCGGCCTCCTGGGGGACGAGTTCATGGCGAAGAAGGCCCGGGTAGGTCTGAACTTCGTCGTGAAGGGGCGGGCCTGGACCATGGAGAAGATCGCGGAGGACGGGTTGGTCTACGTGAACCCTGTTGGGGACCCACGAGCCCTGGTGGCCCGCTGGGACGGCGAGCTCCTTCCCATACCCTTCGAAGTGGCCCAGGATGTCGGCCATTTGCGCGGCACGGTCGACGATGAGGTAGCACAAGATGGCTCGGAGGACCTGCCCATTCGCCTCCGGAAGGAGTGGCCCGTGGAACGGCCTGCCATCCAGAAGGTCGTGAAGGGCGTCCAGGCCCAACGAGACGCCGAAGCGGCCGTCCCGACGGCAAGCCGTGTCCTCGTCGAGGGCTTTGAACGCTACGTCATCCTTCACACCCACCTGGGGGAGCGGATCAACAACACCCTGGGTGAGCTTCTCGAGGAGGTGCTCTCCCAAGAGAACCTCCTCCGATTCTGGTGGTACGACGGGTACCGGATCTTGCTCGAGCTCACGTCCGACGTCGCGGAAATGAATCTGGATCTCCTGGCCGAGCGGTTATTGCGCCTTCCTCCGGAGGAGGTGGCCCAGACCCTCGATGTGGTCCTCCACGAACGAACCGCCCTCGGCTACTATCTGAAGTTCATCGCGGAGCGGTTTGGCGCCCTCCAGCGAGGCCTCTTTCTCAAGGCGGAGGAGTTGCGGGACCTGCCCCTGCGGTTTCGGGACAGCCCCATTCACGAGGAGGCCTTGCGGGAGGTGACGGCAGACCACTTGGACCTTGAGGGTGTGCGGGACTTCTACGGACGCCTCGCTGACGGCTCAGTCATGATCAAGACCCACAAGGGCGAGCGACCCACCCCGTTGGGGTACCCGATGGTGCGTCGCTACGTCGAGCACCCAGACCTCCTAGCCCCGGAGGGGGAAGACAACCTTCAACGAATGCGGGCCTATCTCGATCACGAACTCGTGAACCTCCTCTGCATGGCGTGCGGGGAGTTGCACGAGGGGCGTATGATCAAGGAGCTGGGGGAACGGCCCGTGTGTCGAGCATGCGAGTCGGGGCTCCTCGGCCTCGTCCAGTGGTGGACCGACTTGATTCGAGGGGCGCTCCTCAAGAAGATGGCCCGGGAGCCGTTAAGTGAGGAAGAAGTGAAGATCCTTGCCCGGACCCGGCAATCGGCGGACATGGTCCTCTCCTACGGGCAGCGGGCAGTGGTCGCCCTGAGCGTCTACGGGATTGGCCCGCAGACAGCCAGTCGTATTCTTGCCAAGATGCACGATGAGGACGAAGAGTTCTACCAGGATCTCCTCGACGCCAAGCTCCACTTCATCACGACGCACCAGTACTGGGACAGCTCCTGAGAGGGCGTGGAGTCCAGGTCGAAACCCTTTTTTGGAGGCGCGCGGGTAGCGGACCGGGAAGGCGCGTGGCCACGGAGAAGACCTACATCTGTCTCAAATGCCAGCAGACCATGATCGCCCTCCCGGAGTTTGACACCTACCTCGAGGCGTGGAACCACAACCAAGAGGAGCACGGCGGGAGCCTTTTCGTCGACACCCGCATCCGGGTGAAGAAGTAGGCAGGCTTACCGGGCCCGGAACTTCTTGCCACAGCTTTGGCACTGGGCCTTATGCCGCGGACCTACCTCAACACTGATGGAGCCGCATCGGGGACAGGCCACCTGGCCTTGGGGTGCGGGGGCCTCCATGTCCACAACCTCCGGAATGGGTTCCCCAGGCTCGTCGGCCTCCGGGGCGGGCATCTCAGGCTCGGGCGGCTCGGGGCGGATTTCCTCTTCCTCCAGAAGGGTGTCCGCGAGCTTGGTCGCCTCGACCTCGCTCTGGAATGACTTCACCGCGCGGTAGGCCCTCTTTGCCCGAAGGAGGGCGTTCACGTAGTCGTTGGTCTTCACGTACTCGAGGGCCGCCTTGAGGTCCTCGATGGCCTCGTTGGCCTGGAAACCCTCGGACCGGGCGCGGTCGATGAGGGGTTTGATCTGTCCAATGAGCTCCTTGACCTGGCTCAGTTGGCGGTCGCGTAGGTCGGCCACGCGCTCCATGTGCGCCTTCTGCGCCTCCAGGGAGACACGCTCTGCCTGACTCACGAGGTCGTGGGCCTGGACGAACTCCGAGGCCTCGACGGCCTCCCGAACCTGGGTGAGCAGATCCGAGGCTTCCTCGACGTTGGCACCGATGGAACGAGCCTCTTCGATGACGGCCTCCACGGAATCCACGGCTTCCCGAATCTCTTCAATCCGGATCTCGCGGGCCTGGTGGACCAACTCGTCCGCGCCTTCGATGATGCTGAGATATTCGAACCGGTGGTTCTCCTCCAGGGCGTTCCCGGCCTTGTTCACCATGGCGCGGGCTCGGGCGATGTCACCACCCATGGCCTCGATGTTCTCGAGGGCCTTCTCCTGGGAGGCTACGTGCTCCCTCGCCTTGCGCATCTCCTTTTCGTACAGGGAAAGCGTGGCGTCCGTCAGCTTCTCGAGCAGGGACGTGTTCTCCAAGGCGTTTCCCTCCTTGAACAGGTCGCCAGCCTCCTTGAGAACCTTCTTCACCTTCTGCCCGGGTTTAGAGGACTTCTTGGAGGTCTCCCAAATCTGCTGCGCGGAGGCGATCGCCAGGGCCCAGCTGGTCTCAACATACTCCTTGGCCCGTTCCTCCATCTGGTGGACGGCATCCCGGGCCGTGAGGATGGCTCCGTCGAAGCCCTTGCCCCGGAATTTGGATACGGTCTCCGAGAGGTACTGCGACGGGCCCGAGAGGTCCACGGTCGTGCGCAGGGCCGCCTTCAGGTGATCCTTCAGCCCCGCAAACGTCCCGTCATCCGCTTCGGGAGCCTTGGATTTCTTCGCGGGCTCCGGCTCCTCGGGCTGCGGTTCCTCCGCGTGTTTCTCGTGGGCCTCTTCCTTGAGATGGGACTCCTCAGGCTCGGGGGAAGGTTCCTCCATGCTCGGTCCATTTTCGAGCCCGAGAATCGACACGATTCCCGGGTGGATGGAAATGGCCTCGAGAATGTCTTCACGAACCTCCAGACCTGACAGATCGATGTCATGTGCCTCCGCCAGCCCGCGGAGCTCCTCCACGTCGAGGGCCTCGAGGTGCATTCGCACCGCTTGCATCAGTTCCTGGGACGTCTCCTGCATGGACAACGCCTAGCAGACGTTTCCTAGGTCTGGGGTTAAAGGTTTCGCGACGGATATCAGGTACGGGAATGAACTGCAGCCCGCAGGGGTCCGGCTCCTTCTGACCCATGCGGAGGAAGGCGGGCAGCCGGCGGAAGTCCATATAGGACTCCCCCAATGCTGCCCTCATGGAGCAGGTGGAGAAGGGGGTCCTCCGGATCGGCTGGGCCCAGGATCACATGCCCGTCCTCCGGGAGGCAACGCGCGACCTTGTGAAGACCCAGGCCCTGAAAGGGGCGCGTGTGAGCATGGCCATGCACATGGAGGCGAAGACCGCGGTCCTCGCCCTCCGGCTCCGAGAAGCCGGGGCCAGGGTAGTCGTGACGTCCTGCAACCCCCTAACTACCGACGACACCGTGGCCGAGGCGCTCCGGGAGAAGTACGACCTCGTGTGCTTCGCGGAACGGGGACAGACTCGCGACGAGTATTACGCGGCCCTCCACAAGGTCCTTGACGTGGAACCGACCCTCGTCATGGACGATGGCGGCGACCTGACGCGGCTCCTCCATACCGAACGGAAGGACGTGG
Organism: Thermoplasmata archaeon; assembly: GCA_046759185.1. Lineage (GTDB taxonomy): Archaea > Thermoplasmatota > Thermoplasmata > RBG-16-68-12 > JAJISG01 > JAJISK01. The sequence continues at coordinate 59,474 of JBHIBO010000008.1, read as the reverse complement.
TGGGCGACGTGGAAGGAGGCACGGAAGAAACCACGACGGGGGTCGTTCGCCTCCAGGCCATGGAACGGGAGGGGGCGCTCCGCTTTCCCGTGGTCGACGTCAACGATGCCCAGATGAAGTATCTCTTCGACAACCGCTACGGGACCGGGCAGTCCACCCTGGACGGCATCATGACCGCCACGAACCTCCTGCTGGCCGGCAAGGCCGTCACGGTAGCGGGGTACGGCTGGGTCGGACGGGGCATCGCCCTCCGGGTTCGGGGCATGGGGGCCCGCGTCACAGTGACCGAAGTCAACCCCGTCAAAGCCGTGGAGGCCCGTATGGACGGCTTCAAGGTCATGCCCCTCGTAGAGGCCGCCCCCCACGCGGACTTCATCATTACCGCCACCGGGGTCACCGACGTCGTGCGAGAGGAGCACCTGCGGGTCCTAAAGGATGGGTGCGTCCTGGCCAACGCGGGTCACTTCGACGTGGAGATTTCCAAGGGGGACCTGGAGGAGCTGGCCACCTCCCGACGAGTGGTCCGGGAACACGTGGAGGAATACCAGTTCGCCGACGGCCGAAAGGCCTATCTGCTGGGAGAGGGGCGCCTCATCAACCTGGTCGCAGGTCAAGGCCATCCGGTAGAGATCATGGACATGAGCTTCGCACTCCAGGCCCTTGCCGTCGATCTCCTCCATCGAACGGGCAGTGATATGGAGGCGCGCGTGCACCCCGTCCCGCGGGATATCGACGAGCGGATCGGCCGGATTCGCCTCGAGACCCTCGGTGTGTCCATCGACACCCTGACCGAGGAGCAACGTGAATACTTGGTTTCCTGGAAGGCGGGAACCTAGGTGTCCCGGACGGCCGTGGGGGTCCCCTCGGCGTGAGTTTTCTCGGCGTCTTCGGGCACGTCGTTCTTGATCACATTCTTCAGGTCCCCCGCCTACCGGCTCCGGATACGTCCATTCAAGTCACAGGCAGGAAACGCCACTTCGGGGGAACGGGGGGCAACCTGGCCCGAGGTGCCGCTCGACTCCAGGTGGAGACCGCCTTGGCTTCCCTGGTGGGGGAGGACTTTCCCTCGGATTATCGGAGGGCCTTGGAGGGAGAGGGCGTGGACCTCACCGACTTGCAGCTCGTCAAGGGATACCTCACGCCCACCGCTTGGATCTTCAGCGACCCCGAGGACCGTCAGGTGGCCGTCATCGATCAAGGTCCCATGGATCACGCCGCCGAGCTCGACCCTCCGCGGCACACCATCGAGTCTTGTGAATGGATCCACTTAGGAACAGGCCTCCCGAGGTACCTGCGCAAGGTCTTGGCCGTGGCACGCGAAGAGAGAAAGCGCATCGCCTTCGACCCCTCGCAGGAAATCCACTACCGCTACGGCGGCGCAGCCTTTCGAGCCCTCGTGGAAGGAGCGGATCTCTTCTTTGGGAACCGGGCAGAACTCAAGGCTGCTCTGAGCCATCTCGGCCTCGACTCCGTGGGGGAGATGGCCTCTCTTGTGGGAATCCTTGTGGAAACGCGGGGGACGGACGGCAGCCTCATCTACAGCGAGGATCGAGCGTGGCAGATCCCCGCCATACCGCCCCGCGAGAAGGTTGACGTCACGGGAGCAGGGGATGCTTACCGAGCCGGGTTCTACGCGGGGCTGCAGCGTGGCATGGACCTCCCCTGGTGCGGGCTCCTGGGCGCCTCGGTGGCGAGCTTTAGCATGGAGAGGGAGGGACCTCAAAGTGGCTTGCCCCGCTGGCCCGAGGCCAGAGGGCGGGCCGAAAGCTTCCAGGATGATGTGACGGAAGCGTAAGCCAGAAACTTTATACCCGTGCCCAGATAACCGGGGCCAGGGAGACGGGGCATGGCCATCGGCTTTGTTCTCATTAGCACGGCTCCGGCGAAGGAGCACGAGGTCTTCAATGCCCTCTCCAGCATCGGCGAGATCAAGGAGCTGCATCCCCTCTTCGGGGAGTACGACTTGATCGCCAAGATTGAGGCCGATGACTTCAACGTGCTGGGCCAGATCGTCGTGGACAAGATCCGGACCATCCAAGGAGTCATCGACACAAAAACCCTGACGGGGATACAGTTCTAGGAGAGTTTAGCAGACGGAGGCTGAAAGATGGCAATCAACGCGTTTGAACCTTGGACATTTGTTACGATCCTCATTCTGACCTTTTCCCTCTTTCTCGTGATCACGGGGGCCTTCACGGCCTACTTCGGGAGCGGGAAGAGCCGACGCATTGGGGGCGGGCTTCTGGGCGGCGGTTTGGTCCTTGGATTCCTGTGGGGATGGCTCGCAGGGCTGGCCAACATTATCCCACTTCCCACGGGGCTCTTTGAGGTAATCGTGCAGAGCATCATCGTCATCGTGGCGTCGGTCATCGGAGCCATCCTGGCCATCGGACTGTTCCTCCTGGCCATCATGAAGTCCTAACCGATCGTTCCCGTGATAGCCTTCCCGCGTGACGCCCCGCGATTGCAGGAGTCCTTCTCCCTCCAAGCTGAGGGGTCAGAGGGTGCCGTCGTCGAACTGGCCGTCGAATTGACGCCCGAGGAGACGGTTGTCTACCACTGGGAAGCGGAGGAGGACGTCGAGTTCAACATCCACTCCCATCGCGGGGAGTCGGTCACCTACCACGAACGCCTCTCGCAGCGGGAGGCGGACGGTGTATTCGGGAGCCGCATGTCGGGCGAGTACTATCTCATGTGGGAGAACGGCCACTCACGGCCCATCGCGGTTCGCGTGGAATTGCGTCGTTAGGGGCTGATTAAAGGTTTATTCGCTCGGGGTCTTAGGGGACTCAGCTATGGATGTCCTGGTCATCCTTGGAAGCAAGAGCGATGCCGATCGGGGCGGGAAGGCCTTGGCCGTCCTCGAGGAGTTCGGCGTCCCCGCGAGCATGGTGGTCGCCTCCGCCCACCGCACGCCCGAGCGTCTTCGCAAGATGGTGGAGGACGCGGACGCCCGGGTGTTTATCGCTATGGCAGGCATGTCGGCCGCTCTGCCAGGAACCGTGGCGGCCTTGACCACCAGACCCGTCATCGGAGTCCCCCTGAGCGGCAAGCTCAACCTGGATTCGGTCCTCGCCGTCACCCAGATGCCCCCTGGCGTCCCTGTGGCCGCCGTCTCCTTGGATGGGGCCGTGAACGCCGCCTTGTTGGCCGTGGAAATCCTAGCCCTTTCACAGCGGGAGTTGCAGGAGAAGCTCGTAGCCTACCGGGACCGCATGCGTGCGGCCATCTCCAGGGATTCCGAGGCCCTGGGAGGGTAGATGTTCTCCCCCGAGGCGTTCATCGAGGAGGCCATCGAGGCCCTCCGGAAGGCGATCTCGGGCAAGGCCATCATCGCCGTTTCCGGGGGCGTGGACAGCGCCACAGCGGCCGTCCTAGCCTCCCAGGCCCTGGGCAAGGGCCTCCTGGCGGTCTACGTGGACACCGGCCTCATGCGGAAGGGTGAACGCCAAGACGTCGAGGTGACCCTTCGAAACCTGGACGTAAACTACGAGGTGTTGGAAGCCGCCGATCGCTTCTTCGCGGCGTTGAAGGGGGTGGAGGAGCCGGAGACGAAGCGGAAAGTCATCGGTAATACCTTCGTCCACCTCTTCGAGGGGGAAGCCCAGAGGATCGGGGCCGAGTGGCTCATCCAGGGCACCATCGCCCCCGACTGGATCGAGAGCGGCGGGCAGCTACGCGACCGCATCAAGGCGCACCACAACGTGGCAGGGCTTCCCACGAGCATGACCCTGGAGGTCGTGGAGCCCCTCCGGGATCTCTACAAGGACGAGGTTCGTCGAGTCGCCCGTGCGTTGGGCGTTGAGGTGGCGGAACGACAGCCCTTTCCAGGACCGGGCCTCGGCGTGCGGGTGCTGGGGGAGGTTACCCCGGATCGGATCGCAGTCGTACGGGAGGCCTGCGCCATCACGGAGGAAGAAATCGAGAAGGCCAGTGAGGCAGGCCTCATGGAGCGGCCCTGGCAGTACTTCGCCGTCCTTCTGCCTGTCAGATCTGTAGGGGTCGAGGGGGATGTCCGGGTCTACGGACATACCGTTGTCGTTCGGGCCGTGGCCTCCACCGACGGGATGACGGCTTCCTACTCCCCCATCCCCCCGAACGTACTCGGGCGGATTTCCACCCGCATTACGAACGAGGTGCGCGGAGTGAACCGCGTTGCCTACGACGTGACCAACAAGCCCCCAGGCACCATCGAGTGGGAGTGATCCCACCCGCCACTTGAGGGCGCGTTGAAGGGAGAACCTGTTATTATTCCGGGCCGCCTTTAAGCATTGTATGCGGGTCTACGTGGTCGACAACGGGGGCCAATGGACCCATCGCGAGTGGCGCGTCCTGCGCGACCTGGGCGTCGAGACGAAGATCGTACCGAATGACACGCCCGTGGAAGACCTCGCGGTGGACGGGCTCGTCCTCTCCGGCGGTGCCCCGCGCGTCGGCCTCGACGTCTCGAAGATGGGTCGCAACGCGGATTACCTGGAGCGGGTGCCCTATCCGATCCTTGGGATCTGCGCTGGCCATCAGTTCATGGCCCTCCACTTCGGCGGGCGGACCCGACCCGCCAGGACGCCCGAGTTCGGGCGGACCGAGGTGACGGTGGAGGACCCCGGAGATCTCTTCGTGGGGTTGCCCCGCCAACTCGTCGTGTGGGAGTCGCACAATGACGAAGTGACCCAGGCCCCCGAGGGGTTCCGGACCTTGGCCAGCTCAGATTCCTGTCCTGTCCAGGCCATGCAGGCTGTGGATCGTCCCCTGTACGGACTGCAGTTCCACCCGGAGGTGGAACACACAGAGTACGGACATCGGATCTTCCAGAACTTTCTCAAGGTGTGTGAGGGCGTGGGGTAGACTCGGCAAAGAGGGTGGCTGGGGATGACCGAAGTGGACCGGGAGACCGTGCTGCGGGAGACCCTTCAGGACCTCCACAAGAACGAAACCTTCGAGCGTGCCTTGGGCCGCATCCTTCGACGTCATGGGAAGGGCTACGAGGAGTACGTCGAGATCATGGGGGCCGTCCGGGACCAGGCCAAGCGGGACGGCGTTGAGCTCCTCGAGGCGGCGCGCAGGCAGGCCTCAGACGGATAGGGCCTCGGGGTTCACCACGAAATCGGGCATGTCGCCCGCCAGGACCTTGGTCACCTGTTCGACAACCAGGAGGCCTGTCCTGCGCTGCGCCTCCTCAGTGGCGGCGCCGATGTGCGGGGTCAGGACAACGTTCTCCATGGCAAGAAGAGGGCTGTCGGCGGGGGGTTCCCGCTCGAAGACGTCCAGACCGGCCCCGGCAATCTGTCCGGACCGCAACGCCTCGACCAAGGCCGGTTCCTCCACGATGGGGCCCCGGGCGGCATTGATGAGGTAGGCGGTGGGCTTCATGCGGGCGAACTCGGCGCTGGAGAGCATGTAGTGCGTCTCGTCGGTAAGCGTGGCGTGCACGCTGACAAAGTCCGCGCGCTGCAAGACCTGCTCCAGGCTCGCGAGCCAGATGCCCCTCTCCTGCGCCGCCAGGGGTTCCAGGTAGGGGTCGAAGGCGACCGTCTCCATCCCAAGATCCTGACAGATCTGAGCCACCAAGCTCCCGATCCGTCCCGATCCGATGAGGCCAAGGACCTTGCCGGCAAGTTCGCCGCCCCGGAGTCGGGCCTTCTCCCATTGTCCTGCTTTGGTGGTGCGGTCCGCCTCCGGGATGCGACGGGCGAGGCTCAACATGAGCCCCACGGCCAGCTCCGCCACGGACTGGGCGCTCCCTCCGGGGGCGTTGACCACAGGAATCCCCAGCTCGGTCGCCGCCTCCACGTCGATGTTGTCGACCCCCGTGCCGGCACGACCCACAACACGTAGGCTCGCAGCTTGAGCCAGGACCTCTCGGGTGACCTTCGTTCGGGAGCGGACGATAAGGGCTTCGAAATCCCCTATGAGACCCGGCAGCTCTCCCGGCTGCGCCTCCTTCGCCGTGACGTCATAGTGGCGCCGGAGGGACTGGAGTGCCTCCTCGTGAAGAAGATCCGTCACGAGGACCTTCGCGGGCTGGGAATCGGTCGGCATGGGACGAAGACCAGAGGAATATCGGTGATTGGAAGGGCTAGGATAAGCGTTGCGACCCCTCAGAGGGAGCCGCATGGCGACTCTGGCAGGTACTTCATCGCTCAGTGTTTGGCAGGCGTGGGTGCGTACTCCGTCAGGGGCTTTGAAGTGAACCCACCCTCCTTCGCCCGGGCGATGGCCTCCACAGCGGCCCTTGCGGCCTGCACCGTTGTGATGAAGGGGATGTTGAGTTCGACGGCTAGCCTGCGCATCATGTAGCCGTCTCGTCGCGCTCCTCGGCTTTCGGTCGGGGTGTTCACGATCAAGTCCACCTCCCCGCCACGCATCAGACCGATGGCGTCTGGACTGCGTCCCTCGCTGATGCGATACACGGTCTCGACCGGGATCCCGTGTGCGCGAAGCAAGGAAGCCGTCCCACGGGTCGCGTAGATCTTCAGCCCGAGCCCCGCAAAGCGATCGGCGACGTCTGCGATAGCCTCCTTGTCTTCGTCTCGGACGGTCATGTACACGGCCCCCTCCATCGGGAGGCGACTCCCTGCCGACACCATGGCCTTGTAGTAGGCCCGTCCCACGTCCACATCCAGGCCCATAACCTCCCCCGTGGACTTCATCTCGGGGCCCAGGATGGCGTCGATGCCAGGGATTTTCTGGAAGGGGAAGACCGGTGCCTTCACGGCCACGTGTTCGACCGCCGCCTCCCCCACGTATCCGAGCTCCTTCAGGGACCGACCCAACATGACCTTCGTGGCCACCTTGGCCAAAGGAATGCCGATCGCCTTGGAGACGTAAGGAACGGTGCGGCTCGCTCGGGGATTGGCCTCCAGCACGTACACCTTCTCGTCCTTCACCGCAAGCTGCAGGTTGATGAGACCGATGACGTGCAGGGCCTCGCAGAGCCGCCGGGTGATGTCTCGGATCCGACCAAGGATACCCGCGGAAAGCGTCTGGGGCGGCAACACGCACGCCGCATCTCCGGAGTGAACCCCCGCCTCCTCGATGTGTTCTTCGATACCGCCGATGAAGACCTCCACACCATCGCACACCGCGTCCACGTCCACCTCGACGGCGTGGGTCAGAAACTTGTCCACGAGGATGGGGTGTTCGTCGGACACCTCGTGGGCCCTGCCCATGAATCGCTCCAGGTCCTCCTCCGTGTACACAATCTCCATTCCCCGACCGCCCAGCACGTAAGAGGGTCGAACGAGGACGGGGTACCCGATGCGGGCGGCAATCGTTCGGACCTCATCGAAGGTAAACCCCGTCGCGAAGGGGGCCTGATCGATGCCGAGGTCCTCCAGGAGTGCCGAGAAGCGGGATCGGTCCTCCGCCACGTCCATGGAGTCGGGGGAGGTGCCCAGGATGCGGCTGGAGAGCCCCCGCTCCTCGAGGGCGCGCTGGAGGGGTACGGCCAGGTTTACGGAGGTCTGCCCGCCGAACTGGAGGATGATGCCCTCGGGCTCCTCGAGCTCGACGACGTTGAGAACGTCCTCCAGGGTCAGCGGCTCGAAGTAGAGCCGGTCCGAGATATCGAAATCGGTGGAGACGGTCTCTGGGTTGTTGTTGATGAGGAGGGCGGCGTGCCCCTCCTCGCGCAAGGCCATCACCCCATGGACGCAGCAGCCGTCGAACTCGATGCCCTGGGAGATCCGGATGGGGCCCGCGCCCACGATGAGGACCTTGGGTCCAGGAAGGGGTGCCGCCTCCGTGGCCTCTCCGTGACAAGAGTAGAAGTAGGGCGTGGTGGCCTCGAACTCCCCCGCGCACGTGTCCACGACCTTGAAGGCGGCCCGACCACGCAGCGCCTCCACCTCCTCCCGGGACAGTCCTGAGAGGCCAGCGAGGTAGCGGTCGGGAAAGCCCGCTGCCTTGGCCTGGCGAATGAGGGGCGCCGTGGGGTGGTCATGGATCCGCCCTTCCAACTCTGTCAGGCGCCGCATCCGCGTTAGGAAGAAGGGGTCCCATCGGCTCAGCCCGGCGACGCGTACCAGGTCCCACCCCCGGCGGAAGGCCTCGGCAATCGCGAAGACGCGCTTATCCGTCGGCCGAACCAGCTCCTCCTCCAACGCTCCATCGGTCCATGGTTCGGGCTCGAGTCCTTCCCTTCCGATTTCCAACGAGCGAACGGCCTTGAGGAGGGACTCCTCGAAGCTGCGTCCGATGGCCATGACTTCGCCTGTGGACTTCATCTGGGTGCCAATCTCCCGTTCCGCGTTGGCGAACTTGTCGTAGGGCCAGCGGGGAATCTTCGTAACGACGTAATCCAGGGTGGGTTCGAAGGAGGCGAGGGTCTTGCCTGTCACGCTGTTGGGAATCTCGTCGAGGCGGAAGCCCACGGCGAGCTTTGCGGCGAGGCGGGCGATGGGGTATCCGGTGGCCTTCGAGGCGAGGGCCGAGGAGCGCGAGACCCGAGGGTTCACCTCGATGACCCGATACTCATAGGTCTCCGCGTGAACGGCGAACTGGATGTTGCAGCCCCCGGCGATTCCCAGGGCCCGGATGATGCGCAGCGCGGCGCTCCGGAGGACCTGATGGTCCCGGTCCCGCAACGTCTGGGCGGGGGCCACCACGATGCTCTCCCCCGTGTGGAACCCCATCGAGTCGAGATTCTCCATGGAGCAGATCGTGATGCAGTTGTCATCCCGGTCCCGCATGACCTCGTACTCGTATTCCTTCCAACCCAGGACGCACTCCTCCACGAGGACCTGGTGGATGCGCGAATACGCGAGACCGATGGAGGCGATCCGCTCGAGATCCTCGGCCGTGAAGGCGATGCCGCTTCCGGTCCCTCCGAGGGTGTAGGCGGGACGGATAATCACCGGCAGGCCCCCCAGTTCTTCGACGGCCCGGTGGGCCTCTTCCAGACTCTCGCAGGAGAGACTCCGGGGGATGGGCTCGCCGATCCGTTCCATGAGGGCCGCAAAGGCCTGCCGGTTCTCGGAGGCCTCAATGGCATCGAGGGTCGTGCCGAGAAGCGCGATGTCGAATCGCTTCAGCACCCCACGCTCGGCCAGCTCGGAGGCCACGTTGAGGGCGGTCTGCCCTCCCATGCCCGCCAGGATGGCTTGGGGCCGCTCCTTCGCCAGGATGCGTTCGAGGAAGTCTACCTCCAAGGGCTCGAGATAGACCGCGTCCGCCATGTCGGGGTCCGTCATGATGGTAGCCGGGTTGGAGTTGACCAAGACGACCTCGATACCCTCCTCCCGGAGGGCGCGACAGGCCTGGCTCCCAGAGTAATCGAATTCGGCCGCCTGTCCAATCACCACAGGGCCGGAGCCGATGACCATGACCTTCCGGAGACCCGGCTGCCTAGGCATGGCCGGCACCCCCGCGAGATCCACCGGTGGCCTCGACCTCCCTCACGAAGTCACGGAAGATGTAACGGCTGTCATGGGGCCCGGGACTGGCCTCGGGGTGGTACTGCACGGAGAGCACGGGAAGCTCTCGGTGCCGGAACCCCTCGACCGTCCCGTCGTTCAGGTTGAGGTGGGTGACCTCCAGCTCGTCCCCCAGGCTCTCCTCCTGCACGGCGAAGCCGTGGTTCTGGGAGGTGACGAGGACCCGTCGGCGCCTCAAGTCCCGAACGGGCTGGTTGCCCCCTCGATGGCCGAACTTCAGCTTGTACGTCTCGGCCCCGAAGGCGCGACCCAGGAGTTGGTGTCCCAAACAGATCCCCAACACCGGCATCTCCTGCCCCAGCTCCTGCAAGGCGGGCACCACGGTGGCGGTCATCGCCGGGTGGGCAGGGTCCCCTGGCCCATTGGAGACCACGAGCCCATCGGGCTGGAGGGCTCGGACGGCATCCGCGGAAGTGTCGTAGGGTACCCGGACCACTTCGCCGTGGGGGCGCAGGTGGTCGATGATGCTTCCCTTAACCCCGCAGTCGAGGACGACGTAACGGTGGCCTTTCGCCCCGGGATAGCGAATTGGTTGGTCGCAACTGACGCGCCGCACGAGATTGTGGGCGTCGGGGTAGGGTCGAGCCCGCACTTCCTCCAAGAGATCCCCTGCCTCCGTCCCATCGGTAGAGAGGGCGGCCCGGAGGGTGCCGTGGACCCGTGTGGTGATGGTGAGGTGACGGGTGTCGACTCCTTCGATGCCCGGAATCCCCTCGTCCTGGAGAAAGGCATCGAGGCCCTTCTGGGAACTGGGATGGGTGGGGCCTCGCCAGAGCTCGCGGATGACGAAACCCGTGACCTGGATGCGGTCGGACTCGAAGGTCTCGGGATCTACTCCGTAGTTCCCAATCAGGGGGTAGGTCATCAGCAGAATCTGGCCACTGTAGGAGGGGTCAGTCAGGGCCTCGCAATAACCCGTCATGTTGGTATTGAAAACGAGTTCCCCGAAAACGGTGGCCTCACTCCCAAATGGGGGTCCCCTCAGAACCTGTCCGTCTTCGAGGACCAGCGACCCGTCCATCCGGGAGACCTTTCAGGCAATCCAGGGTCGCCTTATTAGGCTTTGGACCGACCGCGCCCCTCGGGTCCTCAAGCGGCTCGAGTCTTCCTCCGGACCTTTTCGATGAGCGCGACGTAGCCGTCGATGGTGGGCTGCATCTGATCCCAGTGTGTCCCGCGCCAGTAGTATTTGCCGCAGGACGCACAGCGCCAGAACCGCTCGTGTCTCTGCCACACACCGTGGGGTACCCCCAACCGTGCTTCGGCGCGCGTCGCGTCCTGTAGGATCCCGTTGCATACCGAGCATCGACTCATCGGGTCCGCCACCCCGGGACCGATTTCCGTCAGGACCTGCCGAATCTGCTCATCCAGTCTGTCGCTCACGACGTATAACGCTTGGGCACGGCTCCGAGCTGCCAATTCCCTGTCTCGGGTGAGAAGCACGCGCCTTTCCTGTGCTCCCAGAGCAAGGAGCTCGTCATCGTGCAGGGCCTCCGGGTACGCCGTGTCGTACCCCAAGAGGCGGAGCCATCGGGCGAGGGTTCCCAACATGTGATCGCAGAGGAACCGCGGACTAACCTCCACGGGCACCCTCCCGATCGGCGGCGCGCCGCACGGGCTCGTAGGTCAGAAGGAGCCCCTCTCCCAGGGTCGTTACCTCTCGCAGACGCAGACGCTGCAGATCCTCCAGTCCTTCGGCGCTGTTCCCTGCCAGGAGGCTTGGTGCGGCCTCGTCCCCCATCACCCACGGGGCGACGTAGACGTGAAAGCGATCCACAAGGCCGGCGCGTAGGAAAGACCAGGCAACGGTGCCACCGCCCTCCACGAGGACACGACTGACCCCCCGCGCCGCGAGGTGGGCGACGAGGGCCTTCAGATCGACCCGTTCCCGACCGCACCGGAGGACCTCAGCCTTCGCAAAGGGCCCCCAGTCGCCCTCGGCCGTGACGATAAGGGTGGGGGCCGACCCGTCCATGACCGCCGCCCCTTGGGGTACGCGGCGCTCCGAGTCCAGAACCACGCGTAGAGGGCTCGTCGCATTCGAGACGAACTCCTCCTTCACGGTGAGTTTGGGGTCGTCCGCGAGGACCGTCTCGATGCCCACCACGACGGCATCGGACTCGGCCCGGAGGCGGTGGACCCGGGCAAAGTCCTCCTCCGAGGAGAGTTTCAAGGGCTTCTTCCCCGGAAGGGCAATCTTCCCATCCAAGGTGCAAGCCATGTTCAGGACGATGAAGGGCCGGTCCGCCACGGGGTTTCCATGGACACCGGCCGAATAAGGATTGGCGTCGGAAACCAGGCGGGGAACCAGGCCTGCCTGCTTTAAATACGGGGCAGCCAGATACCCGAGCGAATGGATGGGGTGCACATTCACTTGCTCAAGGAGTTGGACCTTCGAGGCTCCGTCCTGATCGATGGCTTCCCTAGCGTCGGACTCGTGAGTTCCATCGTGGCCAACTACCTCGTGGAGCTCCTCGGGCTGGAGCAAGTCGGTGTCGTGGACTCCGCGCACTTCCCCACCGTTGCCCTGGTCAAGGGGGGCGTACCTCTCCACCCCGTCCGCATCTACGCCGGGGGCCAGGAGGACGGGGGAAGAAACATCGTCATCTTCATCTCGGAGTTCCAGCCCGCCGCCACCATGATCAAGGACATCGCCGACGCCTTGTTGAACTGGGCCGAGGCAAAAGAATGCTCCCTCCTCGTGTGCCCCGAAGGCCTCATTGTGGACCGGGAGGCCGGCGGCACGGAGACGGTGAGCGTGTACGGCGTGGGGAGCACCTCCACGACCAACGCCATGCTCCAGGAGAGCGACGTTCCCATCTTCGAGGAGGGTGTGATCACCGGCGTCGCCGGGGTTCTCCTCAACGAGGGGCGGAAGCGGGGGTTCGACGTCATCAGCGTTCTCTCCGAGGCCCACCCCGACTTTCCCGACGCGCGGGCGGCCGCTCGGGTCATCGAGACGATGGACAGGGTCCTTCTGAAGATGGGGCTCGACACGAAACCGCTGTATGAGGAGGCGGGTCGCATCGAGGAGCAACTGAAGTCCATCAACCGGCGTGCTCTGGAGGTCAAGCGCCCGGATGAGTCCCGGTCGACCTCCATGTACGGCTAGGCGTCACGTCGACACGGGTCCCGCCCGCTTCCTTCTGGATGCGGAAGTCCACGTCCACGAAGTGGGGGAGGAGCCAGAACAACGTCTCCAGGTGGCCCGTTATCTCCCGGACACGGAACACGGACGGACCGGAGGCGAGGGCCATGAAAGGAAGGAGCTGGTCCGCCGCGAATCGATCCAGAGTCACCCTCGCCAGCAGGTCTTCTCGGAGTTCGCTGACCGCACGTTCCGCGAGGGTCTCCGCCTTCACCCCCTTCTCAGCGAGGGCGCTCGCCCCGAGACGTGTGTCCCCTTTCTCTGCCCATAGTACCAACGCGCCACCGCGTCCCACGGCCTCTTGAGGGCCATAGGTCGAGGTGTCGATAGCGAAGGGCTGGAACTCGGCGAGGAGCCGCTCGGTGCTCCCCTTCATCCGATCGGCGACATGCCCTGGCAGGTTGCCCACGTGGGCGTGGCCTCCGACCCTTGGTACGCCTTCGGCGCCACGCAAGGCGAAAGGTCTCAGGTGGATGGTGGGTGTGATTTCCGCGTGAACCCGACCCCCGCCTCGAGGATAGTACCCCCGGCGCTCCACATGGAGCGTAACACGACCCTCCATACGACCGAGGAGGGGGAGAAAGACTCGGCGCGTGTAGTCCACGGGCGGGGACCATCGGACATCCGTGCCCCCCGAGATGCGCAATACCGTTGGTTTTGGGGCGAAGAGAGCCGGTAGCAGAGCGGCTTGAAGCACGAGGGTGACGCTGCCGGCCGTCCCTACCTCCAGTTCGATCTGTCCCCCCCTGAGCGGGCCCGGACGGAAGGTGACCGCGGTCGAGCCGACCGCGGCGCCCTCGACCTTCGCCTGGCCCAGTTGCGTGAGGGCGTCGAGGGCCGTGACGTGCTGTGGCGCCAACCCCGGGTTGGGCCGTCCTGCGCGAATGTGCGCCACGCGCGTCGCCCGTCCCGAAAGAGCAGCGAGCGAGAGGGCCATGCGAAGCAGTTGGCCTCCGCCCTCACCGTGGGCGCCGTCGATCTCGATCATGCCTTCGGCATGGGCGCGTCGGGCGTTCGCCGCAGGAGGGCGATATGGATGAGCTTGCCCGCTTCGAACAGCACGATGACCAAGGCAGCCAGCCCGAGGATAAGAAGCCACTCGCTCACCCCCAGCCCAATCGTCCCGAAGGGACCCTGCAGTGGGGGAAGGTAGATCACCAGGAGTTGCAGCAGGAAGGAAGCTCCAACGGCGAGGATGAGCCACCGATTGGCGAGGGGTCGAGAAAGAGGGAGGGGGTGCCGCAGCGCGCGGATGGAGAAGACGAAGAGGAGCTCGAAGACCACGATGAAGGTGAACACCACGGTCCGCGCCCGGGCGACCACGTCGTGGGCGAGGGGGGACGGTTGGCCGGCGATGACCAGCTGCACGCCGAAGATCCCCAACACTCCGGCCAGGAGGCCGACGCCCACAATCGCCACGGCAACCTCTCGATTGAGGGGGCTCTCATTGGCTGGTTTCGGAGGGCGATCCATGATATCCTCAGCGATCGGATCCACCCCCAGGGCCAGGGCGGGGAGACCGTCGGTGACGAGGTTAATCCACAGAATCTGGATCGGGAGCATGAAGGGGACCAGTTCCGGCTGGACGAAGAGAAGGACGCCCAGGAAGACGACCATGACCTCACCGGCGTTGGCCGAAAGGAGGTAGCCCACGAACTTGCGAATGTTGTCAAAGATCCCGCGGCCTTCCTTGACGGCATTAACAATAGAGGCGAAATTGTCGTCGGTGAGGACCATGTCCGACGCCTCGCGCGCCACGTCGGTGCCCGTGATGCCCATGGCAACGCCGATGTCGGCCCGCTTGAGGGCCGGAGCGTCGTTGACCCCATCCCCGGTCATGGCCGCCACGTGTTTTCCCCGCTTCAGGGCGTCCACGATGCGGACCTTGTGGTGCGGCGAGACGCGAGCGTAGACCTGGACCTCATCCGCGACGCCATAGAGCCCGTCGTCGGTGAGCCTCTCGAGCTCCGCGCCGGTGAGCGTCTCGTCCCCCTCCTCCAGGATTCCCATCTCCCGGGCGACGGCTTGGGCCGTGAGACGGTGGTCCCCCGTGATCATAACGGAACGGATGCCGGAGCGCTTAGCCTGGAGGACGGCGTCGATGGCATCGGGGCGAGGGGCATCCATCATCCCCACCAGGCCGAGGAAGACCAGATCGCGTTCCACCACGTCCTCTTCAAACGTCTCCATGTCGCTAGGCAGGACCCGGTACGCGAGGGCAAGGACCCGAAGGGCCTGTTCGGCCATCTCCCGGTTCACCTCGCGGATTCTCTCGCGTAGGGCGTCGTCCAACTCCACTTCTTCCTCCGCAAACGCGCGAACGGACCGGTCAAGGAGGACCTCGGGAGCGCCCTTCACGTAGGCAATCAGACGGTCCCCTCGATGAACGGTCGTCATCCGCTTGCGATCCGAGTCGAAACCAATCTCCCCCACACGTGGCTCTTCCTCGTCGAGGACCTCCTTGCGGAGCCCTGCCCGGGCCCCTGCGACGATGAGGGTCCCCTCCGTCGTGTCGCCGAGAATCGACCATGCCCCATCCTCCTGGGCCAGGGCCGCGTCGTTGTTGAGCATCCCCGCTCGGAGGAGGAGGGCCAAGCGAGGATCCTCCAAGGGGTCGACCTCCTGCCCGTCGCGGAGGAAGCGGCCCTTCGGGACGAACCCTGGGCCCACGACCGTGTAGTCGGACGTGAGGGTCACGATCCGGCGCACGTTCATCTCGCCGCGCGTGAGGGTCCCGGTCTTGTCCGAGCAGATAACCGTGGCGCTGCCGAGGGTTTCGGCGGCAGGAAGGCGTTTGATGAGGGCGTTCCGGCGCGCCATACGCTGGAGACCCAAGGCCAGCGTGATCGTGACCACGGCCGGCAACCCCTCGGGAATGGCAGCTACGGCCAGGCTCACGGCCGTGAGAAACATGAGCACGATCTCGACGGAGCGACTGAGGCCGACCAAGAACACGATCGCTGCGACCGCGAGAACACCGAGCCCGATCTGCGCGGCGAGGCGACCCAGGCGACGCTGCAGCGGAGTCTCTTCCGCGGGCTCCGCCTGGACGAGGCCGGCGATCCTCCCCAGTTCCGTCTGCATCCCCGTCGCGGCGACGAGTCCCATCCCTCGTCCCCGTTCGACGGTGGTCCCCATGAAACCCATGTTGGAGCGGTCGCCGACGTAGACGTCTCCGTCGAGCGCATCCGTCTCCTTGGTCACGGGAACGGACTCCCCCGTAAGGGAAGCCTCGTTCGTCGCCAGGTTGGTCGCCTCCAGGAGCCGCAGATCGGCGGGGACCTTCCCGCCCACCTCGAGGAGCACAACGTCCCCGGGGACGAGATTGGTCGCAGGGATGGATGACCGTTCGCCCTCCCGTACCACGGTGGCTGCAGGAGCGGCCAGTTCCTGGAGCGCCTCAATGGCCCGTTCCGCCCTGTATTCCTGGACGAAGCCAAAGATTGCGCTCAGGATCACGATGGCGAGGATGACGGTGCTGTCCAGGAGCTCCCCGATGGCCCCGGCGACGATGGCGGCGGCAATGAGCACGATGATGAGCGGGCTTCGGAACTGCGCCAGGAAGATGCGGAGGGGAGAAATGCCCCCGGTCTTCTGCAGCTCATTGGGACCGTACCGGGCGAGCCTCCGCTCGGCCTCTCGGGGCGAGAGGCCCAAGGGGGAGGAGTCCGCGCGATGAAGCGATTCCTCGACGCCGAGATTGTACCACTTCGTCTCCTGCACGGCAGTCTGGCTCCAAACCCGCTGGCGTTATAAAGCAGAGGGGATCGCATTCGGGGCCGCCGCGGGCGACCCTACTTTCCCACCTCCCTCCGAATGAAGACGAGGTGGAGTCGCAGAAAGAACAGGGCCGCCACGAGGGCAATCACCCCGGTTCCCAGGATCGCTGGGAAGGGAGCTGGACTCTCGGGGCTGAAGGCCGCCGCGATGAGGAGGACCCCCGTCACAGCCAGGAACGCGGAGCCTAACAGCTGCCAGGTCAGCGTCCCGAAATTAGCCACGAGGGAGCGACAAACCCCCTTCTGGAATAAGGATTCGACTGGGTCGATGAGATGCGGCCGCCGGGATTTGAACCCGAGCTAGAGGCTTGGGGGGCCTCTGTCCTGACCACTAGACCACGGCCGCGCCGCCAACGGGAGGCCTCGGGCCTATCTAAGGATTGAGAGGTGGCACGGTCCCCTCGAGACCCGTCAGGCGGACGCTCACATCCCACAGTCGCCTGGCTACGTCTTCGTCGTAGGACCGCTTCGAGGAGGGCCTCGCTTCCTTGTCCACTAGGTACAGCCCGGTCGCCCCCTCCAACTCGGGTGCCGTCGCGGCATAAAGGACGGTCTCCGCGCCTTTCTCGGGGCTGCGCATGAACGGCTTCATCAGGCGAAACATGGCGGCGAAAGCCCCTTTGGTGTTCTTCGCAAAGTTCGTGTTCACTCCGCCTGGATGGACGCAGTTGACCGTCACGGACGCGTCCGCGAGCTGGCGAGCCAGCTCGTACGTAAACAGGATGTTGGCCAGCTTCGCCTGGTTATAGGCACCGAGCGGGCGGTACCGGCGGAGCGCCTGCAGGTCGTCGAAATGAATGCGTCCCATGGCGTGGGCCTCCGAAGTAACGTTGACAATCCGGGCCGGGGCGGAGGCCTTGAGAAGGTCACGAAGCAGATTGGCAAGGAGGAAGGGCGCCAGATGATTGAGGGCGAACGTGTACTCCAGTCCATCCATCGTCTCCTGGCGCGGGTTGACCAAGGCCCCGGCGTTGTTCACGAGGACGTGGAGCGATTCGTAGTCCTTTCCCACGGTAGCGGCGAGATCGCGAATCTCACCTTGAGACGAGAGATCCGCGAGAAGCAGGTCCACGGAGGCATTCGTGGAGGATTGGATTTCGCGTCGGGCCGTCTCGCCACGCTCGTAATCCCGGGAGACCATCACGACGTGGGCCCCCATCGACGCTAACCGCTCGGCCGTCGCTCTTCCGATTCCCGAGTTGGCGCCCGTAATGAGGCACGTCTTCCCTTTCATAGATCCCCAGGGCCGAGCCATCATTACCTCAGAAGCTGAGGTCTGATATCCCTCGTTGCCCCGAGTCGAGGGCATCGGGTCGGAACGTCCCTATTTGACGGTCTCGAGCTGGCTAATCACATTCCAGATCAAGGTCCGTCCATGAAGGGGGATGTTCGGATCGTTGGCCAGCTCGTCGAGAATAAAGATGGCACTGGCCGCGCGAACGTCCAATGCGTCCGACTCTTTCACCAACAGCTCCCTGGCGTTAAGGGCGCCCCGGCGGATGTTGCGCGGGACCGAGGTATCCTCCGCCAACTGGCCGAGGACGTCGAGAATCTGCTTGAGCTTCTCCTCAGTCTCCACCGCACTCTCTCCGCTTCCAATCTCAGGACGCTGGCCGGACTCACTGGGCCACTCCGCCTTCCTTGTAAGTCATGACCACTATTAGCGTCTTGGTATCCTTGATCCCCGAGATGGGGGCGAGGGATTTCAACAGAAACTCCTTCAATTCCTTGTAGTCCCGAAAGCGGGCTTTGGCAATGATGTCCGTGTCCCCTGTCACGAGGAAGAGGTCCTCGATGGGGCCAAACTGGGACACCTCGGCCGCGATCCGATCGGCCTCCTTGGTGTCCACCTTGAGGGTAACGATGGCGGAAACCTGATCCTCCCGCAAGACGGTGGACATAACCTCCTCAATCTCCTCGCTCATGGCACCACGGGATGACATTTTGCCCGTCAATAATAACGTTCTCGTGCAAAAAACGGGCAGTGGGCCCCGCCGGGCGTCACGGAGTTGGAGCGAGGACCTCGGCGGCCACGCCGCATTTCCGGCAGAAACGGTCTCCTTCCTCCATGGGTGCGCCGCAAGCCTTGCACCCGGAGGAGTCCTTGAGGTTGGCGCCGCACTTCCCGCAGAAGTCGTCCCTCTTGGTGGCCGGGGCCCCACACGCGGGACACTTCGGGCGCGGCTTCCGTCCCTTGGGGGCCATCCCGTCCAATAGCCTGCGACACTGAACGGCGAAGGTCAGGGCGTCCGAGTAGTGCTCCTCCTGGTAGGCGGTGTTGGCCTTCTGCCAGAGATCTCGCGCCTTCTTCCCTCGCTTGGAGTCCTTTCTCGTCCGCTTGACCCGCCCTTCAATCACGTTGAGGAGGAACTTCGCCTCCATGAAGTGCTTGGGGAACTCCTTGCCGAGGACCGGTTTGCTGTCTGGGACCTCGCCTTCCTGGACTGCCGCTTGGTCCGGGTGATCCTGGTGCAGACCCGC
The DNA here is from genome assembly GCA_046759185.1 of Thermoplasmata archaeon. Lineage (GTDB taxonomy): Archaea > Thermoplasmatota > Thermoplasmata > RBG-16-68-12 > JAJISG01 > JAJISK01. The sequence goes on along the minus strand of JBHIBO010000008.1, from coordinate 40,632 downwards.
CAGGAGAATCGAGCGCGCCTGGGAGGAGAGGGCCTCGGCTTCGTCGGGGTTCCCCTCAGCGTAAGCTCGCCGTGCGTCTTCGACAAAGGCCCTGGCCTGGGGGCTCTCGAATCCCTTGTCCCGGAGCTCACGGGAGATGGCCTCGGAGGTGATCATGGCGTTGAACGCCCGATCGACTTCCATCACCTCCTCCTCCCGAGCCTGACGGCGTCGGTGGAAGTAGCCCGACCGCAGGAGACGAAGCCAGAGAAACATCCCCACCAGGGCCACCGTCAGGAGCCCCACGACGGTGACCGCCGAGACTAGGAGATCGTGGCTGGTCACGAGGCCACGCCTTGCCTCGGAACGATAAAATCGTATCGGCCTCAGAATCGTCGGGAAAAATGAGGCGCGGGACGGTTCCCCACGGGGGCTCGGCTACGAAACGACTTCGGGGAGGGTTCCGGTCTTCTCGGCCAGGCGGACCTCGCGCGCGATACGACGGCCCGTGGACATCCCGGGCTCCACCAGCTCGGAGTAGGGGCTCCCGCTCACGAAGAGATTCGTCCCCGCCACGATCCGGCTGGAGACCTCGAAGACCCTGAATTGGAGCTGGTCCGTCACGATGGTCTCGAGGCAGAAGGGTCCAATCATACCCCCGAAGAGCTCCAGCGAGGTTTCCACCACCTTCTCCCCCATCTCCACCGCCTTCGGGAGGAGGGATTCCCGCAAGACGACGGGCACGTTGCCCGTCACGATGAAGGTGGGGTAGACCCCGTGCTTCTTGAGGCCCTCCTGGGCGCCCAGCTTGTACATCTCGTCGATGTTGGATTCATCGCGCCGGTCGACGCCTAGGACCTCCAGGGTCCCCTTGCTCAACCGATATCCCTCCGCTCCAAGCGGAGAGTAGAAGAAGTGAAGGTAGTAGCGCGTTCCCAAGACGTATTCCTGGATCGTGTACGGCTGGCTCTTGTCGACGTGCTCCAGAAAGTCGTTGTAGTTCTTTGCGATGAAGGACCCGCGTCCCCCCTTCGCCCCGTAGTACTTCACGAAGACCGGGTGGTCGATGGCGTCGGGGCGATCGATCTTCGCCGGCATGTCGACGCCTGCCTGGGAAAGCCAGTAGCGCTGCTTGTCCCGGTCGGACTCCCAACCGATGACACGCCGGTTCCCGAAGGTCGGGAGCTCGAGGTCGGCGAAGGCCTCTGCCCCCAGGTACTCGACGAAGGAGCCGTGCGGGACCGCCAGGGCGCCCATCTCCACGAGCTCTTCCGTGTGGCGCGGGAGGTCGTCGTAGGCGTCCACGATCAGGAAGTCATCGGGCCGGGCCCGAGGGAAGGCATCGTAAAACTTCGGCTGCTCGCCGATGGCGATGCCCAGGGTGCGGAAGCCCTCTTGACGGGCGCCGTGAAAAATCTGGAGGGAGGAGTGGGAGCAGACGGTGGCAATGACGAGCTCGTCATAGCCCTCCAGAATCTCCTGGATGCGCTCCTCCGTTACCATTAGAATATCATGAAGTATGCCATCTTTAAAGGTTTCCAGAACACCGCGGGGGCTTCGCCAGGCCCATTGACGGACCCATGGCCCCCGAGCCAGGTGAGGACCACGACGGAACGCCCCTCGATCGAACTCTCTGCCGATGACGTCGCGGCGTTCCGGGTTCGGCATCATCATCTCCGACAGCGGGCGGCGCGGGACCGCGTCCCTACCGTCGCTCGCGATGTGGGGGGGATTCAGGCTCAAGTGGAATCCGCCGCGAAGGCATCCCTGTGGGCTCGGGTGGAGGGACTGCGACCCGAGGACGTCGACAGGGCCCTCTGGGAAGAGCGAACGTTGGTCAAGGTCTGGGTCATGCGCGGGACGGTCCATTTCCTGCCGACCGACGACCTGGGAGTCTATCTCGCGGGTCTACGCAGGGAAGGCCTCTTTCGGGAACAGCAGTGGATGCGGCGCTACGGCCTGCAGAAGGAGGACTTCCGCCAGATGCCTCGCGCCGCCGAAGAGGCCCTGGCTTCCGGGCCCCTGACACGCCGGGAGTTGGGGGAGGCGGTCGTGGAGCGACTGGGGGAACGGGCTCGGAAATGGGTGGAGCACGGGTACGGCGGGGTGATTCGCCTGGCCACCATCGAGGGAAAGGTATGCTTTGGTCCGAACCAGGGAAATGAAATCACCTTCGTCCTGCTGGAGGATTGGGTGGGTCCCCGGGTCATGAGCCCGCCGGAGCGTGCGGAAACGGAACTGCTGCGACGGTACCTCCACGCCTACGGCCCAGCCGCCCCCCAGGACTTCGCCGCCTGGTCGGGCATGCGTATGGGCCTCGTTCGAAAGGTCTGGGAGGAGGTGGGAGACGACCTCCAACCGGTCGTGGTGGACGGGAAGGAGGCGTATCTATTGGCCGAGGAGCTTGAGGAATTGCAGACCCAACGGGATGCGCGGACCTCCGTCCGCCTCCTCCCCTACTTCGACGTCTACCTCCTGGGACACAAGGACAAGGGACATCTCGTGGATCCGGCTCACTACAAGCGGGTCTACCGAAAGGCGGGCTGGATCTCTCAAGTGGTCCTCGTCAACGGTCGCGTCGCCGGAGTTTGGACACAAGAGAGCCGAGGGAAGGGGTTGACGGTGACGGTTGAGTCCTTCGAGCCTCTCGATGGGGAGGTTCAGCAGGCCGTCGAGGAGGATGCCACGGACCTGGGCCGCTTCCTCGGGAGGGAGGCCGAGGTTGTCTTTGCCTGAGGCTGCACTACTCGGGGGTCCCTCGTGCCTGCAGTTCCTGAATCTCCCGTTGCATCTCGATCAGAACCGATAGGAGTGCCATCTCGATGGGATCCAGGTGTGCACAGAAGCTGGCGGCCGAGGCGTGCTCGCGGGCCTTCAAGGCCACCGCGTCGAAGAGCGCCCGGTCCTTCTCCCGTAGGGCGCGTCGGTAAGCCATCCAGGAGGCCAGGATGCCCTCCAGGTGCAAGCGGTATGTAGGAACCGTCCGGCCCATGGTCCTTCGACGGATGGGCCTTCCTTAAGGGCCCGGGGGGAGGTGGGCGAAAGTGGTTCCAACGTCAGGAGAAGGCGGGGAGCTCGACCTGTCGCGTCCGGCTCCGCGTATCCCGCGTCGCGGCGCGCAGGACCTTGGGCACGACCATCATGCCAAGTTCCATCTCCCCATAGTCCTCCAGCACGGCCTGATCGGGGCGGACGGGTAGGAAGCGGAGGCTTCGACTCTCCTCGGGCAGGGAGAGGAGAAGGCCGCCCTTGATGTAGCGAATCCGGAGAATCCGGTCTGCCATCTGATGGAGGAGATTCCCCACGCCCCGCCGCCGGAAGAGCTGTGACATGCCGAGGTTCGTCATCAGCCCGATTAGTTCCTCCTCCCGCACGAGCTCCCGCACCTTCCGCAGGCTGCGGCGTAGCAGGTGGTACGCTTCCTGGTACTCCACCTCTTCATCCAGGAAGAGATCGGGGAGGCGGGAGAGGACCAGCAGGCCGGGACCCGCCCGCACCTCCTTCTCCAGGGACTCCAGGAGGAGGGAAGTCATCTGGTAGACCGTGAAAGCGCGGGCGACCCGGATGCGACCCAGCACTTCCTGCCGTGTGCTCCCATACCGCTTGGCCAGGGAGGCGAGGGCATAGGGATTGATGGAGTTCCCCCCGTCCACGAAAACGGCCTCGCGGTCGAAGTGCAACACGTGTCGGACGGTCAGGGTGAACACGAGGTCGTGGACGAAGGGGCTGGCGCTGTTGAGAAAGGCGAGACGACCGGGGGCGAAGCCTCCCAGGAACCCGTCCAGGACCCGGTTCCCCGTGTAAAGCCGAGGGGGGGTGGCCCTCAGCTCCTCCATCTCCATGCGTCCTCCCGTCGGAATGATCTCGGGTGTGTACCCGCGGCGAGGTATAAGGCGGGGGAGGAGGGAGGTCGCTGAAAGTAGGCTATTCCTTCCGCGGCTGGGCAGCGGGCCGAGCCGCCTTCTTGACCCGGGCCGTGTAGGGCTTGACTAAGAGTTCCTGGACTACGGCCCCGGAGATGCCCATCCCCACGGCCGCCGACACACCGAGGGTGAGATCGTTGGTCAGGAGGAAGAGACCCACACCCGCCAGTACGGCTCCCACTAGGGCCGTGACGTAGCTCATGATTCGGTCCATGTAGTAGAACGCGATGGAGAAGACGACGAGCATGATCAGAAGGCCCGCAACGAGGGCCACACTCGGTTCCAGGAACCGGAGATCGACGAAGCTGCGGTAGCTCACGTAGAGGGCCAGTAACCCCGCCATCCCCGCCAGCGCCACCTCCACGAGCCAGGTGAAGGCCATGGCCCCCAACAGGGCCCCCACGATGGCCAGGGCGATGCTTCCAAAGCCGGGAAGGATGGAGGCACCGGCCTGATACCCGACGGAACCGCCCAGGACGAGCCCGAGAAGGGTCATAAGGCGACCCCAGATCGCCCGACCGAGGTAGGCCAGGACCACCCCCACCGCTAGGTAGACGGACGCGGTGAAGGAGAGAGCAATTGGGAAGGGGAGGGGCTCGATGATCTGGAGCACGGGACCTCGAGGGAACCGGGGTCGACGGTCCCATTATAGTTTTGGGTGCCCTTCGCAGCCTAGGATTCCAGGACCTCGTCCGTTCGTGCCGCGAGCTTCTCCAACTTCGCGTGGGTCGCGCCGCCCCCCAGGAGGTGGTCCCGGACGTTGAGATCGTGGTACCGCATCACGTCGATGACAGTGGGGATGCGGATGGCGTCCCCCAACACGGCCACCACCCGGGCGGGAATCGTCGATACGATGTTCTCCCACATCGACCGGTCCGGCACCCCCGCCAGGGAGGAGGTCACGTCGCTCGGTTCCTTGAGGGACATGACCAGGCGGTTGGCGAGCTGGCTGCGCACTTCGTCGTCGATCTTCGAAGGCCGCTGATCCACCAGGGCCAGAATCAGGTTAAACTTCCGGGTTTCCCGGGCCAGTTTGCTGAAGATCGTGTAGCTGGCGATGTCCGGGTCCAGGAACTTGTGCGCCTCCTCGAGGAACACCGTGAGCCGGGGGAACTCCTCGTTCTTCTCCGTGTACAGGTCGAAGAAACGGCGTGCCAGGACGTTCGCCACGAACAGGTAGACCATCTCGTCCGTCCCGTAGTCTCCGAAGTCCAGGACGAGGGACTTGCCCTGCCGCACCAGGGAGACCATGGTGGAGAAGGCGTCCTTGGCCGCGGGCCGGAGGAAGGGGAGACGCTCGAGACGCCGTATCCGCCGTTTCAGCGCGCTGAGGACCATGGGATGGACACGGCTCTCGTCGAACTCCTCCGGCTCCGCTTCTTGGATCGCGGCTAGGAGGCTGGTCCGTCGGCGCTTCGCGATCTCGTAGATCGCGTCGATCATGTTCTGGTTCAGGTCGCGGAGCGCCACGATGAGATCCTGTGGGCGGATCTCCTCCGCGTTGATGAGAAAGGGGCGGGCTTCCGTGTTCTTGGAGTCCAGGGAGAGGACCTCCACCCGCTCCGGGAAGTAGAACTTCAGGCCCTCCGTCTTGTCCGTCCGGGAGTACACGCCGTACTCCCCGTGCATGTCGAAGACAAGGACGGAACCCACATTCCCCCCCAGGATGCCCAGGCAGACGAGCTTGTTCAGGATTGACTTGCCCATGCCCGTCCGGCCAAAAATCGCAAAGGGCTTCTCGCTCAGCCGGTCAAAGTCCAGGTGCACGTAGAATTCCGTGACCCCGCGAATCGTGCCCAGGGGGGCCGACCGGGGGGTCTTCTCGTAGATCAGTTCCACGTCCGCCTCCTGAGCGTGTCGGGCCTCGGAAAAGTAGGGAGGGATGGTCTGGGGCTCCGACAGCTCTCCCGTCTTCTTCTCGATGAGCTGGATGGGCTTGAGGAGGGCCTTGGCGTAGAAGATGGGGCCACCGTATCCCTCCTCCATCCCGGTGGGCATGACGGTGTCCCGGAGGCGGGAACCGGCCAGCCGCTCGGCGATGGTCGATCGCTCGTTCACCACGTCTTCGACCAGGCAATAGAAGTCGTAGCGGCGACCCTCGACGATGACCGGGTAGCCGATGCGGAGGTCCTCCGGGTTCTCCAGCTCCAGTTTGGCCTCCAGTCCTCGGAGCGCCGAGGCGGAGACGACTTCGCCGATCTTCACTTGAGCTCCCTCGTGACCTTGTCCAGGTACTCGTGAAAGGTCCCGCGACGGGTCCCCTCCATGCTGGTCAACCCATCCACGAGCATGGGCAGAGGCATCCCCAGGCGGACTCCTTCCTTGACGATGGCGTCCTCGTACATCTCCCGCATCTGTCGGATCGTTACGGCGAAGCGGTGAGCCTCGAAGAGGGGGCGTGGATACCCCACACAGAGCGGGGACGCACAGTAGGCGGCCAGTTCCCCGAACACCTCCTCGGGGGTCTCTCTGTGGGTCCCGACGTCGACGCGAAACCATTTGGGCGCCTGGGGGTGCAGCCGGGCGAAGTACACGTCCCCGTGCAGGAGACCGCGCTGGCGCTGTTCGAACGTCTCCGGCACCGGCACGAAGGCCCTTCCCTCGTGGCGTCGCAGGAGTTCCTCATCGGTGAGGGGCGAACCGAACGCGTGGGTCGAGGAGTCTTTGGAGACCCCGATCAAGAGGTGCCCACGCTCCTCGCACGCCCGGACCACGTCTCCCAGCTGGTCCGTCTCCCTGGGGAACGAGGCCAGGCTACCATCGAGAGCAAGGATGAGATCCTTCTCGGCGCGGGCGGCCTGCAGGGCGATTTGGTATTCGTAAACCTTCCGTAGCTCGTTGACGATCTCCCGGTGTTGCTCCTTGGCACCCCGCGTGAGCCGGAAGATGGTGGCCTGCAGATCGTCGTCGGGGGTGAACCCCTCCCGCGTTGAGATGACCATCGGCTTCTCGATCTTCTCGATGTGCTGGATGTGACCCTCCCGGTAGTGGAGGGCGCCCACCTTGACCACGGCGAGCCAGAGGGACGAGCTGTTCCAGAGGAAGCTGTACGACCCGTCCACCGCCACGAGATCCCGTGGGTCCTCCGACGCCTCGAAGGCATGGACCGTCAGGGTCGGCTCGGGGGCCGTCTGCTGGTTATATTCCAAGACCCGGCTCAGGCCCAGGCGTAGATCGTCGAGGACATTCAGGCGACCACCTCGGCCAGGGACTCTCCCTCCGGGGTCATGGTCACGCGGACCCGGCCGGGGAATCGCTCAGCGACCTCTGCGAGGTGCGTAATGAGAATGACCTTCTCGAAGAATGCCCCCATCTTGAAGAGCTTGGCGACGAAGAGTTCGCGGGAACGCTCGGTGTCCAGGGACCCCAGGTCTCCCTCGTCGATGAACAGCGTCTTCATCCGGCCATAGGTACGGCCCACCTGGGGCATGCTTGCCAGCTCCTTGGCGATGGCGAAACGCAGAGCCGCGTTGATCTGGGTCCGCTCCCCCCCGCTGAAGATGCCCACGTCGTGCCACTCCCCGTCCACGCCCTCCACGAGGATGCGGATGCCGTAGCCGCCCGACTCTTCATGGGTCTCCAGCCTGACCCTCCGCAGGCGGCCGTCCGTCAAGTCATCCAGATTTCGCGTCGCTTCGATCTGAAGCTCCGGCAGGAGCCGGTTGACGGCGTACATCACCACGCCTTTGCGATGGAAGACCCCGTCCTTGAGGACCGTGAGGACCTCGGCACGGAGGCGCAGCTCTTCGAGTCCCGCGTTGAGGGCCTTCAGCTTCGCCTCCAACCCCTCGAGCTCTCCGACCCGCGCTTCGGCCGCCTTCAGCTCTCCCTGCGACCGGAGGAGGGCCTCTCTCGCCCCGTCCTTCTCCTGGCGCAGCGTCTCCAACTCGGTATGGAGCTCTTGGTAACGGGCCTCTCCTCGCTCCAACCCCTCGAGGCTCTCCACATCGTCCTTGAGAGCCTCTTCCAGGGCCTGCCGTCGTTCCTCCATCTCCCGGAGCTGACCGGTGACCCGTCCCAGACCTTCTACCTCCTTGCGGGCCCGGCGCAGCGTCTCCTCCGCCTCAGGAAGGTGGGCGACCCTTTCCTGCAGCGCCTTCAGCCGTTCGCCCTCGGGGGCGTCAAACCCGATCGCCCCCCGCCGCGTCTCGAGCTCCTTCACCTGCGCGGCCAGCTTCTTCTGCCGCCGCCCCGTCTCGCCACGCTTCACCTCCAGCTCGGCCTGAAGCGCCCGAATCGTCTCCTGAATCTCGCTGAAGAGGAAGGTATCCCGGCCGATGCCCTCGACCTTCCGCTGGACGGCGTAGAGCGCTTCCCTGCTCTCCGACTGCTCCCGCTTCAGGCGCTTCACGAGCTCTTCCCTTCCCGCGAGCCACCGCAACTCCTCGTCGATGCGGCGCACCCGCTCATCCAAGGAACCCTCGAGGCGAAGGGAATCGAAGGCCTCCTCCACGCCCATCTCTGTGGAGAGGGTCACAAGCCGTGACTCGGCGTCCTTGACCTTCTGCCCTAGTTCTTCCTCCACGTTACGGGCAGCCGCTTCTGCGTCCTGCAGACGGTCTCGGGCGGCCTGGACCTCCGCGGAGGCGACAGTGGAATCACGCTGCAGCTCCAGAAGGGCCTTGATCTCCCCCTCCTTCTCCCGCAGCTCCCTGACCTCCTTCTCCAAGGCAGCCAACTTCTCTTGGAGGTCTGGAAGGCCTCCTTGCGCGGCGCGCTTCTCCTGCAACCGGCGTTCGAGGTCTTTGATAGATGCACGATGCTCCTCGCGCCTTGCCCGCGCCTGAAGGTAGGATTCGTGCTCAACCTCGCGCTTCGTGAACTCCTCCTTGAGCGCGGCGAGGCGGCCTTCCGCGCCTTGGAGGGTCTCGCGTTGGGTCTCCACGAGGGCCTGCAGAGAGACCACCTCCTCCCGTCTCTCGGGCAGCTTCACGAGTTGATCCCCGAGGGCCCTAGCCTCTCCCTCCATCCCCTCGATGCGCGTCCGCACGCCATCGAGACGTTCCTTCGCCTTTGCTGCGGCCTTCTCGAAGGTCTCTAGCCGGAAGAGCTTCTGGAAGACCTCGAGCCGTTTTGAGGGCCGCTCCGCTCCAATCTCCTTCATCTCCTCCTGCCGCACGAAGGTGGAGTTCCGGAAGCCGTCGTAGTCCAGGCCCACGATGTCCTCGATGAGGGCCTCCAGCTCGGGAATCGTGCCCCGGAGGGACTTCCCGTCGCGTCGCACGGTCAGGTACGACCCGCCCGAGGCGTCGAGGCCCCGCCGGACCTCGTAGTGTGCCCCTCCCTGTCGGAAGCCCACGCGGGTGAACCCGCCGGGCTCCACGATCTCGGAGATCGTGATGGTGCGAAGGTCGGTCCGTGTGCTTCGCTTGTAGAGGGCAAAGGTGATCGCGTCCAGGATGGAGGTCTTTCCCGCCCCGGTAGGACCCGTGATGGCCGTGAAGGTCTCCGGGAAGGTGATCGGGGGTTTCGTGTGCTGCAAGTAGCGCATGAAGCCCTTCATCGCCACGTCCTCGATCACGAGGCCTTCGTTAGGAGCCGCCGGCCCTGGCTCAACGGCGACGGTCTCCCGGGTCTCCCTCACGGATCCCTCGAAGAAGGACTCGAGCGTCGTCACTCCAAGACCTCCCGGAGGATCTCCTCTCCGTCCCGCAGGACGTCGTCCCTCCGCGGGTGATCAGCATAGTTCAGCTCCACGTACTCACGGAAGAGGCGGAGGGGGTCCAGGGTAAACTCCGGCGGGGCGACCTTCTCCCGCTCCCGGTAGCGGTACGCCACGTCGTAGTGGAAGGCCTCGGAGAGGCGACGCGCTAGGGCGGTCTCGTCGATTCGTTGCCTCTGGCCCTCGGCCATACGGACCTGGAGCCGCAGCAGGGCCCCTGCCGGGTCCTCTGGGAGGGCCTTGAGGATCGATTCGGTGGCGTCCTCCTCTCCGAGGTCGACTTCCACCTTAATCATGGGTCGCGTTGGGAGCGGGTGAAAGGCCCAGCTCTCCCTTGGCCGGTACGTGAGGAAACCCTTTTCATCCCCCTCCTCCCCCCAATCCACACGCTCAGGGGCCCCCACGTAGACGACTCGGTCGCCCACCGGCTGGTGGAGGTGAATGTGTCCGAAGATGCCAAGCTCGACGGCCTTCGGAATCCCATCGAGACGGAGGGAGAACTCGCCAGGGAGAACCTCCGGAGAGGCCGTAGCCCGCACGAGGGCCCCCTCCACGTAGTAGTGGCCAAAGAGGAGAACGTGGTCCCCGCGTGCCTCTTCAGCCCGCTTCCGCATCCATGCCTCGAGCATCCGCCGTCCGAGTTCGAACACCTGTTCCCGGGGGACGTCCTCGCCCAGGCGTTCCCGGACCCGGTCGAGAATCTGCTCGGGATGCAGGTAGGGCAGGAGGAGAGCCGTAACGGTCTCTCCCTCCACCGCGATGTCACGGGCGGCCGGTTCCCGGATGACCTCCACATGGCGGTAGCCGCGGAAGTCCTCCAGCGAGGTCCCCCGGGCCCACATGCGGGGCTGGTCGTGGTTGCCAGCGATAAGCCAAGTCGGAATCCCCGCCTCGCCCAGAGGTTCGACGACGTCTCGACGCACGAGTTCCCTGAAGGTGGGGCTGACGTGGGTCCGATCGAAGAGGTCCCCAGTCACGACGAAGACGTCGGCCTCCTCGGCGACGGCGTACGCCGCCGCCCGAACGAAGTTTCCGTGGAGATCCATAGACCGTCCCGAGACGCCCGTCTCAGGATCCACACGATAGGGAAAGTTCACACCTTCGTGGACGTCGGAGACCGCGACGAGACCGCCCATCCGGCGGGTCTAGCAGCCTGGAGCCTTTATAGCCTTGAGGGAGAGGTCGTCGAAAGTACTCGTTCTCGGGTAGCCTATCACTAGGGGGGGAGTCCCGGTGTGTCTTCGCCGCGCACGAAGGCGCGCAGCCTCCTCCAGGCGACGCCCACCAGGGCCATCGCCCTCCTCCCTACATGCTCCCGGGCGCCAATCAGCTCCCAGAAGAGTGAGGAGGTTCCACGGAGGACGCGTCGGGCGCCACGGACCGGCAGGGGGAGCCACCACATGAGCTTCCCCGGGAGGGACTCGTATCGCACCCTCGGTTGGGGGGCGGCCATGGCCGGGGTCGGCCGGGCCACGATGGCGGGCCCCTCCATGGCGCCGAACGCCGACGCTTCGCCCCAGATGAGGGGGAGGAGACGCCGAATACCGCGAATCTCGGTCATGTCGCCCACCCACGAAGCAAGGAGGGCACCGAACTCCCGCTCGATCCGTCGGGACAGCTCGGCAACACGACGTTCGAGAAGGCGGCTCTCCTGGCCCTGGTAGACCACGGCGACGTAGTGGTAGGTGCCCTGTTCGATGAGGATGTTGAAGTTCTCGAAACGAAGACCCCGCATGGTGCTCTCCGCATCGCCGGAGAAGGCATTCTGGACGAAGCCCTGGACGGCCTTGAACATGGCAGCCAGGATATCCCGGTCTCGATCGGGGGTCAAGGTCCGGGACTGGTGGGCGACCAGAATCCCCTTCCTGTGAATCACGAAGACCTCTTCGATCCGCAGCTCGGGATGCCGGAGACGCCGGTTTAGGTAGAAGGCGAAAAAGGCGACGGGAATAAACAGGGGCAACAGAAACAGCCACCACGGCAGGGGAATCGAGCCCGTCCCGAGAAGCCGGACGAAGACCTCATTGCTGAACACGGTGGCGGGAAGGCTTCCCTTCCCTTCCGTGAAGTCAACGAACATGACGAACGATTCGAGGCTCGGCCCTTGCTCCGCCCTCAGCCGAATCTCCACCTGGACCTGGGCACCGGGGTTCAACGAGAGGATGCGCCAGCTCACCAGGCCCGGGGTCGCTGTCGCCTCGAGAGGCCCCGCCGAGCTCACAAAGAGGACCCCCGGTGGCAAGGTCAGATTCAGCCACCCTTCGCCCACGGCCTGCCCCACGTTCACGACTGTGGCGTCCAGGCTGAACTCGGAACCCACCTGGACGCTGGTCCCGGAAGAGCCGAGCGTGAGGGTCATGGAAGGTGCAAGGAGCGTCACGGCGCCCGATCGCGTCGCCCCGGCGAGGGCATTCCCGTTGCCATCGGTCGCGCTCCAGACGGCGCGTACCTCCATGGCCAGGCCGTCCTCCAAGCCCCGAACCACCCGAAGCCGGGCCACGAGAGAGTGCGAGCCAGGATCAAGATCGGTGAAACTGATGTCGAAGCCCAAAGGCGATGGGCTGTAGCTCTGGGCCGGGAAGATATCCATGAGCTCGTAGTGATCGCCTAGACTCCAATTGGCCCAGGCGCGCAGCGCCCGGCCGGATCCCGTGTTGTTGAAGTAGAGGATCGCAAGGATCACATCTCCGTGTTCCGCTCCGGACCGGTCCAGATCAAGCACCGGAGAGAAGGCCGGGACCTGGACGGTGGACTCCGCGTAGGCCACCCAAGGCGGAAGGGAATCACCCGCCGCATCCTCGGCAGTGACACGGAAGGAGGTGTTGACTACGGCCAGATCCGGCGTTCCGAGGGCGACTCGGATGTTCCACTCGAAGCTACCCTGTTCGCCGGGTAAGAGGAGAGACAGCGTCCAGCGCAGGATCCGCGTCCCCCCGTTGTAGGTTCCGGTGGGGGAGGACGAGAGGTAGCTGGCGTTGGCGTCAACGGAGGCCTCAAGGATGAGGATCTGGACCGACCCTGGGCCGAGGTTCGCAACCGTCGCGTTGAGGGTCAGGACGTCACCGGGGTCCGCCGTCGCAGAGCTCGAGACCAAGCCTACATCTAGGACGGGAGGGAAGACCCCAAACTCCATGTGTTCGCCCGTGGCGGCCGTCTGATGTGTGACTACCCCAACGGCGTCGGTCGCGACGATTTCGGCGTTCCAGGAATCCGGGTCGTTGTAGCCGCCTGGAATCGTGTTGGTGGGGGGGCTGCTCCCACCGACCTGATTGCCTAGGGTGATGGAGAGGTTGAAAGCGAATCCGACGACGAGGGAGCCATTCAGCAGGGCCGTGGCGCTGCTGGCGAAGGCGTTGTAGCTCGCGCTCCCCTCGGTGACGCTCCATTCGTCGACGGAGGCGTTGCCGGGATCCAGGATGTCGCCATAACGGACTTCGATGCGGTAGCTGCTGCCGTTCGTCTGGGCCCCGTACGGCAGCTCCGGCGTCACATTCCCATCGTACCAGAGGCGAAGGGAGACGCTTCCGTCCGTCCCGATGTCGGACCAACCTTCCTCGTCGCTAACTCTGAACCGGAAGGCGTATGGGGTTCCCACCTCCAGTTGCTCTCCGGCGCGGGACATCCCAGCCCCGTCCTCGAGGCGGAAGTCGGACACCCGAGGGGCCGCATCGTAGTTCACTCTCACAGTGACGTAGTCCAGGCGCGCGCCGGACTGGTTCGTGCCTACCCGGACGCGCAAGTTGGCATCGCTCAGCCTGCTGGAATCCCACGTGGTGGCTAACGTGAAGTTCAGGAACTCCACCGTGTCGTCATCGACAGATTTGTTTGTGGCCGTCTGATTTGGCGCCCAGGCCGACCCGCCGTCCCACGAGACGGTCACGTTCAGGATGGGTCGCGCATCGAGGCGATACCACTCCACGCCCACTTCGACCCTGTCGATGGTGTCCTCCGGGCTCAGATCCAGGCCGAAGTCAAACCACGCGGTGTCGTTCCGCCCCGGCCGCGAAGGCCAAACGGCAACGATGCCGGTGCCACGGTTGAAGGAGCTGGACGCGGTCGCAGTATAGGTCTTATCCGTCTGGGAAGACGACTCAACTTCGCTTGCCGTCGCAAGCACCGAGGAAGAAGGATCGGGTCCATCGGTCCGTTCGAGGAGGGGGGATGTCCAGCCTACGAAGGACCCGGCTGACCCGTGGGCAGCCCCGAAGACGACGACGCCCCCGGCCGGAACGGTGACGAACTCGACCTCGATGGTCGAGACTCCGACCGCTGCGTCCTCGATCTCGATGTCTGATGGGCCAGTTTGCGAGACACCGGTGTAGAGATGCGCGTGACTGGCCCATCCGAAATTGCCACCCACGATGGCAACGGTCACCAGCCCGCTGGAGGTGCCCAGATCGTCTTCATCGCAATACCACATCTCCTGGTGGTTTCCGGCTCCAGATGGGTTATCGGCCTCCGTCACTTTGTTGCAGCTGTTCCCGTCTACCGTGACGTCGCTGAGGCTGGACCCCGAACTCTCATCGTCGGCCACGACCACCACGAGGCGGTCCGTTCCGGGGGTTCCGATGTCAAAGGAGAACGAGGTTCCCGATCCGCCCCCCGCTCCGACGAAGGTGATGGGGTTCGGATCCGCCGTCGCGTAGATGTCGTCGGAAATCGTAGCATTCCCACAGGCCGTCCAATTGCTACCAATGGCCACGCACTGGGCGGGATCTTCCTGTCGCTCCGCCCCTTCAGCCACACCCACAGAGGGCGCATAGCCTGCGAGGAAGAGGACGGCCAAAGGGATGAGGAGGAGGGCTAGCACCAGGAGTAACGCTTGCCCTGGCTTCCTAGTCCGGAGCATCCGCACTCGCGGAGTGGGCACGCTTCGTTAGTCCCAAGACTTGTGGCAAATAGGTTTCTTCCCTGTTATCACCAGGCCATCCCATCCGACCTCAAAAGAGGCCACGAACCTCGGAGGCGTGTTTGTGGCCGAGATAGAGGTCTTCCCAGCTCTCCCCCAAGGCCTCACGGAGAGCCGCCACCGCTTCGGCGAGGTCGAAACCCCAGCTAGGATCCAGGGCCAAGATGGCCCCTTGTGTACCCGCAACAAACTCGACGGCCAGGACTTCCTGGAAGTCCTTGCCTTTGGGCATCATCGTGGTGAAGACAGCGGCGATGTCCTCCAGGGGAACGGCGTACCGCTTCAGGCCTTTCGCGACTTTCAGCTCGGCGGCTGTGATTTCGATGTGCTTGCCGCGCCAGATGACACTCGGGAAGGGAGACAAGAGCAGGGGCAACGGGCGGCGACCTACTACCGGTTTGTGCCCACTCATGGGGGGTCCCCTCCGCCATCCTTTTGCCCGCCCTCTCCATCGTCCCCCTGCGTGTCCCTCCAACCCACGATTCATCCTCGCGTCTACCGGGATGAGGACGACCTGTTCACCCCCTCCCTAGTCCCGGGGACGACGGTATATGGAGAACGTCTCATGCGGGAGGCGGGGCAGGATTTCCGGGCGTGGAATCCGCGGCGAAGCAAGCTGGCCGCCCTGCTCCTCCTGCTGGATGCTCCCCTGGTGATAACCGAGGCCGCCTCCGTCCTCTACCTGGGTGCGGGAACGGGCACGACCGTCAGCCACGTCTCCGACCTCGTTCCTGACGGCGTGGTGTACGCCCTGGAGGTGGCGCCCCGTCCCTTCGAGAAGCTCCTCCGTCTCGCCCAGGTCCGCGCAAACCTCGTGCCCATCATGGGCGACGCGCGGGAGGTCGAGGCGTATCGGGATCTCGTGCCGGAGGTCGACCTCCTCTATCAGGACGTGGCGCAACGAGACCAGACCGAGATTCTGCTGCGCAACCTGTCCTTCCTCCGAGGAGACGGCATCGCCATCCTCATGCTTAAGGCCCGAAGCGTCGACGTCTCGGCGGCCCCCGATACACTGTTTCGCACGGCCCGCGAAGAGATAGAGGGAGCCGGGATTCGGGTGGAGCGAGTTATCCCCCTGGACCCCTACCAGAGAGACCACGCGGCCCTCCTCCTCCGTCGGCCAGGCCAGACTCATTAAATACGGGGATTCCCTAGAACCAGGACCCGAGGAATCAGCCTCATGGCGCGGATGCATCGCAGAACGAAAGGAAGGTCCTCCTCCAAACGCCCCTATCTCGAGAAGCCCCCGGCCTGGGCTGGCACCAAGCCGAAGGAGGTGGAGAAGCTCGTCAGCAGGTTGTACCAGGAGGGTCTCCAGAGCGCCCAGATCGGCATCCGGCTGCGGGATCAGCATGGAATTCCTAGCGTGAAGCTCCTGACGGGGAAGACGGTCACCCAGATCCTCCGTGAGGGCGGCGTGGAGATGGAGCTGCCTGAGGACTTGAGCAACCTCGTGGGCAAGGCCCTCCGCCTCACAACCCACCTGGCGGAGCACCGGCGAGACATCCACAACCGGCGCAGCTTGGAACTCGTTGAGGCCAAGATTCGTCGCTTGGCGCGGTACTACAGGCGGCAGGGGGTCCTCCCCGCGGACTGGGAGTACAGCCGTCGAGCTACGGAGCTGCAGATGCGGTAGGTGGGCCCCAAGCGTGAGCTGGATCGAGAAAGGACTGCCCGAGGGGATGGGGGAGCGCCTCGACCGGGCCGTGGAAACGGTTCGCGAGGCCGACCGGGTCCGCATTCTCTGCCACTACGACGCCGACGGGACGGCCGCCGCTGCCGTCCTGACCCGCGCCCTCCTCCGGGAGAACCACGAGGTGCACACCACCCTCTCCCATGTGCTCAACCAGGAACGGTTGGAACGTGCGATGGGGAACGGCATGGACCTTCTGCTGGTCAGCGACATGGGGAGCGCCCAAGTGGACCTCCTGGAGAAGCTCGACGCCCCCGTCGTGGTCTTGGACCACCACCAGCCCCCCCGGGACTCCGAGACGGTCCTCCAGCTGAACCCGCACTTCTTCGGTCTGGAGGGTACCCGGGACGCCTGCGGGGCGAGCACGTCCCTGCTCTTGGCGACCGCCATGGATCAGGCAAACCTCGACCTCGCCGGGGTCGCCCTCGTCGGGTGCATCGGCGACCGACAGCACATCGGGGGTTTCAAGGGCATCAACGCCCTCCTCTTTGGGCGCGCCATGGAGGGGGACATTCTCCGAGCCGAGCCCGCCCCGGCCCTGGCAGACCTGCCCATGGCGGAGGCCCTGCACTACTCCGTAGGACCCTACTTCCGCGACCTCTCGGGGCGGGAAGAGGCCATTCAAGACTTCTTGGAGGGGCTGGAGCTGGATCTTGCGGCGCGCATCCGCGATCTCGATACCGCCCAACGGGAGCGCCTCGTCTCGGCCCTCAGCCTCCGCCTGGTGCAACAGGAAATCCGGCCGGAGACGGTCCAGCAGCTCATGGAGGAGAAGTACTGGTACGCGCCCTACGAGCTCTACGTGGATGACCTGGAATCCCTGGTCAACGCCTGCTCCCGGCAGGGAGCGGAGTCCCTGGGGCTGGCTCTGAGTCTCGGGGACTTTGCCGGCCGCGAGGAGGCCGAGGGGCTCCGCAAGAAGCACTGGACCGCCGTCCTCCACGGCCTTCACAAGGTGGAGGAGGAGGGGGCCTTCGCCAAGGACCACATCCAGTTCTTCTACGCCGAAGGCCCGACCCTGGCGGGATCCGTCGCCGGCGTGTCCATGCGATACCTCCTCGACCAGGAGAAGCCTACCCTGGGGCTGGCCGTGACGGACGGCACCACGAAGGTCTCGGCCCGCGGGACGGACTACCTTATCGATCAGGGGGTGAACCTGGCGGAGGCCCTGCGCGTGGGAGCCCAGGCCGTGGGCGGGGCCGGGGGCGGCCACAACATCGCCTCCGGGGCGACCCTCCCCAAGGGGAAGGAGGAGCGGTTCCTCGAGGTCGTCGATGCTGCAGTGGGCCGCCAGCGTGCGGCCGCCCAAGAAGCCTGAACGCGCATCGGCTCTAGTAGGTGTCCAGGAGCCGGAGCCACTCCTCGCGTTCCAGATCTCGACGGATGGCCCCCCCGTTGAGGACCTCCAGGTTGCGCTCCAGGAGGGCCACCTCCTTCGCCTCCAGCGCCTCCGGGTTGATGGGAAGGAGCAGGATGGCGGGATACTGGCCGATCAGGTCGTTGAGGTACTCCACGAACAGGAGCGTCCGGGCGAAGTCGTTGTGGAGCATCAGGTATTCGAGCCCGTCCAAGAGGACGACGCTCGGGCGATTCTCCCTGAGGAACCCATCAATCAGTCGATTGAGGCCAGCCAACGCGGTTGGGTTGTGGAAGCCTTCCCCCGGGCTGTGACTGAGCCAGACATGGCGTGCGGGCGAGAGGGCCTCCTCCCTCTGCACGCGGGAGGGATGGCGTCGAGAAATCAGGAGGCCAGCCCGATCCTCCCGGAGGAGACGGGCAAAGAGGCGGTAGCTCAGGCCAGGACGGGCCTCCTTGAGGAGATAGAGACCCTCCTCCAGCGAGGGGGGGGACCCGGTCTCTCGGGGCTCTGGTTCTTCTTCCATGCTCCTCCAGGGCGGCAATCTTACGCCCGAAATATCAAGTTTGAGGCGTCGCCCCAGCTCGAGGACGAATCGTCGCGTTCTTCCCTCTGCGGGCATCAGCGGCCCCGGGCACGGTCGCCGCGTAGCGTCATGCAAGTGCTGGTGGCCCTGGCGATGAGTTGACCCTCCTCGTCCTCGATGTCGCACTCCGTCAGACCCACGAGGCGTCCGTTCTGGACCACACGACCCACAGCACGCAAAGTCCCCATCCAGAATGGGCGAAGGTAATTGATCTTCAGCTCGAGGGTGGTGAAGCTTTCCGCGGCTTCCAACGTACTGGCATACGCCAGCCCCATGGCCGCGTCGGCGATGTCGCAGAGGATGCCGCCGTGGAGGGTGCCCATCGGGTTCGTGTGGCGCTCATCGGTCTCCATTTCCAGGACCGCTTGCCCGGGTTCCACGGACACCAGGCGGAATCCGATGAGCTGGGCGACCGGGGGCTGAGGAATCTCGCCCTCCGCGATGCTGCGGGCCATCTCAAACAATGATCCGAACTCGTCCCGTAGGGGCATGTGGTACCTCCCCTCACCCGCAAACGGCCTCAGGAGGCAAGCGAGGCCTCCAAGCTTTCGATCAGGGCCCTTGCGGGAACCTCCTGCAGGGATATGATCGTCGTCTTCCCCGTGACCCCTTCCCCCGAGGGCTTCGCGTCGATGAAGCCCAGCAGGTCCAGGTCCTGCAGATACTTCCAGAACTGGGTGTGACTGCGTTTCTTCGTTCCGTACTCCTCACAGACCAGGGCATACGCGTCCTCGGCCTCTCCGGTGGTGACATAGGCCTTGTCCTCCAGCTTCCGGGCGATGGCCAGGAGAGCGACCTTCTTCGGCTCGTCGAGGCCATGGAGGGATTCCCTGCTCAGGAGGGCGTAGGTCACGGCGCGGGCCCCCCGAACCTGCTCCGGGCGAACCTCGCGCAGGTTCTCGTCCAACGACAGCTCGCCCGCCTTCTGCAGAAGCTCGATGGCGTAGCGGGCGTCCCCCTGCTCGGCGGCGATGTCGGCAATGAGTCGCACGACGTCGGCGGGGACCACGTCGGGGAAGAAGGCCTCCGCCACCCGGTCCTCCAGGATGTCCACAAGCTCGTCCTGGCTGTATGTACCGAACTCCACCACGTTGCTCCGCCGGAAGGTGCTGAGGGTGGCGGCATCCAGGTAGGGCATGACATCCCGCTGCGAGATAAGCACGACGCTGATGCTTCCCCGGGGGGACTTGTGCTCCTCATCGAACCGCGTGAGGGCATACAGGAGGTCGGAGCTCTTTCGTATGAGGACGTCCGCTTCGTCGAGGACGACAATCATGTGGGCTCGGGACCGCTCCAGGTTCTTGCGGAGGGCGTTGAGCTTCTCCGGGATGGAGAACCCCCGATCGGGGAACCGTTCGTCCCAAGCCTTCAGGATCGCGAGGAGGACGGCATCATCCGTCATGCGCTGACGGCAATTGACGAGGACGTGACGGACCGTGCGGCCCTGTTGCGCCGCCTCCTGCTCAAAGTCGAGGCCGAAACGCTTGGAGAGGTGGGTCTTCCCGGTCCCCACGTTCCCCACGAGGAAGGCGTTCTGCGAGACATGAGCCTCCAGAAGGGGACGGAAGAGGGTCTCCAACGCCTCCCGCTGTTTCTCCCGGTGGGGCATCCGCTCGGGGACGTAATCGAAGGACAGCTTTCGGATGTCTCGAAAGATGGGGCGGCCGCTGGCCCGAACCATCGTTCAATTAGCCTGAGGGACCGTTAAAAACGTTGTCCCGGGACCTCCGGTAAGGTACTTTCCCGGACACCCAATGGTGGCTTCCATGGGAAGGAACGCCTCTACCGACCCTCGGACGGCGGCTGCGAGCCGTCGGATGCGTGCCTACACCCGGATGTATTGGGAGAAGGAGGTCCCAGTTCTCCGGACGTTCGGCCTTCGCGACGGGATGTCAGTGGTCGAGCTGGGCTCCGGTCCGGGGATCGTGACGGATCTCTTGCTGGATCGCTTCCCCGAAATCGCCATTACGGGCGTCGATTTCCGAGAGGAGGTCGTGGAACAGGCTCGGGCGTATCTCAGCGGCCGGGGACGGAAGGGCTTCCGTGTCGTTCACGCTGACGCGCAGGACACCGGCCTGCCCGAGGACACGTTCGACTTCGCCTACGCTCGCCTGGTCTTTCGTTACCTGCCTGATCCCCTGGAAGCCGTGAGGGAGGCGTTGCGCATCCTAAAACCCGGGGGAACGCTGGCCATCTCTGACGTTGACCACGACCTTTGGGGTACCTTTCATCCCCCCATCCCGGAATTGACGCCCGTTCTCGACGCCTTCGGACGGAGGCTCCGCGAAAGGGGTGGGGACGCCCGCATCGGACGGCGGCTGCCAGGACTCCTCACAACCGGGGGTTTTGTCAGGCCTCAGATGGAAACGGTTGCTACCACGAGTCATGACCTTCCCGAAGGGCTGGAGATGGAGACCTTCCTCGCACCCATCGGCCTCGCTCGACAGGCGCGATTGGTCAAGGGGGGCTGGCTGTCCGAGGCGGAAGCAGAGCGAGCTCGCCTTGCCTGGAACCGATTTCTCGCAAGCCCTTCCCCTTTTGTCCTGAAGGTGATGTTGACGGCGTCTGGGGAGAAGTCTCCAGGGTGAATGCCTCGTGGCCCACCCCTCAGTGGACCATGTGCCAAGGGCATCCTTTTAACCTGTCCCTAGTTTGACAGCGGGCATGAAGGAGGAGGAGGCGGCGCTCGGGTCCTTGGTGAAGAACACACTGGGCATCGTCCACACCGAAGACCTGATGTTGGAGGCTGTCAGGGATCTCCTGCGGGACGAGGTCAAACGATACATTCGGGCCCGGCTGGAAGAACGTCCCGCCCTGAAGGAGGAGTTGAAGCGGGGGGTGGCGGCGCTCATGGAGGCCAAGGTCCGGGAAGCGTCCGCCCTGGTTCTCATGGCGAAAGCCGCGGCGAAACTGGGCGTCGAACTCGTGCCCGCCGAGGTCCGCGAAGAGGTAGCCAAGGAATTCGTGGATGCCCTCGAGCGGGACATCGCCACGGTTCTCGAGGACAAGTAGCCAGAATCGCGGTCGCAAACTGGGGACGAAACTTTTAAGCAAACTCTCTGGCACGGTTCGGGGA
The DNA here is from genome assembly GCA_046759185.1 of Thermoplasmata archaeon. Classification (GTDB taxonomy): domain Archaea; phylum Thermoplasmatota; class Thermoplasmata; order RBG-16-68-12; family JAJISG01; genus JAJISK01. Next base: position 19,447 of record JBHIBO010000008.1, on the reverse strand, counting down.
TGGCTCGGAAGCCGAAGCGCCGCTCGGAGGAGTGGACCCCGCAGCTTCCCGAGGACCCAGCTTTGGAGATGGAGGAGAGCGCCGAGGACCTGTCTCCCCTCGCCGAACTGGACGCCCCCTCGCTCCAGAAAGCCCTGGGCGCCCTCACCGTCGGGGAACTTCGGTCTCAGGCTAAGGCCTGGTCGGTCAACCTCCAAGGGAAGCGGCGCAAGGCCGATCTGATTGACCTCCTCGTAGAGACCCGCCGGGGTGACGCCACGCCGGCTCCCGAGGCTCAAGTCGAGATATCCCTCGAGGACATCTCGCCCACCTCCGACCCTCCCTTCGGACAGCTGGAGGATCTCTGGATCGAGGCCGCGAACCGCCTCGACCGGGGGGACTACCGGGCGGCCATCGCCCTCTCTCGCGACGGTTTGAACCTGGTTGGTGAGTGGACCAAGCGATACATGGAGGGAGCTTGTACTCGGGCCCTTCTCGCGGCGCGAAAGCTCGCGAGCCATTACGGCAGCAATCAGGCAACCCAGGCCTTTCAGGGAACCATCGAGGGGGCGCAGAAGGCCCTCGACGCCGGGAGACTCGTCCAATGCGCGCGGCACGTCGGGGACCTCCAGCGTCAAATCGCCGACCTCCACATGGAGGAGGTGGGCCACGTCCAGGACATCCTGGGGGAACGGGAGGCCGCCCTCCGGGAACTGGGTGGTCTCCGCATCGACTTCACGGAGGCCCAAGATTTGCTCGCGCGCGCCGAGGAATACTCCACCTTGGGAGACCGCGAGCAGGCCATGCAACTCATCCACCAGTTCGACGAGACGGTCGAGAAGATGCGGACGCGGCGAGTCGAGGACCTCCGCCACTACCTCGCCGCCGTGGAATCCCGCATCGAAGAGACCGAAGCCCTTGGGCCCTCCCTAACGGGTCCCCGCAAGCTCGTGAAGCAGGCATGGGCGGCCTTGGAGCGAAACGAGCTCGTCCTCTGCGAGGAGATCGCCCGCCGCTGCGAGTCAGCCGTCCTCGAATCGCAGCGCGATCACATCGACCGGGCCATGGCCATGCGCCGGGAGTACTTCACCCAGGTCCGGGAACTGGTCGCACGTCTCAAGCCGACCCTTAAAGAGGCCAGCGCGTATGGCATCGACATCGAGGAACCCAAGGCCCTGCTCCGCGGCGCCCTCGATCTCTTCCGGCGTAATGAGTATCTCGGAGCCCTCGCGAAGGCGGAGGCGGCCAAGCGCGCCGTCGATATGCTCCTCCCAAGGGTCATTGAACGTCGCACGGGGCACGGAGTGGAGAAGCCGACGGTGGGCGTCTGCCGATCCTGTGGGTCCGAGAGGATCACGTTCCACGATGATGGCTGGGCCGTCTGCAGGAGCTGCGGGCACCGAACACGGTGGCGCAAGGAAATCCCGCGACTCCTGGCGATGCTTCGCGATCGCCTGAAGCGTTAGAGCACGGGTGGAACGCTTTTTCTAACGTCGCGGCGTTCGAGGCCCATGGAGCCCCAGCTGGAGCGGGAGGTCCAGGACTACACGTTGGAGGAAGGGGCGAGTTGCCCCGATCTCGTCGACCAGATGGCGCAGGCAGGGGGATTCACGGCGACCAAGCTGGCGCGGGCGAGGGACATCTTCCGAGCCATGGTCGAGGACGCAGCTTGCACGACCTTCCTGTCCTTCCCTGCCGCCCTCATGGCAACGGGGTGCCGCGGGGTCTTCCGGGACCTCGTCCGGCGGGAGATGGTGGACCTGGTCGTCACGACCTGTGGGACCCTCGACCACGATCTGGCCCGGGTGGGGGCCGCCTACTACCACGGGGCCTTCTCCATGGACGATGCGGCGTTGCACGAAGCGGGCGTCTTCCGTCTGGGCAACGTCCTCGTCCCCTCTCAGACCTACGGGACGGAGCTGGAACGGACCCTTCGCTCCTTCTTCCAGGCCCTCTGGGACGAAGGTGAGCATCAACTGGCCGGGTGGGAGCTGCTTGAGCGAGCGGGGGAGCGGTTGGGGGACGAGTCTTCCCTGCTCTACTGGTGTGCCAGACGCAGGATCCCCGTCATCGTACCCGCCCTCACGGACGGCGCCTTCGGGTACCACCTGTGGAGTTTCGGGCAGGAGCACCCGGAGTTTCGGGTGGACACGATGCAGGACGAGACCCTCTTGTCCGACCGCGTCTTCGGCTCAGACCGCTCGGGTGCCCTGGTCATCGGGGGAGGCGTCTCCAAGCATCACGTCCTCTGGTGGAACCAGTTCCGGGATGGGCTAGATTATGCCGTCTATGTGACCACCGCTGTGGAGTACGACGGGAGCCTCTCTGGGGCACGGCTCCGGGAGGCCGTCTCATGGGGGAAGGTGGGGGTCGGGGCCCAACGGGTGACCGTCGAGGGGGACGCGAGTCTCCTCCTTCCCCTCCTCTACGCGTCCTTGGCGGAAGGGTAGGCGATTCGGTGGAGATGCCTGCGATCCTCCAAGGCGTGGTGGCGCGTTACGGCGGGGCCCCTCACTACCGGCGGAAGTGGGAGGCCTCCACGGAAAAGGTCCGGGCGCTCCAGCGAGTCGCAGGTGGCAACCTCGGCGGGGTCGGCCTGATCTGGAACCAGTCGGGGCAGGCCCTCCTCCTGCGCCACGATCCGGACCGGGGCTGGGGGTCGGCGTGGGTGGCCCCCGGAGGCGGTGCCCTTCCCGGAGAGAGCCCCCAGGAGACGTTTCTGCGGGAGGCCCGGGAGGAGATTGGGCTTTCGGTCCGCATTCTCGATCTGACCCGCACGTTTGACCTGACGGTCACGGATGGGAAGGAAGAAGCCCGGGGCTTCCTCTTTCAGTTTGAGGCCGTGGCCGCGCCGGATGAGGCCGTTCCCGGCGAGGGAGTCGCGGAAGTCCGCTGGTTTGACGACCTTCCCAACGAGATGGCGTTCCGGGAGGACTACGTCGAGGCCTTCCGACGACGCAAACCCTCCTTCGGTCCCTGAACCCCTCCTCACGAGCCACCTCTTTATCTAGGGCACCCTCTTCCAACTTCGACCAAAGGTGCCGGAGCTCCGCAAGGACTACGTCACGGACACATGGGTTGTCTTCGCCCCCGCCCGTGTGCAACGGCCTATCGAGACTCAGGGGACCGTGAGCCAGGAGAATTCGTCGTCCACATGTCCCTTTTGCCCCGGCCACGAACACATGACGCCGCCCGAAATCCTGACCTACCCCTCCAACACCTCCGACGGCTCGGCCTGGCGGGTTCGATGTATCCCCAATCTCTACCCCGCCCTGACGCCCGAAGGCGAGGTCCGCACGGAGGCGAATGGACTCTACCATTCCGTAGCGGGAGTGGGCGCCCACGAGATCATCATCGAGACCCCCGACCACTCTCGAGGTTTCGCCGCCCTCCCGAAACGACAGATCGAGGACGTCCTCCGTGCGTACGTGGCACGCGCTGGCGATCTGGCGAAGGATCCCCGTCTCTCCTACGTCCTCATCTTCAAGAACGAAGGGGCCGAGGCCGGCGCCTCCTTGCCTCACCCCCATAGCCAGCTCATTGCAACCCCCATCGTCCCTCGACGCATCCATGAGGAGCTCCGGGGGGCTTTGGCGTTCTACGCGGATCGAGAAGCTTGCGTCTACGATAGCATCCTTGAGAGGGAGCTGGAGGGCGCCAAGCGTGTGGTGACGGCGAACGATGCGTTTGTCGCTCTCTGTCCGTATGCGTCGCGCTTCCCCTTCGAGGTCTGGATCCTCCCACGGCGGCATCGCCCCCGGTTTGAGGACATCAGCGCCGGGGAACGGCGATCCCTGGCAGGCCTCCTCAAGAACACGCTGCGACGGCTGGACGCTTTCGTCGGCAGCCCGCCTTTCAATTGGTACATTCACACCGCGCCGAGTGACGGTGAAGACTACGACTACTACCACTGGCACATGGAAATCACCCCCCGCCTCTCGCGGATCGCGGGGTTCGAACGGGGCACCGGCTTCTACATCAACTCGGTCCCGCCCGAAGACGCCGCCCAACTCCTTCGGCAGGTACCCGCTGCCTAGCCAGCCGCGGCCGGATCTTGGAGGCTAGGGCCACCCCTCCCCGAAGACCGCCGCGCCGGAGACGGTGTCGCCCAGACCTGCCGTATATCGCGGTCGGTCCACCATACGGGTCGGGACCATCACGAGATCCTCATCGCTCCACCAGCCGTCCTCCAGGAAGGCAGAACGCGTCCTTCCATGCAGCCCCATGTTCTCGGCCAGGGCTTCCATGGCGGATAACCCCCCCTCTGCGAGGGGGGCCTCCAACGCTTGAGGAACGGCCTCGGGACTCGGACTTCGCCCCTGGCGGGCGCGTTCTGCCCCCACGAGCGCGGCGAAGAGGAGCGCCTCCCTGACGCGTTCGGCCGGGTGGGAACTGAGGGTCAGGGAGTAGCCCAAGGTGTGCATGCTGACCCGCTGGATGCCCAGGGCCCGGAGGAGGTGCAAGGCCTCGAGCTGTCGGACCGGGTCTCTGCGGACCGCCTCCCAATCGGGGAGGCCCAGGAGGAACGCCAGGTCCGCCAACTCCGCTTCGTTGACCCCGAGGCTGTCCAAGAGGGGGACGATCTCGTCCAAGATGGCCTCTCGCTTGCGGAGATCGGGGGTGGAGGTCATCTCGAGGTGGACAGCCAGCTTCGGGTTCGCCGCCTTCGCCGCTCGGATGTGCTCCCGGACCCGTCGGAAGCTCTGACGGAAGTCCCCACCCATGTGGTTCAGCCCCGCGAGAAAGAAGAGGTCCGAGACCCGGCCGGCCTCGGGAAGGGCCCGCTCCCACTCGCGATGGAATCGGATGCGCGTCCTGGGGGCCGCGATGAAGCGGTTGGCCCGGGGGGAGGGGCCGTCTCCGAAGGCGAGGCCCTCCGGATACTCCAGGATGTAGTGCACCTCGGGATCACACTCCCAAAAGAAGTCCTCCGCCGCGGTGAATTCCACCCCCGACTCGATGTAAAGGGGGACCTCCGCGGACGTCCCGTGGTAGAAGGACGCCAGCTCCCAGTTGAAACGGTCGGGGTGGACGAGTATTCGGGACGCCCCGAAATCGGAGAGCAGACGGGCGACCGTGACCACCTGGCCTCCGGGGCGGTTCTCGAAGCCCCCGGTCTCCTCCAGAAACTCGATGACCCGATCCGAACAGAGCACCTCCAGGGCAATACCGTTGGCGACAGAGTGGGAGAGTCCCTCCGCCAAGTCATCCAAGTCCTCCGCCTCCTTGGCAAAGAGGGGGGGCACCTCCTTGGGCGCCTGGAGGCGATCGAGCCATGGCCCATCGAGAGCCCGGACGCGGTCGATAACTGAGTTGTAGGCCAGGAGGGCCCGGGTCCCTCGAAGGGGATTCCGGCCGGAAACGGCGGTATAGTGTTCTTCCCAGCGCCGTTGGACGCGATCTCGCAAGGAAACCGACCCACGCCTTGGGTAGGGGGAAACGGGCTCCCTTAAGTTAACTCACCGGGAACGGAGCGGGAGCAAAGGCCTAAATGCCCTCGGTCCCCATCGCGGAGGGGGGATTCCATGAAGCTGATGTCAGGTGTTCATCTCATCGAAACCAATGCCCAGTGCGCCCTGCTGACGGACGACCGCCTCATTCTCGTGGACACGACGTATACCGAGGGGGCTCCCGAGGTCCTAGCATACCTCAAGGAGGTGGGATACAAGCCCACGGATGTGGCGAGCATCGTGATTACCCATGTCCACCCGGATCACGTCTCGGGCCTCGCCGGGCTGAAGGAGGCTTCGGGGGCCGAAGTCGCATCCCATCGCATCGAGGCGGACTACATCTCGAAGCGGGAGAACTACCCCGGCGGCCGGGTCCTGCCTCATCCCGCTGCGGACGTGGACGTACTCCTCGAGGACGGGGACCGGTACCAGGAGCTCACAGTCATTCATGCGCCCGGGCATACGCCGGGGAACATCGCCCTCCTTGACGAGGCGCGCGGCCTGCTCATCGCTGGGGATAGCATGAGGACCGAGGGAGGCCGCATCGGTCCCATGGGTGACCGGAACAATATCGACCCGGCCCAGCACCGGGATTCCATGAAGAAGATCGCAGGCTTCGAATTCGACGCGCTGCTGGTCGGCCACGGAGAGCCCATGACCTCCGGGGCTCGGGACCGGCTTAGGGAGGCTGTCGCGAAACTCTAGGTGTCTCCACCTTCCCCCGCGGATAAGGCGATCCGTTCAGTGGCGTATTGGTAGAAGGGGCTGACACCTTCGCGAAGGCGCTTCAGATCCGTCTCGTCGTCCTCCATCCGGTAGGCACGCAGCGCGGAGCGTATCAACGGCCGCCAGCGTCGAGGGAGCGTTTTCAACCCCCAATCGGCCGCGGCGACCTTGGAAACGGCGACGTCCTTCGTCTCCCACGTGTACACCAGACGACAAAGGTTCAGGACGCAGTAGAAGGGGTAGTGTTCCAGGTGGGCCTCGATGAACCTTCGCTCCCCCTCGAGGGCCCGGGCGATCTCCGGCCAGGTGGCAGGGGGATAAAGGGTCCACGGGTCCGGCCCCTCCAAGACGAGAACGGCCCCCTGTTGAACGTGTTCCCTATGGAGGGCCCAGGAGTCGTCCGAAACGGAGGTTCGGACGTGCTCGCCCCCCACGCCGATGAGGTTCCCGGGACGGGCCGTATCCTGGGCCTTTGCGAGAGGGAGATAGAAGCCGTCTAGATGTTCTCCGTACCTGTACTCGCCGACCAACAGACGATGCATGTCTCGGATGGCGGCAAGCTCATCGGCCGTGAGCGCGCGCCGAACAACTACCTGGAAGTCGAGATCTACGCGGTCCGGAACGAAACCCGCGAAGGCAATGGAGCCGACGAAGTAGATGCCCACGAGGTTTTCTCCGAGGGTTTCCCGGAGTCGTTCTCGGAAGCGTAGGAGGAGACGCTGGACACCCTTGGGCAGATGATCCAGGCTCTTCGGGGACCCCTCTGCCATGGCGGGGAAACAGCGGCGGATGGGGTTAAAGCGATATCGCGGTCCCCCGATGGGGCCGTGGTGGGACAGGAGAAGGAAGTCCTAGGGTGGCTCCTAGCCTCGGAGGACCCGTCCATTCGTTATCTGACCCTCACGCATGTCCTTGACGAGGCCGAAGACCACCCGCGGGTGAGGGAGGCGCGCGAGGGAATCCTCAAAGGGCCCCGCGTGCGGGCCCTCTTTGCCGGTCAGGAAGAGGACGGAGGATTCGGGGTCCACCCGTATCAGAAGTGGAAAGGTGCCCACTGGCGCCTCGTCTCGTTGGTGGAACTTGGAGTGCCCCCTGGGGAACCCCGGGCCTTGGCGGCGACGGCACAGGTTCTGAGGTGGGTCGCCGGAGAGTCACACCGCCAACGCATCCCCACGATCAATGGGTTGACACGCGTCCACGCCTCCATGGAGGGAAACGCCCTTGGCGTGTGCAGCCGCCTCGGCCTCGCTTCGCGCCCAGAGGTCGGCCGCCTCGCCCACTCCCTCGTCGAATGGCAATGGCCGGATGGCGGCTGGAACTGCCGGGAAGGGGAGGACGTCCATCACTCCTCCTTCTACGAGAGCCTCGCCCCCCTCTGGGGCCTCGTCGAGTTTTACCGGGCCACGGGGAATGGGGAGAGCCTGGAAGCCGCCCGTCGGACGGTGGAGTTCTTCCTGCGGCATCGCCTCTTCCGGTCAGAACAGACGGGCGAGGTCATCAAGCCGGATTGGCTCAAGCTCCACTACCCCCTCTACTGGCACTACGACATCCTACAGGCCCTCCGCATCCTGAGCCTGGTGAACCCCTTGGACGACCCCCGGACCCAAGAGGCTCTGGACATGCTGGAGAAGCGGCGGCTGCCCGACGGTCGATGGAGACCGGGGGCGTACTACTGGTACCCACCCGGACGGAAAGGGTCCAACGTCGAGGTGGTGGATTGGGGGAGGGGGGGCCCCAATCGGATGATCACACTCAGCGCCCTCCGCGTCCTGAGAGCTGCAGGACGAGACACCTTCTCGTCCTAGTCCGGTTCCAGGACGACATCGTAGTGCGCCGAGGTTCGATCGTAGCGGGAGAGAAGCACCTGCGCTTCCTTGGGAACGACCGCCGTCTCGTAGTTCTCCCCCGCGAACTCGCGAACCGCGTCCATCGACTCCCAAAGGGTGAGGGTGGCGAACTCCACCTCCTCGCCAACCTCTCGGCGGAGCGCATACGCCCCGCGATATCCTTCGACCCGATGGATCCTCGGCAACACATGGGTCCGGAGTAACGTCTCGTAGGTATCCGCGTTTTCTGGGGCAGTCCAGCCCCTCCATAGACGGCCGATCACTTCGTCGCCTCCTCGGAGCCCGTGAGGACACGCCTCACCAAAGGGTTACTCACCACCTGCGGACGCGTTCGTGCTTCGCAAGACCTAGGTGCCCTCACCCTCTGCCCGGGCCTTCAAGGCTTCATTCATCGCACCGAACCCTCGTCCGGAATCGCGCAAGAGGCCCCCCAAGAAGGGGCGGAGAATCCCCGGGAACGACTCCTGTTGGGTGAAGCGCACTCGGTTGTTACCCATCGGCTCGATGAGAGAGGCGTGCTCCCCATCGAAGATGCCGGGGATTCCCACATGCCCCAACCAGCGGAACTCCCGTTCGGGGACGACGGGAAGGAGCTTCGGTCGAAACGTCGTGGGCTTCCGGCCGGGAGGCTGGAGGACCACCTCGATGCGCTTCCCCGCCTCGATCACGCCGGACGTCTTCGGGATGAATGGATTCCACTCGGGGAACGCCGCGAAGTCGGTGAGCAGCTCCCAGACACGCGCGTCGGAGGCGGCAATGTCGACCGTCGAATTCAGCCGTCCGGGTGCGGCCATGCCAATTCCTCCATCTCCTCAGAACTCTGGCCTGTGACTCATCTCCCGAGGGAAGTAGAGCGAGCGGAAGGGCATGCTGGAGGTTCGCTTTCCGATCTCCTCCCCCAATTCCTCCAGGGACATCTCCCGATCCCCGTCGGCTTCCCGATCGTAGACCTCGAGGGTCTTCTCCTTCGTCTCCCGCTCCCCGATGACGATGACGTAGCCCACCCAGTCTTGCTTGGCTTCCCGGACCTTCTTGCCGACGGTGGCGCTCCGGTCGTCGATCCCCACACGGACACCGACCAGGGCATCCGCCATCTCCTTCGCCATCTTCACGTGGTCCTCGGAGACGGGCAGGAGCCGCACCTGTTCGGGATTGAGCCACAGTGGGAGGGTCCCTTTGCTCCCCTTCTTCTCGGCCGCCACGGCCGTGTCGAGGATGGTGTACAGGTACCGCTCCACGCTCCCCAAAATCGCGCTGTGGAGGATGATGGGGTACTGACGCTTTCCCGCCTCATCGGCGAAAGTGATATCGAACCGCTCCGCGTTCCCCACGTCGATTTGGACGGTAGCGATCTCTCGAGCCCGTCGCTCTGCGTCCTCGATCATGTACTCCACGTTCACCGTCCAGTAGAAGTTCTGGCCCGGGGGGTAGATGTTGATGAGTCCCTCCTTCCCCTCGTGTTTCAGCATCTCCAGGATGAGGTCCTTGTTCTCCTCGTAGGCCTTCCTTGAGGAGACGTTGACCAACAACTCGTAGTCTCGACCAATGGCGGCGGCCTCCTCCCCGATCCGATCGTGCAGGCGGAGGAACCAGTCGTAGGCTTCGGGGAGATCTCGGGCGAGAACGTGGAGGTCTGGCATGTTCAGGCGTCGTAGGCGGAAGAGGAGGCTGGTCTCCCCGGACTGCTCGAATCGATAGGCGTCGGCGACCTCAAAGGCACCCAAGGGCAGCTGCCGGTAGCTGATGGTCCAGTCGGCCATGTTGCTAAACTGTTGATGGCAGGCGGCGTAGCGGAGGACGAAGGATCGCTTGTCCGTCTCCACGGTGTAGAGACGGTCCCCGAAGAGTTCCGCATGCTCGGCCACGGCCCGCTCCGCTAGGTCGAACATGTTGGTTCCGCGTAGCGGATAGATGGACAGGCCGAGATCCTGGACCACCTGATGGGCGTAGTCGGCCACGAGGTCGTACATCAGGCTGGCCTTGGGGTCGTACCGCATGTGGCCGGCGTCACTCTTGGACTCCCACTTGAATCCGAACTTCCGAGTCAGGCGGTGATACCCAGGCTCGCCCGCGCTGGGATACTCCTCCTTGAGCGCCTCCTTCCGGACCATCACGTCGAAGGCCTCCCGCCCGCTCGTGTACTTCTCCGGCTTCCTCTCCTTGCCGTCTACGGTAAGGACGAAGAATTCGTGAGGTCGTTCCTCCGCCGCCGCGACCTCGGCCTCCTCCAACGTCACCTCCCGAGAGAGCTCCGACAGCGGGTGGCCCTTGGCAGCGATGTCGAACGCCTTGTACCAGCCGAAGGGGGAGCGTTGCACCGTGAGGCCCCGATCTCCCACGGCCCCCTCCAGGAGTTCAAAAATCCGCCGCGCCTTCTCGGGGCGGGCCAGGGAGGAGCTGAGGTGGGCGTACGGGTAAAGGACGATCTGGGTCTCCTTCAGCTGGCCGGCGACATCCTTGATTTCGTCGGCGGCCTTCTCAGCGATAGCCGCCACATCTACCTCGTCGGCCTTCTCCGCCGTGATGAAACAAACGAGACTGTCCTCGAAGCTCCCTCTGAGCTCTTCCTCCGACGCCTCCTCCGCGTAGTTCGTCCTCTCGGTGGCCTCGTAGGTGAAGTGGTCGGCGTGGATGAAGAGAATCCGCATTTGGCGCGACTAAGGGGGGCGGATTATTAAAGAAACTCACCTGGGCCTGCGTAGTACAGTACTTTGGCAACCTCCTTAGCAGGCCGTAGACGTCCTTGATGTGGATGGGGAAGAGGCCCGGCGTAGGCGTCAAGGCGTCGTCCTTGTGATCGGCACGGCGGTCATTGGCGGAGTGTCAATCTGCATCAACAGCCTCGCCCTTGTCGGAATCTCCGCCCCGGTGTTCACGGGGCTCAAGAACCTCTAGGAACTCCGCGATGACCAGCTGGCGTAACTCCGTTGGCCCATCTCCCTATAACAAGGCCGGCACGCCAGGTCTACAGAATATATACACTGCATATCGCGGCCTAAAAGGCGCACCTCGCGGTAACTCAGGTAGTCCGGCTTCCGAGGGACGGCGCCACCCCATGACCGTGTTTAGGGTGTTCCGGCACACACCAGGCGATACGACGCAACCCAAGTTCGTGGACTACACAGTGGAAACGCCCCCTGGGACCACCGTGCTGGACGGCCTCTTCCGTATCAAGCACGAGACGGACGGCACCCTTGCCTTCCGGAGTTCTTGTCGGAGTGCCATCTGCGGTTCCTGTGCGATGAACATCAACGGGGTCAACCGCCTGGCGTGCAACACCCAGACGGCGGATCTGGGGGCGGTGGTGCGAGTGGAGCCGCTCCCGGGATACGCCGTGTTCCGGGACCTAGTCGTCGATCTGGAACCCTTCTGGCGGCAATACCGCTCCGTGAATCCCTACCTCCAGCCGCGGTCGCCGCGACCAGCAGAGGAGTGGTTCCAATCGTGGGAGGAAAGGAGGATCCTGGAGTCCCCGGGACAATGCATCATGTGTGCCGCCTGCACGTCCGCCTGCCCCGTGACTTGGACGGACCCCCGGTACCTGGGTCCTGCGAGCCTGGTCAAGGTCTGGAGGTTCGTGGCGGACTCTCGGGATGGCGCACGGGAGGAGAGGCTGGCCTCCGTCACCAATGAGGCGGGGCTTTGGAGGTGTCACACCATCTTCCGCTGTGTGGATGCCTGCCCCAAGCACATCCACTCCACGGACGCCATCATGCACCTGCGCCGGGCAGTGGTTCGATCCCGCCTGGGCCGTCGACGGGGAGGGTAGCGTGCAGGTCCACGATGTCGTGATAGTCGGTGGAGGGCTGGCAGGTCTCCGGGCTGCCATCGCGGCGGGGGCGAAGGCTAAGACCGCCGTCGTTTCCAAGCTGCACCCCCTCCGATCCCACACGGGGGCGGCCCAAGGAGGCATTGCCGCCAGCCTGGGCAATGCGAGCGAGGACTCGTGGGAAACCCACCTCTTTGACACGGTGAAGGGGAGCGACTACCTCTGCGACCAGGACGCGGCGGAGATTATGGTGCGGGAAGCCCCGGGCAACATCTACGATCTGGAGCACAAGGGGGTCCTGTTCAGCCGGACGAAGGAAGGGAAAATCGCCCAGCGCCCCTTCGGGGGCCACTCCCGCCCCCGGGCCTGCTACGCCGCCGACTGGACGGGTCACACGGTCCTCCACACCGTGTACGAGCAGAGCCTCACTGCCGGCGTGACCTTTTACGATGAGTGGTACGCCCTCCGCCTGGCCATGGCCGACGGGGCCTGTGCAGGTGTCGTGGCCATGAACATCGCTACAGGGAAGATCGAGGCCTTCCACGCGAAGGCGGTCATCTTGGCTACCGGGGGGTATGGCCGCGCCTACGCGATCACCTCCAACGCCTACGCCAGCACCGGGGACGGCCTGAGCCTGGCCCTCGATGCAGGTCTCCAGGTCCAGGACATGGAGTTCGTCCAGTTTCACCCGACGGGGTTCTATCAACAGGGCATCCTAGTCACGGAGGGCGCCCGGGGGGAGGGAGGCTATCTCGTCAACGGTCGAGGGGAGCGATTCATGGAACGGTATGCCCCAGACAAGATGGAGCTCGCTCCCCGAGACGTCATCTCGCGGGCCGTCCAGAAAGAGATCGATGAGGGGAGGGGGGTGAACGGGGAGAGCTTCGTCTACTTGGACATCCGGCATTTCGGGGAGGAGCACATCCGCGAGAGGCTCCCTCAGATTCGCGAGCTAGCTATCAGTTTCGTGGGGGTAGATCCCGCGGAAGAGCCGATCCCCATCCAGCCCACCGCCCACTATTCTATGGGCGGGATCCCGACGGACGTCCACGGGCAGGTCGTCTTGGGCCCCGATCGTCGGCCCGTCCCTGGTCTGTTCGCCGCAGGTGAGTGCGCCTGCGTGTCCGTCCACGGCGCGAACCGTTTGGGGACCAACTCCTTACTGGAGGCCGTCACCTTCGGACGGCGGGCCGGGCGGAGGGCCGCGGCGTTCGCCGTCACAACCCCTCGCATCCCTTTCCCGGAAGACGTGCTTGAGCGCACGTCGGACGAGGTGGAGAACCTGCGCTACGCAACGGGGGGCGAGCGCGGGCCTCGCATAAGGACGGAGCTTCAGGAAACGATGACGAGGCTCTGCGGCATCTTTCGCGAGGCGAAGGGGTTGACGAAATGCGCCGAGGTGTTGCGCGAACTGCAAGAGAGGATGCGACAGGTCGGCTTGCGGGACCGAGGCCAGGTCTTCAACACGGAATTGGTGGAGACCCTGGAGACGCGCCATCTCCTAGACTTCTCGGAGATCATCATTGCTGGGGCCCTGGCCCGGACGGAGAGCCGAGGTGCCCACTCCCGCACGGACTTCCCGGACCGGGATGACGAACACTGGCTCAAGCACACTTTGGCTTGGCGAGACAAGACCCAGGTGAAGCTCGCCTACAAGGACGTGATCATCACCCGGCATCCCCCGGAAGAGAGGACGTACTGACATGGCATCCGGTGAGGAATGGAAGGCCCCGCCCGAGGGGTTGGGCAAGTACGTCCGACGTACGGCTAAGGCCTCCGTCCGGGAGACCGGCACCCTGGCCTTCGTCCTCCACCGGGTCACGGGCCTCCTCCTCACCGTGTACCTCTTCCTCCATATCGGGGCCATGTCCCTTGCCCGCCTGCAGGGACAGGGGTTCGAGGAGCTCATGGCCACGTTCCGGCAGCCAGCCTTCCTGATCATCGATTGGTTCATCGTCGTGGGAGTGCTCATCCACGCCCTCAACGGCGTCCGCCTCGTCCTCTTCGACTTGGGCATAGGTCTGCGCCACCAACGGGCGCTCTTCTGGGGACTCATGGCCGTCAGCGGGGTTGTCGCCCTCATTGGGCTGCTCCTCGTCCTACCGGAAATCCTAGGGGGGGCCTAGCATGGCAACTTCGAACGCTCTAGGACCGGACCGATGGAGCTTCTTCCTCTGGGTCACACAACGAATCAGCGGTATCTTCCTGGTCATCCTCCTACTCTTCCACGTAATCTGGCTCCACTACGTGGACCCGGCCTCCATCTTGACCGTCGGCGGGGTGGAGATACGTCTGCAGGCGCTTCTGTTTGGGATCACGGATACCCTCCTCCTGGGCTTCGTCGTCTTTCACGGGTTGAACGGGGTGCGTTCCGTGCTCTATGACTACGTGGCCTCGCCGCGGCGAAGACGGATCGGCAGCGGCCTGCTCCTTGTCGCAGGCGCCATCCTCTTTGGATACGGTCTCTGGGCGTTCCTCCCCTTCGTCCTGGGCATGCAATAGCCCTCTTCCCAAAGGGCCGAGGTCTGCGTGCAGGCCGGGAGATCTGCCGCGGGGATGCCGCTCTGCTTCCTTACCTGCGACCCACTCACGTGGACCGGGGGCGGCGCGGTAGCGCGTCGTGCCTGAGGCTTGATTGCCCTGGGGCAGGGCGCTGATTAACCCCCTTTAACGCGCGGGCTCCGCCATTCCTCCTCCAGGGACTCGTCTATACTACGAATGGCCTCGACCACCTTCGAGCCCTTCCGCGAGAGGCCGTACGCGATGACGGGCTTCGGGCCTTCCTTCGGAAGCGCGAGCCGCTGCACGGGGTTTTTACCCATCCGAGCCATGAATGTCCGCATGTTCAACGCCCACGTCCTGGAGCTTCCCGAGGCCCGCGACGTGAACCAGGCTTTGAGGGCCGTGGGCGTTCAGGCCCGGGGCCAGCCCATTCTCCGTCGCAAAGGGCTCTTCCGCGTCGTCCGACTCCAACGCGTGGGATATCGGGAGGCCCTCATCGCCAAGCAGGAGATGCTCGGTGCTGGTGGGGACGCAGCGACGCCCAAGGGGACAGTGGAATTCACCTCCGACGAGGGGGACGTAATTCTGCTCGGGACCCCGCAACACTTCAAGCGCTTCCTGGCAAAAATGAAACACCAGCCCTTCCGATCCGAGGCCCTCGCTGCGGAAGTGGAGGAGACCCTCGCTTCCTACGACCGGGAAGCCTACGTCCTCCGCTTCCCTCGGTCCGAGATTCCCCTCCAACAGACCCTCATCATGGGCATCCTCAACGTGACCCCGGACTCCTTTGCAGATGGAGGGAAGCACTTGAAACCTGAGGTGGCCATCGACCGGGCCTTGGCCATGGTGGAGGAGGGTGCCGGCCTCTTGGACGTGGGCGCGGAGTCTTCCCGCCCAGGTAGCGAGCCGGTGAGTGCCGCCGAGGAGTGGAAGCGCCTCGAACCCGTGCTGACCGGCGTCGTGGACCAAGTAGAGGTGCCTGTCTCCGTGGACACCTACAAGCCAGAGACCGCGGCCAAAGCCCTGGACCTGGGGGTGGCCATGGTGAACGACATCACAGGCCTCAAGGACCCCAAGATGATCGCCCTGGTGGCGAAACACGACGTGCCAGCGGCCCTTGTCCACATGCTCGGCGTCCCGAAGACGATGCAGAAGGACCCCGCGTACGAGGACGTCGTCGCGGACATCGTTCGCTTCCTCCGGGCCCGGGTCGCGGACGCCGTTGCGGGGGGCGTCGATCCGGAGAAGCTGGTGGTCGATCCCGGCATCGGATTCGGCAAAACGGTGGAGCATAACCTCCAAATCCTGCGCCAGCTCGGGGCCTTCCGGAGCCTGGGTCGTCCCATCCTCGTCGGAGTCTCCCGAAAGGCCTTTCTCGGGAAACTGCTCGACGTCGACGTCGAGGACCGCCTGGAAGGTGGCCTTTCGGCCGCCGTCCTCGCCGCCCGCCACGGGGCCCACATCATCCGGACGCACGATGTGAAGGAAACCGTCCGGGGCCTGACCATCGCGGACGCCATCCTGGGGAGGGGTCCCCCCTAGCCCCGGTGATCGTGTGACAGAGGCGTCGTCCCGCCTGCTCCTGAAGGGTGGCAACGGGTTCCTCTTCTCCAACGCTCACGGCGGCATCACGAACCCCGGAGAAGGGCAGGGGCTCTATTGGGAGGACACTCGACACCTGAGCCAATACGCGCTATCCCCCCGGTCCCATCGATTCACCCTGGTGGACTCGCAGACGCCCGAGCCCTTTCACGCTCGGTTCGAGTTCACCATGAGGCGGCCGCTGGAGTCGCCCCTCCGCGTGATTCGAGATCGGGTGCTGGCACCCCATCTCCTGGAGACCCTGCTCGTCCAGAATCCCGACGCCGTGCAGTCCTCGCTGGTCTTGCGCCTGGCCTTTCGCGCGGATTTTGCCGACGTCTTCGAGGTCCGGGGGATGGTCCCGCCCCGCCGGCGCGCTCCCCACGCCGAGCTGTCGGGTCGTTCGGTCCTCTTCTCCCTAACGGGAGCGGACGGGATCCTGCGATGGACCCGACTCACCTTCGATCCGCTCCCGAATCGACTTAACCGACGGAGGGTGGTCTGGGACCTCTACCTCCCGCCCCAGTCGGAGACGGTCCTCACAGCGAGGGTGGAGAGCGGAACCGGACCGCCCCCTAGTGAAGAGGGAATCGGCTCCTTCGGCTCCGTGGTCAAGGAGGTCCGCATGCGACGTCGGGAGAGGCTGCAGGCCTGGGGCCGTGTCGGAGGCGAGGGCCCCCTGACAGGATGGACGAGACAGGCAACGGAAGATCTCCTGACCCTCCTCATCCAGGTCGACGGGTTCGACGTGCCCGCGGCGGGCCTGCCCTGGTACGCCACGCTCTTCGGAAGGGACAGCCTCATCGTCGGGCTCCAGACGGTGCACCTCAATCCCCGGTTGAGCATGGACGTCCTCCAGGAACTCGGCAACCGGATGGGAGTACGAAGCGATCCCTTTCGCGCGGAGGAACGCGGGAAGGTTCTCCATGAACTCAACCGGGGCGAGCTGGCGAGCGCAGGCCTCACGCCGTACGGTCCCTACTATGGGACCGTCGACGCGACGGCCCTGTTCCTTTGCCTCCTCCATGAGGTCTATCGCTGGACCGGGGACCTAGTCTTTTGTGCGGCCATGTACCCCTATGCTCGCGAGGCGGCCGACCATGTCATCGAGCAGCTCCATAGCCCTCTGGCGTTCCTGAACTACCAGGGGGGGGACCCTCCTGCCCTCAGGCATCAGGGCTGGAAGGATGGCGAAGTCGGCATTCTTCAACCGAGCGGCCGCCAACCCAGACCCCCTATCGCCCCTTGCGAAGCTCAAGGGTACGCGTTTTGGGGTCTCAGCGGCCTCGCAGAGGTGGCGACGGCTCTGGGAGAGGATGGAGAGGGGGAGGCGTGGATGGCGGAGGCCGAGGCGCTGAAGGAACGCTTCCACATCGCCTTCTGGCTGGCCGGGGAGGGAACCTATGCGATCGCTCTCGACGGAAGTGGGGAGAGGATTCCTCTCGTCGCCTCCAACCCCGGACATCTGCTGATGTGCGGCATACTGACCCAGGCGCAGGCGGACCGGGTCGCCGACCGGCTCTTCGCAGACGACATGTACTCAGGCTGGGGCATCCGGACGCTCTCCGATCAGGCCCCGTATTACGACCCCTCGAGCTATCATCACGGGTCCGTGTGGCCACACGACAACTCCCTGATCGCCTTCGGCTTGGCGCGTACGGGACACCGAGTGAAGGCCGCGCGACTCTTCCAGGGGTTGGCGGCCGCGGCCGAGAGGTTCGAGTATCGGCTCCCCGAACTCTTTGGCGGCACGGCTCGTTCGAGGGGGGAGGGACCCCAGAGGATTCAGCAGGCCTGTGATCTCCAGGCCTGGGCTGCGGGCGCTCCGTCGCTACTTCTCCGTACGCTTCTTGGCATGGAACCTGATGCGGCTTCGGGAGTCCTTCGCCTCGACCCCCACCTCTCTCCCGATGCGGGTCCTTTGGAGGTTTCGAACGTCCGCGTCGGACCGAGCACCGTGGCACTCCGCGCGGAAGGCCTGGGGCCGACGACCCGCGTCGAGGTCCTGTCTCAGGAAGGCCCCCCGCTCCGGATCGAAGGGTCAGACCGAGGCAAGGAGTGACGAAATCACTCGCCCTCTTCGACCTCGTAAATCTCGTCGGTCACGAGGCCGTGGGCTTCCTGGTGGACGGCCCGGCCGGCCTCCTTACTCGGGGCCCGAAAGAGGCACGAGACGAACCCGGCCTCCTCATTGAACCAGTACTTGATGTACTCCGCCCCGTGCTCTGTCTGCACCTTCAGGTCTGCGGCGTGGGCCTCGCGAACCGCCTCCTCTGTCAGGTCTTCGACGTCCCTGTGGATATCCATGTACAACGGCATGGTCGCTCCCTACGGCCGTCAGTGCGAGACGCAATATAGCTGTTCGGTCCGCCTCCCCATCCTTTCAAGGTCTCAGTTTCACCCACCCCCTCCCTCTCGTCTCTTAAGTCGTCCCCCCGTAGAAGTCCTCTCCACGCGGGGCAGGAGGACATGGAAGGCTGGATCATCGACGCCTATGCGGACTACCAACGGGACTCTCTGATCACCTGGCTCTGGACCCCTCAGGGCGTCCGCCGTATCGAGGATCCCGGCTACCGACCCCGCTTCTACGTCCACGGGGGCCGAGGTGACCTTGAGGGCATGAAACGCCGGTTGGCCCGCCTCAACCGGGTGGAGGACGTCGAATGGGCCTCCAAGAAGATCGACATCCGGTCCACCGAGCCCGTGCCCGTCCTGGACGTCCTGCCCCGCCACTACCGGGACCTTCACCCCCTGGCGGAGCTGGTGAACCGGGAGGGGCAGTTCCATGACTTCCGCCTCTTCGACGTGGACCTGCGGCACAGCCAGCGGTATTTCCTCCAGCACGACATCCTCCCCTTGAGCCGGACCGCGTACAATGGAACCTGGAAGAGGCTCGAGGAGCCCTTCGCCCTGGAGTACGAGCTCCCGCCTCTAAACGCCCAGGCCTTGGACATCCAAGTGGACGCGCCCGAGGGGCTCCCCCGTTACGAGGACCGCCTCCTCACGGCCCGTCTCGGGGAGACGGAATTGGAGGGTTCCGAAGGAGCGGTCCTAGATGGCCTCAATCAGGCCCTGCGGAAGGAGGACCCGGACGTCCTCCTGACCGTGAACGGGGACCCCTTCGTCGTCCCTTATCTGCTCCAGAAGGCGGATGCACTGGGCGTGGATCTCGTGCTGGGACGGGAGCGGCAGCACTTCCAGCACGGGGAGGGAAAGAGTTACTTCACCTACGGCAAGATCGTCTACAAGCCGAACCAGTACCTCCTCCGAGGCCGCCTCCATCTGGATGCGAACCACTTCGCCCATCGGGAGAGTGGCCTTCACGGGCTCGCGGAGATGTCCCGGCTGGCCCGCCTGGTCCCCCAGGAGATGCTCCGGCTCACTCCAGGGACGGCCATCACGGCCATGCAGGTGAACGAGGCCCACTGGCGGGGCTACGTCGTCCTCTGGAAGAAGAACCTGCCCGAGGTCTTCAAGACAGCCGAGCAGCTCGTCCTGTGTGACCGGGGCGGTTTCATCTTGGAGCCGCAGGTGGGCATCCACGAGGGGATCGTGGAGGTGGACTACGCCTCCCTCTACCCCCAGATCATGCG
>JBHIBO010000007.1:0-68501 GCA_046759185.1 Thermoplasmata archaeon | reverse complement strand
CGATGGCGAAGTCCATGATGGGGCCGACCTGGTCCTCGTTGAAGGAGCCGACCATGGTGGGCACAAGGCAGATGGTCGGGCGCGGCTCGCCCATCTCCCGGACCCGCTGGATGGCGTTCTTCTTGATCTGCAGGAGAGGCTTGCCTCGGGCCAGGATGTAGTTCTCCTCCTTCAAACCGTCAAACTGAAGGTAGATGGTGTTGAGTCCCGCCTCGGTGGCCGCCTCGATGAAGCCATCCTCCGTGGCAATCCGGATGCCGTTGGTGGCCACCTGGATCTGGGAAAAGCCCATGTCGTGGGCCGCCCGGACGTAACGCACGAAGTCGGGGGCGATGGTGGGTTCCCCGCCAGAGAGCTGGATGGCGTTGACGGGGACGGGACGCTGGGCTCGAAGCACGGCGAACTCGTAGAGGATCTGCTCAAAGGTGGGCTCGAAGACGTACCCGGCCGCGTTGGCGTTGGCGAAGCAGATGGGGCACTTCAGGTTGCATCGGTTCGTGAGGTCGATGTTGCACAGGGCGGTGTTGCTGTAGTGAAGGTTGCACAGCCCACACTCGTACGGACAGACCGTGGCATCCGTGATGGCGGGGTTCTGGATGCCGACACCGTCGAAGGCCCAGGATTCCGCCTTGAGGTACATGTCCACGTCGGACCAGCAGACCTCCTTGAACTCCCCGTGGTCCTGACACTCCTTCTTCATCACCAGGGCGCCGGCCTCTTCGTACAGGACCGCCGGGATGATCTTCACGCACTCTGGACAGAGAGAACCTGTGCGCCGAGGGAGACCCTTCCTAAGCTTGGAGGGCATCGTGACCGTCGCGTTGACATCCCGAGACTCCTGGTACCGCTGCACTACGGTCGTGCCCGTGCCTCGCGGGTCGGAATCGTACATCCATTTCTCTTTCTTCCGGGCCTTTCGGTCTTCTTTGTCTAGACTGATCTCCCGGATATCGTAAGACATGGCACCGCCTCCTATCGAGGAACCTTGGGCCACCTCAAGATAGCGCCGTTATATGAATATTATGTAGCGAATGAGACTACAATAGAACACTACACTCGCCGCTTCTGGCTCAGCAGGACCCCGAAGGCACGACAGGCCGCTCCCCACGGTTTGAATCGGAACTCGTAGCGCTCCCCCTCCGATCGCACGACCAATCGTAGGTGCTTGCGACTCCGCTTGTTGGCCTTCGCGACGTCTCGCAGGGGGAATTCGAAGTATTCCAGGATGTTGGCTTCCACCTTGGGACCCAGGTACCGTGAACGGTCCACGGCCCGGAGGGTCCCAGCGTAGCCTTCTTCTCCCTCAACCTCCCTCTTCGGATCCCGCAGCCCGACCACTCGCTGGTTCGTGTGGTAGATCATCCAGAGACCAGGGGGCAGAAAGGGCTTCTTGCTCAACCCTCTCCCTTGTAGGGCCTCCACAGTCAGGCCGCGACGGGCGTATACGCGCTCCCTCTCGGAGAGGATCAGCTCGGCGGTGTCGTCGTATAGGACATCTAGGCCCTCCTCGGAGCCGGTCTTCATCCCGTTCCTCTTCGATTCTCACGAGCAATAAAGAGTTTCGCTCGTGACCGACCCATCGGCGCAAAGACTCAAGGCAGCTTTCGCTGCCCCGGTGCCCGCGCGGAGGGGCGGACCCGTTTCACGAGTTGACTGAGGAAACGCCCGGCATCGGAGTACATCCGCACGCCGTGGAAGGCGAACAGCGCCCGTCGATGCTCCCCGCCCTGGGCCTTGTCGTGGATCTGCTTCAGCTCCGCATCAGAGAACTGGTAGACCGTGTGGTACCCCTTCCCGAAGAGGCGGGTGTACAGGGTGGGGGAGGCCACCTGGGGGTTCTCCTTCGACAGATCCACCGAGTGGGTGATCTGGCGGTCCTCCATAAGCCGGCGGAGGTCGGTCGGAAGCGGTTCCTCTCCGTAGGCCCGGGCCTCCAGGGCGAGGGGGAGGCCCTCCAGGGTCACGGCATCCAGTAGGCTGGCCAGGTTCTCGACTTCCTTCGTCCCAAAGCGGAAGCTTGGTGGCGTGAGGAGATGCAGGGCTTCCGCGCGGAGGATCCCGCCTATGCGAACCATGGTCTCCATGCGGTCGATGACCCGGTCCGTCGGGTCGAAGGCGTGGGCGTGGGTGATGCTCCGGTGGCACCGCACGGTGAAGGCGAAGGTGTCGGGCACCCGTCGCCGCCACGACCGGATCATGTCGTCGGGTGGGACCTGGTAGAAGGTGCTGTTGACCTCCACGTAGTCGAAGGCCCGCGCGTAGGCCTGCAGCGAATCCATGCCGGGGATCTGGAAGTACGCCCAGCCTCCGGTCCCGACTCGCATTTCTTCGAGCAACGTTCTGCCCAGAAGCGAATCTTTTCAGAGGGTCTTAAAGAGGCGGGAGGGGGGTGGGTGAATGGTCAAGTAGCTGGCACCCATGGTCCATTCGATGGGCGATATCCGCCTGGGAACCTCCGGGTGGGACTACGAGGAGTGGATTGGGCCGTTCTACCGCCGGCGCTCGGCCAGCAAGCTCCAGGCGTACGCGGCCGTGTTCGACACGGCGGAGATCAACTCCACGTTCTACCGGGTGCCCAGCCCAGGGATGGTCATGGGGTGGACCACGCGGAGCCCTGAGGGGATGTCCTTCGCGGCCAAGGTGCCCCAGACCGTCACCCATGACCGCCTGCTCAAGGTCGAGAAGGGGGCGGGCCGGGAACTGGCGGCCTACACCGAGCTCATGACGCCACTCTTGGAAGCGGGGAAACTGGGTGTCCTCCTCCTTCAGCTGCCGCCCCGCCTCCGCTTCCACGAGGAGCGAACGCGTGCCTTCTTCGAAGCCCTCCCGCCGGAATTCCCCTTCGCCATCGAGTTCCGCAACGCGAGCTGGATGGTCCCCGAGGCCTTCGAGCTGCTGGAGGAGTTTCACGTCGCCTACACTGTGGTCGACGAGCCGCTCCTGCCTCCGGAGGTCCACGTCACTGCGCCGATTGCCTACTTCCGCTGGCACGGGCATGGAAGGAACCCGTGGTACGATTACCGCTACGGCACCGAGGAACTGGCGCCCTGGGTGCCCAGGCTCGAGGAGACGGCGCGGGGAGCCAGCACGGTCTACGGATACTTCAACAACCACTTCCACGGCTACGCGCCGGAGAACTGCTTGGAGGTTCTGGAGATGCTCGACGTCATGACCCCCGAGCAGCGACGGACCCTGCGGCGGATGCGCGACTACCGGAAGGGCATCCTCCAGGCTCAGCACGGACGGGTGAAGGCGACGAAGCTGGATGACTTTGGCGGGGCATCCGAGGAGCCGTCAGCCCTCGATCTCTTAGACGGCCTGACCACGAAACCCCGACTCGAACGGGCTCGGGGTCTCGTGGGGGCCGTTCAGTTCGACGCCCAAGACGGCGAGGTGGAGGCCAAGGTGAAGGAGTACACCGTGTCCCTGGATGCTGATGCGCGCACCTTGCAGCACGACTGCCAGGACTGGGTGAAGAACATCCCCTCCGGGCCGCTCTGCAAGCACGTTGCGGCCGTGCTGTTGGCCCTGCCTCGGGAGAGGGCAATGGCCCTTCTCGCCGACCTGAAGCTCTTCTGGGAGAAGTGGCGGCTGGAGGAGCTCTCTACACAATGAGGTATCCGCCGTTCACGTGGAGGGTCGCCCCCGTGATGTAGCGGGCCTCCTCGGAAGCGAGGTAGGCGACCATGGAGGCCACCTCCTCCGGCAGCCCGATTCGACCCACGGGGATGCGACGGTTCCGCTCCTGGCGATCCGCCTCCGAGTAGTCCGCGATGATGTCCGTCTCGATGGTCCCCGGGGCCACGGCGTTCACGGTGATGCCGTCCCGTGCCGCCTCCAAGGCGACGGCCTTGGTGAGGCCTAACAACCCAGCCTTCGAGGTCGCATAGTCGGCGCCGTGGTCGGTGCCCCGGACGGCGATCTGGCTCGAGATATTGACGATGCGGCCCCACCCCGCTTTTCGCATCCCCGGGAGGACGGCCTGGATGCAGTGGAAGGCCCCCGTGAGGTTCACGCTGAGGGTTCGCTCCCAGCGCGCTGGTGCCAGCTCATCCACCGATACCCGGCGATAGATGCCCGCGTTGTTCACGAGGATGGCAATTGGACCCAGGGCGTCCTCGGCCTGTCGGATCATCTGGCGAACGGCATCCCGCGATGCCACATCCGCCCGGATGGCGAGGCCCTGCCTGCCCGCCTCCACGATTTCGCCAACGACCGCGCGCGCCGCAACCTCCCGTTCTACGTAGTTCACCACGACATCGTGGCCGGCCTCCGCCAAGCGGATGGCGGTGGCCCTTCCAATTCCTCGAGAGGCCCCTGTCACGAGGCACACGTGGGTCATGGTCGACTGCGACGGCCCATCGAACGGGTGAGGTTAAGGCTTGGGTTACGCCTGGGGCGTCAGCTCCACCAGCTCGACGCCTTCCTCGCACAACGGGCACGTCTTGGGAATGTGCTTGCCGCCCTTCTCGTGGATCAGACAGTAGCTCGGGCTTCCGTCGAAGTCCTCGCGGTTCTCGCGCCGGTCCACGATGGTGGCTACGGCAACGACGCTGGAGCCCTTGGATTTGATGTAGTCGGAGACGGAGGACAGGGTCCCCCCGGTGAGAATGGCGTCGTCCACGAGGATGACCTGGTCGTCCTCATCGATCTCAATGAAAGGACGGAACCCCCATCCGCTGTTGGTTCGGTTTGCCCAGAGGATGCGGTCCGCGTCCAGGTGCTCCCCCATCCAGAAGGCGACGGGGATGCCCGCATCCATCGGCGCGATGACGGTGAATCGCTTGGCCTTCTCGAGTCGGTACAGGACGCCGGAGCGTCGCAGCACCCGACCCAGGGAAACGGTGAGAATCTTGGCGTCACGCGAGTGCTGCAGGGCAAGAGGTACCTGGAAGAAACGCTGGTAGTGCAGCTTCGTTCGGGGGAGGCGAAAGTGCCCTTCTTTGAGAGCCCCTGTGGAACGAAGGATCGCCCAAGCCCGCTCGACTTCCTTTTCCGTCGCGTAGTATCGTTCCACGTTCCCCCCCCGGCTCGTGATTTCCGCATCATGGACTTCCCGGTTTAACCTTTCGTGGTGTATCCTACGGTCGGGTCCTAGGATGCGGGAGGCCGCCGCGACTCATCGTTTTATATACGGGCGCCAGGATATTGAAATCGGGACCGTCGAGAGGGGACTCAGGCGTGTCGACCGTGGGTGAGGAGGAAGAAGACCGCGAACTTTTCGTGAAGTGTCCGACTTGCGGACGCGTCGCGGAGGGGTGCGAACACATCAGCGGCGAGGACCTGGCCGCCCTAAGGCGTCTCATCCGGGCCGGGGTGAGCGTCTACGAGAACGAGGAGGAGGCGGAGGAGGAGGAGCTCTTCGAGCCGTCCGAGGAGGAGGCCAAGGGCACCGAACTCTACCAAGTCCTGCAGCCGAGGTTCACGCTGGAGGACGTGGTTCTCACAGAGGGCACACGGGAAGCCATCGAGGATGCCCTCGTGGAGCTCCGCCACAAATGGCTGATCTTTGAGGCCTGGGGACTCTCGGAGGTAATCCGGAAGCGGAAGGGACTTTCCCTCCTGTTCGCCGGCCCCCCCGGGACGGGCAAGACCATGACGGCGGAGGCCCTGGCGCACGCCATGGGGAAACCTTTGATGGTCGTGAACTACGCCCATCTCGAGAACATGTGGGTGGGGGAGACGGAGAAGAACATCGAACGGGTCTTCCAGAACGCTTGGAACGAGGACGCGGTGCTCTTCTTCGACGAGGCGGACGCCGTCTTCCATCGCCGGGGCCAGACCGCGGCGCCCTGGGCGAACCGGGACGTCAATGTCCTCTTGAGCCGGTTGGAGGACTTCCCAGGGATGATCATCCTGGCCACCAACCTGACGAAGGTTCTGGACCGTGCCTTGGACCGCCGCATCGACATCCCCGTGGAGTTCGAGATGCCCGACGCAGGGATGCGCGAAGCCATCTATCGCAAGCTCATGCCGCGCCTCGCCCCGATGAGTGGCGATGTGGACTTCGGGGAGCTGGCCCGGAAGCATCGCCTCTCGGGCGGCCACATCCTCAATGTCATCCGGCAAGCGATGCGCTATGCAGCCCGCAGGGACGGGATCCGCCGGATTGTCACCATGGACGACCTGGAGGCCGCGGCGAAGCGCGAGGTGGCCAAGGCCCAGGTCATGAACCGGAACCACCTAGAAGAAGAGGGCGAAGGCGGCCCAGGCAAGCGCGTCGCTTACCACGGGTAGGAACGCGTCAACGATTAAGAGGTCCCGATACGCTCCTCCCATCCGCATGGGCGTCAACCTCACCCCCATCCTCGAACCCACCATCCTGCGCCTGGAGGCGTTGCGAGGCCGCAGTTTCGCGATCGATGGCAACAACGTCCTGTACCAGTTCCTCGCCCTGATTCGACGACCCGACGGAAGCCACCTGACGGACCGGGAGGGAGGCGTGACCTCGCACCTGGTAGGCCTCCTCTATCGGACGACCCGGCTCATCTCGGACTACGCTATGGACTTGGCTTTCGTGTTCGACGGCCGACCTTCGGAACGAAAGCGGGCCGAGCTGCGTGATCGACGCCAGGTCCGGGAGAGGGCCCAGGAGGAGTATGCGGAGGCCCTGGCCCGTGAGGACTACGCTACGGCCTGGTCCAAGGCCGTCACGTCCACCCTCCTCACCCCGGACATGGTCCGTGATGCCCAGCGTCTTCTGACGCTGTTAGGGATTCCCTGGATCCAGGCCCCCGGGGAGGGGGAAGCCCAGGCGGCCTTGATCTGTGCCCGGGGGGATGTCTGGGCGACCTCGACGCGGGACTACGACGCCCTCCTCTACGGCACCCCCCGCCTTCTCCGGTACCTCACCATCGCCGGCCGCGAGTTTCTCCCCAGTCAACGAACCTCTCGTCCCCTGGATCCGGAACTGCTCGAAGCCGAGACCCAGCTGAGACGCCTTGGGATCTCGCGCAATCAGCTCGTGGACTTGGCCCTTCTGGTGGGGACGGATTACCATCCCGGCGTCCCAGGCATTGGGCCGAAGAAGGCCCTGGCCCTCATTCAGGACCACCGTCGCATCGAGGATCTGCCGAATGAGGTTCGCCGGCAGCTGCCCTCGGACTACGACGAGATTCGCGACCTCTTCCTCCGGCCGCCCGTGAAGGAGGATTACGAAATCGGCCAGGGAACGGCCGACGCCGCCGGTATCGTGGCCTTCCTTTGCGAGGAGAAGGACTTCTCTCGAGAGCGCGTTGACGAGGTCCTGAAGCGACTGGAGCGCCGGGTCAGGCAACCCTCCCTCGAGTCCTTTGAGCCGTGAGCCAGCCTCCACGAGAAAGGTTATAAGCCGAAGCCCCCATGCCGCCTTCTCTACAGGTCAGGCATCCTGGCGACTGTGGGGGAGAGACCTTGGAACGAAATGCGTGGATCATAATCGCGGCTCTCGCTGCAGTGAGCATCATCCTCGCGGGCCTGCTAGCGGCATCGCTTGTAGGCTTGATAGGAGGTGTTCCCGAGAAAATTCCGAAACGCCTCAGTCTCAACTTGTGGTGGCCGATCGCCCACTATGGGGACACGGAGCCCGACATTGCGGCGATCCTTGAGAGCAGCCTAGAAGCAACCGGTAGAATCGACGTCACACTGCAATCTGCAGAGTGGGCCACTTACGTGGACCAGTTCTCGAACAGCCAGATGGGCATGTTCCTCCTGGGATGGTACCCAGACTTCTTTGACGCAGATAACTACATCCAACCGTTCTTGAGCACCGGCGGAGCCGCCTCGTTGGGGTCGGACTATAGCGATCCGCTTATGGACTTGGCCATCCTGAACTCACGGACTTCGTTTGGAGACCAGAGAAATGCGGTCTTCGCGGAGATCCAGCAGAAGTTGGCGGAGGACGCCATCTACATCCCCCTGTTCCAGGGGAACCAGCACGTCGTCTACCAGGACGACGTGACGGGAGTTGTCCTGGAGCCGGTGCGATCCTTCCGCTACGACCAGATTCAGAAGCCTGGAGAGGCCACACTGCGGGTGGGTACGACGGATCGCGTGGTCACCTTGGACACGGCGGACGCGTACGACTACTTCTCCGTCGAGCTGAGCGATCACATCTTCGAGAAGCTCCTGGATTACGAGCCTGGGACGGCCAACCTCATCCCATCGCTTGCCATGGAGGTCCCGAGTACCGCGAACGGGCTGATCTCCGCGGACGGAATGACCTACACGTTCAACATCCGACCCGGCGTGACCTTCCATGATGCCACCGCCCTGGACGCCGCGGCCGTGGCCTTCTCGTTGAACCGGGCGCGGACCTTGGGCGGGGATCCCGGATTCCTCCTCGACATTATCTCCGACGTCCAGGCTACCGGACCCATGGAGGTCACGGTCACGCTGAACAACCCCTTCACCGCCTTCAACGCGCTGATGGCCTTCTCGGTGGCAGCGATTGTCAGCCCGACGGCCTACCCATCCGACGACTTCCGATCAGGTCTGGATGCCAACGTGCCCATCGGGACGGGTCCCTACATGCTCGAATCGGGGAACTACCAGGCCGACCAGCGTGCCACCTTGACCCGCAACCCCAACTATTGGGGCACGCCGGCGAAGCACGCCACCGTCCAAGTCAACCTGATCAGTGACGCCACGGCCTTGAAGACGCAGATTGAGACCGGCCAGATTCACGTCGCCTTCCGAACCCTCAACCCCGCCGACCTCCTCGACCTGCAGACCCGGGCATCGTCCCTCGGCTTGACGGTCGAGATCGGGACCAGCCCCTTCATCCGCTACATCGTCTTCAACGTGCTGACGCCACCCTTCGACAACGTGTGGGTGCGACGGGCTATCGCCGCCGCGGTCGACCGGGGCGAGATCGTCGCCCAGGTCTTCGAAGACCTGGCGTTCCCCCTCTACAGCATGATCGCTGACATCTTCGATGAGTCCACGGCTGCGTTCCTGGCGGAGTACGGACCCACACCAGACATCGCCCAAGCCAACGGGTACCTCGACAACTACTTCGACTCCCTGGAGGAGGCCCTGGGGCAACCCGGATTGTTCTCAGACCTCATCCTGCCCACTCGGGAAGCTTCCTAGCTTCCCCCTTTCCCCCTTTTCCTTTTTCTCGCAACGCTTTTTAACTCCCGTCCAGATAGTTCCCGCCCAGCGGAGTCTAGGAGATGGGCAGGACCTCGTCGCTCTCGGCCTACATAGTGACGAGACTTCTTCTGGCCATTCCTATGCTGCTTATTCTCCTCACCGTTGTCTTCATCATTCTCCGCGCCCTGCCCGGTGACCCCGTCTCGGCCCTCTATGGTGGCCGGGCACCGGAGGAGGTCGTGGAACGGGCCCGGGCCCAGCTCGGGCTGGATCGCCCCCTCATCATCCAGTACTTCGACTACATGTACGGGATCGTCATCGTCCCTTTTGCCAACCTCCTCCAGCTGCAGCCCCCCACTCCCGACTTAGGCGAGTCCCTCAAGTTCACAGGCCAGACCGTTTGGTCTCGCATCGTTGCAGTCCTGCCCGCCACGATCGAACTGACGATGTACGCGATGGCCGTCGCGGTCCTCGTAGGAGTCGTCACGGGGGCAGTCGCGGGGTCCCGCCGAGATACCCCTACCGACGTGAGTCTCCGTATGTACGGAATCATCGTCGCGGTCATCCCGATCTTCTGGTTGGGCCTGATGCTCCAACTGGTCTTCGCAGTATGGTTAGGATGGCTTCCCCCCAACGGCCGTATGACCGGCGAATTTCCGGTCCATGTCACGGGGCTCTATACGATTGACAGTCTGATCGAGGGCAATCTGGCCAAGTTTTGGGACGCGGTGTCGCATCTCATCCTCCCATCCATTGCCCTCGGCCTGGTGATTGGGGCCCTTTTCACACGCATCGTGCGGGTGAACATGCTCCAGACCATGCGGGCCGACTACGTGGAAGCCGCCCGATCCCGGGGGGTCACGGAGCGACGGGTCGTCTTCCGGCACGCGTTCAAGAACGCCATGGTCCCGGTGGTGACGGTCATGGGCCTTCAGATCGCCCTCCTCTTCGGCGGGGCCGTCCTGACCGAACGCGTCTTCAACTGGCCAGGGATGGGGACGCGTCTCCTGGTGGCCGTCACGGAGCGGGACTTCCCCGTGGTCCAGGGGGCCATCATCGTTTTCGCCCTTCTCATCGTGATCGCCAGCCTACTTGTCGACCTCGTCAACGCCGCGGTGGACCCGCGCATCAAGTACTAGGTGGCGCCATGGCGGCAGAAGACGTGGCGGAGACCCCCTCCCTTCGTGAGGGTTTGCCTGCGAAGATGCAGCATTCCTTCTTCGGACGCATCTTCCTGCCCCTCTTCGAAGAGTCTCTGACGTTGACCGGGATTATGACCTGGATTGGGGTCGCCCTTCTCGTAAGCTTCGTCGTTGTCGCTCTGTTTGCTCCCTTCATTGCCCCCTACGACCCCACGGAGATCTTCGTGGGCGAACGAAACGAGCCTCCCAGCGCGGAACACTGGATGGGGACGGATCGGCTCGGCCGGGACCTGCTAAGCCGTGTCCTCTGGGGGGCCCGAACGTCCCTCACCATCATGATCACGGCGGTCGCCTTCGCCCTGGCCGTGGGCCTCCCCCTAGGCCTGCTCTCGGGATACATCGGGGGCAAGCTAGACCGTGGGCTCGTGGTCGTGATGGATTCCATCTACTCCTTCCCCGCCATCATCCTAGCCATCGCCCTCGCCATCTTCCTGGGGAAGGGCATCCTGAACATCTCGCTGGCTATCACGGTCGTGTTCATCCCGCTTTACTTTCGCGTCATCCGCAACCACGTCATCGCCGTCAAGCAAGAGAACTACGTCGAGGCGGCACGCGCCATCGGAGCGGACCCGAGGACGGTGCTGCGGGCCTACATCCTTGCCAACGTCATCATCACCGTCCCCGTCATCCTCTCCATCAACGCCGCGGATGCCATCTTGACGGCCGCCGGTCTCAGCTTCCTAGGTTTCGGCCTCGAGGAACCGACGCCAGACTGGGGGCTCGACCTGGGTCGGAATCAGCCCTTCCTTACCGTGGGTGTGTGGTGGAGTTCCTTTTTCCCGGGTCTAATGATCATTCTCCTTGCTGCCGGGCTGGCCATGATGGGGGAGGGGCTCAACGACCTCATCAATCCCCTCCTCAAGAAGGAGCGGAGCTAGTGGGACCCCTCATCGAGGTCCGCGACCTCGAGGTATTCTACCATACGAAACGGGGCCCCATTCGGGCCGTCGATCGCGTAAACCTCGAGATCCAAGAGGGCAAGGCCTTAGGCCTCGTCGGAGAGAGCGGCTGTGGGAAGTCCACCCTGGGGAAGGCGCTCCTGGGCATCCTTCCCCCCATGACGACGGTCCGGGGGGAGATCCTCTACAAGATGCCCGGATCCACGCGGGCGGAGATGGAGCGGGTCGAGGGCAAGTTGCGGGGCGAGCTCGAGCCCTTGTTCGATGGGCACCGCCTGGATGTCTTCGACGCCCGGACGATTCAGTGGACGCTACGGGAGCTCCGGTCTCGCGGGCGGGCCGAGGACGGGTTGGCAGCGGAGTTGAAGGACCTGCTGGAGGTCAAGCTGCGGCATGACTTGACCTCCTTCGGCCAGGAAGCGATGCGGCGGATGCGGGGGGAGAAGGTCGTCCTCATCTTCCAAGACCCGATGTCTCGGCTCGATCCCTTGATGACCGTCCGGGATCACTTCCTGGAGCTGCTGGCGGCGCATCATTCTCTCCGGCGGGAGGAGGCCGAACGAAGGGCCGTGGAAGCCCTCGCCTCCGTCGGGATTCCTCCAACCCGCTTTCGGAACTACCCGCACGAGTTCTCGGGCGGCATGCGCCAACGGATCATGATCGCCATGGGTCTGGTCATGACCCCCGAGCTCCTCGTGGCGGACGAGCCGACGACCTCCCTTGACGTCCTCGTGGAGGGCCAGATTCTCGAGTTGATCGAGGAGCTCAAGCGATCGCTGAACATGTCCTTGTTTCTCATCACCCACAATCTGGGCATCGTGGCGGAGACCTGCGACCGCGTGGGGGTCATGTACGCCGGGAAGGTCGTCGAGGAGAATGAGACCGATCGGATCTTCGCCGAGCCCCAACACCCCTACACCCAGGGACTCCTCTCCTCCATCATCCACCTTGGGACCAAGGAACTTCGGTCCATCGAAGGATCGCCACCCGACCTGCTGAGTCCGCCGGGCGGATGCCGCTTTCACCCTCGCTGTCCCCACGTCATGGACGTGTGTCGCGCGAAGGAACCCCCTCACGTGGCAGCGGACGAAGGTCGCGTTGCTTGTTTCCTCTACGGGGGCCAGGATGACTGAGGCCATCCTGCGGGTGGAGGAGCTTCGCAAACACTTCCCCGTCCAGGGCTCCTTCCTCAGCCGCCTTTTCGGCCGCAGGGGAGGCACGGTGAAGGCGGTGGATGGCGTCTCCCTCTCCCTCGATCGCGGCGAGATTTTCGGCTTGGTGGGGGAGAGTGGGTGTGGGAAGACGACCCTTGGGCGAACCATCCTCCGGCTGGCCGAGCCCACGGAGGGGCGGATCCTCTTCGAGGGGGAGGACATATCCCACCTCTCGGAGGCCGAGCTCCGCCCATATCGGCGCCGGATGCAGATCGTCTTCCAGGACCCCCACGCCTCCCTCAACCCTGCGATGACCATCGGCCAGGCCATCATGCATCCCCTGACGATCCACGGGTTGGTGGATGACGAGGACGAGCGGAAGGAGCGCGTCCTGCAAGCCCTCCATGAGGTCGGCCTTGAGCCGGCCGAGGAGATGTACAGGCGGTACCCGGCGGATCTCAGCGGAGGGCAGAAACAGCGGGCGGTTATCGCCCGGGCCATCATCCTGCGGCCGACATTCGTGGTAGCGGACGAAGCGGTGGCCATGCTGGACATGTCGGTCCGGGCGAAGATCCTGGAGTTGTTGTTGGACCTGAAGGACAAGTATGGCTTGACCTACCTCTTCATCACCCATGATCTGGCCACTGCGAAGTTCGTGTGCGATCGTGTCGCCATCATGTACCTCGGGCAGGTCGTAGAGCTGGGGAATGCCAATGAGATCTACGCCGCCCCCTGGCACCCTTACACGAAGGCCCTCCTGAGTGCCATTCCGGTCCCCGACCCGAGGAGGAAGGAGCGGAGGGTGACGCCTAAGGGCGAGGTGCCCGATGCCGTGAGCCCTCCGACTGGGTGCCGCTTTCACCCCAGGTGTCCGGAGGCCTTCGTCTCATGCGGCTGGGAGCCGAGGGACCTGCGCGATCGCCTGGAGGCCCGCCTGCTCGACCCGCAGGTGGCCAAGGTCATCCGAAGCATTGATGACGTTCAGCTCGACGGCCAGGCTCTTCGGATTCGCACAAAGGGCGATGGGGGGGACCGCGCAGCCGCTTTGCTGGAAACCTTCGTCGGGGAGGAGGGCCCCCTGGCTGAGGCGATGCTCGGAGTCTCGGCCGAGGATGGCGAGGCCGTCGCGGTCTTCCGTGACTCCTTGGAGCCTTGGGATCTGGTTTTCGCCAATCGCATGGTGAACTGCCACCTCTTCGACCCCAACGTGGTGGAGACTCCTCGGGTCAGTGACCTCGTTTCTCGAACGCCCGCCGGAAGCCGGATTGCCGAGGTGGGCCGAGGCTAGCTCGGGTCCTTCCCGGGGCTGAGAAGACTTAAGGCAACCCTCGGCTCTGGAAGCGGCGGCATGATTGACTTCCGTTCGTTCCGAGAGGAACACCCTGAGCTCTGTCCGGAAGACCGGCTCCGAATTCCCGGCCTGGGAACGCAGCGCACCACCGAGAAGGCGGAAGTGGGGGATTGGGAAGAAGCGTACAAGGGCGTGACAAGGGACGATCCATGGGGGGATCCCCCGCCGGTTCGCAAGCTGATGCAGGCGTCCGGCGCGGAGGCCTTCGGGTACTACCTATCCTTCCGCCTCGATCCGGAGAACTGGGGAATCTACATGCAGGGACCCCCCCTCGTGGGCCTCGCACGAGAGGTCGTCCGGGTCTTGGACTTGGGTTTCCCTGACTTGAAAGAGCGAGTCCCCGAGGAGAAGGCGCGAGAGGTCGCCTTCAGCATGGCCTATGACATCGCCTTGAACCATCTCTCGCTTCATGCGAGCCTGGACGCCTTCGCCGCTCGGTACGAGGTGGAGGACGGTGACGCATACTACGCGCCTTACCAGGAAGGGCCCTATGGGGATTCCCTCACGGATATGACGGGTCCCGACGGGTACAATTGGGAGGAGGTGCTCGCCAACCTGGTTTCCTTGCGCTCCTTTCTCAACGCGAGCCAGACGGTGGAGTTCGGCGCCCGCGTGGATTCGTACTTCAACGACGAGGAAAAGTATCGCTGGAACGGCTTCCTCATGTCGGGCATGTTGACCAGCGAACTGACCTACGTCATGCGGCCGTATCCCGCGAGCCACAAGAACTTCACAGAATTCCTTCGTCGCCGCGGGGAGGTGGGACCCTATGCTCATATGGCGATCCAATATGACCTCAACACGGAGGCCTTCCATGCGGGACTTCAACGGCTCGCCGCTCTCCTCCTCCGGGGAAGGGAGGTGCAGGAGCCGGAGAAGGGGTTGCTCGCACCCGTGAACCCCCCAGTGTATCTCACCGGGGAATGAGAGGGGCCTGGCTCGGGCGGGAATAGGCACCCGGTGTCCCACCGCGCGCATCGAAGGGAGTGTGCGGCCACGGTTCCTCACGAAAGGCGGCCGGCCATCGACGAAGCAGAATCTCTCCGACGAGCCCCGTGAAGGCTCCTTCCACGTTCTGGCCCGAGGCCGCGCTTACCATGGCCCACGGCGCGTTGAAGTGGCGGGCCATCCGAGGCATGTCCTGCAGGGGCTTCTTCCCTCGTAACCGATCGGTTTTGTTCACGAGAATCCGTGTGTCGGGCTTCGCAATCGCCTTGCGGATGGCTCTGACCCAGAACGGGAGATTCTGCATTGTCTGGGGCCTTGTAGCGTCGCAGGCTACCAAGATTCCATCCGCCCGATGGAAGTACACGTCGTGGACCACGGAAAAGAGCGTAGGATGTCCGGGGGCGTCCCAGAGCTCCAGGTCGACGGTCATGCCCGGTCCGCCGTCGCCGAAGTCGGCCCGCAATCGTTTCCGGAAGATGCGCGCCCGGTAGGTCCGGAGGTATCGCTTCTCATGGCGTCGGAAGAGATAACGGATCGCGAGACACGTCTTCCCGACGGCGGGATCTCCCACGAGGCAGAGCTTGATGCCCACCCGGGGGGCACGCGGGGCTTCGGGAGTCGTCGGGACGAATCGCAAGCCCATCCCCGTTCCGGCCACGGCTTATAGGATTGTCGTTCTCTGTATCGGGAATGAGAACGCGCCTTCGCAGTTCGATCGAATTCGGGTGGCTTGCCTTCGGAGTACGCGCGGATGTGGGACTTGGCTAGCCCCGGGGAAACGCTTTTATAAACGCCTATCTTCCTTAGGCCAGCGGGGAAGGGGTCTCAGGCTTCCTGAGAGTTGCCCCATGCCTCGCTGAGGAAACGATTGCGGGAGAGGTGTATAAGAAATGGAAGATGCGGGACCAATGCCGGAGAGAGCCGGCTGGACTGGAACTCAAGTCGCCGTGCTAGTCATCCTCCTCGTCGTGACCAACGCGGTCACGGCGTCGGTCATGTTCTTCGCGTTCCCGGCAGCGGCGCCGGAGTCAGTCTTGGTCGTCTATCACCCTTGGTCGGGCTCCGAGCGGGACCTGTTCCTGCCCGTATTGGAGGACTTCACCGACCGAACGGGGATTAAGGTCACAGATGTAACGTTCAGGCAAGAGGACCTTCAGCTCATCCTACCGGCCCAATTCGAAGCCGAACGAACACCCGCGGATGTCATCTTCATGGCGAGCGGGTTCATACGTGACTGGGGCATTGACGGGCACGCCGTGGATATGTCCGGGACATTGAACGAGGCAGATTTCCTCGCCGGGGCCCTGGATCCGATCAGCAGCGGGTCCGCCATCTATGGCGGTGCTTTCACAGGCAAGGTCAAGCCCGGCTTCTGGTACAAGAACGACCTGTTCACCAGCAAGGGCTGGGACACGACCCCGGCTAACTTCGCCGAATTCCAGGCGCTGCTGGCGGACATCGCCACGGACATGACCCCCATCGTGAGCACCACCGATGGCTGGCCCCTTTCGGACCTGACGGAGCACTTCATCGCGACGTATGGCGGTGCTCAGATGCACAAGGACCTGGTCTCGGGTGCGGCTGCGTTCACGGACGCAGACGTCAAGGCGGTCTTCACGGATTACCTGGTCCCGCTCATCACGGCGGGATACTTCGATTCCCCCGTGGAGTGGACGGCGGGCGTGAAGAACCTCCAGGACGGGGACAACGCGCTCTACTTCCAGGGCAGCTGGCTGCCCACCATGTCCCAGATTACGGACACGGGCACCACCGCCAACATGCGCGCCATGGCCCTGCCCGGCGGCGTTGCGGACCAAGGCGTCGTGTTCTCCGTGGACTACGTGTTCGTCCCGACGTACACGACCAGGATGGCCGATGCGCAGGCGTTGTTCGACTACCTCATGAGCGTAGAGGGGCAGGAGAAACAGATAGAGCAGGGCGGACACTTTGCGACGAATGTCAACGCCGACCCGAGCAAGGCGCCACCGACCTTCAGTGGCGACCTGATCGCCGGCAAGGAGATCCTCGCGGATCTGGACGACACCATTGGCGGATCCTTCCAGACGGCGTTCTGGGCCCAGCTCCTGCTGCTCTGGGCCGACCCGTCGCAATTGGACGCCGTCCTGGCGGCCATCGAAGGCGCCCGGTAGTGGAGTGGTGAGTCCCGCACACGGGACTTACCCTCCCCTTTTCCCTTTGTTGCCAGCGTTGGCCAGCGGTGAGCAGATTGGCGTCCATCTCTAGCTGGGAACGGATTCGGGAAGGCCTCAGCCGTGAGCACCTTCGGCGTATCTTCACCTGGCCACGATTCAAGAAGGGCGTGGGTCGGATGTCCTTCTTCCTCCCGGCCCTGGTCCTCATCGGCATCTTCATCGCGTTCCCGATCTACACGACCCTGATTCTCAGCTTCTTCCCAGAGGGAGGGGTAGGCGACCCGACCCTGGACAACTACGCCACGGTCCTCACGCATCAGGACACTCTGAACCTGGCGAACTTCCCCGAGCCGCCGTACGGTACTCTAATCAACAACGCGATCTGGATCGCCATCCACCTTCCTCTGACGCTGTTCACGGGGCTGGCATTGGCCATCATCCTGCGCGGGGTGAGAGGAGCTTCCTTCGTCAAATCCATTGTGTTCATTGGGATGGTGACGCCGATGATTGTCGGTGGCTTCATCCTCCGCTTTCTCTTTGAACAAGATGTCGGCCTCGTCCCGTCCTTTTTCGAATCCATCGGCGTCGAGGAACTGGCGACGAATTGGATCGCTCGGCCCACGACGCTGCTCTATGGCCTGATTTTCGGCTCCGTCTGGATGTGGATGGGATTCAGCCTGATCATCTACTCCGCGGGGCTCACCACGATCCCTCGGGAATACTTTGAGGCCGCGAAGATTGACGGAGCCTCCTCCTGGCGGACCTTTTCTCGAATCACCTTCCCCCTGCTCAAGCCCATGACGCTGGTCATCGTCACGATGACGATTCTCTGGGAGCTAAAGATCTTCGACATCATCATTGCCGCTACCAACCCGAGCGGCGGGGTAGGACAGGCTGCGGATGTCTTGGCGCTTCAGATGTTTCGCTATTTCTTCCTCGACTTCGACCTCCACCTTGCGTCGGTGGTGGCGACCATCTTGACGGGGCTCACCTTGGTGGCCCTCGTCTTTCTCGTGCGAAGGCTGGTGAGTCGGTGAGGTTCCCGCTGCGGACCCTGGTGATCCACATTGTGGCGTGGACAGCCGCCGTGGTGTGGCTCATTCCCTTCCTGGGAGTCCTGGTGAGCTCGTTCAGACCCTCCAACGAGGTTCTCGACGGATGGTGGATTCTGAGTCCCCTCAATATTACCCTGACCAACTTCGTCACCGCGTTCTTCCACGACATCTTCCCCATGAGTGTGGGGCTTCGAAACTCCTTCCTCGTGGTTCTCCCCGCGACCCTGTTGCCGTTGGTCATCGGCGCCCTGGCGGGTTACGGGTTCGCTCGGTTCAGTTGGC
Organism: Thermoplasmata archaeon; assembly: GCA_046759185.1. GTDB lineage: Archaea > Thermoplasmatota > Thermoplasmata > RBG-16-68-12 > JAJISG01 > JAJISK01. The sequence goes on along the minus strand of JBHIBO010000007.1, from coordinate 50,382 downwards.
CCATCCGGGACTACGTCTTCCTCACGATTGTCCTTCTTATGGCCGTCCCCCAGATGATGGTCGCGATTCCTCTCTTCCAGATCATGGTCGATTTGAATCTGGTGAACACCTTCGGGGCTCTCATCCTGATTCACATGACCTGGGGGTTGCCATGGATCATCCTGTTCATGCGGAACTTCTTCGGCACGCTCCCCGTGGAAATCGAGGAGGCGGCGCGGGTGGACGGTGCATCGGATACCAAGGTGTTCTTTCGGGTGGTCCTTCCCATGGCGTTTCCCGCTCTCGCCTCGGTCTTCGTTCTCCAGTTCATGTGGGTGTGGAGCGACTTCTTCTTTGCCACGATTTTCATTCAGGAACCAAGTCTGATGATGGCGACACAGCTCGTCCCGAGGCTGGCCCTCGGGCAGTTCCAAGCCGATTGGGGCCTTCTTACCGCCGCTGCGCTTCTCGTGATGATCGTCCCAATCCTCGTCTACGCGTTCCTGCAGAAGTTCTACGTGAAGGGCATGATTGGCTGGACGGTAAAGCGGTAGCCGGCCCTTGCGATACCTCCACCGGACCTGAGGGGCCAACTCAAGTCAAGGTCTGTCCCGTCTTCCCGTCGAACAGGAAGACCTTGTCGGGGGGAAATTCCAGTGCCAGACGATCATCGACCTGGGCGTCGAAGTCTGGACTGACGACCGCCTTGACGAGGCCGTCGCCAATGGCAAAATCCAGAATCATCAGGTCTCCCAAGGGCTCAGTGGTGTACACCTGGGCCTGGATGGTCCCATCGCCTTCATGGGACGCCGGACCCACTCGAACATCCTGGGGGCGAATGGCCAACACGACTGCCTCGGTGGAGCCCCTCTGCGCAGCTTTCGCGAGCTCAGGTGGCAGGGGGTAGATGAACTCCCCGGCGTCGAAAACGCCACCGCCAGCAAACGTCCCTTCGATGAGATTGATTGGGGGGGTTCCAACGAAAGCGGCGACGAACTGGTTTGTGGGGTGGGAATAGATGGTCTTCGGGTCGGCAACCTGCTGAAGGACTCCATCATTCATGATGGCGATCTTGTCTCCCATGGTCATTGCCTCGACCTGGTCGTGGGTGACATAGATCGTCGTTACCCCCAGATCACTCTGAAGCTTCTTCAGCTCGGCTCGCATGTGAACCCGAAGCTTCGCGTCCAGGTTGCTCAGGGGCTCATCCATCAGGAAGACCTGGGGCTCTCTCACGATGGCTCGGCCCAGGGCCACGCGCTGCATCTGCCCCCCACTGAGTTCCGTGGGCTTCCGTTGGAGCAACGGCTGGATTTCTAGGAGCTTCGCGGCTCGACCGATGCGCCGATGGATCTCGACTGGGCCGTGGCCGAAGTTCTGCAACGGGAAGGCCATGTTCTTGTAGACCGTCATGTGCGGATAGAGGGCGTAGTTCTGAAACACCATGGCCACATTACGATCCTTGGGCTGGAGGTCATTCACCCGGGTATCTCCGATGAGGATCTCGCCTTCGTTTACTTTCTCCAACCCCGCAATCATCCGTAGCGTGGTCGTCTTGCCGCATCCGGAGGGACCCAGTAGGACGAGGAAGCTTCCGTCCTCGATTGTCAGACTCATGTGATCCACGGCCGTGACGTCGCCGTATTGCTTCACGAGGTCCCGTAACTCTACCTTTGCCAACCTATCCGATAATGGATGCTCCATCGAGTAATGAAGCTTCCTGCCTATCCAGAACGTCCGCTGACACACTGGCGAAAACAGTTCACCGGATTCGCTCGAGCTGAAACGCCCCGAGGCGCAGGGTCCGGCTATCATGCTTATACTCCACCCAATCCCGGGTCTGAGTGTCGGCGATACCGGCGACCTTGAGCTGGCTCTTCTGACGCTCGCTCCGGAAGTGGATGGTCCCCTCCATCTGGTGCTCTAGGGCCTCGATCTGTTGCTTCTCGTGCATCCCGCCCTCCACCGCGTAGATGCCAATGGAGTCCATCTGGCGCATGCCATTCACGAAGCGCTGGACGTAGCTCATGGCCTCCTTCTCGCTCCCTTGGGTCAGGGAGGTGGAGAGGGTCATGTAGGCCAGTTTGAAGTAGGGATAGTCCTCCTTGCTCAGCTCCTCTACGATTAGGTTCATGGCCCCGAGGATGCCCTCGTAGTCGCCGGCGCCAGCAACGACGTAGGTGTTCCCTTCGACGATGGGCGTCTTCTTCTTGGGGTCTGCCAAGGGCGTGGAGCCGTCGATCCACCGGATGAGGCCCACCTGTTCGTACTCCATGAACGAGGGTAGGATGGGGCCCATGTCCTTCGCCACCTCGTCGGGGGGACGGGAAGTCGTGATGAAGACGCAGGGAACCCCGCTCCGGAGCCCCTCTGCGATGAAATTGAGAATCGCGACCTCCTTGCCGACAAAGGCGGGCCCCACGTAGAGGATCTGTGAGCCGATGGGAATGCCGCCCATCAGGAGGTCGTCGAGTCGACGAATTCCGGAACTCCCCCGGGTGCCCGTCGATGCTGCCTGCTCCATGGGTTCGTCCACCTCATCGACCTCCACTATCGTCAACCCCTTCTTGATGGCCGTTTCCTTCTCCTTCAACGCCTTCGCTTTCTCGTACAGACGGGACTTCACCTCTAGCTCCTTGTCCGTCAGTCTCTTCTCCCTCAGCTCGAGGGCCTTTTCCCGCTCCATCAGGGCCCGGGCATCGCCGGAGACCGGCATGGTGCGAATCTTCTTCTTCGCCTCCAGGATGCGGAGCTTGGTTTCGGATTCGCGCGCCTCGACCTCTTTCTCCTTGCGGAGCAGATCCTGGAGCATCGCGTTGATCTCATCTCGCTCCTCCTCGAGGGAGGCCTTCATTCTCTCCAACTTCGCTTCCCGCTCCCGCACCGTCGCCAACTCGTCTTGGATCTCCTTCTCCGTGTGACGCGCTGAGGAGGCCTGGGAGTGGGCCTCCTTGTACAGTTGCTCGTACTTCGCTTCCTTCTCCCGGATGCTCGCCACGGACGACTCCATGAGGGCTCTCTGGCGTTCGAGATCGTGCTCCTGCCTCTGGAGGGCGCTCTCCCGTTGGGCGATCTCCTTCTCCCGAGATGTGAGGTCCTTCCCCTGGCTGGCGACCTTCGCGAGACGTTGCTCTGCCTTCTTGGCGCGGTCCTCTGATTTCCGGGCGGAAGCCTCGACCTCTTGGGTGGTCCGCTTCAGCTGGAGTTCCCGTTGGCTCAGTTCCTTCTCCTTGTCCAGGAGACGGGCTTCGAGTCGTTTGATCTGCTTCGGGATGCTTACGTCCCGCGCCGCGAGGCCCACGCCGCCTCCCTTCATCTCCAGCGCACTCTCCTTCAGGCGAACCTCGCTCTCACGCTCCATAAGCTGCTTGCGACCGGTGTCCAACTCCTTCCTGAGATCCTTCTGGGCACGTTCGGCCTCCCGGAGTTCGACCTCCCTGTCTGCCAGGTCCGCCTTTCGATCCTCGAGTCCTCGGAGACTCTTCTCCAGACTCCGTTCCTGGTTGGCCAGCTGGCCCTCCTGCTTGGAGAGTCGCTTCAGGGTCTTCTTCACCTCGCTTTCCCGGCTGCCCAGGTCCTTCTGCTGCAGGCTGAGCTTCTGCTCTCGGGTGGCCACATCGGCCTCGCGCCCACCGATGGTCTTCTTCAACTGGCGGAGCTCGTCGGTGCTTCGGTCGACCTTCGTCTGAAGGGATTCCAGTTCCTTTCGCGCGTCGTCGACCGAGCGGAGACGCTGCTTGAGGGCCTTCTCGTTGACCTCCAGGTCTGCCTCCTTCGTCCGCAGAGCCTTCTCCTTGTAGTCTAGCGCCTTCCTCTGGGACTGCAGCTGCTCGCCAAGAATCTGCAGGCGGTCGTTGCTAACCCGGATCATCTCACGCGTCTGGACGCGGTTTGATGTGGAGGTAACGTGGAGCATGGATCCGCTGAATTGCACGGCCACCGCGCTCCCCATGAAGGTCAGGATGAGGAGGTCCGGCGGGATGCCGGTCGAGAAGATGGGGTTGAACCCGTAGACCATTAAGGCCATGGGGAAGGCCGCTGCCAGCATGCTCAGCACCTTGCGACGGCCCCACCCACGCCACGTCATGGCCAGAGAGATGAGGGTGAGAGAGATGCCCGCCAAGGCGCTCGGGTACACCCATACCAGGCTCTGAGGGTTGAAGCCCTGGAGGTTCTGCAGGGCGAGGAGGAGGAGGGTGGCCACGGAGGCCAGCAGGGCGATGACCGTCAGGACAAAGTGGCGGCTGGACCGCTCGCTGGCATAGGGCTTCCACTTCAGGTAAAGGGCCGACGCCGCGGTGAAGGCCCCCGCCAGGATGGGCATGAGCCACGGGAGAACCATCCGGGTGTCCATGGGCAGACCTTCCAAGGCTCGACCGGGTTGGGTGAGGAGGAGGAGGATCCCGCTGGCGGCCAGGGCAAAGGCCGCCGCCATGCTGTACAGGTGCGCCGCCCGGCCGATCCGAAGCTGAAGGAGGGCCATGCGCTCGGCCTGCTTCTTGCTGACCTTGATGGATCCCTTACCGCGCCTCTTGTTGCCGCTCCGAGGAGGAGACTTCTTGCGGGTCGTGCTTCCCTTCGAACGGGAGGCCGTCTTCTTCGCCATGCGACCAGTCCGAGTTGTAGGCAGCGTATCTGCGGCCTTCCGACTCTCTGGAGGAGCGTACTTAAGGGTTGAGACGGCAGTATTTCAGGTGATAACGAGTGGCTGGCCGGTCACGACTTTTCGATCTCCTGCGCTCCCACGACGGCAATGGCCGCCATGTTCACCACGTCCTTCACGTCGTCTCCCCGCTGCAGGATGTGGACCGAGCCCCTGATGCCCTCCAAGATGGGTCCCGTCGCCTCCGCGTCCGCAAGCCGCTGCATCAGCTTGTAGGATACGTTGGCGGCTTCCAAGTCGGGGAAAATCAGAACGTTCGCTGGCCCCTTCAACCGCGAGAAGGGGTACGTGGTTTCGAGGATCTCACGGACAACGGCTGTGTCGGCCTGCATCTCACCATCCACCTCGAGAGTGGGATCGCGTTCGCGCACCAAACCCACGGCCCGCCGAACCTTGTCGCTCAACGGATGCTGCACGCTGCCGAAGTTGGAGAAGCTGAGCATGGCCACCCGGGGATAGACATCGAACCGTCGGGCCGCCTCGGCGGCCGCGATGGCGATCTCGGCGAGGTCCTCCGCGTTCGGGTCGATGTTCACTGTGGCGTCCGCGAAGAAGAGGACGCGATCCTTCAGCGTGATCATGTAGAGGCCCACCACCCTGCGGACGCCCTCCCGCGTCCCCAGAACCTGCAAGGCCGGCCGGAGAGCATCCGGGTAGTGGGTGGTGAGACCGCTGATGAAACCGTCCGCATCTCCGGAGTGGACCATCATGGCGCCGAAGTAGTTCGGGTTCCGGAGCATCTCGTGGGCCTCCGTATGCGTCGCCCCCTTTCGTCGTCGCAGTTCGTAGAGCTGCTCGCTGTAAGCCTCGTGGCGGTCCGAGGCCAGTGGGTCAATAATCTCGGCCTCGAAGTCCAGCCTGAGCCGCGTCATTTCCTGAGCGATAGCCTCTGGGTTCCCCAGTAAGATGGGCCTCGCGAGGCCTTCCCGGGCCAGAATCTGACAAGCCCGGAGGATCTTGCCGTGGGTCCCCTCGGGGAAGACGATGCGCCTGGGGTCGCTCCGGGCCTTGTTGAAGATGACGGTCATCATCTCCATCGCCTTGCCCAGGCGACTCCGGAGCTCCTCTTGGTAGGCCCGGAGGTCCACTTCCTTCGCTGCAACGCCGGCCTCCATGGCGGCCTGGGCGACCGCGGGGGCCACGCGAAGGAGCACCCGCTCGTCGAACGGTTTGGGGAGGATATAGCTCGGTCCGAAAGCGAGGTCTTGTCCTCCGTAGGCTCGACGCACGGCATCCGGCACATCCTCCTTGGCCAGGGCCGCCAAGGCCCGGGTCGCAGCCACTGTCATCTCCTCGTTGATGCTGCGCGCGCGGACATCCAGCGCCCCACGGAAGATGAACGGGAAGCCAAGGACGTTGTTGACCTGATTCGGAAAATCGCTCCGACCCGTGGCGACAACGGCGTCCGGGCGCACGGCCTTGACCTCTTCGTAGCCGATTTCCGGATCGGGGTTTGCCATGGCAAACACGATGGGGTATTCGGCCATGGACGCCACCATCTCCGGTGTGACGATGCCCCCCACGGAGAGGCCGATGAAGACGTCGGCACCCTTGATGGCGTCACCTAGCGTTCGGGCCTCCGTTTCCTGAGCGAAACGCTCCTTGTAGGCGTTCATGCCTTTCTTTCGTCCGCGGTAGAGAACGCCCACCGAATCCACGACGAGGAGGTTCTCCTGTCTGGCACCCAGGGTCACGTAAAAGGCCGCGCACGCCAACCCTGCCGCCCCTGCGCCCGAGATGACGATGCGCACCTTCTCCAGGGACTTCCCCTGAAGCTCCAGAGCGTTCAGGAGAGCCGCCCCCGAAATAATGGCGGTGCCATGTTGGTCGTCATGGAAGACGGGGATGTCCAGTTCTTTCCGGAGCCGTTCCTCGATCAAGAAGGCATCGGGGGCGCTGATGTCCTCCAGGTTGATGCCGCCGAAACCGAGTTGCAGGGTCTTGACAACCTCCACGAGCTGTTCCGGCTCCGAACAGTCCAGCTCCAGGTCGAACACGTCGATGTCGGCCAGTTTCTTGAAGAGGACTGCCTTCCCTTCCATGACGGGTTTCGCTGCGAGGGGGCCAAGGTTTCCCAGGCCCAGGATGGCGGAACCGTTAGTGATCACGGCCACCAGGTTGCCCCGTGCGGTGTAGGTGAAGACCGAAGAGGGGTCCTCCTCGATTGCACGGGAGATTGCCGCTACACCAGGTGTGTAGGCGAGTGAGAGGTCTCGCTGCGTGACGGTAGGTTTGGTCGAATTAATGGCCAGCTTGCCGGAGGGGCGTCGCCGATGGTACTCCAACGCCTCTTCCTCGCTGATGCGTGTCATGCCAAGCATGAAAAGCCCGCCGATTCATCGCGAACCAAGCTATATCAATCTTTTCGGGTTTGATGGCGGCAGGAGAATCGGATGGTCCGAGATTTCATGGCGCAGCTTTCGGCGTCCGTCGGTGATGTGGAAGCTGTCGAGATGCGGGAGGGCATCGTCCGACGGACCTTGGTCTATGGGGAAGGCCTCATGCTGGTCCACTGGTCGATTCGAGAAGGGACGGTTTTCGGGGCCCATACGCATCCCTTTGAGCAGGCGGGCTATGTGCTGAAAGGGAAGATCCGCATGATCATCGGCGGCAGAGCCACCGAGCTAACGCCTGGTTCATCGTATCTGGTGCCTGCAGGCGTGGAACACGACGCCGTGGCCGAGGAGGACTTGGAAATCCTCGACGTCTTCGCCCACCCTCGCGAAGAGTATCTACCCTAACGCAAACCTCATTAAGAGACCGGTTGCTAGGCGCCGCGAAAACGGGGGGTGGCGCAATGAAGGTATCCTTCATAGGAACGGGCAGGCTCGGCAGCACGATTGCCTACACGACCGCCTTGCGTGGCCTGGCGGACGAAATCGTGATGGTGGACATCCTGGAGGACCTGGCTCGGGGCCAGGCCGCCGACATGCGGCATGCCGTGGAGTACAAGGCCGAGACCTCCCTCCGCGCTGGGGGCTACGAGGACATTCGCGAGTCCGCTGTGGTCGTGGTCACGGCGGGCCGCCCACGCCAGCCAGGGATGTCGCGCCTCGACTTGCTCGAGACCAACGCCCCCATCATGCAGGACATTGCCCATCGAGTGGGCGACCTCGCCCCCCAGGCGGTCATGATCAACCTGACCAATCCCATGGACGTGATGAACTACGTGGCCCATCAGGCCTCCGGATTGCGCCGGACCCAGGTTGTGGGTTCGGGTGGCATGCTGGACACATCCCGCTTTCGGACGGCGCTGGGCGATCACCTCTCCGTGCCCGCCGCCAGCGTGGAAGCCTACGTCCTAGGCGAGCACGGAGACAGTCAGGTCCCGGTGTGGTCGCGCGTGGAGGTGGATGGGGAGCCCCAGGCCTTCTCCCCGGAGGAGAGGACGGCCATTCGGGGGAGCATCAAGGAGGTCGCTATCAACATCATCTCCGGGAAGGGTGCCACCGAGTACGGTCCTGCCAACGGGACCGCGGACATGATTGAGGCCGTGCTCCAGGACATGGCGGTCCTCATTCCCTCCTCCATCGTCACGAAGGGCGAGTACGGGTTGAAGGATGTCAGCATCGGGATGCCCGTGGTCCTGGGGGCGGGGGGCGTCACCGAGATCCTCGAATGGGATTTGGAGGCGACCGAATTGGAGGACCTCCAAGCATCGGGGGACGTCCTGGAGAAGAGTCGGGACGAGGCGCTGGCCCTTCTTGAAGGAGCGGGCTGAACCTCCCTCGGCCGCCTCTACTTCTCTAGCACCCGGGTCATCCGATTCGCATCCAGGAGCTCGTCCAGCTCCCTTTCGCTCAGCACACCGTCTCCCACCGCGATGTCTCGGACGGTCTTGCCTTCCGCGAAGGCCTTCTTCGCGATCTCGGCGGCCCGGTGATACCCGATGCGCGGGGAGAGGGCGGTAGCCATGGCGGTACTCCACTCGATGTAAGACTCGCACCGTTCCCGATCTACCTCGATCCCTCGCAGGGCTCGTTCGGTGAAGGCCAGGATCCCTGCCGCAGTCACCTGGATGGCGTGGAGGAGGTTGTAGGCGATGACGGGCATCATCACGTTGAGCTCGAGCTGCCCCGCCTGGGTGGCGTAGGTGATGGTCGTGTCGTTCCCCAGAACCTGGAACGCGACCATGTTGAGCATTTCGGCCATGACGGGGTTCACCTTACCGGGCATGATGGAGGAACCCGGTTGCACCGCCGGGAGCCGAATCTCAGCAATCCCGGTCCGTGGGCCGGAGCTTAACAGCCGGATGTCGTTGGCGATCTTGATGAGGCTGACGGCCAGCGTCTTCAGGGCCCCGCTCACCTCCACGGCGGCATCGGTGTTCTGCATGGCCTCGAAGATGTTGTCGGGGCGACGGAAGGCGAGGCCCGTCAGCCGGCTGATTTCCGCGATGGAAAGCTCGGGGTAGCGGGGGTGGGCGTTCAGGCCCGTTCCGACGGCCGTGCCTCCGAGAGCGAGCTCCTCCAACGCGTGGGACGCCTGTTCGACGCGGCCGATGGCGTGATGAATCATCGAGGCGAACCCACTGAACTCTTGGCCGAGACGGATGGGCACTGCGTCTTGCAGGTGGGTCCGCCCGATCTTGAGGACGTCGTCGAACTCCTCCGCCTTCGCGTCCAGCGCCTCCGCCAGGGTCCGCATGGAAGGCAGGAGGTCTTCGTGAATCGCCATGAGGGCGGCGATATGCATCGCAACGTGAATCGTGTCGTTGGTGGACTGAGCCATGTTCACGTGGTCGTTGGGATGGACCATCTCGTACGAGCCGCGTTCGCCTCCCAGAAGCTCGGTCGCCAGGTTTGCGATCACCTCGTTCGCGTTCATGTTCTGGGATGTCCCGGCCCCCGACTGGTACACGTCCACCACGAAGTGGTCGTCGTACTTGCCATCGAGAACCTCCTCCGCCGCCTGGACAATGGCCTGGCCCAGCTTCTTGTCGAGGAACCCCACTTCCACGTTCGCCTTGGCCGCCGCTAGCTTGATGAGAGCCTGGGCCCGAATGAAGCGAGGCTGGAGCCGCAGGCCGCTTATCGGGAAGTTCTCCACCGCTCGCTGCGTCTGTACACCCCAATAGGCGCCCGCGGGCACCTGAACCTCGCCGAGGAAGTCCTTCTCCACCCTGAATTCGGTCATGGTCGGTTCTCCGATAGGATGTCCGCGGTTCTTAATCCACGCGTATATAACGTACCCGGGCCGGATCCACCCATCAACCGACGGGTGAGGCCTGGGTTTCGGCCCACTTGCCCTGGCCCTCCCAAACACGTACGAGGAACGGAAACGAGAGGTGGTCCTTCAGGTCGGCCGCCAGCCGCTCGCAGATGTTCTCCACCGAAGGATACTCCAGGATGTCGTTCAAAGCTCGATGATCGTAGGCCGCCATGACCTTGCGTACGTGGTCCTTGAGATCGGCAAAGTCGATGACCATGCCCGACTTCGCTTCGCCTTCGACGATGACCTCCACCTTGTAGGTGTGACCGTGAAGAGTACCGCACTTGGCATGGCCCGGGAGGAAGTGGGCGCTGTCCATATACTCCGTGACGCCGAGCCGCATACCCTCACCGTCCCGCTCTACGGGCGCGCTCCTGGCGCGGCAAGAAGGGGATCCTCGACACCCAGCTCCTGGAACGCCTTCTCCCTCTCCCGACAAGAGCTGCAAGTGCCACAGGGAACAGCCCGATCATAGTGGCAGCTCCAGGTCAACGCGAAAGGAACGTCCAATTCCCGGCCGAGGCGGAGCACTTCGACCTTGGTCCGGCCCTTGAGGGGGTTGACCACCTGGAGGCGGGAGGTCGTGGCGGTGAGGAGACCCATGGTCAGGAGTCGGTTCAGGCCCTCAAAGAACGCGGGGGTGGCATCGGGGAAGATCTCCCCGTCCGCCCCGTTGTGGCCGCCGACGAGCCATCGGGCGGAGAGAATCTCCCCGTAGTGCGCCGCGGTGGCGTAAAAGATCAGGTTCCGCGCCGGTATGTACGAGCCCGGGGCGCGTCCCAGGGCCCGGTTCTCTATGCCGTTCTCTTGCAGGTCCTCCACCTCCATCAAGAAGGGGAGTTCGACCTCGATGAGCTCGTCGCGTAGATCAGCCCGCCTTACGAGGCTTGCGGTGGCGTCCTTTTCTCGCTGCGGCCTCTCGTGGTAGTTGTACGTGATGGGCCGAACGGACCAGCCCTGTTTCAGGGCCCAATGAAACGACACGGCGGAGTCCAGTCCTCCGGATAGAAGGACTAACGCTCGATCCTTGGACACCAGCTCGTTCTACCAGGCGGCTCCTATTTGAGTTTAGCCTATCGACTTTGGCTGTAAGGTTTATTCGGGAACGACCCTAACGGAGCGTTCGCCATGGCCGATCCTTTGGTCCTTGTCCTCCTGGCCCTCGGGACTGTGGGGGGATTCGCGACGGCTGGCTTCCTCCTGACCCGAGGAGACGTGCGCACGGCGGAGGACTACATCACGGCCCGAAACTCCATGGGGCTCCACGTCGCCACGGCGACCTTCATCGCCACCGTGATGGGTTCCTGGATTCTCTTCAGTCCCGCGGAGGCCGGGGTCCTCTGGGGCTTCCCCGCGGTTCTGGGTTACGGGATCGGCAGTGCGATTCCGCTGGTTGTCTACTACTTCATCGGCCCCCGGGTCCGGCGTCTCGCGCCCAAAGGCCACTCGGTGACGGAGTTGAGCCTGGCCCGTTACGGGCAGAGCATGTATGCGTTGGTTCTGTTCGTGACCGTCTTCTACATGTTCATCTTCCTGGCGGCGGAGCTGACGGCCATTTCCCTGGCCTTCAACTTGCTCACCGGAATTCCGTTCTTCGTGCCGGCGCTCATCGTGGGGCTCGCCACCGTCGCTTACACGGTCTATGGGGGGATACGGGCCTCCGTCCTGACCGATAGCCTCCAGACCCTCGTGATTCTCCCCGTTATGGCCGTGGCCTTCCTGGGCGCCGTCCTGGCGCTCGGGGGACCCGAAGCCATCTATAGCACGATCGTGGCGAATGCCCCCGAACTCCTCCGCCTCGATCACCTTCCGGGGATCTACTTCGCCATCTTCGTTGCCATCGCCATCACGGGGGCCAACATCTTCAACCAAGCCTATTGGCAGCGGTTCTACACGAGTCGCGATGAGCGTGTCCTCCGCCGGGGACTAGCCGTCGCGGGGTTCGCGGTCATCCCCATGGTCATCCTCGCTGGCGTCTTCGGCATCGTCGCAGCCGGCTACGGTCTCGCGGACACGCCGTCCGTGGCCTTCTTCTCCCTCGTCATCGCGTCCTTCCCGGAGTGGGTCATTCTCGTCCTCTTCGTGCTCCTCCTCGCGCTGATCATGTCGACAATGGACTCCTTGCTGAACGGGATCGCCAGCGTCTTCACCGCCGATATCCCGCGCCTGGGGCCTCGGGTCCGCTCCCGTGACCTTCTCACGGTTGCCCGCGTTGTGACTCTCGCCCTCGCCCTGGCGGCCATCGCCATCGCCTCCCTTGGCTTCAGCGTCCTCCTCCTCTTCCTTGTCGCGGATTTGGTGTGCTCCGCTGCCGCCTTCCCCACGCTCTATGGCTTCTATTCCGGGCGTCTTGGGGGGCGGGGGGCCGCGGTCGCCGGGGTGGCGGGTATCGTGGTCGGGGCCCCCCTCTTCGTGCTGGGCTTGTCCGCCTCGGGGGCCGACGTGGCGACCTTCTTTCTCCTGAGCTTTGCCGCCGCCCTGGGCGTCTCTGCCGCTCTGACGTTCCTCTTCTCCGCACGGCGCGAGCGCTTCGACCTGCGCCGGTTGGCCGATGAAGTTGTCGAGATCGGTGATTGAGTGAGCGCCCTCCTCTTTTCAGCGTTCCTCTGGTTCCTTCTGGCCTCCCTCCTGGCCGTCTTTGGGTACGTCCTGGCGATCACCCTTCGGGGTCTGCTTGCGCGGCGAGTGCCGTGAGGGGTCCAACGGGGTCCCAGCGCTAGCCTTATATTCGGCTACGCAGGTTTTCAATAGGGAGTTGCATGGGCTTCGAAAACGAGCAGACGTTCCTTCGTGCGATCCAGACCGATAACGTAGCCGGATTCCATACAAGCTACGACAACGCTCTCGATGAGATTCAAGAGGAGCTCGGACAGACCCACCCGATTTTCATCGACGGGAAGGAGGTCTCCGCGGCCTCCACCTTTTCCGATCGGAGTCCGTCCAATACCGATCTGATCCTCGGCCATTTCCAGAACGCAGGAAGCGAGGAGGCCGGAGCCGCGGTAAAGGCGGCCCTTCGGGCGTTTCCGGGCTGGGCGGCCACGGACTGGCACGATCGTGTCGCGATCTTCCGGAGGTCAGCCGATCTGATGGCGAGGGATAAATTCGCCCTTTCAGCCCTGATGTCCCACGAGAACGGAAAGAGCCGCCTTGAGGCCATTGCAGATGTTGACGAGGCCATCGACCTGGTACGATGGTACTCCTATGTCATGGAGGAGAACGGTGGCTTTGCGCAAGAAATGGCCCCCGCACTGGAGAATGAACGCACCCGGAGCGTTCTGAGACCCTACGGCGTGTGGGCGGTGATCTCCCCCTTCAACTACCCGTTGGCGATCGTGGCAGGCATGACAACCGGAGCCGTTCTCACGGGGAACACGGCTGTTTTGAAACCCGCCACCGACACGCCCTTTCTGGCGATAAAGTTCTATGAGGCCCTTAGGGAGGCCGGACTCCCGGATGGCGTGCTGAACCTCGTTACAGGCCCCGGTCGGGCCGTGGGGGCCTCCATGGTGGAGAATCCTGACGTCTCGGGCCTGATCTTCACGGGATCACGGGGCGTGGGGGTTCGCTCCTTCAAGGCCTTCACGAGCGGGTTCCCCAAGCCCGTCATCACGGAGCTCGGAGGCAAGAACGCGGTCGTTGTCACGGAGAATGCCGACTTGGAGAAGGCCATCCCTGGAGTCGGTCGAGGGGCCTATGGGTATGGAGGCCAGAAGTGCAGCGCCACGAGCCGGGTCTTCGTGCATGAGGCGGTTAAGGAGGACTTTCTGGATGGTCTCTTGGATTGGGTCGGGGAAATCGAAGTCGGTGACCCCACCGCCCCCGACGTCTACATGGGCCCGGTGATTAACGAGAAGGCGTACACGAACTATCAGACTTATGTCGATCTGGCCCGGCGTGACGGGGAGGTTCTTACCGGGGGGAAGGTGCTGCGCGAGGGCAGACTCTCCAAGGGCTACTTCGTCGCCCCCACCGTGGTGGATGGGCTCGCCGACGACCATCGTCTCATGCAGGAGGAGCTCTTTGTGCCCATCCTACACGTGTCCGGGCTGGACTCCCTGGATGAAGGGATTGCACGGTCCAACGACACGGAGTACGGGCTCACGGCCGGTATCTTCAGCGAGGATGAGGAGGAGCGGGCGGAATATTTCCGCCAGATCCAGGCAGGCGTCGTCTACGCGAACCGGGTTCAGGGAGCGACGACAGGCGCGATTATCGGATCTCAGCCCTTCGGGGGCTGGAAACACAGCGGGATCTCGGGAAAGGGGGCGGGAGGCCCCTACTACCTGGAGCAGTTCCTGCACGAGCAGAGCCAGACGTACTACGTATGATTCAGTACCACTTCTCCACGTGGGTCCGGTCCTTGGGAGCGCCCATGTCCATGAACATCTCCCGGACTTCGTCGACCATTTCCGGAATTCCGCAGATGTAGACCTCCTCGTCGTTCCAGGATTCGACGCGCTCCTTTACGAGGCGCTGGACGTATCCCCGTTCCCCCTTCCAGCCATTGATAGGGCGGCTCAGGGTGGGAATGTACTGGAATCGAGCATGCTCTTTCGCCAGCCCGAGCCAGTGGTCGTGGTAGATGATGTCCTCCTCCTTTCGCACGCCGAAGTAGAGGGTAATGGGCACGTCGTGGCCGTGCTCGTACATCGTGTCGATCATGGACCGGAAAGGCGCTATGCCCGTGCCGGTGGCGATGTAGTAGAAACCCGTCTCAATGGGGTTGACGAGGATCACCTTCCCATAGGGCCCTGCGCCGTCGATGATGTCGCCCGTTTCCAGGCCGCACAAGATGGGGGACATGGCGCCCCCCTCCACCTTCTTGACGCAGAGTTCGAAGTACTCCTGGATGTGCGGCGGAGAGGCGACGGAGTAGGCGCGACGGATGTCTTCACCGTTCTTCTCCACGCGGGTGAGGACCCACTGTCCAGCTAGGAAGTCCAGCGGCTTCCCGTCGGTGCGTCGAAAGCGGGGGAGCCAGACCCACGGGGTGTGATGGATGTTCTCGGTGACCTCGAGTTGGAACTTTTCGATGGGGGGGAACATCGGCGTGTCGGCCATGGCTGCATCCAGTCAAGATGTGTGCCTGTTAAAAAAGGCTGGCGTATGGATTCCGGCCCAGAGATTTCCGCCTCTGATAGCACGAGAAGTTCTGAAATAACAGGAGGCAATGAGAAAGGCCAAGGGAGTGGCAATCCGTGAGGTTAAATCGCACATGGTTTCTGATAGTGACCCTCCTGGTCGCGAGCTTCTTCGGGGGCTTCGTGATCCAGGAGGCGCAGGCACAGGTCTACCGGGTCGACGTCGACTTTGTCCTGCAGCGGAGTTTCTTGTTGGGCCAAGACATCATTGTCCTGGGGACGCTGACGGTCCTGGCACCTCGATCAGGACCCGACACGGTCACCGTGACCGTGTTCTCCCCCGATACCACCGTCCCGGCCCAGTCCCTCGATATCGCCGTGCCAATCTCGGCCTTGCCGGGTTCGGAAACCACCTTCGCAATCCAACAGCTCACCTTCGTGGGCGGGGACTTTAGCGTCATCGTAACGTCGGTCCTGGAGGGCACGTTGCTTCCCTCCACGAACTATCCGGCGCCGAACTTCGATGTCCAAGTACAGATCAGTGCCCTGACGGGAGAGGTTGGCACCCCCTTTGTGGTCACAACCACCATTGACGTGGGTAACATGTCCGAAATGCAGAGCCGGGTCGACGTGGAGTACATCCTGGACGGTGCCCCCCTCCGCGATACCAGCCTCGTCGGACTATTCGGGGACGTGATCGCCTTCATCGAGGGCACATCCATCCGCCTCGTTGCCCTCGACCAAGACGAGGTGGCCAAGTCCTGGCAGACGACCCAGACGTTCACGCTCTCGCCGGGGAGCCATACTCTCCAGGTGAGGGTGGTGGATCGGTCCGTCCACCGCACGGTCTTCGCAGACACCTTTTCCATCGATGTGACCGATCAGATCGCGGGTCTGGAGACCCGGGTGGATGAACTCGATCTGGACGTCAGCGGCCAGCTGGACGAACTGAACGGACAGGCGGCGAGTGCCTCAGAGGCGGCGGCGGCCGCAGGGAGCCTGGCGGGCTCGATCTTTGCCATCGCCTTGGTGGCCATCGTCCTGAGCGCCATCACCCTCCTCATTCAGCTCGGCATCCTGAAGCTGGGTCGGTTCGGACGCCGAGAGCCCCAGGAGCCCCAGGAGTAAAAGCCTAAATACGCGCCGTTGGGTTGAAAAAGGCTGCCCAGGTGGGATGCGCATCTTCAAAGCCGACGTGGAGCGGGTCTGTTCCCGGTGTGGGACGGAGATGATCTACTTCGTCCAGCACGCCCACGGGAACTATCCCCTCCTCGACTATGTCTGCCCCCGATGCGACCTCGGCATGGATGAGGAGGAGGAATCCTCGGCGGAGGAAGCGGATGAAAGTGCGGGCACGTCCGAGTAGCGGCTACGTCCTCGGACCGTGCGCCACGTGCGGGGAGGAGGAGCGTGCCATCCTCATGTTCGATGACAACCGCGTCGGGGTGGAGTGCATGGCCTGCGGGGACATCTTCGAGGTCGACGCGGTCGAGTGGGTGGACTAGGTCGTAGCGGGCTCGACTACATCAAGGTTAAAAGCGCTCTGCTGGGTTGCCGACGCGTGCCCATCGACCCAGATTTCCAACAGAACCGGGAGGTCGTGGAACGCCACCTCGACCACGACGTCTGGGGTCCCGTGGATCTTCCGGATGTGCTGGGGATCCATGGAACCATCGCCGCCGTGGACTTCGACATCTGCACGGCCGACGGATCGTGCTTCGTGGCGTGTCCGGTGGACGTGTTCGAGTGGTTGGAGACGCCGGGTCACCCGACCGCCGACAAGAAAGCCGATCCGGCGTTGGAGGAGGACTGTGTCGTCTGTTACGCGTGTGTCCCCGTCTGCCCCGTTGATGCCATCAAGATTCTCTGACACGGGCCAAGGTACGGGATGCTCCCGAAAGCAGGGGACCTGCGGCAGGTCCCCGTTGCGACACACCTTTTAGCCGTGGCCGAAATGGGGAAGCATGAGCTGGATCGAGGTGGTGGATCCCGAATCGGCAGAGGGGACGCTGGCCGAGGTCTACGAGGAGGTGGGGCGGCGCAGGGGCGAGGTTGCGGACATTCATCAGGTCCAGTCCCTGAATCCCACGGCGATGAAGGCACACTTGGACCTCTACCTGTCCATCGTTTATCGGAAGGGAGGCCTATCTCGCGCCCAACGCGAGATGATCGGTGTCACCGTGTCGAGTCTCAATCGGTGTCCGTACTGTGTGGTCCACCACGCAGAGGCGTTGGCGCATTACGAGAAGTCCGGCGAGGTCGTTGAGGGGTTGAAGACGGACTACCGCGAGGCGCCCCTGCGAGCTGAAGATCGTGCCATGTTGGACTATGCCGCAAAGCTGACGACCGAACCCTGGGCCATGACCCAGAAAGACATCAAGGCCCTCTGCAAGACCGGATTTGACGACGAGGAAATCTTGGATATCAATCTCATTGCCAGCTACTTCAACTTCGTGAACCGGATTGTCCATGGCCTGGGGGTCGAGCTGGAGCCCGTGGGAGAGCGGATCTACCGCTACTAATCTGTCCATCGGTGGGCCCTGAGATGGGCCGCCTCCCCCTAGGACCGCCCGTCGGGTTGGGAGAAGGTTCATCTTCGAGGGGCGCATGCCTTCGTTGCCGATGGAAATCAAGGCGACCGAGCTGGGAGAGACCCGGATCCTGCAGAAGCATTTCCAGGAAGGGGCCTTGCGGCTCGTCGGAGAGGAGGGTGAGGAGATGACGGTCGTGTGTCGCTGTGACCGTTCACACTGGTTGGCCACCGTGCAGGCGGGCGAGGCGGGTTCGGTCCTGACCCTCGTCTGCCACAACTGCGGCTCCCGATTCGGTTTGCCCTACGTGGGATCCATCCCCGGCCGACCGTAGGACGCCGGCTAGAGGTGTTTTTCGACTTCCTCGAGGAGCCGGCGCGCGAGTTCGTAATCGGGGTTCACATCCAAGGCCCGGGCGAACTGTTCCCGCGCGGCGACCAGGTCCCCTCGCAGCATGTACACGCGCCCCAGGTTGCAGTGCGCGTAGAAGGCACAACAATATCGCTCGGCCTGGGTCGCCCGCATGAGCCATGGAATGGCCTCGTCGGGGCGTCCGAGTTCGATGAGGTAGGCCCCGATGTCGTTGTAGGGGTTTCCCAGCGTTGGGTCCACATCGATGGCCTCCCGGCACTCCCGCATGGCGTCCTCCAGCCGGTCCAGGGTGCTGTAGGTCCATCCGAGGAACGTGTGCGCCTCCGAGGTGGGGAAGACCTCCAGGGATCGCCGATAGAGCCGCTCGGCATTTTCGAGGTCTCCTAGCATTTGGTGGATGTGAGCGAGTCGAAAGGCCGTTCTTGCCACACGGGAACGGCCTCTCTCCTTCGAGGCCAGCTTCCCCGTGTCCCAGGGACCTCCCTCAAAGGTGCTCTCGGCCAGTTCCCGGAGGTGTCCGTCCCGGTCTGAGGTGTCCCCGGTCCAAACGTGGCTCAGGAGTTCTTCGAAGGCAAGGAGGCTGGCCACGTTCACGGCATGGGAGGTGGAAGCCGAGGCCCCGAAGGTCGCCTCACGGATCACGAGTTCCCCAAACTCATCCCCGTTTCGCACGATCTGAACGAGTGCGTGACCCTCCGGCCCCCTTCGAGGTAGGAGCAAGGTCCCCATGTCCGCCAGGTGATCCTGGAAGGAGAGGTCGGAGGGAGGGTGGGGCTGCAGGACGCAGAGCCAAGCGGCCCCCCCCTCGGGCAGCTCGCTCTCGACTCGAATGTCGGGCTGGCCTGCCCGCGCCAGGTTGTCGGCGGTGGCGCGTCCTAGCTCCTCTCCCTCTTCGACGACCAGGATGGAGCGACCGGGCACGGACCGAGCGAGAAGGGTTGCCAGGTATCCTCCGTCGGAACCGTAGAGGATGAACGTGCCCTCCTGCGTCCCGCTCGCGAGCTGCAGCAGTGTGGCCACCAGACGGCGGGAGGGGACGAGGCCAACGGTGTCCCCCTCGTGATAGGGGACGGGGGTATCCTCGTAGGCGAGGAGGCGGTAGCGCGGCAGCACGAACAGGGCCGGGTCGACGGAACGGAACGCCTCCCTTGATGGAGGCGAGACGAGGAAACCTCGTTTCCCCAGACGTCGAGCAAGGCCGGTGAGATCCGCCATGTCTTCTTCTGGGGGATTTGTATGAACCCGTTTCGTAAAAGGCTTGTCAAGAAGGAGGCGAACACGCCCGGGGGGGCTGCCACCTAGTCCATCAGGCTCTTGGTGAGGGAGGTGGCAACCTCCATGGCCTTTCTGGCATCCCCCTCGGACGAACCCTCCATGAGGCTGCCAAGGGCCTCCATGACGGCGAGGAGGTCCTCGGGGCGAGCCGTGGGACCCATGTGGCCGATGCGGAGGATCTGCCCCGCTAATTCCGTCAGGCCGCCGCTGACGTAGATGTTGAACTTCTCCCGAAGGGCCTCCAGAAGCTGGGTGGCCTCAACTCCCTCCGGGGGTCGAGCGGCGGTGACTGTGTCACTGGCATCCTCCTCGTGGGGGATCGTTGTGAACCCGAGGGCCCGAAGGGCCTCCCGATAGGCACGGCCGACCGTGCGGTGGCGCTCCAAGCGACGCTCGAGGCCCTCCTCGAAGACGAGCTCGAGGGCGACCTTGAAGGCCATGAACACGTTCGTGGAAATCGTCGTGGGTTGAGGATGCCATGCCCCCCATTCCTCGCTGAACCGATCCCACGTGAGGAGATTCGTGTACCAACCTCGAACCCGGTCGGAATCGACCGCCTCCAGGATGGAGGGGCGAATGGCCACGGGCGCGATGCCCGGCGGGGCCCCCAGACACTTCTGGGAAGCCGCGAACGCGGCATCGACCCTCCACTCGTCACAGAGGAGTGGGAGGCCTCCGAGGGACGAGACCGCGTCAACAACGAAGAGGGAACCGTACTCGTGGGTCAGGCTGCCCAGCTCCCGGATCGGGTTCACCATGCCCGTCGAAGTCTCTGAGTGCACGGCAAAGACGGCACGAATGTACGTCCCGCTGAGCACTTCCTCGACCCGGCGGAGATCCGGGGGCGTACCCCACCGGCCGTGGATGGAGAAAGCCTCGACCTGGTGGGCATCCAGCATTTCCCGAAGCCGTCGACCGAAGAACCCGTTGTCGATGACGAGGGCCTTATCCTCGGGCCCCAGCAAGGTGGTGACCAACGCTTCCATGCCCACGTGGGCCGGACCCGCAATGGGAAAGACCTTGGCGTCCGCCATACGGAAGAGGGTCCGCAGCAAGTCCTGCGTTTCCCGATAGTTCGCCACCCATTCCTTTCCGTAATGGGGCGATGCGGGTTTGGCCAGTTCCTCCGCCACCCTCCCCTCGAGTGGCACCGGCCCCGGAATCAGGAGCCTGGGGGTCTTCATGCGGTCGGAGGAAGGATGAACACCCATCTTTTACACCTTTCGGCCTGATTCTACGGGTTCCCGGTTCGGCCGAAATCCCCTCACAAAAAGGTGATGGCGAAGACATAGACGAGGACGGCCAGAGCTACCGTGATCGCGGTGAGGCCGATGACTGCCACTTCTGAAGAGATGGCCTGGCTCGGGGCGGATTTGCCTGTCCTTCGACCGACAGGGACCATCAGACCTGGGACGTCTCCCTGCTTTAAAGTCTTGTCCAACTGGGACACCGCGCCCCGGAGCGCTAGGGTTTTACGAAGGGAGCCGATTTGGCAGCCATATGGATATCGCCTGCGACCGACACGGCTCGCACCATCTGTGGGACATGCCCAAGCGATGGGTGGAGCGGGAGGCGATCCGGACCAAGGAGGTCTATTGCCCGGAGGACGAGCGCCTGGCCGACCCCCTCGCGACGTGGACGGGGTCGACGTGGATTCCCCTCCCCGGCCGGGGGGTGACGTCCGCCTGGTGTCGGAAGGAGGGGAAAGAGGTTTCCTTGGAGGGTCTAGGGGCAATCGCGCAGGAGGGGCGGAAGGGGGAAGTGACCGTCCTCGTGTGCCCCTCCTGTGAATCGGTGATTGCCAAGAGGAACCGCTGGAAGTACTGGGAACCCCTCTTCCTGAATCCGGCAGAGGCACGATAGGTCACGTCTATCGTCTCCGTCGGACCTCGCTCTCCTCCGTGGATTCTGAGGCTGACTGTTGGCCCAGCTCATCCAGAAATGTCACTCTCTTGTAGTTTCGTGAGTTATGATTCTGGGAATGACCGCGGCACGCTTAAATACAGACACTTCCGACCATCGCCTCGAACTCTTCGGAGGAACCCGGAATGAGAGCAACGATCAAGGCCCTCACGATTGGTCTTCTGGCCTTCAGCCTGCTTCTTGGTCTGGGGCAGGCGATGGCGGCTGACATCGCCTCGGACGACGACACCGACAACACCCTGGGGGCGACAGTCGCCAGCAACCCGCCAGAAATTACCGCCTACGACATCACGGATGCCGCGGACAGCTCCCTCATGCACGCCCAACTCGACGTCAACACCACGTACTACTTCAACGTCACGTTGATGGATCCTGATGGATGGGGTGACTTCCAGTGGGCGAATATCCGTATCTGGTTCGACGGAGGCTCCGCGGAGTTAACCTTCGACCAGCAGTCAGCCGCGGGGGCTAACTACCGGGTAGACCTCAACTACACGAACGTCGCTCCCGTGAATGCTCCGGCCCTGAGCGAATGGTCCGTCGCCGAAGGCAACATCGCCTACGACTCCGGAAGCAGCTCGATGTTCACCAACGTCGTCAACGAGAACTACACTTTCAAGCTGGCCTTCTCGCTCAACAACCAGATTCGGCAGGCTAATGATCCCATCAACCAGGCCGCTGGGGCCTACAACGACCTGAGCTCCTGGAACTCTGAGGTAAGAGCCAAGGACTTTGGGAACCCCGACGTGATCAACCAGGCAGACTCGGCGAACATCTACCACGAATTCGGCGTCTTCTTGTTCACAAACATCTCCATCGGGGCGGACTGGGATGCGGGGACAATATCCCCAGGTTCCGACGCCGTCACAAACACCGTCACGGTCACCCATCAGGCAAACCGGGACTATCGGATGAGCGTGTGGTTCAACACCAACCTGACGTCTGGCGGGGACGAGATCCCGATTGCGGCAAATGTCAACATCACCGCTGCCGGAGATCCGAGCGATGACATCACCTCGGACCTCACCTTCGGTGGACTGGGAATCGGCAACCGGGAATTCATCTGGGGTACTGGCGCCAGCCAGGCTCACGACACGGTCGGAGATTCGGAGACCACGGGCGTCCAGTTCGGGGTATCGGTTCCCTTCGGTACCCCATCTGGAAGCTACGTTGCGACCCTGACCATGAGGGTGGAGACCCCGTAGTCTCCCCCTCCCCCCACTCTTACTCTTTGTGGAAGTGGATCATCGTGGAGGATGGGACATGCGCAAGGAGGCCATGGCGGCCTTAGTGACGTTAGTGGTAGGCTTCAGTCTCTTCGGTCTGGTTCCCGCCTCGGCGTCCGAGGGGGTTGAAGTCGGCCTACAGATGCCAGGGGAGACGCCCCTGCAGAATGAGCAAGGCCAGCCCGTCTGGATTGCAGGGGTGTGGCATGACCTTTCGCTGACCCTGGAGTCTCCGATCCAGGATGTGCTCTCCATCGAGGCATCCGCAGTCGGAATCCCAAACAATGGCATAGACAGCCACTACCGATGGGAGCGCAACGAGCAGAGCGATAACTGGACGGACCTCCTATATGGGGCCTTCATCCAGCCGGACCTCAGCCAATCGACGGGTAACCAAGTGATCTTCCATGTGGGGATCGACGCGGGGGCCGTCGCGGGGGCTTGGTCGATCGTCGTGATCCAAGACGGGACCCCTCTCGGGGATCAGACGATCGAGGTTCGGACACCGAGGATGGCTTACGGCGTGTCTTCGGCAGACTTCAACCTTCGCGGCGAGCCCTTTCAGGGCGTGGAAGTCTTCTCCGAGGACCGAAATCAGTACCTCCGAATCATCAACAGCGGGAATGTCCCCCTCCGACTCTCCGTCTCCTTTGACCGGTTGCAGAGCCGACTCCAGTTGGTGAATCCCTCAGATGTGGTTCACGTCGACTCGGACACGAAGTTCTTCCTCAGCGCGAACCTCGATCCCCGCCCTCCGCAGATCGTGGAGGTGAAGGGGATTGCGCGCGTCGAAGTTAGTGGCGTCATTCCCTCCCAGGGGGCGTCCCAGATCGTGCCTGCCCTGGAGAGCGTCTTCGATCTGAAGGTCGTCATAGGCCGCTCCGGATACACGGTTCAGACCTTCGGGAATGTCGTGTTCCAGACGCTTGACGCCATTCGGGCCGACTACAGTTCGATCGTCATCTGGAATGTCTTCCTGACGGGGGATGAGGACGTGACCGTGAACGTCGGGGTGACGGAAGCACGCCTCGTGAGTGTGTTCGAGGGCGAGAATCCCCTGACCCTGCCGGCCACCTTGAGACCCCCGGCGGATGCTGAGCTGGAATTGACAGTCCAGGTCATGGCAACCACGCCCTCCACGTGGGCGGAGGTCGTCTTCTCCCTCGAGCTGCCACGCACCGGTGAAATACAGCTCTACCGCACAAGCATCATCGTGGGACCGAAATCGGCCCCCGGGCCCCTCCCTCCCTCTTACCTCTGGCTCTTCGCTTCCCTGGTGACGGCTTCCGTCCTCGCCTTCGTCAGCTATGATCGCCTGCGCGGGGGGCCGCCTGCGCGACCACCTCGAGAAGCCCGAAAGTCCCACAGGGGCTCCCGACCCCGCGGCAAGAAAAGGACCAGTCGAGGCAGTCAGGAGAATGGGAAGAAGACGCCGCGATCTTCGAAGGCCGGGGGAGAGAAGAAACCCAAAGGAGGCGGCAAGAAACGTGACGAGAGGACCCGCACGAAGAAAGGCGGCTCTTAGGGCCCTTCGCATGGGGCCCCCTGTCATCGTGTGTCTGCTAGCGCTCTTCCTCCTTGTGCTTTCCCCCATGGCGCGGGCCCAGACGCAAGGTGTGACTGTTATCAACGTCGCCCCTGAACTCCAGCGCATCGACCTGGGAGTCCAGAGCGGCGTCAATCATGTCGATGTGATCGTCTCCGATGACAACTCGTGGGGGGACATTCTGCGTGTGGATCTCGAAATCCTTGACGAACTCCAGGCCCCCGTGGGACACGTAGTTCTCCAGACCTACCTGACCAACGTGAGCGCAATCTGGGAGCCCACCTTTACGGACAGCCTCGGCCAGATCCTCGTCCGAGATCAGTCCCTCGCTACGGCAAATCAAAATCCGCAGACCGTTGCGGAGCGGAGCGAGCTTCGTGTCACGTTCGCGATCCA
The DNA here is from genome assembly GCA_046759185.1 of Thermoplasmata archaeon. GTDB lineage: Archaea > Thermoplasmatota > Thermoplasmata > RBG-16-68-12 > JAJISG01 > JAJISK01. Next base: position 26,176 of record JBHIBO010000007.1, on the reverse strand, counting down.
GCCCCTCGTCGGACGTTGGCTCCGCATTACGGCGACCGACCTGGATGGCCTCAATGCGACGGCCCAACTCGACTACTTCACGGGGACCCTTGGCGGGCCAACCGTCCTTCCGCCCTGGCTCCTCCTTCTCCTCGCCGTCGCCGCCTCGGTCGTCCTTGTGGGCAGACGGATCAGGGGGGAGATCCACGGCGGCTGATGGGTCCTATTATCGCAACCCCACTCTCAGGGAGTGGGTCTCTCTCTACATCCGGCCGCGTTCCGTGTCCCTAGGCATCCACGCCTTCCTCGCTTTCTACATGGCCTTCAAGACCGTCTTCATCCTCTGGAACGCCACCAGCCTCCTCGAGCGCTGGGCGTTCGAGCTAACGCCGCTCTTTCTGCTTCAATTTCCGGAGCTGCAACTCCTCTTCGTGGGAACCGGTCTCGCGGCAGGGAACGCCTTCCTCCACTACTCGCGGCCCCAGTCTGATCGTCTGATCAGCGTGGCCATTACCACTATCATGGTGGTTAGCCTGATTCTCGCACTGCGGACCTCGCCGTACTACTTCGACGCCATCAACATTCCGCGGCTCATCGTCCTGGGAGCCCTTCTCGTCACCGTCCCAATGGACCATCTCGATCTCCTGCGCCGTCGTGTCCAGCAGCCCGCGGTGCACGCGCCTCCGGAGGTGGCCATGTGGGGGCCGGAACCCGAGGCGTTCGACGAGGGCCTGGGGACGTTGGACGAGGCCCTGAATGCTTTGGACGAGGTGGTAGGTGGAGTCGAGCCTACTCCGGCGGAGGCGACGGACGTCGCGGCCTCGATGCTGGAGGGACTGCTCGCCGATTTCGACGAACCGGAGACCGGCGTCGAGGCCTCGGAGGTCCGTCGGAGGCAAGCCATCTTCGACAAGCGGATGAAATCGATCGACAATCGTCTGGCGGCGGACGCCGAGGACGTCGACGCGCTGTTCGCGAAGGCGACCTACTTGGCCATGCGCAAGGAATACGAGAAGGCCATCGATCTCCTAGATCAGGTGGGGGCTGTGAAACCCGACTACCCGGGTCTCTGGATCTTCAAGGCAAAGATCTACGAGCTCATGGGGAACCTGAAGATGGCGGAACTCAGCCTAGAGCGGGCGAGTCAACAGGAAGAGTAGGGCACCCTCTCACCCTTTAATACAATCAAGCAGTTTTCTACGCTGAGGATGGCCGAGAAGCTCCTCCAGCACAAGCACTGCCTGTCCTGCGGTAAGGCTGTCCGGACGTCGGAGGACTTCTGCTCGGACGAGTGTCGGGACAAGCACACGGGCGTGCTGCGCCGGAAACGCCGACAGCTCATCTACCTGTGGATCGGCGCGATGGCCATTCTCGTGCTGGCGTTCTTCTTGACGCGGTGACGACTACGGGTCCACGTCTCCCTGGCGCTCGACCTTGGCAATGCGGACCTTGCGCCACCACTCGCGAACCTTCTCGATGGGTTCCCAGTAACGTTGTTCCTCCCAGGGATCGCCAATCATGTGGTACCCCCGTTGCTCCCAGAACCCGGGCAGCCACCCTGTCTGCCACTCTAGGCCGTTGACGTACTTCGCGCTCTTCCAGGCATAGAGCTGGGGGACCAGGAGGCGGAGGGGAGCGCCGTGATTGGGCGTCAGGCGCTTCCCCTCCATCTCGAAGGCGAGGATGCTGTCTTCGAGTCCCAGATAGTCTGCCGGGAGGTTCGTGGTGTACCCCTCCAGACAATGGGCCATGACCTGGACGGCCTCTGCCTTGGGTCGTACGCGCTCGACAAGCATGGCCGTCGGCACTCCTCTCCAGCGAAGCGCCTTTTTGGACCACTTCGTGACGCAGTGAAAGTCCGCCTTGACCTCAACCGTGGGGAACTCCATCAGCTCCTCCCACGTCCACTCGAGGGGCTCTTCAATGGCGCCCCACGTCCTGAGCCGCCAGGCCTGGGGATCGAACGGGGGTCGCGCGGCGGTGATGTCGTAGACGGGGAAGTTCCGCACGAACTTCTGCCCAGGTGGCAGCCCGCGACTCAGGTTCGAGCTCTGAATCGTTTCACTGGCCATGACCGACCTCTGGCCGCACAAGGACCTGCCTTCTTATCAAGGCTTAGCGGAGGGAAGTACGCCTGGCTCCCGGTCGCCCCGCCCTTAACGCCCAAGGGCGCCTTCAACCTCCTAGGTCATCCTCCGCCTTCTTCTTCACCAGGCGGCCATGCTGGTAATCCGTAATCGCCTGGAGGATCTCCTCGCGGGTGTTCATGACGAAAGGACCCCACCGGGCTATGCTCTCGCGTACGGGTTCCCCGGCCCCGAGGATGACCACAGTGTCGCTGCCCGCCTCCAACGAGACGGCTTCTCCCTCTCCCAACAGGGCGACATTGTGCTGACCGACCCGACGCCTCTGAGGTCCAATCGCGACTTCCCCCTCCGCGACGACGACGAAGGCATTCATAGACTTAGGAACGACCCGCTCGAAGGACGCTCCCTCCTCCAGGTGAACGTCCGTGTACAGCATGGGGAAAAAGGCGAAGTTGTCCTGGTCCTCCCCGGCGAGAATGTTCTCCTGCACGTCGCCGTCGCGGATTTCCCGCGCCTTGAAGTTCCTGTAGAAAGGGTCGCTCCATCGCTCCCGAGAGGGGGCGTTCAGCCAGAGCTGGTAGCCCCACAGTCGGCCCGCCCTCATCTTGGGCATCTCGCTGTGGATGACACCGCTCCCGGCATTCATCCATTGCAAGCCCCCGCTCGAGAGGGTCCCGGCGCTGCCCGTGCTGTCCTCGTGCCGGAAGCGCCCGTGCATCATGTACGTGAGGGTCTGAAAGCCACGATGGGGATGTGGTGGGAAGCCGGCCACGTAGTCGCGGGGATCGTCGCTCCGCATTTCGTCCAGCAGGAGGAAGGGATCGATGTGGTCGAGCTCTGGGCTGCCGATGTATCGGCGAACGCGGACACCCGCGCCCTCCATGACCTCCCTTCCAGGGATCACACCGACTACGTCTCGCGTCTTGTCTGTCGCCATAAGAGGGCTCCTCGTCAGCCAGGCCTCCCGAACAGGAGGTCAGGGCATCCAAACTACGGCCGTCACTGTATGTATAGTGTCGGGATGCGACTCGGAACTGACCTCGGGAGCCCTACGGTGCCGCCGGAGGGGGCTGGGCCATCGCAGGGGCGGGCTGTTGCTCCGGGATGGAGAAGAACGCCACGATCATGAGAATCTCCGCGACGAAGATGAGGAAGAATCCCACAATCACGATCATCAGAATCGCCCCGATGAGATACAGGAGCGCGGACGTCCCGAAGAGGCCGACGCCCAGACGCGCCGAGATGGAGTTAAAGCTACTCCGGAGAAACACGGCGGCAACGATGGAGAGGATCCAGGCGACGGCGAGTCCGATAAGGAAGGTCACTATGGCGAAGATGGCGGCGGGGTCCGTGATATCGATGGGACCCGTTATGGGATCGAATCCGGGGGCCAAGAAGGGCAACAAGGCAATAAAGACAAACAGGAAGGCGACGACGGAGCCGATGATGGCGATGATGACGAAGTACAGCATGTTGTTGTAGATCGAACGATCGCCGACGGCCTCCGAGATGTACTTGACTGCAATCACCATGAGGATGAAGCCCACGATGGAGATGGCAATGCCCACGAGGGGGATGAAGACGCCGACCAGGAGTAGAATCGCCCCAATGCCTCCATAGTTCTTGGCATCACGCAGCGTACCCATGCGACCCCCGATTGCTTGTAGGGTATCAAGCTTTGTGTATGTGTCGACTCCCGCAACGTTTTATCCGCGTGGTTCGTCGCCCCGGGTGGCACGATGAAGCTCTTCGCCTTCGACCTAGAGAACACGCTCATCTACAACGAGCTCCTGCCCGACCTGGCGAAGCTTGTGGGACGGGAGGAGGAGGTCGGACGCATCACGAAGCTAGGGGTCGAGGGAAGGATCGACTGGGAGGAGGGCTTTCGGGAACGGGCTTCCTTTCTCGCTGGCGTCACTCGAGAGGACGTCGAAAACCTGGCTGACGACCTGCGTCTCGTCCCGGGGGCCCTCGGCTTCGTCAAGTCCATCCGAGGTCGGGGTCACCCCGTTGCTCTGATCACGGGTGGTCCCTCCGAAATCGCGACGAGTGCGAGCCGGCAGTTTGGGGCCGACCTCACTGTGTCCAACCACTTCCTCTACGACGAAAACACGTTTACGGGAAGGGTGGCCGTTCGCGTGAACCCCTCCACCAAGGGCGGTTTGGCCCTCCTGATGGCCAAGTCCCTAGGCGTGGCTCGTGAGGACATCATCGCATTTGCCGATGGCGTGATGGACCTGGGCTTGTTGACGGAGGCGGGAGTCTCCGTCGCCATCAACTCCGGGGGTCGCCTCCGGGATGCGGTGGACTACGAAGCCACTGATTTCGATGACGTGTACCAGTGGCTCAGTGAGCGCGGCATCCTTTGAGCAGGCCCTTCGAGTCCCTCCCGAGGGAAATCGCATAAAGGTGCGTGCCATCTGGCCGTGCCAATGGCCCCCGTAGGTCGCACCGTCGCATGACAACAGGAAAAAAGGAGTTCGAGTGGACGCGGGAGGATCTTAGAGACCTGGATCGGAACCTGGTCGATGAGAGGTCTACCCAATGGATGTATCTCGCCCTCGCCGAGAGAGAAGGCAAATCCCCCCGCGGAGACCAATTGAGAGAACTCGCTGACTACGAGGAGAGACACGCAGACATCTGGGAGGGCCTCCTCCGAGGACTCCGGAGGAGGTTGCCGCGCAAGGTCCGTCTGTGGGAGCATCGGCTGCTCGTGTGGTTGGCCTACCTCTTCGGCCTGGGAAGGGCGCTCCCGATAATCCACCGGTTTGAGGTGAACGGCATCAAGCGGTATCGGGGCCAGGCGTCCCGCTGGAAGGATCCCGACGCACAGGCGGCCTTCGATCAAGTTCTGGCGGATGAGGTCATCCACGAGATTGACCTCTTTGAGTCGATGCGGGAGGCGGGGCGATCCGGAGGGACCCTGCGCTCCACGGTTCTCGGCGCCAACGACGGGCTGGGAAGCATTCTCGCCCTGGTCGCCGGCGTCGCGGCCGCGACCAGCTCAGCCCCGGTCGTCGTCATCGCGGGCCTCGCCGGCCTCATCGCAGGCGCGGCTTCCATGGCGGCCTCGGGATACATTTCCGTGAAGGCCGAGCAGGACGTGTACACCTCGCAGGTGAGCCTTCAGCGCGCGGCCGTTGATGTAGCCCCCGAGGCTCGGAAGGAGGAGTTACGGGAGGCCTATGAGACCAAAGGTCTGTCCCGGTCCGAGGCGGAGGTCGTCGTCGATCGGCTGGCAGAGAACGAGGACGAGTTCCTGCGGGCCCTGCTCGCCGAGGGACGGGGAATCGGGTCGGCGAGCTTCGAGAATCCCGGGCGACTGGCGCTGTACACCGGACTCGCCTTCGTGCTGGCGGGCCTCATCCCAATTCTGCCCTTCCTGGTCTTCTCTGTGTCCGCCGCGATTATCGCGGCCGTTGTTTTCGCTGCGGCGGCGCTGTTTCTGACTGGAGTCCTGCGCTCGCTCTCCACCCTCAATTCCTTCCTGCGGAGCGGGGTGGAGATGGTGTTGATCGGATTGGGAGCAGCAGCCGCCACCTACCTCGTGGGCCTCGCTGTCGGAGGCATGATCGGGCTCTAGTCGGGCCTGGAGACGAGCTTAAGCTAGTCCTTATCCCTCGGTAAGCGACATGGATGCAGATGTCTCACGACGCCACCCCAAGGAAGCGCGCCGAGAATGTGCCGTCGTTCTGTAGGGCTCGCCATCGTGGGAAACGTTAACCTGCCGAGGGTAGTACGATACCGGAGGTGATCAGATCAACACAGAAATCGAGGTGAGGAAGTTCAAGGACTTCGACCTGCGGGATGGGTCCGTAATCGAGGCCATTCCGACGGTAGGACTCCTCAGCACCATTGCTTCGAGTTACATCATCGGCAGTCTCGAACTAGATCAGATCGCTGCGTTGGAGTCCGAGGCCTTTCCCTCCGTGTCGATGATCTACGCCAGAAAGCCAAAGTTCCCCGCGCGCATCTACGCCCGGGAGGACCTCAAGCTCGCGGCCTTCATCAGCGAAGTCCCGATGCCTGCCGGCATCCACCGGCCCCTCGCTCGGACCCTCCTCGACTGGGCGAGGAATCAGGCCGCGAGGGAAATCGTCTGCCTGGAGGGACTCCCCATCGCCGAGGGCCCAGATGAGCCGGACCTATGGGGGGTTGGGAGCACCAAACGGGCTCGTCAGCGGTTGAAGGACTCTGGCATCGAACAGCTGGAGATCGGAATGATACCCGGAGTATCCGGCGTTCTCCTCAACGAAGGCCGTTGGGTGAAGTTCGACGTCATCTGCCTGGTCGCGGAAACGCGGGCGGTGATCCCCGACGCCATGGCTGCCGCGAGGCTGGTGGAGGCCGTGGACAAGCTCCTTCCCCATATGACGATCCCGACCGAGCCTCTCGTGGAACAGGCGGAGAAGATCCAGGAACACCTCGCCGCGGTGCAGCAGCAGGCCAAGCCCGCGATGGAACCGGCCTTGGACATATATCGCTAGCCGCTGACGGTCCTCGATTGCGAGGATCGCGGGGCCGGCTCTACGTCGAGGTCAGGGGCGGTTATCGCGTAATGGGGTGCCATAGATCCAGGATGAACGCATCCGGCGCCCTCTCGTCGCCACTCAGGGGCTCTTCGGTGCCGTGCACCGCAGTCTTGTTGCCACGGTCCTGGGCCCAGCGGTACAATCATTCCCACATCTTCCCGATCTTCGCGAGATTCGTTCGGACGACGGCGTAGAGCCCCCCGCCATCTCGCCCTCCTCCACTTCCTCCTCGAGTTCGACCTCGGGCCCGACCGTAATCCTACTGTCATACCCATACTCGGGCTGGCCCGAAGTCGGGGGCGGATTGTTCCGGCCAAGCAGAAGTTACGTGGATGGGTCATCAGGAAGACCTCTGGGCTTAGCCCAAGCCTTCAGAACTGTCCGGTTCCGCCTCCGAATGTTCCCCGTGTACATGACTGACCACAACGCGTAAGGGATCGATTCTGACGAGCCGGACGATGGGCCTACTCATTTCCGACAACACCCACCTCCAAGGGAACTCCGGTACTTACCGAGGGGGTACTTACCCAAATTGTAAGAGCTTCTGGCTGCATGTGAGGGCGGATGGCGGCATTCCACAGATGCCCCCTTTGCGGAACCTCCGTCAAACTACAGAATCTCTCGCAACACGCGTCTCGAGCGCATCCCGGCAAGAAGATAGACTGGGATCTCACGGAAGCAGAGCGGGAAGCCGCTCGGAGATCGCCCCGTCGTACGCCCGTGTTGGGCCGGCGCGAACGATGGCTCTATCCCGTCGGGGCTTTGGTCATCGTTGTCGGCATCATCCTCGGGGTCGTTATCCTCGCCCCACCCCCGTCGAGCCAGGGCCCCTCCGTCGCCCCTGGATTCACCCTCCCCAGCAGCGATGGGGGGAACATACGTCTCGGGGACCTCCGCGGATCCGTGATTCTTCTGGACTTCATGGACACCGACTGCCACTTTTGCCAAGAAGAGACAGCGGGGGTCCTCACGCCGCTTCACCGCACATACGGCGCTCAGGTCGTCTTCCTCTCCGTCGACGTGGGATTCATCGGCCCAGCTGACACCATGGACGACATCCGCAATTTCAAGACCGTCTATGGGGCGACGTGGACCTACCTACTGGATGACGGGTCCGTTGCCCCCATGTATGAGGTCACGAGCACGCCAACCACGTTCATCCTGATGCCGGACCTCACCGTCCACTCCCACTATCGTGGCTCCACCTCGGCCTCCGTCCTCTCGTCGGCCCTCGACGCCGCCCTCGGTGGCGGATAATGGAGACCGCGTGGCGGGCTGTCCTTTTCCTCTCCTTGGCTGGCATGGGCCTGGGTAGCTATCTGACCGTCGTGTCCTTCGTAACGGTCGACCTTTCCTACTGCGAGCCCCACCCCCTCCTCTCCTGCGGAACGGTCATCGGCAGTTCCTACTCACGCATCCTCGGAATTCCCGTTGCCCTCATTGGCACCCTGGGCTTCCTGGGACTCTTCCTGATCTCCTACGGGGGCCTTATCGCCCAAGGGGACGCCCGAACGAGGCTCGCGTCCCTGGGCCTCGGGCTGGCGGGCGTGGGCCTGGCCTTCGGGGGCTACCTGACCTATCTCGAACTGATCGTCATCCAGTCCCTCTGTCTGCTATGTCTCGCAGCCTTCACCCTGATGGTGCCCATCTTCCTCCTCCTCCTGAGGGTCGTCGGTGAGGAGCGGGGGCGGACCGGGTGACGGGGCAACGCAAGCGGGGCCTAGAACGAAGGCATGATATGCGTCGAACCCCTCGATCCAGTGTTCGCGCTTAATCTCGCGCTCGACGGAGATATGGAGCATCTCCCCCCTCTCCCTGAGGGTCCCAAGTCGGTCATGCAAGCCCCGATCGAAGGCCTCCCGGTCCAGGAACCTCGCGTTACCTCCGTCTTATCGAAGTAGACGACGTTCTGTCCTTGGAGCTCGAGCTCGAGGAACTTGGCTGGCGCGGAAAGGCCGAGGATGGCCAGGTCGACGAGGAGGAAGGGGCTCGCATCTCGGAGTCCGTAGAACCGTTGCGTGATGCCGGCTGACGGTGGCCACATGACGACGTACGTCTGCTGAACCGGCGAGAGCTCGCTGAGCGCCTCCTCAACGACCCCAAGTGCGTCACTGACCTTCGTATCCTCGACCACCCCATACAGGTCAATGTCCGACCAGGCGTCGACACGTTCCCATGCGGCGGCGCCACTCTGCCACCCTCCCTGGCAGCCATCTCCAACGTTTCCCGCGTCAGGGAGGATGGCTCTCGTCCAACCGAGGTTCGTGATGGACGGGCTCCGTGTGGACCACGACCTCCTTCACGCTTGGCAGTCTCTCCTGCATCGCTCGCTCCACTGCATGGGCGATCGCATGGGCTGCTTCCAGGGAGATGTCGGGCGACACGTGGACCACGAGGTCGACGAAGATCTGTGTGCCCGACACGCGTCCTCGCAGGCTATGGACCTCCGTCACCCCCTCGATGTCGAGGGCGGTATCGGCCAGCGTCTGCAAGAGCTCCCGAGGCGGCGAGGCATCGACGAGCACCTGGAGGTTCTTCCTTCCCATGAGGAAGGCGACGGTGAGAAAGGCGATGGCGATCGCGCCCGCGCCGAGGACGTCCAGGAGGGGGACGCCCACGAAGACGCCTCCAATTCCCACGAGGACGCCGACCTTGGCGATGGAATCGGTTCCGAACTGGTACGCGTCTGCCTTGAGAGCGGAACTCTCCAAGAGTCTTCCCTTGCGGGAGATGTATCGGAAGATGAGTAGGTCGAGAACGATGGTTGCAACCACGACTCCGAGGACGAGGGGGGAGACGGTCACGGAGAATCCAAAGATGGACCGCCGGACGGCCTCGTACAACACGACGACCCCGATGATGGCGATGAGCACGAATTGAATCAGGGCGGCGGCGTTCTCGTAGCGACGGTACCCGTACGCATGCGTTTGATCGGCCACGCGGAGGGCCATCCAGATGCCCGACAGCACGAGCAGCGACCCCGTCAGGTCTACGCCAGAGTGAAACGCGTCGGCCAGAACCGCGAGGCTTCCCGTGACCCAGGCGATTACGAACTCGACCGACACGAGTCCCACATTCGCCAGGATGGAAACCAGCGCGACCTTGAGCTTTGGCTCCACGGCGCCCCACACCCCAACTTCAGCTTAGGTGAGGTTTCCTGGAGGTGCCTGGCATACGATCGAGCTCTCGCCCTTGAGGTACTGGACGATCGCCTCGGCCGCCTTCGTTCCGGCCGCCACGGCATGGACGACGGACGCCCCTCCACCCGCGAAGACCCCTTTCATGTCAGTGGCGCCGGCCTCGCCGCCTCCCATCGGAGTCCCGTCCCGGGCAACGTGGATCTCCACGTCGGGGAATCCCTCTAGCTCGGCCACTTGGCCGATGGCCACGAGGACGTTCGCCACGGGCAAGGTGGTTACGTCGTTCTCGATAGGGACGGGTCGCCTCCGGCCGGACTCGTCCTCTGGACCCAGTTCCATCCCCTGCAGCGAGACCTCTTCCACGCCTTCGTCTCCCCCGAAGGCCAGGGGGGATACGAGGAAACGGAACTCAACGCCCTCTGCCTCGGCATCCTCCCGCTCCTCCTCCGAGGCTGGCATCTCCTCTACGGTTCGACGATACAGCACGATGGAACGCTTGGCTCCGAGGCGCAGCACCGAACGCGCACAGTCCATGGCCACGTCTCCCCCTCCAATCGTGACGACTGTGCCCGTGATTTCCGGTCCTTCCCCCCGAAACACGCTCTTCAGGAAGTGCAGGCCGGGGTACACCCCCGGTAGATCCTCCCCTGGTACTCCTAGCGTCCTGGACCGATGCGTCCCTAGCCCCAGAAACACGGCCCGGTATCCTTCCTCGAAGAGCCCCTTCAACTCCACATCGCGCCCGACGACAACGCCTTGGCGGAACTCGATCTCCAACGGCTCCATGCGTACGAGGTCCTGCAGGAAGACGTCTTTTGGGAGCCGATAGGGGGGGATCGATTGGGTCATGAGGCCCCCGAGACGGTCAGAGGCTTCGAAGACCGTCACGCGGAAACCGCGCTGACCGAGGTACCATGCGGCCGCCAACCCGGCGGGCCCTGCTCCCACAATGGCCACAGCCTCACCCCGCGGAGAAGAGGGGGAGTAGGTGCGGCCCTCGTCACCGTAGGCCAACGCCGCCCGTTTCAAGTGACGAATGGCCACGGGGTCGCCCTTCTTCTTGATCACGCACGCATCTTCACAGTAGTTGTAGCAGACCCTCCCCAGGCAGCTCGCCAGAGGGTTGTCGCGAAGAATGGTCTGCGCCGCCCCCTCGAAGTCCCCCTCCGCGATCTGCCGCAGGTACTCACGACAGTCCTGGGAAATGGGGCAGGCCTCCACGCACCAGGCTCTCGCACACTGGATGCAGCGGCGTGCCTCCTCGATGGCCTCCTCCCGACTGTAAGGAAGCAGGGCTTCTCGGAAGGAGTTGACCCTCTCCGCGGGATCGAGAATCGGAAGGGGCACGCGGTCGGGGATGAGGCGCCGGGGCACGGCCTTGACGGACACGACGAAAAGTCTTGGCCGTGGTCCAACCAAAGGGAACTGCATATAGAGTATATATCCGGGTGAGAAGGGGGAGGTTCCCACGCTGGAGTAGGGGTGTCCGGGGAGGCTTCGCCAGGCCCGTGGGCCCGGCCGACGTGCGAGGTCAAGCCGTGCAGCAGCGTGGACTTTGCCAGTAGTCCCGTCCCAGGCGGACGAGGGTCTCGTCCGTGGATGTAATGGCATACATCCCGCCGGCGGACGCGTCACTGACGGTCAACACCTGTTCTTCATCCACGACGAGGATGCGACATGCACAGACAATGGAGCGCACTTCCGCCCGCTTGGCGAGCTCGAGATCGGCAGGAGCGTGGGGGATGGCCAACCTAACCTGTACGCCTCGCCCTGCCGCCCGGATAAGTCCAGGCTCCAGCTTCTGCAGGAGGGCCTCTTCAGAGGAGAGAAGTATGATCTCGCGTTTGGCCGATTCAATCAGGGAGTTCGCCCGGGCTAGGACGTTCGCCTCGCCTTTCACCACATAAGCCAGGTCCATCATCGGCGAGCGCGCTCCGGAGCGCAGGGGCTCGAGCAGCGAGACAGTCCGGGAGATGGCGGCCCGTTGGCTGTCGTATCGCGACGTCAGCAGCTGCTCCAAGCGGGCCCCTACCTCTGCCCCGCTCAACATGCGGTACATCTTGGGCTTCCCTTCTTGGACCTCGACCAGTCCGGCCTCCGCCAATTCGCGAAGAGCATAGTAGATCTTCGAATCGGGGATTGCCGTCCGAGCCACGAGGTCCGCGGCCGTGGCCTCCGTCACCCGGGCCAGGGCATAGAGGACACTGGAGGCGTAGCCACTCAGACCCAAGTCCCTGAGCGAGGAGACGATCTCCCCGCGAGCCCCCTTCGCCGCCTCTTCGAGGAGGAGATTGGCGCGAGCGTTCGCTTCTGTCATCTACGTAGGAGGAAGAAGGAAAAGCATTTAGGTTTGACTACTATATTCTGGAAGTAGAGAGGTATGATGCCCGACTACGAAGAGAGACACCGGCGTGTCCAGGCGCGGTATGGTTCCTTGGCGAGCGGGGAGACCTCGTGCTGCGACACGAACTATTCGCCGGAGGAGCTCGCGGTCGTGCCTGCGGAGTCGGTTCTGGGTCTGGGGAGTGGTAGCCCTGTTCGCGAGGCGGATCTTCAGGAGGGCGAGGTGGTGGTCGACCTCGGGAGTGGAGCAGGGGTCGACGTCTTCCTTGCGGCCCACCTCGTCGGCTCCGAAGGCCGTGCCATCGGAATTGACATGACACCCGCGATGGTACGGAAGTCGCGTGACATCGCGCGTCGCAAGGCCATTTCGAACGTCGAGTTTCGCGAGTCGATCATCGAAGAGCTTCCTCTTGCGGACGAGTCGGTCGACGTGGTCCTCAGCAACTGCGTGATTAACCTGAGTCCGGACAAGGCATCGGTTTTCCGTGAGGCCTTCCGGGTCCTTCGCCCTGGAGGTCGCTTGGTGATCTCCGATATTGTCCAGGAGCGACCTCTGACGGACGTCGACCACGACTGCGGGTGTGTGGGCAATGCATTGGTCCGGGGCGACTACCTCAGGACCGTTCGGGAGGCGGGCTTCCGGGTTCTGGAGACCCTAGCAGACCAACCGTGGCTGACCGGCCCCAAAGGCGTCGACGCATCCTCCATCACATTGCGGGCTGTGAAGCCCGGCTAGGCCTCCGGCCGGACACGCTCCGCGGCGGAATGCCATCCGGCCTCTCGAAAGCTGTAAGGCGTGGGTGGTCCTCTTAAGCGGTGGAAGGGACGACTTGGTCCGGAACATGAGCAGGGAGGAATTGAAAGAGAGGCTCGACCGAGGGGAGCCGATCAAGCTTGTCATGACCATGAACGAGTGGCAGTTTAAGGCCGAACACATCCCCGGGTCCCTTTGGGTGGCGGACAAGGAGCGAGCCGAGGACCTCCTCGACCCGGAAGATCTCATCGTGACGTATTGTTCGGACAGGGCATGCAGTGCGAGCCGCATGGCCGCCTTCCTCCTAGAGAAGGCCGGATACAAGCATGTGTGGCACTATGAAGGGGGACTCCAGGACTGGACCTCGGCGGGGTACCCCGTTGAGGGCGACTCGTCGACTCGGCTTAGGGACGGGCCTGAGAAACGCAGCGCTGGTTGTGGCCGTGCGAGAATCACCTCGCCCAGGGACCCGCACAGTCAGGGGTGAGTGGTTGCCTCATCAAGAAACATTTATCTACACCTGACCGGCTCCCCGGCCCCTGGGGGAGTCCGTGGCCGAGGCATCAAAGAAGGAGAGTCGATCCACAGCTGAGAGAGTGGCCCGAAGGGCAACGTGGGCCGTCATTGTATCGATTCTAGTGGGCACTTTATGGTTGGCAGGAATCCTGGTCTATTGGGCCTTCTGGTCGTCCGGATTCGATTGGTTCCAGAACCTCATGGTCGTGGTGGCATCTCTCATCGGGGCCGGCGGCATCATCGGGGCCGCGTGGGTCTCCACAGGCCTCAGCATGTATCCCAAATAGGAGGCCCAAGGGACCGAGCGATCAGGGGGACGGGGTATGGACGAGGATGAATGGGAACGCCCGTCCTGGGCCATGGGGCGGGGGATGGGCTGGCGAATTGCCCTTTCCATCGTTCTGTTTTTTGGTCTTATCAGCTTCATCATCATCTGGCTCTTTTTCTTCGCGGGAGGATTCAATGTCTACCAGAACATTGCCATTGTCATCGTGGCCCTCCTCGTCTTCTTCGGAGTCGGAGCGGCCGTTTGGGTCACCATGTGGATGAAGTGGGGAAGAGGGTGGTAGCCTCCCGGGGAGGCCGCACGGGAATGCGGACAACCGCCGCCGCGAGGCGCGAGAGATTGCAGAGGCCCGCTACGCCTTTCACTGAACCTGGCCCTGTACGTCGCCGTCAACGCCGGCCGCGTGGGGCAATGGTTACTTCGGGCCCTTCACCGGTACGTACACCTTCCCGTGGCCCTTCTTCCCGATTGTGTTCTGGGGCATCGGCGTGGGCGGCCACTATGTCGCAGCCTTTCGTCGCCCGGGGGGAGGCTGGGTCGCGAGGGAGACCGAGAAGATTCTGAGGGAAGAGGAAGGGCGGGGCCCCTAGGTCACCGCGTCACGCTTCCGGGCACTTGGGTGACCTCGATGTAGAGAGCAGGTGGCCTGGCCCTACAGTTCATACGGAAAGTCCATTTCCTAATCATCGTATGTCGACTACGTCGAGGATGACGGCTTCACCGGGGGCATCAGATTGATTTCCAGAACTTGGACGCGGAGGGAGAGCAATGACGTCCTTTACTGGACCCCTGTCTGAGACGGCTCTCCTCTCGGAATCCGATTCAGCCGTCCGTTCAGGCGCCCGTTCGGGGCCTAGGGGAGGCTACGAGATTGTCTTGACGGGATCCGCCGGGATGATGAGCGACTACGGTGGGATGCCCTACTGGGCGTTTGCCTCAGCCCTGCCCGATGAGTTCTTCCGGTCCTTCATGGAAAACTGGCTCTTCCCAACTCGATCGAACGAGGAAGGAAGGATTCCCGTGGCGCCGCTCGCCCTCAGCAAGGTGGAGTCCATCCTCCTCCATCATGGTTTCACCCGCGACCAGGTCATCATCGCGGATCCCCGGAGGTTGGACGAAGTAGTAGGCCCGCGGACGAGGGTTCTGGGGCTGACAACAATGGATCCCCTCGGGGTCAGCTTTGGAAGCGGCATCATGTACGTTCTCATGCGGCTCCTGGGGTACACACCGAAGGGCGGGCCGTTCACGCGACGAGCCTTCCTGGAGGTCCTGCAACACCCGTCCCTTGGGACGCACCGCCCGAAGGTCATCATCGGCGGACCAGCGGTGTGGCAGTTCCTCGACCTCACAAACCCGTCGGAGTGGGGCATCGACTGCGTGATGGAGGGGGAGGGGGAGAAGACCATTCCGGAGGTCTTCGGCCAAGTGGTCCGAGGGGATCCCATCCCTAGTGTGGTGCACGGCCGACCCGTGCCGGCGGAGGACATCCCCCCCATCATCACACCCTCCACCGGAGGCATGGTGGAGATCACCCGTGGGTGTGGCCGCGGGTGCAAGTTCTGTCACCCGACGCTGTTGGCGTTCCGGTCCATGCCCCTCGAGGCCATCGAGAAGGAGGTGAGGCTCAACGTCGAGGCAGGCACGGACACGGTCTGCCTCCACTCGGAGGAGTTCTTCCGCTACGGCGTCCGAGGCTTGACGCCCGATCCGGCCCAGCTGCGACGCCTCCTGGAGAGGATTTCTCGGATCACGGGGGAGGAGGTGGCGCTGGAGACGGACTTCAGCGCGGCGGCCACCATCATGTCCAAGCCCGAGGTCGTCCCCTTGGCCGCGGAATACATGACGCAAGACCGTTGGAGCTACATCGAGATGGGCATCGAGACCCCCAGTCCTCGCCTGATCAAACAGATCATGCCGGGCAAGGTCCTGCCCTATCAGCCTGAGGAGTACGGGGACGTCGTGGAGCAGGCCGTTGGTCTCCTCAACGACCATCGGTGGCTTGTATGCGCCACGATGATCATCAACATCCCAGGGGAGCGGGAGGAGGACGTCATCGCGGCGCTGGAGCTGATGGACCGTCTCAAGGGCTACAAGGTGACCGTCCACGCTCTTCCCTTCATTCCTATGGGGGCGCTTCGAAAGAGACCACAGACGGTCTACGATGAGGTCCTGGCCAACCCGCTCCAGACCGAGTTGATGATCCAGGGCTTTTTGCTGACGAACCGCACCCTCCAAGGCGGGGAGGGGAGGCGGCTGGCCTGCCGGGGGACTTCGTCTCTCCTCAGCTACGTCACCCGACACGGGCTCCTCTGGGCAACCGCCAGCTACGCCACGAAGAAACTTGAGGCAAGGCTCCACGCCCTAAGGAGGAGCCTGAAGGATGCGGAGCCGCGGGCGCGCTCCGTTCCCGTCCATCCGTAGACATCGGCCACTTAACGCCTGCGGATGACGCTGGCTTTCGAGGACGAGAACCGCTTACAAAGGTTTATCAGAGCTCTGGCCGACGCACAACCGGCGTCCAACCGGCACGTTCGCTCTGGGAACGCCGGCGAAGGGGATGAGTCTGGTTGCCTGAAACGAGCATGAAGGACCGCGGGAAACCGCGCGGGGCGATCCCAAGGCACCTGTCGAGCATGGCCTGGACCTTTCTCTTTGTCCTTGTCATCGCCTTGGGCCTTCTCGGCTTGGCAGTGGGCCTAGGAGCGGTCCTGGGGGGTTCCGATCGGATACAATTTGATCGCGTGCTGGAATCGCGCGTCATCGATGGGCTGCAGGAGAACCCGGCCCTCTACCTTGGCGAGATCCTGGTTGTGCAGGGACCCGTCCTGTCCATCGAACGGGTCCAGGACTTCGGAGGCGTCCCGGTCGACCTGCTTGTTGTGGGTGGCTTGGAAAATGGGCAGACACCCCTACGGATCTTTGTGACGGGGGAGTCACAGGGCGTCGCCGCCACCGCCGTCATCCGCGCCACAGGAACAGGAACCCAGGATCCGTTTGAACCCGCTCGGCTCGCCCTGGTTGCCCCGGAAGTGAAGGTGCTTCCTATCGCCACCTTCGACGTGACCGGTGCCCTGGGTTCAGTCCTGGCTGCCGCCGGATTGTTTGGGGGCTTGATGGCGCTTCTCGGCGTAACGTGGGAGCGAGAGGCCGCGTCCCTTTCCCGAGAGCTACGGGAGGGAGAGATCGCCGATACCCGGGTCCGGACTCCGCCTTTCTTGACGGCGCTGACTCGAGGCAAGGATTCCCTCTCCGTCAGCCTGCGCATGGCCGT
This sequence comes from Thermoplasmata archaeon, assembly GCA_046759185.1. Taxonomy (GTDB): domain Archaea; phylum Thermoplasmatota; class Thermoplasmata; order RBG-16-68-12; family JAJISG01; genus JAJISK01. The sequence continues at coordinate 9,268 of JBHIBO010000007.1, read as the reverse complement.
TCTTGGTGCAACGGGGAGGGCCCTGTTCGTCTTCGGCCTGATCGCCTTCCTCTACGTCTACGTAACCGTCTACGTGCTCGCCGTGGCCTCCGTCGACTGGTGGGTGCATCATTGGGTGCCCTGGCTCCGTCTCGACGTCTTTGCGGCCCTGGGCTTGATCGCAGCCTTCATCGGCCTCTTCCTGTTTACGTTCGTCCAGCAGCTCACCAAGCCACGTTAAGACCGCGTGCTTCGGGGCGGAGCCGGGAGGGTTTAAAGCCAACGGGCTCGTGCGGCTCACCCGAGGGGTAAGACCATGGTTTACGTATTGATCACCCACGCTGTCGAGGACTTTGCCAAGTGGAAGCCGGTGTATGAGGCCTATCAGCTGGAGCCCAGCAATCCCCGGTCGAAGGGCGACATGGTGTTCCAGAGCACAGAGAATCCGAACCTCGTGACCGTCCTGTCGGAGTTTGAGAGTTGGGACGCCGCCGAGGAGTTCACGAAGTCGGAGGAACTGAAGAGCGCGATGCACGACGCCGGCGTGGCCAGCGAGCCCGAGATCGCCTTCCTGGAGAAGGTCTGAAGAGGAACCCCCGCCGGCTCACGACCCGTGGACGACCGTCTCCTCCATGGCGGCGCTCGGATGAACCCCGCCTTCATGGGCGCATCGACGATGTCCCGAGCGCGGCGGTGTCTCCCAGCCCCAAGACCCGGGTCCCGTCTGTGACGATGGCCACGGCGTTGTCCTTGCTCGTATGGTCGAAGACCCGCTCCGGGTTTCATGAGATGTCCTTGCAGGGCTCGGCTACAACAGGCGTGTACCAGATGGCGAAATCGTCGAACCCGCGGATCGGCACCTTGAGGCTCACTTCCACCTTACCCTTGTAGAAGGGGTGGAACCGCTGGCGTCCTTGGCGGGACGGTAGGCCTTGCTGGTGAGGAAGTCCACCTCCTCCTGGATGGTGAACCGTTGGGCGATCAAGCCCCCCCCGGGCTTGTCCTTCTCCACGACCAACAATTGTCGGAAGCCATGTTGGGCCATGAGCTCCAGGGCCTCCTGGACCGTGGCATGTAGGCCAATGGTGATCACCGGGGGTGTCATGATCTCCTCGGCCTGACCCCGTCGCGGATTGGAGGTGCCATCCACCACCGAGGTTCCCCCTCACCCGGGGACTTGAGGAACGCTACAGGTCCTTCCCCTGGAACTTCTGATAGCGATACCACGCTGGATGCTTCAGTTGCCCCACCACCTTGCCCTTCTCCAGCCTGATGGGGATGAGTGGCATGCCACGATCGGCGGGCCCTACGTTGGGCACTTTGTAGATCCCAAGGTACTCCCCCTCTTCGCCGCCGGTCCGACCCGGGTGCTGGTATGGCTCGAGGCGTCCAGGATCGAACTGGGACGCGTGGCACGGGCAGTAGACCGCGTCGTACCCGAGGTTTGCACGCTGCGCCTCCCGCGGGGTGAACCGCCAACCCGGTTGGCAACACAGATGGGGACAGCAGTTGAAGACCGCGTAGAGGCCCTGAATCACGAAATCCTCCCTCACGTACCCCCTCGGAAGCCGTAGCGCCTTCTCCTCCATCATGAGAAGCAGGGCCGGGACCCCCGTCCCCGCCACCGGGTTTCCACTCTGCGTCTCCACTCGCCACGCCACAGCGGCACCCCGTCCTGGTTGGAAGTGACTCAGGAGGGCCTCCCGCCCGACTAGACCCTCCTCGACGTACCAGACAGGGAGGGATGCCCTCGGATCCTCGTAGACAAACGTGTCCAAAACGCCCCCCTGCTTTTCCGCCATCACGCTCCCACGCGGAGGAGGGGGACAAGGGGCTATGTACTCTGCGGATAGGGGCGGTGGGCCGGCTGCCCTGCTCGAAACCCCGAGAGCTTCGGGATAGGAAACGGGCTGTCTGCCTGACGTACTCCTAATACCTCGTGCCGAGACCCTGTTCAGACGCCAAGAGCTCCTCCTCCAACTTCGCTCGACCACCCGCCAGGATTGGGCTCAACCTTTGGGGACCAAAGAGACCGATCTGTGATGGGTCTCAACCTACCTGACTACCTCTTCGCCTCCACGCTATCAAAAGGGACGGTATGGACCTCTCCATTCTCCAGGGCGGTAGAGCCGTCATTCCTGGTGTCGAGCAGATCCCACCCTCTTCAGAGAGGGCAGCGAAGAGGAGGTTGTGTGCCGTCTCGACCCGCACCGGTCCCAGATTCCCGAAACGGACTAACGCCTGGAAGCGGGTCCTCTCGTCGCCATCGACTACGACAGGATCAAGGAGACACTCTCGACCGTGAAGCCCCCCTTATGCCATTGTCGGCCCCGTCTCCTCGCCTTCGTTGATGAACTACGTCCATTGGCCACGGCGTGCACGTCTTCGAGAATCCTGGGCGGGGCTATGGGCCCCTGGAACGATGGGTTTTCAATGGCCACGAGGAAGAGTTGTGGTCCTGCGCCACCAACCAGACAAGAATCTGGCTCTTTCAGCAGACTTCACTGGAAGCCGGCAGAGTGGTACCAGTCATCGATCGACATTACTCGTTAGGTGACGTTCCTACAGCTATCACGTATCTTGGAGCCGGACAGGCCAGGAAAAGTAGTCATAGCGGTAGACCGTGGTGATCCACCCGGGCATCAGTGAGGGCATCCTCCATGAAAGTGGTCGTCTATACACGATACGGACCACCAGACGTTCTTCAGGTCAAGGAGATCGAGAAACCGACTCCCCAGGACAATGAGGTGCTGATAAGAATATCAGCAACCGCAGTCACTGCAGGAGATGTGCGCATGCGAGGAGCTAACCCTTGGGTGGCACGGCTTTTCCTGGGCCTCGTAAGGCCCAAGAACACCCGCATTGGGTCTGAGCTAGCGGGAGAAGTGGAAGCAGTAGGCAAGGATGTAAATCGATTCAAGGAAGGGGACCAGGTTTTCGGGGAAAGTAGGGGCGCCTACACCGAGTACAAATGCGTGCCTGAGAACGGCATGCTCGCCGCAAAACCCGCCAACATGACCGTTGAGGAGGCAGCCGCCGTTCCCTTCGGGGCAACATCTTCCCTATACTTTCTTAGAAAGGGAAACATCCAGAGGGGACAAAGAGTTCTCATCTACGGAGCTTCTGGAGCGGTAGGGACAGCTGCGGTACAGCTCGCCAAGTACTTCGGCGCGGAGGTTACGGGGGTGTGCAGCACCGCGAATCTTGACTTGGTCAGGTCGCTGGGAGCCGACGAGGTGATTGACTACACCAAAGAGGATTTCACCAGACCCGCGACCTATGATCTCATCTTTGACACCGTGGGCAAGAGTTCGTTTTTCAGTTGCATGAAGTCGCTAAAGAAAGGTGGGGTCTATCTCAGCGCTTACGCACTGGCACCGATTGCTCGACGGATATGGGCGGCATTGACAGGCAAGAGAGCGATAGGTGGGCTAGCAGACACGAGGACGGAAGATCTGGTCTTCCTCAAGGACCTTATTGAAGCGGGAGAGCTCAGAATGGTCATCGATCGACGCTATCCACTCGACCAGATCGTCGAGGCTCACCGGTATGTCGACAAAGGACACAAGAAGGGAAACGTAGTCATCACGGTGGAACACACGAGTGGAAGCTAAGGAGGCCAGTGGGGCCAGGTCACGGCAGCAAGCCCCCTTACGGCGTACCCACCTGATGTACTGCCTACTCCGGGCCCCGTTTCGTAGTCGGCCTTGCATCTGCGAAAGCGGCTGGGGGGCCCTCTTGCCAAATGGTAAGGGCATCTGCCTGCCCCGCGTTCTGGTTGGAAGCCGACAATCCAAAGAGGCGAGGAAGGCATGGACGAGGCGAGGCGGTGTATTGGGGCTCCGGACACAGGCGTGTGCCCATTGTGGTGCCAGACTGTCGAAGACTGGATACTTCGTGAAAGGTGGAAGACCGTTCTGCAGCGAGAATCACGCCCGCCGCGCCTCCCGCCGCGCTCCCCGCCGCCGACCAAAGCGCTCTAGCAAAGGGGGCTGCTGCTAGCCGATGGGGACAGAGCGAGGTGGAGAGGTCGCTCAGTGGTAGGCAATTCTGTAGTAATCGAGATGCACTGTCCCCTCTGTGGTCAACCCGTTCGAAGCGACGCGGCGGTACATCGCGCTTGCGACCTCTGCGGCATGGGCATGACCGCCGGCGCCATGGTGTTCAGGGTCGAGTCGGAAGCACGACAGCTACAATTCTGCTCCCCTGCCTGTCTGGTTGCCCATATGGACGGAAGGGCACCGAAGCAATGACTCACGTGGTCCAGCGGGCCCCCACGTCGTACCGTATTCGGCAGCGGGAGCGTACCTTCACTCTCGACAGTCTGGGGCGATGTCGCCACTAGGCGATAAGGTACCCCTCGAGAAATGACACAAACCAAGCCCAACGGGGATGGAGGACCCGGTGCTAGGAAGGTGATGTCCTCCCGCCCAGGGGCCCGTCTCAGATCGTGCCCCGATTCATGAAAGGCGCGTTTCCAACCACAATGATGCTCGATTTGGCCGAGCGGGCATCCAATCGTCCCTCCTCGCCGGAGCTTGAACTCTCATCTCGGCCCACAAACGATGGCGGTGGCCTGGTCGTCCTCGAAGACCAGTCGAACGAAGGAGGTACTCGGTTGCCCGTTCACTGTCATCGTGAGGCCATTCCCCCCGCCGGCCACGCAGCTAAGGACCCGGTCCGGTCCGAAGGGCTGGCCCCATATGGCGAAGAAGTCTCCCAGCGTCTTGGGCTCTCGCGATTCGACGTGCATGGTTCCGCCCTCGCCGTGCGTGTGGATGGATCCCACGATGGTACTGGAGATGCCAATGCCCGCGGGGATCCTGACGGACTAACCGTTCACCGTAACGGACAAGGTCGGATGGATGTGCTGAGCCGTCGAACCGGGAAGTAGGCTCGGCAGGCTGATGGCAAGAAGGACGACGAGAACCGCGATATGGTCGCGACAAGGATGAATCGCCTGGGAAGGCGGAGAGGAGTCCTCGGATTTACGACGACGCCTTCACGCTGCAGATCGCGGAGCTTCTGGCGGGCTCCAACGATCGCATTGCGCTCGGCCGGATGTACCAGTTCGAGGTGTCTTCGGAGACGCTCCTCCTTTACTTTAGCCGAGCAGAATTCACACCGAACGAAGGCCATCTGACGGCGCTTGCATGACCACCGCTTCCATAAGACCTTACGCGAACGGTTCGACGATCCTAGCCCTCCAATTCTGTTCCGCCTTCGGGGCATATCCATTGACTGGTTGCGAGAGTTCGAAGATTCTAGCATAGAGAAGCCTCTGGGGGAAGAGGGGGCCAGGTGAGGCAGTAAGCCCCCTTTCCGTCGTCCAAGAGTATCCTTTCCACTGTCGTCGATGAACCCATCGGAACTGAGGGTCGGATGAGCGAGGCGCATCCGTTAGAGCGCCTTGAGGAACGCCTCCTCGTCGATGTCGGCGTGACGAAGAAACCGACGAATCGTATTTCGGCCCACCGTACGATGAAAAGCGACAATGATGAAGTCCCTGCGATTGGGATGGACGAGTTTCCGATGACTCCCCTTCTGGCTCTCGACTCTCCACCCGAGGCGAACGAGGGCACGGAGGAAACGACGGCCCTCTACCTCACCAGGCAGCCGGGCCAAGTCAGAGATCCACCGTGACGATCTTGGAGGGGAGGGGTGGGATCGATTCCCTCGGAGCTGAGGCCAAGGTCCGGACCTCATCAAGGTAGAAGGCAATGGCCTCTCTCGCGAGGCTCAGGGCCTCTTTCTCGCTCTCGGCATCTACGAACAGACCAGGAAGCCCGGCGACCGTGGCCGTATGATGGCCGGTCTCCGGGTCGTGCTCGAGGACAACCTGGTACTTCATACAAGGTGCCAAGGTTCTCTGGAGGGGATAAGGATATCGCGTCGGTCCCAGAGCGTAAGAGCCAGGTGACGGCCGTAAGCCCCCTTCGGAGAGGGGATTCACTTACGTCCGGTCGGTGCGCGAACTCGGGGCCGGCCACGGCCCCCCTTTCTCTCTTTCTCGCCTTGAAGCCGTCATCGACCAAATCCAAACCAGGACCAGAACAGGAAGGCATACATCGCGAGGCTTGACAGGCCGAAGATCCCTGCTCTTGTTGCCACTTTGACTATGTCTTCGTCTTCCCGGGACCATCTAAGCGCGAAACCAAAGACAGTTCCGCCGAGGCCTGATAGGAGCGCGATCGGAGCCAAGCTGGACAGGAGAGGGGATGCACCCGCCATCTGGCCCATCACCACGTGAAACACGAAGTTGCCGAAGAGGGTCCACAGCGCCTCGCTGAACGCTTCGGCGCTCGCTGCGATGCTGAAGAAGAGGAGCCAGGTAGTCCCGATGGCGAAGGCGAAAAAGGCAAAGGGCCAGAGTGAGAGGAGGTAGGCGATTCTAGCCTGTCCTGCGCCTTTCGGTCTCATTCGTCAACAGCCGCTTCTGAGGGATATTTCCGTCTGGGTATCCATCATTAGCAGGGTCTTTAGCGATTTCGCCGGATCGCACGACTTCAACCTTTACGGTGAGCCCGTCCCATCTTCCTGACGGGGCGTCCAGAGAAACAGGAAGAGGAAGAAACCGTACGAGGGGAGCGCAAGGAGGGGGTAGTAGAGGCAAATGAGAAGTCGAGGTGGGAAGGACGCGGGGAGAGGGTACGATAGGACCTGGCCTGGGCACAGAGGGAGAAGAGCGAGCGTGAATAGGTAGACGGCGACGAGCGCCACAGCCGCGATGAGCAGCGGCAGCGGCCTACCCCTTACGGCCACGAGAAACACGATCGACGCCGCAACGAAGGGCGGGGCGAAAATCGCAAGAAAGAGCTCCCCTCCGACCGGGGGGAAGGACGCATACAGGAGCGGAACCACAAGAATGGCACCACTGAAACCTACCGCGAGAGTGAGGGCCAGCAGCCCCTGCCATAAGCCTCGGAGGGCCAGCACGGGGATCCCCATCGCCGCGGCAACCAGTGCCCCCGTCTGAACGGCCTGGGCCACAGGGAAGAGAGGAGTACCAGCAGGAGCCGCCCCTACAAGACGCGCGATTGCCGTGAGAGCTCCGCTCAGAAGGAGCAGTGCGACGGCAGCAATGAAGGCGACCATGCGACGGTCAGGCCGGTGCATTCCATCAGACTTCGAGGATGAGTTGCTGGTCAAGCCGAAAGTAACCCGTCAACTGGTACGACCCGAAGACATCGTGAACTGAAACCTTGACCCATAGAATCGCGGATTCCCAGAAGCCAGTGACTTGGCTATCAAAGGCCACTGTACGGACTTCTCCCTTCTCCAAGGCGGAAGAGTCGTCATTCATGGTATCGAATAGAATTCCACCTTCTTCGGAGAGGGCAGCGAGGAGGAGGTTGTGTATCGTTTCGATCCGCACTGGTCCCAGATTCTCGTAACGGATCAACGCCTGGAAGTGGGTTCTCTCGTCGCCATCGACTACGATGGGTTCAAGGGAAGCGTTCTCGACCGTGAAGGAAAGACGGGCCGGGACTATGTTCAATGGCGCAGGTGTGAACAGGAGCGCTAGAACGAGCATCGCCACCAGGCCGCTCGCGAGGATGGGGATCCAAAGGCGCTTCGACAACACTGATACGAGATAGCAATGCGCCTGTTAGATTCTCCTCTATATGCCGTTTCAACGTCATCCGCAAAGAAAGTCTGCGGGAAAGGTAGCGCTCTGCCCGACCATCAGGCGTCGAGGCTGTACGAGGGCGCCGGATTCAATCCGTCCTTACGCACCATTCACTACGGGCTCAAGGGCGTGTGAGCCAAGTTGGAGGACTAGGTGCACCACCCACCGGATTCTCCTGCCAATGCGCCCCACCCTCCATCGCCGCGAAGCGTCCCTGCAAAGAGATCGGTACGACCGCAGTAGTCCGAAGCGGCATTAAACCGTAGGATCACGGTAACGTTGCCGGTTGAGAATGCTCGGGCCGGGAGCGTTACATTCCTCGCCACCCCCGACCCCATCATGACCGACCACTCATACTCCAGGTAGCTCTCATTCAAGGGACCCTGGAAGCTACTGTGCCCAAAGATGGTTGTTGGTTGTGTCGCCGTGATGTTCAGGAAGGTCCCCAGAGAGTCTTCGGCGATGGAGATGCTTGAGTCCCCGAAGAGGAGAAGGTTAACCGGATTTCCAAGTGGGCTCCCCTCGAGGATAGGTAGCCATATGGAGAACCTGCCGCCTCTTTCTGGACGGAGGACGATTTCTAGTTCTTCGCTTGTGTTCAGTGGCACGATTTGCCGGTGGATGACCGGGTAAAGAACCGGAAGAGCCAGGATGACTCCAAAGACGCTAACGAGGACGGCGATCCAGACACGCGTCCTCTTCTGCCTCTGCTCCATGTTAGTCGATGTCTTGCCTATACCACCATCGGATTGGTGTGGTTTGCTGTCTCGTTGACGTCATGGACAACACCGTCGCTGTCCAATTCACATTGTCGTCCCAGATTTCGGAACTTCCGGATCATCTGGGGCGTTGGGGCCGCTCTTCGTTTTGATGAGCAATAGTCCTGCCCCGACGAACAATAAGGGGGGCCAGGTCACGGCAGTAAGCCCCTTCTGGCTATGTCTGGGCCGTATTCTGGGCACCGTTGATGAACTCCGCTTATCCTGCAGAAGCGATCTGCACTGTGTCTAACGCTCATTCTATCCACTTACGCGGGGAAGAATGTCTGGACGAAGATCGAGGTGTAGATGGCGGAGAAGAGGAGGAAGGCGCCGGTAATGACCTGCACCGTCCCTGCGACTCTCTGAATGGTCCCGGTTGATCGGCTCAGGCTTCTCATTGACGTCCTCCCGACAAACGCAGGAAGCACTGAGATGGCGATCATCAGTCCCGCTATCGTGAGGGAGAACACCAGGAAGGCGACGAGAGTGGCCTCGAAACCGCCGAAGGCGAAGGCGAAGACGGCGAGTCCCGCCAGGATGGGGCCACCACACCCGATGCCGACGGCGTTGTAACCGAAACCGTAAATGAACAGCTGCCGCGTAGGGCTGGGGCTCTGGACGGACCGCAGTAGGTGACCGAGACGCTCGAGGAAGCCAAAGCTGAGCCCTCGGCCGGTGACATGGGAGACGCCCAAGGCGATGAGGAGGACTCCGACCACTCCCCGAAAGACCCGGACGCTAAGGTTCGGCTCGGGACTGACGAGGGCTAGCGAGCCCAGGAAGGCCACCCCGAGCACGGCCAGAAAACCCCCGAGTAGAAGGTTGAACGTGCTTACCCCGACGGCGGCGACGGACCCGCCGTAGAGGAGCGGCCCGAAACCCCGTCTCTCCTCTGCCG